>NZ_JBPDXO010000008.1:0-132065 GCF_051295855.1 Methylococcus sp. S1M
TGGCAACCGCCAGGTCGTCCAGATCGACGCACCGCTGATCCCGTCGTTCATGTAATCGCCTGGGGGAGTCCTTCGGGACTCCCCTGCCGGCGGTCAACGCCAAAACCCCCGGCCGGCAACGGTCGGGGGTTTTTTTATCGGCTGGATTTAGACGTTCAGGGGGCGACGATCGTCAAGCAACAAGGCCCCCACCAGGCCGGGGCCTTGTCGTCGAGCGTCGGCGGCGCCGTCAGCCCTCGGCGGTTCGCGAAGCCTTCTTGCGCTCGTGTTCCTGCAGGAGCTTCTTGCGGATGCGAATGCTCTGAGGGGTCACTTCCACGAGTTCATCGTCGTCGATGAATTCTATCGCCTGCTCGAGAGTGAATTTGATCGCGGGTGTCAAAAGGATGTTTTCGTCGCTGCCCGCTGCCCGGATGTTGGTGAGCTGTTTCGCTTTCGTGGGGTTGACCACCAGATCGTTTCCCCGCGTATGTACGCCCACGACCATGCCCTCGTAGACTTCATCGCCGTGTTCGACGAACAGGCGTCCGCGTTCCTGTAGGTTGAACAGGGAAAACGCCAGCGCTTTACCCTTTGTGTTGGAAATCAGCGCCCCATTGGTCCTCTGCCCAATCGCGCCCCTCTTGATTGGTCCGTAGTGATCGAACACGTGATACAGCAGGCCGGTGCCGGACGTAGTGGTGAGGAATTCGGTTTGAAATCCGATGAGTCCGCGGGAGGGGATGAGGTATTCGAGACGCACGCGTCCTTGCCCATCCGGCACCATGTTACGGAGGTCGCCCTTGCGCTCCCCGAGCTTTTCCATGACGGCGCCCTGATGTGTTTCCTCCACTTCTATCGTCACGAATTCATAGGGCTCACAAGGTTCGCCGTCGATTTCACGAATGATGACCTCAGGTCTGGAAACGGCCAATTCATAGCCCTCTCGCCGCATGTTTTCGATCAAAATCGAAAGATGCAGTTCACCTCGGCCGGAAACCGTGAATTTGTCCGGGTCGGCCGTATCCTCCACCCGCAGTGCGACGTTGTGGATCAATTCGCGGTTCAGCCTGTCCCGAATCTGCCTGGACGTCAAAAACTTGCCTTCCCTTCCCGCGAAGGGCGAATTGTTCACCTGAAAGGTCATGCTCACCGTGGGTTCGTCCACGGTGAGCGGGGGGAGCTGTTCGGCAAACCCGACCGCGCAAAGCGTATCCGAAATCTCGAGCCCCTCGATACCGGTGAAAGCGATGATATCGCCGGCGTTCGCCTCTTCCCTTTCGATGCGCTCCAGACCGTGGAACGCCAGAACCTGGAGAATGCGTGCGGCGCTCTGCCTGCCATCACGCTTGATCAGTGTGACGGGGGTATTCCTCTTGACGGTGCCTCGGCTGATTCTTCCAATGCCAATGACACCCACATACGAATTGTAATCGAGGCTGCTGACCTGCATCTGAAAGGGACCGTCGGTGTCCACGTCGGGCGGTGAGACATGATTCACGATGGCCTCGAACAGCGGCTCAAGCGTGCCTTCCGAGATATCCGGGCTGAGCCCCGCATACCCGTTCAAGGCCGAGCAGTAGATCACCGGGAAATCGAGCTGGGCCTCGGTGGCGCCAAGGCGGTCGAACAGATCGAAGGTCTGATCGAGCACCCAGGCCGCGCGGGCGCCGGGCCGGTCGATCTTGTTGATCACCACGATGGGATGCAGCCCCATGGCGAAGGCTTTCTGCGTGACGAAGCGGGTTTGTGGCATAGGGCCGTCCACGGCGTCGACCAGCAGCAACACCGAGTCGACCATGGAAAGCACGCGCTCGACCTCACCTCCGAAATCGGCGTGGCCGGGCGTGTCGACGATATTGATACGGTAATCCCGCCACTTGATCGCGGTATTTTTTGCCAGAATGGTGATGCCGCGCTCCTTCTCGAGGTCGTTGGAGTCCATGACGCGCTCGCCCACCCGCTCGTGAGCGGCGAAAGTGCCGCTTTGCTGGAGCAGCTTGTCTACCAAGGTGGTTTTTCCGTGGTCGACGTGGGCGATGATCGCTATGTTGCGTAATTTTTCTACCATGTTCCTAAAAGGGTGTCGGGTGGGGAAAAAAGAAAGCACCCGGCTTCGGGGCGAAGCCAGGTGCTTGTGAATAAATTGGACCGTGATTCAGCTCGCCGATTTCATGGGGAGCGACAGCCTCCCCCGATGGAAAAGCCGTCCGGAGGTGTTTGCTCTTTGGCGGGCACGGCCGGTGCGTTCCGCTTCCGGGACAGGGGCATGCTCGGATGGTCAGCTTTGTTCCCAGGGTAAACCTCGATAACGCCAACCTCCTCTCGAGCTTCGATGGCGGCTGTCGTCCAGAGGACCTTCGAAGCCTTCGCGGATATTGTACAGTTTCGAGTAGCCTGCCGCTGACAACTGCTCCGCGGCTTCTTGCGACCGCTGTCCGCTCCTGCACAGCAGCAGGACCGGCGTCGCAAGGTCGGGTACGATCTGCCGGACCCCTTCGAGGAAGTCGGGATTGACTAGCCAACCGGGGGCAAATTTCAAGGGAACGTTGTGTGCCCCAGGGGGGTGCCCGATCATCGTGAACTCGATGGGGTCACGCACGTCGATGAGGACGTGCTCGGGATGTTCCAGCATGAACTGCCAGGCGGCGGCGGGGTCGATTTGCTCGATCATGATTCGGGTCTCTGGGCTACAAGAAAAGCTTCGTCACGTTGGCCGGCATCCGGTCGGCCGGTCCGTGCTTCATCCCGGTAATAACGGATCAGCAATCCGTCGAAGAGCCGGATGAGCTCGTTGTCGTGCAGCAGGAAGCGCGGATTGTTGGGGCCGTGGTCGCTGCTCTTGGTCTTCACGAAAGTCTGATAGAACAACAAGCCGCCCGGTTTGAGCGCGCCGACGATCGTCTTCACCAGTGTCCGTTCGAGGAACCGGGTCACGACGATCACCTCGTAACTTCCGTTGGACCATTGGCCTTCCATGACATCGCCGACTTGGGCGTGGATGGGCAGACCTTCCAGGCGTGCGGCATGGGCGAGCGCTTCGATTCCCGCCTCGGACAGGTCGATGGCGTCCACCTCGAACCCCCGCCGGGCCAGAAACAGCGCATTGCCTCCGAGTCCGCAAGCGAGGTCCAGCGCTCTACCGCCACCCGGCAGGAGATGCTCGTTCTGGGACAGGACCATGGCGGCATCGGGGAACGGGCCCTTCCATTCCCGATAGATCCGGTCCCACTTTTGCCGGGGCGTCTCAGCGTCCATCGTCAGCCCCGCTGAGAATCTCCCTGAAACATCTGTTCGATGATCGGAATCACCTTCTTGTCGAGCAGGAACATGATGACATGATCCCCTTCTTCTATGACCGTGTCGTGATGGACCTGGATCACCTCTTTGTCTCTGACCAGGGCGCCCATGACCACGCCCGGCGGAATGGGGATGCGGTCGATCGGTATGCCGATCACTTTCGATTTGCCGGGCGTTCCATGTGCGACCGCTTCGAGCGCTTCGGCGGCGCCGTGGCGCAGCGAATGGACCTGGACTACATCGCCCTTGCGGATATGACGGAGCAGGGCGCCTATGGTGGATTGCTGGGGTGAAATGACCAGATCGATCTGGTTGGGATCGACGATGTCCGCATACGCGGCTTTGTTGACGAGGCTGATGACGCGCCGCGCGCCCAGGCGCTTGGCTAGCATTGCCGACAGGATGTTGGCTTCGTCATCGTTGGTAATGGCGCAGAAAATATCAGTGGTTTCGATGTTTTCACTCAGCAACAGTTCCTTGTCGGAAGCGTCTCCCAGCAACACCACGGTATTGGTCAAGTCGCCGGCGATCTTCTTGGCACGGTCGGCGTTTTTCTCGATGACCTTGACCTGATAGCGGTGTTCCAATGCCTGCGCCACCCGCTTGCCGACATGTCCGCCTCCGGCGAACATGAGCCGCCTGTAAGGTTTGTCGAGTTCGCGCAGTTCACTCATCACGTCGCTGATTTCTTCGGACGAGGCCATGAAGAACACTTCGTCGCCGTGTTCTATCGTCTGCCGCCCGTTCGGGATGATGGGACGGGCATTGCGGAAAATGGCGGTGATCCTGGCGTGGACATTGGGCATGTGCTGGTGAAGCTCGCGAATTTCACGGCCGACCAAGGGTCCTCCGGTTAGCGCCCGGACCGATACCAGTCGGATCTGTCCTTCGGCGAAATCCAGGACCTGGGAGGCACCCGGATATTGCAGCAGTCGTTCGATCATCTGGGTGACGATCTGTTCGGGGCTGATGACAACGTCTATGGGTACGCCGTCCTTCGAGAATATTTCCGGGTAGCTCAGATATTCGATGGCGCGCACCCGTGCGATCTTCTTCGGAATGTTGAACAGAGTGTGCGAGATTTGGCAGGCCAGCATGTTGGTTTCGTCATCGCTGGTCACGGCGATGAGCATGTCGGTATCATCCGCGCCTGCGCGTTTTAGCACCGTCGGGTGCGCCGCATTGCCCTGTACGGTGCCGATGTCGAAGCGGTCGTGCAATTCCCGCAGGACACTGGTCTGTTTGTCGACGACGACGATGTCGTTGTCCTCGCTGCAAAGGCTGGCCAGAACGCTCGTGCCGACCTGGCCGGCTCCCAGGATAATGATCTTCATCAGCGCTTGTCTTTGAACTTGATACCCAACGCATTGAGCTTCCGGTATAGATGCGTACGCTCCAGGCCGATGGCCTGGGACAGCCGGGCGACGCTGCCGCCGTATTTGTCCAGATGGTATTCGAGATAGGTCTTTTCGAAACGTTCGCGGGCTTCCTTGAGCGGAAGCTCGAAAAAGTCGGATTTGCCTTCCGCTTTCAGGGCGTCGGTCGTGCCGCCGAGGATGGATTTGACCTCCTCCAGTGAGACTTCTTCGCCGCTGCCCAGAATCAACAGCCGCTGGACCAGGTTTTTCAACTCCCGGACGTTGCCGTGCCAGGCGTAGTGACGTAAAAAATTTTGCACCGAGACCGGGAAACGCCGAAAGGGGAGCTTCTCCCGGCTGACGAAATAGTCCACATAAAACCGGAGCAATTCAGGGACGTCCTCACTGTGTTCCCGAAGTGGCGGAATCCTGAGCGTGACGGTATTCAGCAGATAGAACAGTTCCCGGCGGAAAAGCCCGGCGCGGACCGCATCGTCCAGGGGCACATGCGTCGATGCAACCAGCCGGAAATCGGTATGGATGGGTTCGGTGCCGCCGACGCGGTAAAACACGCCGGTTTCCAGCGCCCCCAGGAGGCGGACCTGGGTTTCCGGTTCGAGATCGGAGACATCCTCGAGAAACAGCGTGCCTCCGTGCGCCTGTTCCAGCAGTCCCCTGCGGATTTTTCCATTGTTTTCGCTGCCGAAGAATTCGATGGCGGATGCAGCGGGCGAAACGGTGCCGGCGGCCACTTCCACGAAAGGGCCGGAACGGCGCGAGCTGTGGGCATGCAGGTAACGCGCGGCGGTTTCTTTGCCACTGCCGGCCTCTCCGACCAAAAGAACCCGTGCGTCGTGCTGGGCGATGCGTTTGATCTGCTCCCGTAGCAGTTCCATCGACGCGCTCTTGCCCACCAGTTCCATGGGCGCCGTTTCGGCGGCGCGCTTCACTCCCACGGTTTCGTGCCTCAAGCGGACCGACTCCAGTGCTCGCTCCACGGTGATCAAAAGTTTCGCCATCGAGATCGGCTTTTCCAGCACGTCATGGGCGCCTAGCCGGGTAGCCTCTATGGCGGTTTCGACCGTGGCATGCCCGGACATCATGATGACGGGACAGTCGATCGCTCCGCTTTCCAGCCATTCCCGCAGCAGTGAAATACCGTCCTCGTCCGGCATCCAGATATCCAGCAGAACCAGGTCGGGCCGATGTTCCTGGACGGCCTGGCGGGCCGCGGCCCCGTTGTCGGCGGCGACCACCGTGTAGCCTTCGTCGGTGAGGATGTCCCGTACCAGTCCCCGGATGTCGGGCTCGTCATCGACGACCAATATGCAGCCTTGATTCATGATTTCCCTCCAGAGTTCCCGCCATTTGCTTCGGCTCCAAGGTCTGTTTCTGGGGCGGGGAACCGGATGATGAAACCGGCGCCCTGCCGGAGTCCGTTTTCCACGCGGATGGTCCCGCCGTGTTCTTCGATGATCTTTTTGACGATCGCAAGTCCCAGACCGGTGCCCTTGGTTTTGGTGGTGACATAGGGTTCGAAGATCCGATCCGCCTGCTCCTTCGGAATGCCGGGGCCATTGTCTCGGACGGTCAGTTGTACGAAGGCTTCGCCCTGATCGACCGTCTTGCGAAGAATAAAGCACATCTTACCTTGTGTGGACGGCGTCAGGGCTTCCTGCGAATTCTTGATGAGATTGTGCAGGACTTGACGCAGCTGCAGCGGATCGCCCGAAATCCTGGGCAGGCTCGGTTCTTCATCGATTTCGAAACTCATGCCGGATTGCGGCGGGTACAACGCCACCACTTCTTCCACGATTTCGGCCAGCGCGACTCGCCGGAGCTGGATGGTCGAGGATCTCGCGTATTCGGCGAAGGCATTGACCATGGCTTTCAGTGCCTCGACCTGATGCACGATGGTGCGGGTCGAACGGTCCAGGATTTCCGCGTCGCGCTCGTCGAGCCGGCTGGCCAGCTTGTGATGCAGACGTTCGGCAGAGAGCTGGATTGGGGTGAGCGGATTTTTGATTTCGTGGGCCAGCCGTCGGGCGACCTCGCTCCAAGCCGCCTGGCGCTGGGCGAGGATCAATGCCGTCACGTCTTCGAATACCACCACGGCGCCAAGTTTATCGCCGTTGCCATTGAACAGGGGGGTGCCATGGCAGTAGAGCTCTCGCCGACCCGAGGGACCGACGAAGGACATTTCCCCCTCCCAGTTACCGGTGCCTTTTTCCAGCCAGCGCTCGATACGCTCCAGCGTTTCGGTGAGATAGGGATGGTCGGTTTTGAGCCGGGAGAGCGGGAGACCCAGGTAGTCGTGGGCGGGAACGTGCAGGATCTCGTCCACTGCGTGGTTCGCGGTGAGAAGCCGGGATTCTTTGTCGAAGCTGAGTACGCCCGAGGAGAGGTTGGACAGCACGGTTTCGAGATAGGCGCGCTGGCGCTCGACTTCGAGCCGCGACAATCGGGCCTCCTCACTGGCCTGGGCGAGTTTTTCGGTCATCGTGTTGAACGACTCGACCAGGAAACCGAGTTCGTCTTTCGCCCGCACTACGAGGCGCTGGCCGTAGCGGCCTTCGGCGACTGCGCGCGTCCCCTGGGCCAGCCGTCGCACCGGTGCGACGATGCGGCGGATGCTCACGAATGCGACCCAGATGGCCGCCAGGAGGCTGAGCAGCAGCACCAACGACAGCGTGAGGATGAATGTGTGCTTGAGGGAACTGCGGAGGAACCCGAGTTCCTTGTAGTGAACATAGGCCGCTTCGACCGTGCTGGCCAGCTGGGAGATGCGCAGTGGTACCGGGAACACGGCCTGCAGAAACAGAGGGTCGTCGGAGGGGATGGCCACGACGGCGCGGATCTGCAGATTGCCGTCCGGGTTGGGTTCCAGCCGGATAAAGGATTTGCCGTGTTTCACCCGGAGCAGAACCCCGGTATCCGGCAGGTCGGGGAGGATGAAGCCCAGCTGAGAGCCGCCGGCGGCGATGATCCGCCCTTGCCGGGAAAACACCGTGAACTCACCTTCGCCCAGCTCGTCCCGAAGTTCGGTCAGGCGCAAGGGATATTCCATGATCGGGGCGAGCTGCAATTTGGCGGCCGCCTGTTCGGTTTGGTGCAGCATGGTGCGCATCCGCTCGTCGATTGCCGCCCGCCCCAGCTCCAGCGCGTCCTCCATGGCCTGATCGATGCGGACGTCGAACCAACTGTCGATGCTTTGTTTGAGAAACTGCATGGAGTAATAGAACACGATGGATGCCGGTGCCAGGCTGAGCAGGACGAACAGAAACGCCATGCGGGCCGTCAGATGGGAGCCGGCCGCGCGTCTGGCGAGCTGGCGGAGGAGTCCGTACACATTGACGACGACCAGCGTCAGTAACAGGATCGAACCGACCGAATTGATGAGGACCAGCAGCGAGTACATGCTGCCGAGCTGCGGCGAGCTCTGCGTGGCAGAACTCATCAGGTGCAGCGAAGCGACGATGGCCGTGAACAACGTGATCACGACCAGGCTGAGCGGCAGGCGGATTCTCAGTTTGCGAATGACCATCGGTACCAGGGGCTGTTCAGATGCCACTGGGGGGAGAGATAGGCGGTGGGACGTAACGGCAGGGGGAGTGACTCGATGTCCAGCGTCACCGAGAGGGCAGCGTGGTAGTCGCCGCTGTCGAACGGTCGAGGAGCCCGAACCGGCAGGTTTCTGATCCGCCCCAATTCCTCGAGGAGGGCGCGCAGCGTGGCGAAGTTTTCGGTCACTCCGGATTCCGCCGCCGTCAGCTGATAGGCGCGTGCCAAGGGGTGATAGCGTATGGTCCGCCGATGGTTCTCGGAGATCACGGTCTCATCCCACCACCAGGGTCTGGCTCGCTTCACCCGGAGACGCAGGACCAGGGTCAGGGGGACGCCGTTCTGCATGGCCTCGACGGCGGTTTCATTGAAATGGTAGTCGATGTCGGCATCGAGTCCCCAGGAGCGGTCCTCATGCTGAAACAGCTCGGCACGGCGCACGGTGAACCCCGGCTCGGCATTCCAGCCCGCCAGGGGGGCGAGAAGGCCGAACAGGGCCAGCCAGCCGGCGAACCTGTTCATCCCGTCTTGCGCAACAGGGCATAGTAGAAGCCGTCCATGCCGGATTCGCCGGTGAGAATCTGGCGGCCGTGGCGCAAGGGGATACCCCAGGCCGCGGGGAGCGGCAGTTCGGCCGCATCGTCGTGGGCTTCCAGAAAGCGGCTCATCTGCGCTTCGTTCTCGGCGCGAATGACCGAACAGGTGGCGTAGACCAGGATGCCGCCCGGTTTGAGCAGGGGCCAAGCGGCAGTGAGTATGGCTGCCTGAAGTTCGTTGAGTGTGTCGAGATCGACGGCCTGCCGCAGCAGCTTGATGTCGGGGTGGCGCCGGATGACGCCGGTTGCCGAACAGGGCGCATCGAGCAGGATGCGGTCGAAGGGCCGGCCGTCCCACCACGATTCCGGCGAGCGGGCATCGCCGGTGACCACCGCGGCGGACAGTCTTTCCCGTTCCAGATTTTCGCGGATGCGCGCGCACCGCTCGGCATCGCTGTCCACAGCGACGGCTTCGATGTCTCCCCGGCTGAGTTCGAGCATGTGCAGCGTCTTTCCGCCGGGAGCGGCACATAGGTCCAGAACCCGTTCGCCAGGCTCGGCTCCCACCAGCGGCGCTGCCAGCTGGGCTGCTTCATCCTGGACCGACACCCGTCCCTCGGCGAACCCCGGCAAGGCGTCGACCGGGACCGGCGATCCGAGGGTCAGCCCCCAGGGCGAGTGGCGGCAGGGACGGGCCGCGATGCCGGCCTCGGTGAGTCGGGCGAGGTAGCCGGCGCGATCGTTCATGAGGGGGTTGACGCGGAGCGTCATCGGCGGCGGGAGGTTGTTCTGCTGCACCAGGGTTTCCCACTGTTCGGGCCAGTCGGCGGCAAGCCGGTCGCGCAGCCAGGCGGGGTGGGCGTCCCGGCTCTCGGGGTCCTGCAATGCCCGGCTCTCCAGTTCTTCCTTGCGGCGCAGATAGTTCCTCAGAATGGCGTTGAGCAAGGGTTTCGCCCAGCTTTTCCGACCGGCGGCCTCGACCGTTTCCGAAACCGCGGCATGAGGTTTGACGTTCATGCTGCGCAGCTGATGGAGTCCGATCAGGGCCAGCAGCCGGATTTCCGGGTCGCGGATCGGTTTGGTCGCGAGTCTGCCGAGCAGAAAATCCAGGGTTTCGAAGGCGCGAAGTACGCCATAGCACAGTGATTGGACGAAGGCCCGGTCGCGGGCATCCGGCAGCGAGGGAAGCCGTTTCCCCAGCGCCCAGGTCAGCGAATGCCGGTCAACGACGACGTCGTGAAGCGCCGCTGCGGCCAGCGTGCGGCTTTTGGCCGTCATGTCCCCAGCCGTTTTCCGGCCAGCGCGTGGGCGTTGAGGAAGTCTTTGGCGCTCATCCGCCGCTTCCCCGGAGGTTGGACTTCGAGGATGCGCAGGGCGCCCCGTCCACAGGCCACATCGAGGTTTTTCGTGCAGGCGATGATGGAACCGGGCGGGGCGTCAGGGGCGGGGTCCAGAACCTGTGCCGACCAGATCCGCAGTACCGTTCCCTCCAGGGTCGTTTCCGCCACCGGCCAGGGATTGAACGCGCGCACCCGGCGGCTGAGGCTGGTCGCATCCTTTTGCCAGTCCAGGCGGGCTTCGGACTTTTCGATCTTTTCGGCGTAGGTGACCTGGCTCTCGTCCTGAATCTCACCGGTCAGGCGGTCGGCCGCCAGCCCGGGCAGCAGTTCGATCAGCATTTCGGCCCCGAGGCCGGCGAGGCGGTCATGCAAGCTGGCGGTGGTGTCGTCGTCGCCGATCGAGCAGCTCCGCTTGCCCAGCATAGGGCCGGCGTCCAGGCGCGGCTCGATGCGCATGAGGGTGACGCCGGTTTCCCGGTCGCCGGCGAGAATGGCCCGCTGGATCGGAGCCGCGCCGCGCCAGCGCGGCAGCAGGGAGGCATGGATGTTGACGCAGCCGAACCGGGGAACGGTCAGAACCGGCGTCGGCAGGACCAGACCGTAGGCCACCACCACCATCAGATCCGGCTCCAGGGCGACCAGTCGTTCCCGCTCCTCCGGCCCTTTCAGCGATGCCGGCTGGAACACGGGAAGGCCGTGCTCGATCGCGAGTCGCTTGACCGGGCTGGGCGCGATTTTGCGGCCGCGGCCGGCGGGCCGGTCGGGTTGAGTATAGACGGCACACGGCGGGTGGCCCGACGCGATCAAGGCCCGCAGGGTCGGGACGGCGAACTCCGGGGTGCCGGCGAATACGATTCTCATGGGGCCGTTGCTACGGTTGGGCGGATGCGGTCTGCTTTGGCCGCAGGCGGGGGATCAGCGTTCTTCGCTCCAGCGCGGGAGGGCGGTCAGACGGCTGCCGCAGTGCGCGGAGCCCTGTTGATCTCCCTCAGGCGCCGTTCTTTCTGGAGTTTCTTGCGTGCCATCTGGCGCTTCAGGGTGGAAAGATGGTCCAGGAACAGCTTGCCTTCCAGGTGATCCATCTCGTGCTGGATACAGACGGCCAACAGTCCCTCCGCCGACATTTCGAAGAATTCGCCATTGCGGTCCTGGGCGCGGACGCGGACCGACTCGGCTCGGGGCACTTTTTCGAAAATCCCGGGCACCGACAGGCAGCCTTCCTCCATCTCGCCGTTCCCCTGTTTTTCGAGCAGCTCCGGGTTGATCAGGCAAAGCGGCGCATCTTTCTCCTCGGAAACGTCGATGACGAGGATGCGCTTGTGCACGTTGACCTGGGTGGCTGCCAGGCCGACGCCGGGCGCTGCATACATGGTCTCGAACATATCGTCGACGGTCCGGCGCAGGGTGTCGTCGAACACTTCGACCGGTGCGGCCTTTTTGCGCAAACGTTCGTCAGGAAATTCGAGAATGGATAGAATGGTCACGGTGGCCTCTTCCGCCGGGCAGGCGGGAAACATAGCTGCTCGAGCAGGGAGGATTCTAACGAATTCCGCCGGGAGAATGAATCCAAGGCCTGATGCAGCGGGAAATACGTCATCTTGAACGGTAAGACAGGCAAACTCGGCTCCAGTTTCCTCCCGATGCCGCGAGAATACTCATGACCGCCAAGGTCGCAGCCGGCTTGGCGCTGCTCTTCGCCTGCGCCGTGACACCGGCAGCCGAGATCGTCCTCAATCCGGACCATCCGGATCGCTACCTGGTGCAGGCGAACGACACGCTCTGGGACGTCGCTTCCCGCTTTCTGCAGAATCCGGCACAGTGGTCCGAGGTGTGGTACCGGAACCCGGTCTTGGGCAACCCCGACCAGATTTATCCGGGCGACGTGCTCGTGCTCCGCCAGGGGGCCGGCGGGCCACGGATCGAGCTCGAAACCGCCCCGACCGTCCCCTTGAGTCCCGTCATCCGGGTGACTCCGCTGGTGCGGGAGGTCCCGGTCATTCCGGAGGACGCCATCCGAGCCTTCCTGACCCGGCCCAGGGTCTTGGACAGCGCCGACGCCGACACCCTCCCTTACGTCGTCGGGTTTCCGGACGAGCACATCTCCGGCGGCGCCGGTTACGGCCTCTATGCGCGAGGAGTCAGAGAAGCCAAGGGCAGCGTTTTGGCGGTCGTGCGGCCGGGTCCCGCCTATCGCGATGGCGTCACTGAAGAGGTGCTCGGCTATGAAGCCTTGTATATCGGGGACGCGCAGGTGCGCAGTGCCGGCGAGCCGGCGGAGCTTCTGCTGCTCCGTGCCGAGCGGGAGGTCGTGATCGGTGACCGCCTGCTGGCCGTCGAGCCGCAAGAGCTGACGACCTCGTACACGCTGCATGCTCCGGCGAAGCCGGTCGCCGGCCGGATCGTCGCTGTGCGCGATGGCGTGACCCAGATCGGGCAATACCAGGTGATCGTGCTGGATCGGGGCGGCAGGGACGGCCTGGAGGTCGGGCACGTGCTCGACATCTACCGTGAAGCCGATACGATCAAAGACTACGTCGCCGGCGGTTTCGGGAACGTGGTCGAGACGCCGCCGGACCGGTCGGGTTCGCTGGTGGTCTTCCGATCCTTCGAGCGCATCAGTTATGCGCTGGTCATGAAGGCCGTGAGGGCGATGCACATCGGTGACATCGTGAAATCTCCGTAACGACGGTCCGATGACAGAGGAGACCCTGCGCTGTTGGCTGGCCCTGGTGCGGCTACCTGGAGTCGGGCCGCGCCGCGCGGTGTCGCTGCTGGAGCGGTTCGGCTCGGTCTGCGCGGTGTTCGCACAGCCGCGGGATTCCTACGGAGGGCTGCGCTTGAGCGGGGAGGCTCTGGATCGTCTGATGCGCCCCCGCTGGGAGGAGGTCGAGGCGGATCTCGCCTGGCTGTCGCAGCCGGGACATGGCTGTCTCACCCTGCACGACCGCGAATACCCGGCTTTGCTGCGCGAGATCGCCGATCCGCCGGTGTTGCTTTTCACGCGAGGCGACGCCACCGTGCTGCGGCGCAAGCAGATCGCCATCGTCGGCAGCCGCAATCCCACGGCCATGGGGGAACGGACGGCGAGACGTTTCGCCGCGGCCTTGTCTCGGGCCGGTCTGGTGGTTACCAGCGGTCTGGCGGCGGGAATAGATGCTGCCGGGCATGAGGGCGCCTTGGAGGCCGGAAGTGCGACCGTCGCCGTGTTCGGATGCGGGCCGGACCGTGTTTATCCGTCCCGGCACCAGCGCCTGGCCGATGCCATCGTGGGCAGCGGCGGAGTCCTCGTGTCCGAAGCCCCCCCGGGCACTCCGCCGAGCCGGGAGGGATTCCCGCGCCGTAACCGCATCATCAGCGGCCTCAGTCTCGGCGTGCTGGTGGTGGAGGCGGCGCTGCAATCGGGCTCGCTCATCACCGCGCGTCAGGCGATGGAACAGGGGCGCGAGGTCTTCGCCATTCCCGGTTCGATTTTCGACCCCCTGGCTCGGGGCTGCAATGCCTTGATCCGAGAAGGAGCCAAACTGGTGGAATCGGTGCCGGACATCCTTGAGGAGCTCGGCGCGCTGGCGGGCTTCGTGGATCGTCAGGAGCGTCTGCCCGTCGTTCCGCCGGCGGACGCGGAGGCCGCGCGGATTCTGGCGCATATTGCCTATGCGCCGACGTCCGTGGATACTCTAGTCGCGGCAACAGGTTATACAGCGAACCTCATCGCCTCGAAACTCGTCCTGCTCGAGATGGAGGGCCATGTGGCGGCTGCGCCGGGCGGCGGATACTGCCGTATAAAGTAGGGAGTGTCCCGACGCTCCCCCACTCGAGAGGGCCAATGAAAGAAAATGTGTTTGATGTGTTGATCTATCTGTTCGAAAACTATCTGGACCGCGATACGGAGCAGGCGCCTGATCCCGATGAGATGCGGACCGAACTGTTGGAGGCGGGTTTCCCGCAGCGGGAGATCAATCGGGCGTTCGACTGGCTGGAGACGCTGGGTGCCCAGCAGCCGATGCGGGCGGCCTCCCTCCCGGCGTTCCGTATCTTTTCGTCGGAAGAGCTGGCCAAGCTGGACGTGGAATGCCGCGGCTTCCTGATGTTCCTGGAACAGAACGGCATTCTGACCGCGGCGAGCAGGGAAGTGGTCATCGATCGCCTCATGGCTTTGAACGAGGAAATCATATCGCTCGAAAACTTGAAATGGGTGGTCTTGATGGTGCTGTTCAGCCAGCCCAGCGAGGAGGTCGCGTTCGCGCGGATGGAAAATCTCGTTTATGAAAGTTTTCCCGGCTATATCCACTAACGCCCGGCTGACAGCTCCGGCCGCGACGCCGCGACCCGTTCCGGGAGCTGCCGTCTGAGGCGGGTTTCATACATTCATGGCTCAGCATCTCGTCATCGTCGAATCGCCGGCCAAGGCCCGGACGATCGAAAAATATCTCGGCAAGTCTTTCCAGGTCTATGCCTCCTACGGGCATGTGAGGGACTTGATTCCCAAGGAAGGCGCGGTCGACCCCGACCACGACTTTTCGATGAAGTACGCAATCATCGAGAAGAACAAGAAACACGTGCAGGCGATTTCCAAGGCCATGGAAAAAGCCGATGCGCTGTATCTCGCGACCGACCCCGACCGCGAGGGCGAGGCGATTTCCTGGCATCTCTATGAATTGCTGAAGGAACAGCAGGTTCTCGACAGCAAGCCGGTCCATCGCGTGGTGTTCCACGAAATCACCAAGCGCGCCATCACCGAAGCCGTCGAAAACCCCAAAACGCTTTCGACCGATCTCATCCACGCCCAGCAGGCCCGGCGGGCGCTCGATTATCTGGTCGGTTTCAAGCTTTCACCGCTGTTGTGGAAGAAGATCCGGCGCGGATTGTCTGCGGGGCGCGTGCAAAGCCCGGCGTTGCGGATGATCGTGGAGCGCGAACTCGAAATCGAGCGCTTCGAGGTCCAGGAGTACTGGACCATCGAGGCGGCGATCCAGACCGAAGACCAGGCACTTTCGGCCCGCCTGACCCATCTGGCCGGCGAGAAGCTGGAGCAGTTCAGCATCGTCAACGAGGCGCAGGCGCAGGCCACGCGGCAGAGTCTGCTGGACCAGGCCCGCGGCAAATTGCAGGTGGTCCGGGTCGAGGAGAGGGAACGCAAGCGCAATCCTGCCGCGCCTTTCACGACCTCGACCCTGCAGCAGGAAGCGGCCAGGAAGCTCGGCTTCACCACCCGCCGGACCATGACCGTGGCCCAGCAGCTTTATGAGGGTATCGACCTGGGCGGCGAGGCGGTGGGGCTCATCACCTACATGCGTACCGATTCGGTCAATCTCGCCCAGGAGGCCGTCCAGGAATTGCGCGCGCTGATCGAGTCGCGCTATGGCAAGGACAATTTGCCCGCGCAGCCGCGGCTTTACAAAACCAAGAGCAAAAATGCCCAGGAAGCACACGAGGCGATCCGTCCGACTTCGGCGTTCCGGACGCCGGAGTCGGTCAAGGCACATCTGACGCCGGATCAGTTCAAGCTCTACAGCCTGATCTGGAAGCGCAGCGTGGCCTGTCAGATGGTCCATGCCACCTTGAACACCGTCACCGTGGACTTCGCCTGCGGCAGCGTCGACAACCTGTTCCGCGCCACCGGTTCGACGGTGATCCATCCGGGCTTCATGTCGGTGTACCGGGAAGGACGGGACGACATGCCGGAGGAAAGCGACGAAATCTATCTGCCCAAGCTGGTGGAAGGGCAGGAAGTCGACCTGAAGGACGTGACTCCTTCGCAGCATTTCACCGAGCCGCCGCCCCGCTACACCGAGGCCAGTCTGGTCAAGGCGCTGGAGGAATACGGCATCGGCCGGCCGTCGACCTACGCGACCATCATTTCGACGCTGCAGCAGCGGCATTACGTCGAGCTGGAAAACAAACGCTTCCGTCCCACCGATCTGGGGCGGGTGGTGAACAAGTTCCTGACGGAGCATTTCAACCGCTACGTGGACTACAACTTCACCGCCAACCTCGAAGACGACCTGGATGCGGTGTCGCGGGGTGAGAAGGACTGGATTCCGCTGATGCGGGAATTCTGGGGACCTTTCCATGCCCTGATCGGCGAGAAGGATGAAAGCCTGAAACGGGCCGACGTGACGCACGAGGCGATCGACGAGAAATGCCCGGAATGCGGAAGCCCGCTTTCGATCCGGCTGGGGCGCAACGGCCGGTTCGTCGGCTGCACCAACTATCCGCAATGCAAATACACGCGGAATCTGGCCGGCAAAGAGTCGGAGCAAACCGAGCCCGAGGTCGTGGAGGGAAGGCAGTGTCCCAAATGCCATTCGCCGCTCGTCATCAAGACCGGGCGCTATGGCCGCTTCATCGGCTGCAGCGGCTACCCCGCCTGCCGCCACATCGAACCGCTGGAGAAACCCACCGACACCGGCGTGCCCTGCCCCGAATGCGGACAGGGGACCCTGACCAAGCGCAAGTCCCGCTTCGGCAAACTGTTTTACTCCTGTTCGACTTATCCCAAATGCAGCTATGCGGTGTGGAATCCGCCGATCGCCGAGGCCTGCCCCGCCTGTCAGTGGCCCGTGCTCACACTGAAGACCACCAAGCGCCGCGGCACCGAGAAAGTCTGCCCGCGCAAGGAGTGCGGTTATGCGGCGCCCTACGAGGGTGAGCCGTTGACCGATTTCGCTGCCTGAGCATCGGTTCCGCGCATGGGCTGGATTTCCGGCTTCCGCCTGAGGCTTGCCGCGAATGCGCTGCGCAACGGCCGGATCGTGGCCTACCCCACCGAGGCCGTTTACGGTCTGGGATGTGATCCGTTCAATGAGGATGCCGTCCGCAAGCTGCTGGCGCTCAAGCGCCGCAGCCAGACCAAGGGCCTGATCCTGATCGCGGCGGATGTGGAAGCCGTCGAGTCACTGGTCGACCTGGCCCGCGTGCCGCTCGGCGCCGAGGTCCGCGCGGGCTGGCCCGGTCCCACGACCTGGCTGATCCCGCCCCGCCCGGGCATTCCCGACTGGCTGCGCGGTGCCCATGATTCCCTGGCGGTCCGCGTCACCGCTCATCCCGTGGCGGCGGCGTTGTGCCGCGTTTTCGGCGGGGCGATCGTGTCGACCAGCGCCAATCTGTCTGGACACCGGCCCGCTCGAACTCCCGTGCGGCTGTGGTGCCAGTTTCCCCGGCGGGCGATCCATTTCCTGCCCGGCCGCCTCGGCGGCGCCGTTCGTCCCACCGCCATCTTCGACGCCATGAGCGGGCGGCGTATCCGCTGAGCGGCGTCTGTCGCAGATCCGACAAAGGCGCGTCCAGGCGCCGCCCGAATGTCGAAATCAGCCGGCACGGATGCTTCCGGCAGGATCGTACCGGAGCCTGCGAATCCCGCCAGACCACGGTCTTCGGAGCTCTTCGCGCACTCGCCGAGGCGATGGAACGCTGTTTGCTGGGAATCGTCAGACGATCCCGGAATGTGAGGAGCCACCATGCTCGAAATTGCCATCGTCGGCGGCGGACTGTGCGGCTTGGCGCTTGCTCAGGGCCTCGAGGCCAGGCGGTGCGACTTTGCCCTGTTCGAGGCTCGCGGCCGTCTGGGCGGACGCATCCTGTCGGTGCATAGCGAAAAGGCCGGGATGGCGCTGGACCTCGGGCCCGCCTGGTTCTGGCCGGATATTCAGCCGCGCATGTTCGAGCTGGTGACCGATCTCGGCTTGCGCAGCTTTCCCCAGCACGATACGGGGGAAGTCCTTTACCTCACCGATCACGACAGTGCGCCGGATACACTGAGCCGGCCCGGTCTGCACGGGGGCGCCCAGCGTGTCGAAGGCGGCATGGCGAGCCTGGTGGCGGCGTTGAGCCAGCGCCTTTCTCCCCAAGCATTGAGGCTGGGTCATGAGCTGACCGCCGTGACCGACCGCGGCGATCACGTGGAACTGTGCTTCGTCCATGGCGGGAAAACCATCGTCGTCGCCGCGCGCCGGGCGGTGCTGGCGTTGCCGCCGCGCCTGGTCGATGAGCGCATCCGTTTCGAGCCGGCCCTGGACGGCAAGGTACTCGAAGCCTTGCGTGACACCTATACCTGGATGGCCGACCAGGCCAAGGCACTGGTGGCTTACGACAAACCGTTCTGGCGCACGGCAGGCCAGTCGGGAAATGCTTTCGTCCGGCATGAGCATGTTGTTCTGGGCGAAATCTTCGATGCCTGTGACGCCAACGCCATGCGGGCCGCCCTGGGCGGCTTCGTGGCACTGCCCCCGGCGGCGAGGGTCGCGTTGTTGCCGGGCATGCCCATGTTGGTTTCGAGCCAGATGGTACAGGTCTTCGGCAGTGCGGCCGAGCATGGCGAGCTGCACTTCCAGGACTGGGCGGCGGAGCCCTATACCTGCAGCCGGAGGGATCACGTGCCGCTGGACAACCAGCCGGAATATGGCCACCCTCTGTTGCGGCGGCCGCAATGGGGGGGGCGGCTGCATTTCGGTGGTTCCGAGACCGCGAGCTACGGCGGCGGCTACCTCGAAGGCGCACTGGAGGCGGCCGCCCGGCTCCAGAGGGGCCTCATCGTGGAGCAGACTCGGCTCGCAGCGGCTGGCGGGTGGAACGAGCAGGCTGTTGCCGGCTTCGGCGAGTGGGTGGCTGCTCAGCGCGGGGTCGCGCTCGAACGCTACAAACGTCTGGTCCATCAGAATCTCGCGAGCCAGCGTGCCGAGCAGCTCACTCAGCGGGCCGTGCTCGGCGTCATGGAGCAGCTTTACAGCGAAGCCTTGGCAAGACTCGACGGGCTTTCCTTCCATCCCCCTGCCGGAAGTATCGAAACCGGCCTCGCGGCACTGGCGCAAGACCTGCTGGCGCCCTTCGTCGGTTTCAACAAGTTCCTGCTCGATGAAGCCATTGCATTCAATGGCAGTTCCTGTGCACTGTCCAATTTTCCGTCCGAGTGCCGGCCTTCGTCCGACTATCTGGAAACCACGGCGCGCGATCTGGCGGCCGCCTGGCGTGAGTTCGCCTACGACGTGAACGTCCTCCTGGCGGGCCGCTTCATCGTGCGGACGGCGGCATGATGGAGGAGCGCCCGATGCTTGAACTGGACGTGAAACTGAGCCGGGGCCATTTCGATCTGTCCGCCCGGCTTGCCATCGACAGCCCGATGACCGCATGTTTCGGACCGCCGGGCGCCGGGAAGAGCACCTTGCTGGGCATGATCGCCGGCGTCGTCATGCCGCAGCGGGGCTGGATCCGGCTGGGCGGCGAGACGGTCTTCGACAGCCGCCGAGGCGTGCGGATGCCGGCGGGCCGCCGCCGGATCGGCCTCGTGCGGTTCGATCCGGCCAGCCATCCCCGGCAGACGGTCGGCGAACTGCTTCGGGATACCCACCGGAATTCGGTTCGAAGGGGCACCTTCGGATTCGCCGGCGTGGTCGATCTCCTGGAACTGGAGCCTCTGCTCGACAGTGGCATTCAGTCCTTGCCCGCCGGCGACAGACAGCGGGTGGCACTGGCGCACGCGCTCATCCCGGCGCCGCGCCTGCTGCTGCTCGACGATCAGCTCGAAGTCTCGGGTGTCTCCAACTCGGCCCTGCTGCCCTATCTCACGCGGATCCGAGATGAACTGAACGTTTCCATCATCTACGTCAGCCATTCCCTGGGCGAGGTATTGCAGCTCACCAACCGCATGGTGCTGATGGTCAACGGGCGCGTACTGGGATTCGGGGACCCGCATGAAATCATCACCGACAAGATCCTTTCCGCCGGCGCCCCGTTACAGGGCATCGAAAACGTGCTTCCCGTGACCGTGCTGGGCCATGAAGCCGAAAATGGCTGCACGATCGGCTACTACCACGGCAGCGAGCTGGTGCTGCCGATGGCCGCGCATCTGGCGCCGGGTGATTCCGTCGATGTGTCCATACGCTCCAGCGACATCGCGCTGTCGAAGCAGTATCTGCGGGGAACGTCGATCCAGAACCAGATCAAGGGCCGGCTATGCGCTGTCATCCGCACGCCGGGCCACGCGGTCGTGCAGATCGACTGCGGCATCACCCTGCTGGCGGGCATCTCGCTGAAAGCGCTCCACGCAATGGCTTTGCGGGAAGGAGACACCGTGTATTGCCTGATCAAGGCGCATGCGTTCTCCTACCTGGGCAACCCGTCAAGGGACGGACAATCCCTGGACTCCAGGGAAGTATCACTCGTTCACTGAAGCATCGGGCTCATTCCCAAGGCAGAGATCGATGAGTACCTTTATCAAGAGCACACAGGACGGCCGCAAGGTCGAAGTCATCGGACTGGCCGTATGCCTCGACGGCCACAAGGAAGCCACCCGTCTGGTTCCCGTCAGCGAGCACCCCAACCGGGAGGCGATCCTGGCGGCGGTGCCGGCGGCCACCCACATGGCGGGCCGGCTGCCCCTCACGGCGGAGGAGGCCGCCGCCGCCCAGGCGGCTCTGGATGCGGCGCGGGAAGCTTATGCGCGCAGCCCCAAGGGGCTTTCGGAACGCATTCGCGCGGTCCAGAACCAGGCCCTGGCCAACCGCGACGGCTGACCATCCCGCATTCGGGGATGACGAATCCTTACGAAATCTACGACCTGCTGCAGGATTACGCCGGTGCGCCGGTGCCGGTGGGTACGGTCGTAATCGGTCTGGTCTGGACGCTTTGCGAAGCCGATGCGGTGGGGCTCTCGATGAGCCCGGGCGTTCAGACCCGGACGCTTCCCTGGGCCGGTACGCTGCGCGGCAAGACTCTGTCCGAACTGGTCGCCTGGGTGCGGGAGTTCGACCCGTATCGGGCCACGGTGGGCATGGCGGCCGTCAATGCCGGCATCAACCGGCTCGGTAGGCTTCCGGACGGCGTGACGCTGGCGCCCAAAGACGGCGCGGAGAACAACCTTGCCGTCTTCGAGCATTTCCTCGGCGAGATGCGCGGCAAACGGGTCGTGGTGATCGGCCGTTATCCCGGACTGGACCGCTTCGCTCATGCGCATGCCCTGAATCTGACGGTCCTGGAGCGCCAGCCCGGTCCGGACGACCTGCCGGATTCGGCCTGCGAGTACCTCGTTCCGGAAGCGGACTGGGTGTTCCTCACCGCCACCTCGATTCCGAACAAGACCTTTCCGCGTCTTGCGGCCCTGGCACGCGATGCCACCACGGTACTGATGGGACCGACCGTTCCCTGGCTGCCGGAACTGCGGCATTTCGGCATCGACTATCTGGCCGGCGTGGAGATCGTCGATACCGAAGTCCTGAGGGATACCGTGTGTGAAGGCGGGGGCGTGCGGATTTTCGATGCCGGGGTGCGTTACCGGATCGCGCCGATCGGCCCGGAATCCACCAAGGCATGGGCCCGCCATATGATCGCCCAGGCGACGGCGGAGCGGGAGCGTCTCAAAAAAGACATGGAGGCATGGTACGGCCGGGGCAACGCCGCCCGTTTTCCGCAGTATGCGCAACTGGAAGCGGTCGACCGCCGTCTGTCGCGTCTCGATACCTGTTTCAAGCGGCTCTGGGACGCCTCCCCCGACCCCTGACGGTACGGTTTTCCGCCGTTTCTCTACGAGCCGATGCCACCGGCCGTCATTGGATGCGTCAATAACCATTCAATTTGACGGGTTTTGTCGCGGCAGTACAATGCGGTCGGAATCAAGCCTTTTGTGGAGACGGTCTCGATGGTTGCTGAAGTCAGAGTTTCGCCCGAACACGATGCGGACGCGCCGGTCCGGTTCGACGGCCACCTGTTGGACCGGCTCTGTAAGGACACATTGGCTTCTCCCGGCGACGCAGTCCTGCTGGACCGGCTGCGCCAGGCCTATCCGGGCTATCCGCTGCATATCGCCCGCCTGGGGCACCAGTGGTACCGCCTGGGCGGCATCGTCAAGCCGAACGGCGCGAGAGTCGCGGCGGACATCGGTGAGTGGGCGGAGCGCACCTACATCGAATGCGGGCAGAATTTCAACACGCTGTTGGCCCACTGTGAGGAAGGCGGTTTCCTGGCCACCCACCACACCGGAGTGACCCTCTACCTGGTGGCCCAGACCGGACCCCGGGCGGAGGATTTCGTCCAGATCGAAGTGGACCGGACCCAGGAAACCGCGGACCGTTACCTGGTCGCCCCGGAAAATCCGCCGGAGGATCTGGAGGGGTTGATCGATCCCATCGACCCGGTGGGAGTCCAGCCGTTCGCAGTGGGGGCCGCCCGCTACACCTACCGCCGCAAGACCGAAGTGGCCCTGTTCATGCGTGAGCTGGGGCGGCATCGTGCAGACCGTCACCCCGCCCAGCGTTTCATGGACGACTGGAATGCCAGCAGCGCGGGCCAGCACAAGGCTTTCTGCGAAGACTGGAGTCTGCGCCTGTTCCAACACATCGGCCGCCATGGCGAGCAGGTCATGAACGTCGAGATCGTCCTCAACCGCACCCGCGAAGTGCCGCGTCTGGAAGGCCCGGACGGCAAGAAAGGCAAGGCCCTGGCGGTGCTCCTCAACCGCTTCGATGCGCAGGCGGGCCATCCCTTCGCCTGGTACTTCTACATGCTCAAGGGGCTGGTTTCCCCGCATGTGGGCGAAGCGGTGCAGCGCGATCTGGCCAAGGACTACGCCTATCTGCCCGACCGCGACACCGTCGTGCTGAAGCAGTGGGCCACGGCGCCTTACTGTCTGTGAGTGGCGCTTGCCGCCGGCCTAGGCCGCGGTCCTGAACTGTGTTAGAAATCCCGGGAGGACGAACGGAGTGCAGGCAGACGAGAATGAAGTTCCTCCCTCAGTGGGTGCGCAGGTCGTGGTGCAAAGCGTTCGCGGTGGTGTTGGCGCTGACCGGACTGTACGCGCTGCTGGGGTTTCTAATACTGCCCAAACTGGTCGAGCAGTTTGCTCCGGAGCTGGCCGCCAGGTATCTCAAACGGCAGCTCTCGATCGCCGAAGTCGGCTTCAATCCGTTCCGCTTCAGTCTCGAGCTGCGGGGCTTCGTCCTGGCTGAGGTTTCGGGCGAGCCCTTGCTGAGTTTTGGCCGCCTTCTCCTCGATTTCGAGCCGGCCAGCCTTCTGGAAGACACCTGGACGTTTTCCGAAGTTCTGATCGAACAGCCGTCGGCCGACCTGGTGGTCGATGAGGAGGGGCGGCTGAATCTCGCAAGGCTCGGCGACGAGTTGCCCAAATCGCCGGAAGCCGAGAAGGGGGAGGGCCAGCCCCCGGCTCTCAGTTTCAAACATCTATCGATGGTCGGTGGCAAGGTCAGGTTCGCCGACCGGTCGAGGACGGCGCCTTTCGACGAGACCTTCGAGTCCATAGATATCGAAGTCGCCGACCTGTCCACCTTGCCCGAGGTCCAGGGAACCCAGCACTTGACCGCCAAATTCCGTGAGCGCGCCGTCCTAGACTGGCAGGGCAGGGTATCGATCAATCCGCCCTATTCGGAGGGTCGATTGCGAGTCGGAAACTTCCCGCTCGCGGCCCTCTGGCCATTCGTGAAGGAAAGGCTCGCTCTGGCCGAGCCGGGCGGTGAACTGGGGGGCGTCGCGCACTACAGGCTGGCCGAAGGGCCGGCCGGACTCGCTTTGAGCGTGAGTGACCTGAGCGCGCAGATCGAGGGACTGAAGCTGACTCCGGAGGGAGGTTCGGAACCGATACTGGCGCTGGGCCGCCTCGAAGCGAGGGAGGCCGATTTCGACCCGGCAAACCGTCTGGTCCGCATGCCGAAGTTCGAGATCCGCGAAGGCCGCCTGCGGGCGGCCGTGGACGAAGCCGGCGAAATCGACTGGCTGAAATTGTTCAGGCCGAAGGCAACGGCCGCCGCCTCCGCCCTGTCGAACGATCAGCCGGAGCCCCCGTGGCGGATCGAGGTCGGCGCTTTCGGTGCGGCCAAGATCGGCGTGGATTACGCCGATGCCAGCCGGCATTCGCCGATCCACCTCGGCATCGGCGCGCTCGATCTCGCGTTTGCCGCCGCCATCGAGGTTGGGACGGAGGATTGGAAGGCGGCGATAAGCCGCCTGGCCCTCCGCCTGGACAATATCGCGCTGAGCACGGCCGGCGCTTCAGGACAGGGGGATGACCTGGCGACACTGGAATCGCTCTCGGTCGAGGACGCGAATCTGGACTTGGCCAAACGCGAAGCCGCCATCGGCCGGATCGTGTTGAAAGGCGGCGGCACCCGCATCGTGCGCGATACGACGGGCGGCATCATGCCGGCGGCGGCGCTGGCGCCCAAGTCCGCCGGCAGTCGTCCTCCTCGACCGTCGGAGAGAGGCGCATGGCGCTATGCGGTGCAGCAGTTCGTCCTCGAGGATTTCGGTTTGGCCTTGGCCGACCGGACCTTCGCCCCGGCAATCGCTTACGACCTGGAAAATATCCAGCTGAGCTTGGGGCCGATCGCCAGTGACGAGGGGAGACCGATGAGTTTCGGCGCGGCATTCGTGGTCGGGCAGGGCGGGGAGTTCAAGGCTTCGGGTTCCATTTCCCAAAGCTTGGACCAGGCCGAGGGGACAGTCCGGCTGGGGCGGATCGATCTCAAGTCCCTGCATCCCCTGGTGGCCCGCTTCTCGGGCCTCGAGCTCGAAAGCGGGGATTTGTCCGCGCAGCTCGAATTCGGCTACCGGCGGGATGCCGGCACGGCCTTGAAGGCCAAGGGCGATTTGAGCGTAGGCGGACTGCTGTTGAAAGAGACCGCCACCGGCAAGCGTTTCCTGTCGTGGAAGAATCTGTCCGCGGAAGCGCTCGACTTTGGCCTGGCGGAAAGGCGGCTGGCGGTCAAACAGGTGCGCGTCGCCGAGCCGGGCTGGAATATCGAGATCTTCGAGAACCGCTCCACCAACATCCAGAGGGTTGTCGCCGGCGGCCGCCCGGCCGGCGCGGCCCCGAAACCGGTCGGAGGCCGGCGCCGGTCGGAAAAGCCCGAGCCGTGGCTCGTCACGGTGGAAGCCGTTCGGGTCGAGAAGGGCGACATCGATTTCAGCGACGGATCGCTGGTTCTTCCCTTCGCCACCCATATTCATGATTTCTTCGGTACCGCGGCGGGCCTTTCGACCCGGTCCGAGGCGCGGGCGCTGCTCCAGTTCCATGGACAGGTCGACCGCTACGGCGCGGTCGACGTCTACGGTCAGTTGAGTCCACTGGCGCCGAAACATTTCGGCGACGTCAGCGTGGCGTTCCGCAACGTGGATATGCCTTCCCTCTCACCCTACAGCGCGACCTTCGCAGGCCGGGAGATCACCTCGGGCAAGCTCAATCTGGACATCCGTTACCAGATCGACGACGGCCGGCTGAGGAACGACAACCGGATCGTGCTGGAACGATTCGCCCTGGGTGAGCGGATCGAGAGCCCCAAGGCGGTCTCGCTGCCGCTCGACCTGGCGATCGCGCTGCTGACCGACGGCGATGGCAGGATCGACGTATCTGTTCCCGTCGAGGGTGATCTCGGCAATCCCAGATTCGACTACGGCAAGGTGATCTGGGAGGCTTTCGTCAACGTGGTTACCCGGACGGTCACCGCGCCGTTCAGGGCCTTGGGCCGCCTGTTCGGCGGCGATGGCGAGGAGATCGGGGGCGTGCTGTTCGAACCCGGCAGCGCCGACGTCGGGCCGCCGGAACGCGAGAAGCTCAACAAGGTCATGGTTGCCTTGGCACAGCGTCCTCGGCTCAGTCTGGAAGTGCATGGCGGAGTCGATCCGGAGTTGGATGGTCGTGCGCTGAAGTCCTCGCAGGTACGGCGGTCCGTTGCTGCAAAGCTGGGTTTCCGGTGGTCGCCGGAGGAGGAGCCGGGGCCGGTCTCCTTCGACAGTGCCGCCACCCAGTCGGTACTCGAAGAGCTGGCCGGCGAGCAGGGCGGCCCGAATGCCGTGGAGGAGGTTCAGTCCGCCTTCGCAAGGAAGGAAGGCAGAAAGGCCGAGCGCATCGGTCGCATTTCCGCACTGATGGGGCGCCCCAGCCCGGATTCGGCGTTCTATCGGGCCTTGTTCGACCATCTGGTCGAAACCGCGCCGCTGTCGGCCCAGGATTTGGCGACTTTGGCCGGCCGCCGTGCCCGGGCGGTGGTCGGCGTGTTGACGCAGCGGGGCGCGCTGGACCCGGGCCGCATCCGGATCGGCGAGACCACATCCGGTGATGTCAGGGACCGGCGGATCGTCACCCGGCTGGCCGTGAAGCCCGGAGGGAGCTGACCCCGCACGACATCGGTACGGGAATGAATGGGGCGGGCGGCGCCCGGGCGATGGAATCAGCCGCGACGGGGGTACTCTCCGATTGGCATAGGCTCCGCATCCGCGTGTCCGGCCAAGGTGTCGGGCTCGAGTAACGTCGAGGTGATGTCGCATGACGATGCTACCGATCCACGCTCGTCCACTGCTTGCCGTCGGGGGAAGGTGTGGCCGCCGCCTGCTCGCAGCGGCATTCCTGCCGGTCGGCCTGTTGGCTCTCGCCTCGGTTCCCCACGGCTGCGTTCTCGCCCAGCCGGACGACTACGCTGCGGCCCGCATCCGCATGGTCCAGCTGCAGCTCGAGGGCGCCGGGCGCGACGTCCGCGATCCGCGGGTGCTCCAGGCGATGGCGGAGGTGCCTCGGCACGAATTCGTGCCTCCGCCACTGCGGGAATACGCCTATAGCGACAGCGCGCTGCCCATCGGCTTCGGACAGACCATCTCCCAACCCTATGTCGTCGCCTTCATGACCGAGCGGCTGGAACCCAAACCCTCCGACAGGGTGCTGGAAATCGGCACCGGTTCGGGTTACCAGGCGGCGGTGCTCTCGAAGTTGGTGGCCGAGGTTTACACCATCGAGATCGTCGAGCCGCTGGGACGAAGGGCCGAGGCCGACCTTCGGCGTCTGGGCTTCGACAATGTGCGGGTCCGGATCGGAGACGGCTACCGGGGCTGGCCGGAAGCCGCGCCTTTCGATGCGATCATCCTGACCAGTGCGGTGAGCGAGGTGCCACAGCCCCTCATCGGACAGCTCAAAGACGGTGGCCGTCTGATCGCCCCCCTTGGCCCGTCGTCTTACCAGGAGCTGTATCTGCTGAAAAAGCGCGGCGAGAAACTGGAACGGCAGGCGATCCTGCCCGTCCGGTTCGTCCCCATGACTGGCGAGGTCTTGAAGGGGACGCCTCCGTGATGCGGCATCGAGCGCTGAGGATGCACGAAGTACGTCGATTGGGTCTGCCTTCCGCCAGCTTGCTGGTGGTGGCCAGCATGGTCGGTTCCGGTGTTTTCACCACCGGTGGCTTCCTGCTGGAGGCGTTGCGGTCGCCTTGGCTGGTCTTGCTGGCCTGGCTGGCCGGCGGAGCGATCGCCGCCTGCGGCGCCCTGAGTTACGGCGCGCTGGCGCAGCGTTTCCCGGAATCGGGGGGAGAATATCTGTTTCTGTCCCGTACCCTGCATCCCGCCGCCGGCAATGTGGCCGGTTGGGTGTCCGTGGTGGTGGGTTTTTCCGCGCCCATGGCTGCCGCCGCCTACGGTTTCGGTGAGTACCTGGCGCCCTGGATGCCCTGGCACGCGCCTCAACTCACCGGAACGCTGCTGCTGGCCGCGTTCGCCTTGCTCCACGGCGCACACGGTCCAGCGGGTGCCTGGGTGCAGAACTTCGCCGTCGTGTTCAAGCTTGCGCTCATGGCGGGTTTCGTCGTGCTGGCATGGCCGCGACTGGCCCTTGAAACGGGCGCCGCGGCGCGCGGCGAGTGGGGAGGCTTCGGCGCTTTTTTTTCTGCGCTCATCTGGGTATCGTTCAGCTATTCCGGCTGGAACGCCGCCGTCTACCTCGGCGGCGAAGTGCGCGATCCCGAACGCAACCTGCCGCGGGCGTTGCTGCTGGGCACCGGCCTGGTCACCGTGCTTTATCTGGCGCTGAATACTGCCTTCATGTTTTCTGCCGCTCCCGAGGCGCTGGCGGGCAAGGCGGACATCGGCCGCGCCGCGGCGCTCGCCCTGGGCGGCTCCGTCTGGGCGGATTTCATGACCCTGCTGGTGGCTTTCGCCTTGTCCCTCTCGGTCTCGGCCATGATGATGGCCGGCCCCCGCGTCAGTGCGTGCATGGCGCGGGACGGCCATCTGCCACCCTGGCTGTCGCTGCATGAAGATGGTACGCCCCGACGGGCGACCTTCCTTCAATGCGCTCTGTCTTTGCTGCTGCTGTGGAGCGCGGGCTTCAAGGACTTGCTGACCTACACCGGTTTTACCCTCGGGTTGAGCACTGCGGCGACGGTCTGCGGCCTGATCCGGCTCCGGCTCAAGGAAGGCGATGCCTGTCCCGTCATCGGCTGGCCCTGGGCGCCGCTGATCTACCTGCTGGCGGTCCTCGCCATGACCGCCGCCGCCTTGGTCCGCCAGCCCCAGGCCGCCCTCGTAGGTCTGGCCACGTTGCCGGCGGTGTGGGTGCTTCGGCGCATCGGTGCGAGCTGGTCTGGAAATGCCCGTTCCGAAACCCGGTAGATCGGTCCGGTCGACGGACTTCCCGGCCGGGAATGGCGCCTCGAAACCAAAAAAATCGCGTAGCCGCGGAAAGACATGCCGAAAAGACCACACCCACCGCACGCAGGCGGGTGACCGGCCCGAGCATTGCGCGCCTTTCCTCGCGCGGTGCCGGACATGGTTTGCGCGGCGCAAACGCCCCTGCCGGCCGAACCCGGCCAGCGCCACCCGCATCGTCGGTGGCGCGGCGCGGTGGGTCACCAGCGGACCGCGTAGTTCATGATGTCGATGTTCTTCTTGAAAATCTCGAGGGCGAAAGGCTGGGCGAGTTGGTAGAGATCCAGGATGGAATAATCGATGCCCGGTCGCGCGCCGCCCTTCTTCAGGCTTTCTTCCACGTTCCTGGCGATGACCAGCAGCAGGTCGTCCAGATTTTCCGGGGCCAAGGTTTCGATGTCTCGCAGCAGCTGATCACTCATGGTGGTTCCCCTCGAAAAAGCGTCGTCGGGATTCGCAGACCGGTGTTCATCCGATCAGGTGGTGTTTCCCTTCGACCCGTACCGAGCTGGCCTGGGGGCCTTCCTCGCCCGTTTCTTCGGCGAAGCGCACTGCAGTGCCGACGGTCAGCCGGTCGAAGTCAGAATTCACCACGCTGTGCCGGTGAAAATAGATTTCCCGGCCTTCCGGCGTCTCGATGATGCCGAAGTCTTCCGCCGGGATCAGCCGGGAAATCCGGCCGTGCACCTGTACCTCGTGCGTCTTGACCTGGGAGCGCTGGCGCCGTTCCAGGTCTTCCAACTGCCTGCGCGCCGCGTCGAAGGCGTCCCGGATCGCGACATAGGCGTCCTCGTGGGCATGATCGAGCCCCGGGTCCCGGCTGACCGCGAGTTCATGGCCGGGCACGGTGAGATCGATCCGCACGTGGTAGACGTTGCCCTGATGGTGGTGCTTGTGGGATGCCTCGACCATGACCCGGCAGCTCATGATCCCGTCGTAGAACGAATCCAGCTTCTCGATCCGCTCCAGGATGTTCCGTTCCATCGCCTCGGAGGGCGACATGTTTCGAAACGTGATCTGCGGCGACAGTCTCATTGCCTTCCCCTCGCTCATCTCGGCCCGATGATCAACGATAGACCTTTTCGGTCCGCGTCGATAGGGCTTGTCTCCCCGAGTCCGGGGCGCGTTGGCTTCAAGGCGCCTCGCGCTGTTTCATCAGGGCCAGCACGTAGGCCACGGCAGATCTTGGGGGCTTGATTCCATGGCGGACGCGCAGCTGGCGGACGGCCTCTTCCAGTGTCTCAGGGCGGGGTTGCATGGCAGCGATGAAACCGCTCAGATCCTCGGTGAGTGCCCAGGGATAGATGAGCCAGCGCCAGGAGACGATTCGCCGGCCGTAGTAGTCTGGCACGAGGGGGGACACCTTTTTGTGATGGAGTACCGCAATCTTGATGTCCAGCGGCCCGCAGCATCGAAGCTGCTCCAGGGCCAGTCGGAGGGTGTCGCCGGTGTCGCTGCAATCGTCGGTCAGCAGCACTTTGAGGCCGCGAACGTTCGCGGGAGGCGGCGAATGACAGCGCGCCGTTTCGTTTTTGCGTGCTCCCCCCTCGTAGTGGCCGATACGGATACTCTGGAGATCGTACACGCCCAGGGCATCGCACAGGAGCCGCGCCGGTACGTAACCGCCTCGGGCGATGGCCACCACGGCGTCGGGCCGGTAGCCGGACGCGCGGATGTTCTCGGCCAAGCGCCGGGACAACCGGCACACCTGGCTCCAGGTCACCAGCTCGCCGCGGAGGAAGGGATCGCTCATGGTCGGAGGCCCACCCATCATTTCAGGCATCGGGACGATTCAGCGGCGCCAGGATACGCGCAGCAGCGCCTCCTCGTCGGTGTAGCGTGACTCCAGCTCGCCCTGGTAGGCGTGCCGCAGTGCTTCCGCGGTGCCATGGGTGAGATGTTTGTCGGTAAAGGTGATGACGGTACGGTCGTCCTCCTCCTCGATGGTCATGATCCGCTCCAGCGGGTGCTCGGCACGGGCAGCGGCTTCGGTGTTCCGAACGAGGTTGAGGATTTCCGGGCGGTGGGCGCCGAAGAAAGGACCGCTCAGCGTCAGCTCGCCGGCTGGCAGACGATCGCGTATCCGTTGGCACGCGGGACAAAGGTGCCGTTCGGCATCCGGCACAGCCGCTCCCCACCGCCAGCGTCCCTGCCGGAAGACGGCACCGCATTCGGGGCACACCGTCGGTTCCGGCCATTTGCCGCGAGCGCGGTAGGGATCCTCCACATGCTCTTCGAACATGCTGTCCCTGCGCGGTTGGTGCGCGGGGTCGAGTCGTTTGCCGGGTCCGGTCATGGGGTCACCTCGCATGGCTCAATGGGCAGTGGTCCGGACCGCATCATCGGTCCCCCTCACGCGCCCGTCAAGCCATGCCGGCAGGTGTCGCCGCGCTTTCCGGCGGTTCCGGACCGTCGTCCGCTAGCTGACCTCGTCGATCCATGCCATCTGGATCGCTTCCAGAATTTTCTCGTTGCATCGGTCGGCGCTGTCGGCGAAGCCGTCGAGCGCCGTGATCCATGCCAGCAGATCGGTGAAGCGTACGTACCGCGGGTCGACGTCCGAGTGCTTGTCGGCGAGGGCGGCGGCAATGTCGTAGGTGTCGTTCCATTTCATGGGCGGGTCCCGGAGTTTCTTCTGAAGAGGCAATGCCATCGATGGAGCAAATTCGCGGCCAGGCGTTTCCGTCCCGCGGATATCCCATGGGCTGACCTGCCTGGTTTGTCGTAAAGATGACAAAGCCCTACGAAACGGAGGGGCATGTGCAATTCCCGACAAGGCGGGGGCGGGCGGTCGCTGCGTGGGGTGCTGCAATGACCCAAGGTTGACGGGGGAAGGGCCCCGGTTTGCCATTGGCATGCGTTGTGCCTGAAGCTGGCTAAAACCCTCGAGGGAACCTTAGGCGTGAACGACTACCTGATGCTGCTGCTCGGCACGGCCCTGGTCAACAACGTGGTGCTGGTCAAGTTCCTGGGACTGTGCCCTTTCATGGGGGTGTCCAGGAAGCTCGATTCCGCCGTCGGCATGGGATTCGCGACGACCTTCGTGCTGACCCTGACCGCGGTGGCGAGCTGGCTCATCGAGCATTTCGTCCTGATGCCGCTGGGCATCGGCTTCCTGCGCATCCTCTCGTTCATCCTGGTGATCGCAGCGGTGGTCCAGTTCACCGAGATGGTGGTGAAGAAGACCAGCCCGGTGCTGTATCAGGTGCTGGGCATCTTCCTGCCGCTGATCACCACCAACTGCGCGGTGCTGGGAGTGGCGCTGCTGAACATCCAGCAGGAATACGATTTCATTCACAGCGCGCTGTTCGGTTTCGGTTCGGCGCTGGGGTTCACCCTGGTCATGGTGATCTTCGCCGGCATCCGAGAGCGGCTGGCCCTGATGAGCGTGCCCGAGGCATTCACCGGCCCGCCCATTGCCTTCATCACCGCGGGCATCCTCTCCCTGGCGTTCATGGGGTTCGCAGGATTGGCCACGCATTGAACCGACACCCGAAGGAGAGTCTATGTACATTCTGTTCGCCATCATCAGCCTCACCGGCATGGGGCTCGTGCTCGGGTTTCTGCTCGGTGCCGCGGCGCGTTATCTGAAAGTGGAAGAAAATCCGCTGATCGACGAAATCGAGGCCATGATGCCGGGGTCGCAATGCGGCCAGTGCGGGTATCCCGGTTGCCGCCCGGCGGCCGAGGCTCTGGTGGCGGGCGAGGCACCGGTAACCCTGTGTCCCCCAGGCGGGCGGGCGCTGGCCGAGCAGTTGGCCAGCAAGCTGGCGGTCGACCTGGATCTGTCCGAGGTGGAGGATCAGGTGCCGATGGTGGCGCGGGTGGACGAATCCACCTGCATCGGCTGCGCCCGCTGCTACAAGGTCTGTCCGACCGATGCCCTGGTGGGCGCGCCCAAGCAGATCCATGCCGTCATCGCCGATGCCTGTACTGCCTGCGGCAAGTGCGTGGACGTCTGCCCGACCGAGTGCCTGCGGCTCCATCCCGTCAAGGTGACGCTGCGTAATTGGCGCTGGCCCAGTCCGGACATGGTTCCGGCGAAGGCGGCTTGATCATGGCGGCGCTCAGCTTCTTCCCGTTCGGAGTCGCCGGCAGGATTCGCGGCGGCGTCCATCCGGAGCCGCGTAAGGAGTCCACCGCCGATCGTCCCATCGAAACCGCGTTTCCACTGCCGGAGCGGCTCTATCTGTCGCTGCAGCAGCATGCCGGCCAGCCCGCCGAACCCGTGGTCCGGGTGGGTGACAAAGTGCTCAAGGGCCAACTGTTGGCGGCGGGACAGGGCGCGATTTCGGCACCGGTGCACGCGCCGACCTCGGGCGTGGTGACGGACATCCTGGAGTATCCCGCGGCCCATCCGTCCGCCTTGCCGACCCCGACGCTGCTGCTCGAACCCGATGGGGAGGATCGCTGGATAGAGACACGGGGGAGCGCCGATCCGTTCGGTCTGCCTCCCGAGGAAATCAGCGCCCGGGTCGGTGCGGCCGGGGTGGTGGGCATGGGCGGGGCGGCTTTTCCTTCCGCCGTGAAACTGAACCTGGGGCGCAAGACCCGGATCCAGACACTGTTGATCAATGGGGGCGAGTGCGAGCCCTATCTCACCTGCGACGACCGGCTGATGCGCGAGCGGGCGGCGGACGTCGTCGACGGCATCCTCATCATGCTGCACGGGCTGGAATGCGACCAGGCGATCGTCGGCATCGAGGACAACAAGCCCGAGGCCTTCGCCGCGATGTCGGCCGCCGCGGTGCCGCATGGCGGCAGGGTACAGGTGCGGCAGGTGCCTTCGCTTTACCCGATGGGCTGGGACAAGCAGCTCATCCGCTATTTCACCGGCAAGGAGGTGCCGGCCGGCGGGCGTTCCGCCGACATCGGCGTCCTGATGCACAACGTCGCCACGGCCTATGCGGTGCAGCAGGCGGTGCGGCACGGCCGACCGCTGGTCAGCCGTATCGTCACGGTCAGCGGTCTGGCGGTGAGCGCGCCGCGCAACGTCGAGGCACCGATCGGGACGCTCTTGGCCGACCTGCTGGCGTTCTGCGGCCATCGTCCCGAGGATACCGCGAGCTACGTCATGGGCGGTCCCATGATGGGCGATTTTCTCCCGCATCCCAGGGTGCCGCTGGTCAAGGGCGCCTGCGGCATCCTGGCGCTGTCGCGGCGGGAGGTGGCCGCGTCCGACGCCAAGGCCTGTATCCGCTGCGCGCGCTGCGTGAGCGCCTGTCCTGCGGGACTCCTGCCGCTGGAGATGGTGGCGCGGATCCGGGCCGGACAACTGGAGTCCGCGATTGGTTATGGCCTGAAGGACTGCATCAGTTGTGGGTCCTGCTCCTATGTCTGTCCTTCGGAAATCCCGCTCGTACACTATTTCAAGTACGCCAGCGGCGAGCTCGTGGCGCGGGAACAGATGAAGCATCGGACCGAGCAGACCAAGCGCCTGGCGGAGGAACGGCAGGCACGGTTCGAGCGCCAGAAGCGGGAGCAAGCGGCGCTGGCCGCCCAGCGCAAGGCACAGGCGCAGCGCAAGACGGAGGAGGCCGCATGAGTCTGTCGCTGTCGAGCGCGCCCTTCACCCGTTCAGACAGCCAGGTCCAGGGGATAATGGCGGCGGTGGTTCTGGCGCTGGTGCCGGCCACCGTGTTCGGTGTGGTGATCTTCGGCTGGCCCGCGTTTTTCCTGTGGACGGTGACCGTCCTCTCGGCTCTGGTGTTCGAGGCGGCTTGTCTCACCCTGGCGGGCAAACCGGTCAAGGCGGTTCTACTGGATGGCTCCGCCCTGCTGAGCGGTTGGCTGGTGGCCATGACGCTGCCGCCCTGGGCACCGTGGTGGATCGGCGTGGTGGGTGCCGGGATCGCCATCGTGGTCGGCAAACAGGTGTTCGGCGGTCTCGGCCAGAACCCGTTCAATCCGGCGATGCTGGCGCGTGTGGCCCTTCTGGTGGCGTTCCCCCTGGAAATGACCACCTGGGCGCTGCCTTCGCTGCCGTTTTCCTCGTCCGCGCCGGGACTGTCCGACGGCCTGGCCATCACCTTCGCCGGCGCGTCTGCGGTGGACGGCATGACCGGACCGACGCTGATCGGCAACTGGAAGACCGAACTTTCCCAGGGGCGGGGATTGAGCGAATCGCTGGTTTCCGGCCATTACAACGTAGTGGCTTCGCTGCTCGGCTGGAAGGCGGGCAGCCTGGGCGAGACCTCCTCCCTGCTGGTGGCCCTGGGCGGACTCTGGCTGCTGAAGAAAAAGATCATCGGCTGGCACATCCCCGTGTCGCTGTTGGCGACGGTGGCGGTCTTGGCCTCGGTCTTCGCCCTGATCGATGGTGAGCGCTACGCCGGCCCCGTCTTCCATCTGACTTCCGGCGCCGTGATGCTGGCGGCGTTCTTCATCGCCACCGATTACGTCACTTCCCCCAGCAGCCCGGCCGGCCAGTTGATTTTCGGCGCGGGTTGCGGTCTGTTCATCTTCGTCATCCGCACCTGGGGAGCTTACCCGGAAGGCGCCGGGTTCTCGGTGTTGCTGATGAACGCGCTGACGCCGGTCATCGACCATTACGTGCGGCCGCGCGTCTACGGACGCGATCTCAAAGGCCGGCCGCTGGACCTGCCGGGAGGGCGGCGGTGAGCAGCATGATGCCCAGGAATCTGCGGGGGGAAGCCATCAGCCGGTGGGTGCGGCTGCGGCAGCGGTTCGACGACATGGAGACTCTGCGCCAGCGGCTGGACTACCAGACCGGGCTGCTGGCCGCCGCCGGACTGCTGGCCAGTCTGCTCCTGGGGGTGGGAGACCTGGCCACCCAGGGAGCCATCGAGCAGCGCCAGGCCGAGGACCTGCTGGCGACGTTGGAACAGGTGCTGCCTCCCGATCTGCACGACAACGATCTGCTGCACGACGTGAAAACAGTGTCCGACACCGGGCTGGGCGAGACTCGGGTGTATCTGGCGCGTAAGGACGGCGAGGTCACCGCCGTTGCCTTCAGACTGTCGGCCACCGGCGGCTATTCCGGCCCGATCGTCCTGGTCATGGGGGTGAAGGCCGACGGTACGGTGCTGGGGGTGCGGGTGGTGGCCCATGCCGAAACCCCCGGGCTGGGCGACAAGATCGAAATCGCCAAGTCGGACTGGATCCTGTCCTTCTCCGGCCGTTCGCTGGACAACACCCCGGACGAGCGTTGGCGGGTCAAGAAGGATGGCGGTGATTTCGACCAGTTCGCCGGCGCCACCATCACCCCGCGCGCGGTGGTGGGCGGGGTGTTCAGGGGCCTTGAGTTCTTCCGGCGGCACCGCACCGGGCTGATGTCGGCCGCAACAGGAGGTCAACGATGAATCCGGACTTTCGCAAAATCACCCGCGACGGCTTGTGGGACAACAACATCGTCTTCAGTCAGAGCATCGGTCTGTGTCCGCTGCTGGCCGTCACCGGCACCGCCACCAATGGGCTCGGCATGGGGCTGGCCACCCTGGCGGTCATGGTCGTATGCAACGTTCTGGTTTCCTGGGTACGGGTATTGATCCCCTCCGAGATCCGCATCCCGGTGTTCGTGGTGCTCATCGCCATGGTGGTGACGTTGGTGGACATGATGATGAATGCCTGGTTGCACGAGATGCACAAGGTGCTGGGCCTGTTCATCCCCCTGATCGTGACCAACTGTGCCATCCTGGGGCGGGTCGAGGCCTATGCTTCGCGCCATCCCGTGGCGCATGCGGCGATGGACGGGCTGATGATGGGACTGGGTTTCACCCTGGCTCTGGTGGTGCTGGGGGCGGCCCGGGAAGCGCTCGGCGCCGGCACATTGTTCGCCAGTGCGCGCCTTTTGATGGGCGACTCGTTCGCCTGGCTGGAAACGACGCTCATTCACGGCTACCGCGGCTTTCTGCTGATGGCGCTGCCGCCGGGCGGCTTCCTCATGCTCGGTTTCCTCCTGGCGGGGAAGAAACTGATCGACAAGCGGTTGGCCGTCCGCCAGCGCCGGTCGATCGCGGTGGGCGAAACGCTGGTGGAGACTTGAAGGAGGACGGCATGAACGTGGGCGTGTGCTACGCGGACGCCGACCGCCAGCTGTGGCTCCGGATGGAAATGCCGGACGATAGCACGGTCGAACAGGCCATCCGCTATTCCGGCATTCTGGAACGGTTTCCGGAGATCGATCTGAGCGTACAGAAAGTCGGAATCTTCGGCAAACTGGTGAAACTCGACGCGCCGGTGAAGGAAGGCGACCGCATCGAGATATACCGGCCCATCACAGCCGATCCCAAGACGGTGCGGCGTCGCAAGATCGCTTCGGACGACGATGACGACGACGATTGATGCCGATGTCCGGCGCCGCGGCGAGGCCGTCTGCGCAAGGCTCCTGGACGAAATCGAGAAGTTGGGTATCGCCCCGGGCCGGCTCGCGCGGCTGCCCGTCTATGACCAGGCGGAGTTCGAATCCAGCCGGGACCCCTACAGCGGCGAAGAGACCCTCTGCGGCCGTTGGCGTGACGCCCGCGGTCATGGCATCGGGCAGATGAAATTCCATGGCGACGGCTCGTTCTACGCTGAATTCGACGTCGTCCTGCCTCACCCTACCGATCCGCATTGGTTTGTGGAGGGGGTGACGGTCTGGGGACGCGGCGATGTGATCAAGAGCGAGGCGAGGCTGCTGGAGGCTCCGAGGGAGTGATCCACCCCTATCGTGAAGCCGGGGTTCCCGTCAGTCCGTTTCGACGGCGACCGGTTCCTCCAGCCAGCCGCCGCCGAACGCCCGGTATAACGACACCAGTGCGACCAGCGCGGTGGTCCGGGCTTTGACGGCTTCGCCCAGGACGGACAGTTTCGAAGCTTTCGAGTCCAGCACCGCAAGGTAATTCGCCGCTCCCCGCCGATACAGCGCTTCGGTCGAGTGCCGGGCATGTTCCGCGGCGGCTTCGGCGTCCGCCAGATGGAGGCAGCGCTGGTTCGCCGTCCGGTGGGCGAGGAAGGCGTTTTCCACGTCTTCCAGCGCCTGCAGAAAGGTCTTTTCGTAATTCGCGGCCACCTGGTCGAGCCTTGCGTCGGCGGCGGCGATCTGGGCGCGGATGCGTCCTGCGTTGAAAATCGGTGCAGTGAGGCCCGCGCCGAGGGCGTAGACGCTTTCGGCCAGGCTGGGGAACCCGCCGACCGCCAGGGCCCCGAAGCCGCCGCTGGCCGAGAGCACCAGTTTCGGCAGCAAGTCCGCACGGGCCGCCCCCAGGCCGGCCGCCGCGGCGATGACTTCGGCCTGGGCCTGGCGAAGGTCGGGGCGTTGCGCGAGCAGGCTGGACGGCAACAGCTTGGGGATGATGGGGGTCGATGCCGGCAACGGCCGGGGTTCGGCCAGGCGGGCCTGCAGCGTCTGCGGCGGCTGACCGGTCAGCACGCTCAGGCGCTGGATCAGGCGGATGGCGGTTTCGTTCAGTGCCGGCAGGGCCGCTTCCGCGCTTTGTAACAGTGCTTCCTGTCCGGCGACGGCGGCTTCCTCGGCGAGACCGGCGCGGTAGAAGGCCCTCAAGGTTTTCAGCCGCTCGCGCTGCACCTCGAGATTGTCTTCGAACAGGGCCGTCTGCCGCTGCACGCCGCGCAGTTCCAGATAATTCGTGGCCACTTGCGCCAGCAGGCCGACCTGAGCCGCGTGCAGCGTTTCTTCCACGCCCAGCGCCTGTGCCGCCGCCGCTTCCGCTTCCAGGTGACGCTGGCCGAAGATGTCCAGCTCCCAGCGCGCAGAGAGTCCGCCGGTCACCATGTCGGCGGTGGGGGTGATCAGCTGATAGCCCTGTTTTCCCGGCACGGCGATGATGCGGTCGATCCGCTTTTCACGTCCGCCGGAAGTGAAGAAATCGAGGCTGGGATAAAGTGCGGATTCGGCGACGACGACCGTGGCCGCGGCTTCCCGGACCCTCGCCTGGGCACTCCGGAGGTCCGGGTTGGCGGCCAGCGCACGGTCGATCAGGTCGTCCAGAACCGGATCATCGAATTTCCGCCACCACTGCTTCAGGATGGCGGGGGCCGATACCGGCGTCTGGGGCGCCTGAGCCCAGTTTTCGGGGGCCGCCGGCGCCGGCGGGAGAGCGACCCGGGTCGGCGTGCAGCCGCACAGGAGAGTTGCGGCCAGCGTACCGGCCAATGCCTGACGGAACGGTCTCATGCGCGCCCTCCTGGATGAGTCCCTTCGGGTAGCCTCCGGCTGTCCGAATCCGCTTCCGACGAACTTGTCATGCCGCCCCCTCACGCCGTTCGACTTTGAACCAGGCCGCATACAGCGCCGGCAGGAAGAATACCGTCAGCAGGGTGGCGACCGTGAGCCCGCCCATGATGGCTATCGCCTGCGGGGCGAAAAAATCGTTGGTGGACAGCGGGATCATGGCGAGGATCGCCGCCGCCGCCGTGAGCATGATCGGCCGGAAACGGCGGACCGTGGATTCGACGATGGCGCGGCGGGTGTCGAGGCCGGCTTTTTCGTCCTGTTCGATCTGGTCGACTAGGATGACCGAATTGCGCATGATCATGCCGGCCAAGGCGATGATCCCGAGCAGCGCCACGAATCCAAACGGCGCCCGGAACAGGAGGAGGGCGAAGGCGGCGCCGATCACGCCCAGGGGCGCCGTGACGAAGACCAGAAAGGTCCGGGACAGATTCTGCAGCTGCATCATCAACAGCAAGAGCGTGGTCACGAGCACCAAGGGAATCCAGACCAGGATCGATTTCTGTGCGGTCCACGCGTCCTCCCGGGCGGCGCCGGTTTCGACGAAATAGCCGGGCGGGAGTTCATCGATGATGGGCTTGAGCGCCGGTTCTATTTCCGCCGCGACGTCGGGCGCCAGCATGCCGTCCGTCACGTCGGCGCGCACCGAGATGGCGGGAAAACGGTTGCGTCGCCAGCGCACGCCGTCCTCGAACACGGTCTCGAACCGCACCAGTTGGGACAGCGGTACGGGTAGGCCGCTGCCGGTGGGTACGGCGAGGTCGGGCAGGCCGGCGGGGTCCGTGCGCAATCGGGTCTGGGCGCGCCAGACGATGTCGATGAGCTTGTTGCTTTCGCGGAGCTGCCCTACCGTCAGCCCGCTGTAATGAGCCTGCAGGGCGCGGGCGAGAGAGGCGGTGCTGACACCCAGGGCCCGCGCCTTGTCCTGGTCCAGCGCCAGCCGTAACGAAGGAATCCGTTCGTGCCAGTCGTCGTTCACGTCCACCGTATGCGGGTTGGCACGCACGACTGCCGCTACCCGGTCGGCGATGCCGCGGACGACGCCGGGGTCTTCGCCGAACACCCGGAACACCACGGGATAATCCATCGGCGGGCCGACATTGAGCCGCATGGCGCGCCCCCGCACTTCCGGAAAATCCGCGGCGAGCGCCTCGCGGATCCGTCGCATGACGCGTTCGCGGGCGCCGTTGTCTCCCGTCATCACCACGAATTCGGCGAGGTTGGCATTGGCGAGCTGTTGCACGATGAGCAGGAAGAAACGCGGGCTGCCGCCGCCGATGTAGGTCGCGTAACTCAACACGTCCGGGTCATGGGCCAGGACCGACTCCATGCGCTTGGCGGCGGCTTCGGTCTGGGCGAAGCTGCTTCCTTCGGGCAGCCACAGGTCGATCACGACCTCCGGCCGGTTCGACAGCGGAAAAAACTGCTCGGGTACCCGGCTCAAGGTCGCGATGCCGACGACGAACAGCGCGACCGTCGCCAGGATCACCTTGCCGCGGTGCTCGACGCAGGCCGCCACCCATCCACGCAGACGGTCGTAGAACGGGGTGTCGTAGATCTCGTGAGCCGATCCGGCGCCTTTCGGTCTGAGCGCCAAGAACCCCAGGTAAGGCGTGAAGATCACTGCGCCGAACCAGGACGATACGAGTGAGAGCCCCACCACCTGGAAGATCGCCTGCGTGTACTCGCCCGCCTGGGAGCGGGCCAGACCCACCGGCAGGAAGCCGGCGATGGTGATCAGGGTGCCTGTGAGCATCGGAAAGGCGGTGGCGCGGTAGGCGAAAGTGGCGGCCTGCAGCCGGTCCCAGCCTTCCTCGAGCTTACGGGCCATCATTTCGATGGCGATCATGGCATCGTCCACCAGCAGACCCAGCGCCAGGATCAGCGCTCCCAGAGAGATGCGGTGCAGGGCGATGCCGGCCACCAGCATGCCGAGCAGGGTGGCGGCCAGCACGAGGGGCACCGTGAGCGCAACGACTGCGCCTGCCCGAATCCCCAGGCTCAGGAAGCTGACCAGGAGCACCGCCGCCAGCGCTTCGAAGAATGTGCGCTTGAATTCGCCGATGGAGCGGCGGACGACCTGGGCCTGGTCGGCGACCTTTTCCACCGTGATGCCAATCGGCAGCTCGCGTTCGATGCGCCCCAGCGTGGCGTCCACGGCCTTTCCCAGCGCCAGCACATCGCCCTTCCGGTTCATGGCGATGCCCAGCCCGATCACATCCTTGCCGTTGAAACGCATCCGGAATTCCGGCGGGTCGACATAGCCGCGCCTGACCTCGGCGAAGTCGCTGACCCTAAAGGTCCGGCCGCCGATGCGCACCGAGAGATTCGCCACGTTCTCCACCGAGTCGAAAGTTCCGGTGATCCGCACTGGCAAAGCGCCAGCCCCGGTGTCGACCGCTCCAGCCGGCGCCATGGCGTTCTGCGTCTGCAGGGCGGCGGCGACTTCGGTGGCGTCCAGTCCCAGGCGGGCCATCTTCTTGTCGGAGAATTCGATGTAGACTTTCTCCTCCTGGGCCCCGATGAGATCGGCCTTTTCCACGTCCTTGACCCGCAGAATCTGCTGTCGGACCGCTTCCACCCGGTCCTTGAGCCGGGCGTAGTCGAAGTCCTCGCCGGAAAAGGCGTAGATCAGGCTGTAGGTGTCGCCGAATTCGTCGTTGAAGAAGGGGCCGATGACTCCCTGCGGCAGCGTCATCCGGATGTCGCCGACTTTCTTGCGGACCTGGTACCAGATGTCGGCGACTTCTTCCGGGGAGGTGTCCTCCCGCGGCACCACGAAGATCAGCGATTCTCCCGGCTTGGAGTAGCTGCGCAGGTAGTCGAGATCCGGCAGCTCCTGGAGCTTTTTTTCGAGGCGGTCGGTGAGCTGCTCTTCCACCTCCCGCGCCGTCGCCCCTGGATACAGGGTCTTCACCACCATCAGGCGGAAGGTGAATTCTGGATCCTCCCGCTGTTCCAGCCGGAAATAGGCGAAAAGTCCCCCCAGCAGGACGAGCGTGATGAGGAAGCCGGTGAAGGCGCGGTGTTCCAGCGCCCATTGGCTCAGATTGAAACCTTTCATGGACGGCCGGCCGGGTCGGGGATGATACGTACTTTCTGGCCCTCGGTCAGGCGCTGTACGCCGGCACTCACCACCAGTTGGCCAGGCGCCACGCCTTCGACCGAAACGCGTTCCGCGCCCGTGACTTCGTTCAGCCGGACGGGCACCGACTTGACGGTGAGCCGTGCTTCGTCCACCAGCCAGACGCGAGGCGGAGCGGGCTGCTGCTGGGGACTGAACACGGCCGAAAGGGGGATCGTCGCCCGTTCCGTGCCGACGGCGTCGATCCAGAGGGTCGCTGTCATGCCGAGACGGACGGTCTCCTGGCCTTCGAGCAGCGTGGCCCGTACCCGGTAGGTTCGGCTCGCAGGGTCCGCCGCCGCGGCGATCTCACGGAGGCGCGCCTTGAGCCGCCGTCCGTCGGCCCAGAGCGTGACCGCTGCTTCCTGGCCCGGCTGGAGCAGGCCGACGCGGTGCTCGGGGACATCGACGCTGATCTCCGGTTCGTCGAGCCGGGCCAGCGTGAGCACCGGCTGGCCGGCGGCCAGCACCTGGCCGGTTTCCGCCGAGACCGCGGTCACCACGCCGCCCCGGTCGGCGCGCAGCGCCGTATAGTCCACCCGGTTGGCCGCCTCGGTCGCCTGAGCCTCGAGCGCGGTCACACGCTCTTTCGCGGCGGTATAGGCGGTACGGCGGCGATCGAATTCGGGAGGGCTGACGACCCGCTGTTCCAGGAGTTCACGATATCGCTGAAGGTCCTCGCGGGAGAATTCCAATTCTGCCCTGGCGGCCGCCAGCTGGGCTTTGGCTGACTGCACGGCCAGTTCGTAATCGGCGGGGTCCAGGGCGGCCAGCAGCTGGCCTTTCTGGACCCGGTCGCCCAGCTCGACCGGACGGGAAGCCAGTTTTCCGGGGACCCGGAAAGACAGGGTGGTTTCGTGGCGGGCCCGGATCTCGCCGGCGAAGCTCATGCCGGCGGAACCGGTTTCTGCGGCGACCCGGAAGGTGGCGACCGGCCGGGTTTGCTCCGCGCCGCCGCGGCTGTCGGAACAGGCCGCGAGCGCAAGGATCACGAGAATGGCGGTGAGGACGAAGATTCCCGGTTTCCACGGGAGGGTGGCGTAGGTCATAGCGGTTCCCTGGCCCTGGTGGCGGAAGCGACCCAGCGAGGTCCTCCGCGGGCGTAAAGTCCTGAAGGTCGGACGGCATGGCCCGCAAGGCGGGCGAGGCATTTCATAACGTTTTTTCCCTGTTCATGGCAAGGGAAAATCACGTGGGAAAGCATCGACCGAATGCCAGAAGCAATCGCGGGGGGCCTTTGAACCGGATCTTCCTGCGCAGCAGTGCGCCGAAGAGGCTGACTTCTCCCGCCAGGAAGCCGAGCCAGGTCTTGCCATCGGCCGTGATCCGGAAATCGGGCCGGCCATGGAGCCCCTCCCTTACCGCGAGCGTCCGGTCCCTGATCACGACCGTGACGCCGAGCGTTTCCTCGCCAGTGAAGCTGAAATGGTAGGTCGCGTGCAGACCCGAGGCCCGCCCGCGCTGGAACACCAGCGGCAGTCCGCTCAGGAAGGTCCGTATCGAAGTGGGCCGGAGCGTGTTTCGCACCCGTTTGGCGGATTTATGCGGAAAACGGCGGCGGACGTGATCTTCCGCATCGGAACCGGCGATCACGTACACCGTTTCGGATTTGTCCTGCAGCGGGCGCATCACTTCGGCGATGAAGCGTCTCCGGTCCTCCAGGAATGGCCGCACCACGTCCTCCCCCGCCGGGCACACCGACAGGCAATAGGCAGCCTTGTAGTTCGCCCCGAAGGAGAGGCTCTGCCACAGGGACACCGATTCGGCGTAGCCGATCTTTTTCCGGTAATCCGACGCGCTGGTGCTGGCCGCGACCGTTTCTGCCCAGTCGCTGAAGCCTCCCATGAATTCGCGGTAGTTATGGGTGTAACAAGCGGAAAAATCGAAATGGCCATCCATCCCGATCGCTCCTGTCGGACAGGCTCCCACACAAAGTTTACATTCCAGACAGGGATTGTAGTCGATGGGGCGGGAGTCATTATCGATCCTGGCATCCAGGACCACGGTGCCGAGCAGGATGAAACTGCCGAATACCGGATGAATGATGTTCCGGTGCAATCCCATCCGGCCCAGTCCCGCGGCTTCGGCCACCGGTTTGTGGGAAATCACCCACATCCGTGCCGGCCACCGGTCCGCTTCCATGGGGAAGCCGACGGCGGTATGGGCCGCACGGATGCCGTGCCTTTCCAGGGTCTGGACGATCCGCCGGCCGGTCTGGTTGACTGCATCCGCCGACTGGTGGAATTCGAGATTGGCGATCGAACGGCTGGGAGTCCGGAGGTTTTCACGGTTCATGCGGCAGACGAAACTGAGCAGGGTTTTCGCGTAGGGGAATGCCTGCAGGATGTCGTCCCGCTGGGAGGCCATTTCCGCCCGTTCAAGGCCGACGCATCCGACGTCGTTGGCCCCTGCCTCCAGGGCGATCTTGCGCAGCCAGGCCGCTTCGAGCACTGGTGTTTCCGTGGGGTGGTGCGGAGACTCGTCCAGAATGCGCCTCACCGTGGGATGGTTTCTCAGGTATTTCGTATCCGTATGGTTCATGGAAATCGACCTCCGCCGTAGAGCCGGAATAAAAGTGTATATGCACCTAATAGGGCGAAAGATTTCACCGTGGCAGGGTTGCGTCGACCAGGGTCGCCATGTTTTCCCGCAGGGCTTGCAGCCGGTCGGCTCCGAGTTTCGCCGCCAGCCGGTCCTGGGCCTGCTGCCAGAGCGGGTAGGCCTGCCGCAGGACGGTGACCCCTCGTTCCGTGATCACGACCCGCCGGGTCCGGCGGTCCGCGCCCGGCACCACGGCCACGAGACCCTGTTTTTCCAGCACGTTCAGATTGCGGGTCAGCGTCGTCCGATCCATCACCGCCATTTCGGCCAGCCGACTCACCGTTACCGGGCCGGCGATTTTTGCCGCTGCCAGGAGGGAAAACTGGGTGCCCCGAAGGCCTGCGGGACGCAGGGCATCGTCATAGTGCTGGCCAACCGCGCGCATGGCCTTGCGCAGGTTGAATCCCGTGCAGTCCATGCACGTACGGTAGTCCGGTTCGTGTTCGGCCGAGGTTTCCGAGGGAGTCACGATCTTGCGCTATGGAGTCGTCGATGATTGTGAGTATATACACCTATTCGTTGGTGTCAACGCATCCGCGAGTCAAGTGGAGGTGGCGGCTGTACCCGCCGCAAAAAATACAGGACGGATACGCCGTCCTGCCCAAAACGATGGGGATTGAGGAAGTCCTTTGGTTTGTCGTGGGGATGGAGCCATCCCGCCAATCCTGGCGGGAGGTTTATCTGCCGCAGTCGTAGGCCTTGGCGGTGGCGATGCCGTTGAATGCTCCGGACGGCTTGAGGTCACTCCAGACGATGTGGCTTGCGCCGATCTGGGTCGCCTCTCTTTCCGCGGAAGCCTTGGCTTCGGGTTGCCAGCTCCCGAATTTCTTGCCGTAGCCGGAAGATCCCCGGACGGTTTTCAGGAACTGGCAGTTCTTGACGTCGTTTTCGGTGACGATGTCGGGTTTGGCATGGGCCTGCCCGGCCAGGAGGCCCATGGTCAGCACGATGCCTAAGGTGGTTGTCATTCTGGTAAGCATGGGGCGTTCCTCTTGGACGGGTCTGAGTGTAGCTGTCGAATGCATCATTATGGTGCATAAATCGATATTGCACCAACGATGTGCGCAATATCGTATGACGTTTCGCCTCAAAACGAAACCCCCGGCTTATTCTTTTTTCGGCTGGTCGAAGGTCTGATTATGCTCAGGAGCGTGCCTGGCCGTCTTCCCTGGCAAAGGGATGGGCAGTCCGGCAGGGACAGGAGGGTGAGTGGTCTATGATGGGGCGGTGCTCAGTGTTGGGGCAGAAATGCCCGGGCTGGAGCGGCGGGGGTGTCGGCTTTGCCGGGTGGCTCTGCCGGGTTTGGCAGTCCGGCCGGTTACTCTCTGTGGCAAATGCCGTTTTCGGGACGGTCGATCGGTTTTGGCGGTTCCGACACCTTCTCGCCGCCGTCGCAGGACGATACCTGCCGCGGCCGCCGCCCAGGAGAGGCTTCAGTGTTTGGAGAAGAAGGCTTCGGCGCGCTGCTTGAGCTCCTCGGCCGGCACGTCCTCGATGTGGGTGGCGATCCACCAGATGTTGCCCGATGCATCGCGCACCCCGCCGTGGCGGTCGCCGTAGAACTGGTTGGCGAGCGGCGCGATCGAAGTCGCTCCCGCATCGAGCGCGCGCTGGTAGGCGGAGTCGGCGTCGGGGACATAGAGATAGATTGCGCCGGGCATCGGCTGCCACTCGCCTCGGGCCTCGCTCAGCATGATCACGGAGTCGCCGACCCGCATTTCGGCATGGCCGACGGTGCCGTCCGGCCGCATGATCCGTTCCCATTCCTTCGCGTCGAAGGCGGTTTTCATGAACTCGATCAACTCGTCGGCGCCCCGCACCACCAGATAAGGGATGACGGTGTGATAACCATCGGGGATAGCTTTAGCCATGTCTTGCCTCCTGTGCTCGCGACCTGGGACGACGTTTTGACGGACTACGGATTCTAAGCGTAATCGCAGTCTTGCATGGAAGCCAACATCCCGCTCACGGTTCTGCGCCTTCGCCCCCGTGAATGAGGGGTAGGAACGGTTCCGCCGCGAACCGTGCCGGCTCCCGCGTCGTCGCCCGTACCAGAGTGCCGCCCAGTCTCCGCGCGCCGAGCGCCTTCCAGAGCGCTTCGTACCAGCCGGTCACGTAGCCGTACCAGTCCGGGCCGTGCGTATCGACGATCCAGTCGCGCTCGCGGGCGAACCGCTCCAGGAGGTTTTCGTACCAGACTGCAAACCGGGGAGTCCAGTCTTCCCGAGTCTGTAGCTTCCAGCCGGTCGCGGCGAGGGTGTCGCCCACTGTTTCGAATTCGATCGGATTCCCGATCTCGGGGCCGAGTTCGGGCGGTGGGGGCTGGGTCGCGGGCCGGGTATAGTCGACGAGGAGCAGGATGCCTCCCGGCCGCGCGGCCATCCTCATTCGGCGCAGAGCCTCCGTCTGGTCGGGGATGGCGTACAGGGCCGTGAACAGATAGACGAGGTCGAATCCCTGGAATTGCGGCCGTTCCATGCGGCAGACGTCCTGCTGCAGGAACCGGACGCCGGGATAACGCATCCTGGCATACTCGATGGATGTGGCGTCGATGTCCACCCCCGTCACTTCGCCCCAGCCATGGCGCCAGAACCAGTCGGCGGTACCGCCGCGACCGCAGCCGACATCCAGCAGACGGTGAATCCTTTCCCGCGGGAGTCCATCGACCGCGGCGGCAATGGCCTCCTCTTCGCCGGGGTGGGCGTAGTCCCCGTTTCTGGCGCGTGCCAGGATGGCCTTGCCGGCGGGAGAGTTCATCCGGAAATCCATGCGGGTGCCTCGACAGGCTCAATGGTGTGGGAAGTATATCGTCCGCCCCCGGAGCTGGATCTCGACGGGCGCTTGGTTTAGTTTGCTGCGATCGAGTGTTCCCGAACGGGAGCAGGGCAATGAGGACGGAGCGCGTGAACACCCATCATCGTCATTACAGCGAGATCCTGGATGCCCTGAAGATCTGTTTTCCCTCACCGGTATCCAATCCGGTCATGGACGGCTACTTCGTGCATACCTTGTCCTGTTTCCTCGACAGGGTGGATGGCCTCAAGTCGGCCTCACCCATCCTGGGTTCGACGCTGGATGGTGATTATTCCGCCCAGCGCGCCTTGCCGATGCCGGAGCGGATGAGTTCGATCGAGCAGATCACCGCGATGTTGGCGGACTATTGCCGTGGCATGGTGGTATGGGCACATCCCAATGCCCAGGCCAACGTGATACCGCCGCCCACCATCGCCAGCATCACCGCCTTCATCGCCAGCGCCATCTACAACCCGAACATCATCTGGGACGAATATTCGGCCCGCTTCGCCGAAGCCGAAATCGAAGCGGTGGCCATGCTGGCGGATCTGGTGGGCTACGAGCGTGAAAGTGCCGGCGGGGTGTTCACCTTCGGTGGCACCGGCACGATACTTTACGGCCTGAAGCTGGCCCTGGAGAAGATTTCCGGTGGCCGCGCCATGCATGAAGGCATCCGCAAACCGTACAAAATACTGGCTTCGGGGGTGTCACACTATTCCCGGGTGAACGCAGCTGGCTGGCTGGGGCTCGGTACCGAAAACCTGGTCACCGTGCCGACGACGCTGCAGAACGAGATGTCGCTGACTCATCTGGAAAGTGAGCTGCGGAGGCGGTTCGAAGCCGGCGAGGAGGTGGCGGCGATCATCGCCACCCTCGGCACCACCGACGCCTTCGGCATCGACGATCTCGCCGCCATCGCCGATATCCGGGATGCGCTGGCGGAGGAATACCGCCTGCCGTACCGGCCGCACCTCCATGCCGATGCCGTGATCGGCTGGCCGTGGTCGGTGTTCAAGGATTACGACTTCGAGCTGAATCCCTTGGGATTCCATGCCCGTACCCTGCGCTCGCTGCAGGATTCGGTGGAACGTATCGGCCTCCTGCACCGCGCCGACAGCATCGGGCTGGATTTCCACAAGACCGGCTACGTCCCTTACGTATCCAGTGCCGTGTTGGTCAAGAACCGCGACGACCTGGCACTGCTGAGTCGCGATCAGGCGCAGATGCCCTATCTGTACCAATTCGGCCATTACCATCCGGGGCTGTTCACCTTGGAATGCTCCCGCTCCGGCGCCGGCGCGCTCGCCGCGCTGGCCAATCTCCGGCTGCTCGGGAAGGAGGGCTACCGCGTCATCCTCGGCCACAGCGTGGAAATGTCGGAGCGCCTGCGCGAGCTGCTGGAGGAGCTGGACTTCGTCCATATCCTCAACGGCGGCAACTTCGGGCCGGTGACGCTGTTCCGTCTCTACCCGCCGGGCATCGAAGCGGCAGCGGCCTATCGGCGGGAACTGACCGATCCGGCGTACGCGGACATCCTGGAGCGCCACAACCGTTTCAACCGCGAAATCTTCGACCGCATGCATGCCAAGGCGGTGAAAGGCGAGGGCGTGCTGTTGTCCTGGACCGACGCCTATCGCGACGCGGGGCGCGGCAACGGCCGCATTGCGGCTATCAAATCCTTCATCATGAGTCCCTGGACCGACCGACGCACGATCGATCGGGTGGTGGACCAAGTGTGGCGGGCGTGGGAGGTCTGTGGGCCGGGTTTTTCAGCCTGAATGGCCGGACAGCGCCCGGGGGCTTATGCTCGTACCCTACGCGGTATATCATAGGCATTCCGACGGCCAGAACACGATTCATTCTTCCCTCCTCCATGAACAGGCGAACCGCTGAGGTCGAGCGTTATACCCTGGAAACGCAGATAAGGGTCCAGGTCGACCTGGACGGCACCGGCAAGGGTAAATTCCGTAGCGGCGTACATTTTCTCGACCACATGCTCGACCAGGTGGCGAGGCACGGCTGCATGGACTTGGAGGTCGAAGCGAAGGGTGACTTGCACATCGACGCCCACCACACCGTGGAAGACATCGGCATCGCGCTCGGCCAGGCTTTCGCCAAGGCGCTGGGCGACAAGCGCGGCATTCACCGCTACGGCCATGCCTACGTCCCCCTGGACGAGGCGCTGTCGCGGGTGGTGATCGATTTTTCAGGACGCTCCGGTCTGTTCTACGAGGTCGAATTTCCCCGCGACCGCATCGGCGACTTCGAGGTGGATCTGTTCGTCGAGTTCTTCCGCGGATTCGTGAACCACGCCCAGGCGACGCTGCACATCGACAATCTCAAAGGGCTGAACGCCCATCACGTCGCCGAGACCATATTCAAGGCGTTCGGGCGCGCGGTGCGCGCGGCCGTCGAGCGCGATGCGAGAACCGCCGGCGTCCTCCCTTCGACCAAAGGTCTGCTCTGAGTCCGACCCTCGATCCATCTTTACTTTTCCGACAGAACCTGAGCTTATGTCTTCGGTGGCGGTCATCGATTACGGCATGGGGAATCTCCACTCCATCGCCAAGGCGCTCCAGCATGCAGACGCAAACGCCGCTGTCACGGTCACGTCCGATCCGGACGTGATCCTTGCGAGTGATCGCGTGGTGTTCCCCGGGGTGGGAGCCATGCGTGACTGCATGGCGCACCTCGCCGAGCGGCGATTGGAGCAGGTTGTCCGCCGCGCCGCCGCTGAGAAGCCGTTCCTCGGCATCTGTCTCGGCATGCAGGCGTTGCTTGAAGAGAGCGAGGAGAACGGCGGCACCCGCTGCCTCGGCCTCATTACGGGCCGGGTGCTGCGGTTCCCGGAAGGGCTCACCGGTGCTGCCGGCGAACCGCTCAAGATCCCGCACATGGGCTGGAACCGTGTTCATTTCAGCGACCCATCCCATCCGCTTTGGGCCGGTATCCCGGCGGAGAGCTGGTTCTATTTCGTGCATAGCTATTACGCGGCGCCCGCCGATCCGGCCGACGTCGCCGCGACCAGCGACTATCCCACCCCGTTTGCGGCGGCCGTGGCGCGGGGCAAGGTTTTCGCGGTGCAGTTCCATCCCGAAAAGAGCCAGGCCGCCGGTTTGCGTCTGCTGGCCAATTTTCTCCGGTGGGAACCTTGGTCATCCCGTTGAAAAACCCGCTACTGAGGGCGTTGAGGGCCTTACGTTTATGCTGCTGATACCGGCTATCGACTTGAAAGACGGCAAATGTGTCCGCCTGCGGCAGGGCCGCATGGAAGACGATACGGTGTTTTCCGATGATCCGGTGGCGGTGGCCGGCCGCTGGGTCGCTGCCGGTGCCCGGCGCCTGCATCTGGTGGACCTGGACGGGGCTTTCGCTGGCAAGCCGCGCAATGCCGAGACCATCCATGCCATCCGCGAGGCCTGTCCCGATGTCGAGATCCAGGTCGGCGGCGGTATCCGCGACGAGGAGACCATCCAGGGTTATCTGAACGCCGGGGTCGATTTCGTCATCATCGGCACCAAGGCGGTCAGCGCGCCCCATTTCGTGAGCGATGTCACGGCCGAATTCCCCAACCACATCATCATCGGCCTGGACGCCCGCGACGGCAAGGTCGCCATCGACGGCTGGTCCAAACTCTCACACCATGACGTGATCGACCTGGCGCAGAAATTCGAGGCGGATGGCGTGGAGGCGATCATCTATACCGACATCAGCCGCGACGGCATGATGGGCGGCGTGAACATCGAGGCCACCTCCCGGCTGGCGCGCGCGATCCACATCCCCGTGATCGCCTCCGGCGGCATCACGACGATCGACGACATCAAGGCGCTGGGCGAGATCGTCGGCGACGGCGTCATTGGTGCCATCACCGGCCGGGCGATCTATGAAGGCACGCTGGACTTCGCCGAGGGTCTCAAGCTGGCGGAAACCTTCTAGCATGCTGGCCAAGCGCATCATTCCCTGCCTCGACGTCGACAACGGGCGCGTGGTCAAAGGCGTCCGTTTCGTCGACATCCGCGATGCCGGTGATCCGGTGGAGATCGCCCGGCGCTACGACCGGGAGGGAGCGGATGAGCTGGCCTTTCTCGACATCACCGCCAGTTCCGACGACCGCGAAACCATGGTGCACGTGGTCGAGCAGGTCGCCGGCGAGGTGTTCATCCCGCTGACGGTGGGGGGCGGCATCCGTACCCTGGACGACATCCGCCGCATGCTCAATGCCGGTGCCGACAAGGTCAGCATCAACACCGCCGCGGTGTTCAATCCCGAGTTCGTGCGTGAGGCCGCCGAGCGTTTCGGCTCGCAGTGCATCGTGGTGGCCATCGACGCCAAGCAGGTGAGCGAGGACCCGCCACGCTGGGAGATTTTCACCCACGGCGGACGCAAGCCGACCGGGCTGGATGCCGTGCAATGGGCGCGGCGCATGGTCGAACTGGGTGCCGGTGAAATCCTCCTCACCAGCATGGACCGCGACGGTACCCGTTCCGGCTTCGACCTGGGACTGACCCGGGCGGTCAGCGACGCGGTCGGCGTGCCGGTCATCGCCTCCGGCGGCGTGGGCAATCTCCAGCATCTCGCCGACGGTATCCTGCAAGGCCGGGCCGATGCCGTGCTCGCCGCCAGCATTTTCCATTTCGCCGAGTACAGTCTCGGCCAAGCCAAGGATTTCCTGGCCACCCAGGGCATCGAGGTGCGCCGGTGAGCGCCTGGCTCGACGAGATACGCTGGACCGCTGACGGTCTGGTGCCGGTGGTGGCGCAGGAAGCCGGGACCGGCCAAGTGCTGATGGTGGCGTGGATGAACCGCGAGGCCCTGGCTTTGACCGCCGCGGAAGGCTACGCGGTGTACTGGTCGCGCTCGCGCGGCCGGCTGTGGCGCAAGGGCGAGGAGTCCGGCCACCGCCAGAAGGTGCTGGAAATCCGCATCGACTGCGACGAGGACGTGGTGCTGCTCAAGGTCGAACAGGCCGGCGGCATTGCCTGCCACACCGGCCGCCACCACTGCTTCTACCGCGTGCTGCAGGACGGCCGCTGGGTGACGGTCGAACCCGTCCTGAAGCCGCCCGATTCGATCTACGGAGCCTGAGTGATGGACGTCCTGCACCGGTTGGCGGAAATCCTGGAACAGCGCAAGACCGAAGCGCCGGACAAGAGCTATGCGGCGAGCCTGTATGCCAAGGGGCTCGACACCATCCTCAAGAAGATCGGTGAAGAGGCCACCGAAACCGTGATCGCCGCCAAGGACGGGGAACCCGGAAAGATCGTCTACGAAATGGCCGACCTGTGGTTCCACTGCTGCGTGCTGCTCGCCCAACAGGGGCTCGGGCCGGACGATGTGCTGCGGGAGCTGGGCCGGCGCTTCGGTATGTCGGGTCTGGAGGAGAAGGCTTCGCGCAAACTCGGTTGAGGGGGCGTTGCGGCTTTTTCCCTTCTCCCGCTGGGACGAAAACGCCGGGAGCGATTTTGGTCGAGCGAAGCTCGCCCGCAGGGTTTCGGGCTGGATTGTCCGAAAACAGAAGGTGGCCCGTGGGGCCGGATGAGGGAGGGCGCTTCCCGTCACTCAACCATTCCACAGCCTGGCCGACACCGCGCCGCCCAGGCTCGCGGCGACCAGGAAACCCGTCAGCCAGGCCAGCCCTAGCCACAAATGGCGCCGGGCCAGGTGATCCTGGGACAGCGCCGAGATCAGGAATCTCGACCCGTCACGCGGTTTCCTCAGCACGTTGAGCTCCACCGAATGGGCTGCGGTGCCGCGCCGTCGAAACACCTCGTCGCGGGCCGATTCCCGCGCCTTCTCCCATTCCGCCAGGTCGATGTCGCCATCCTTGTTCTCGTCGAAGCGCCGCAGCAAAGCCGTCTTGTCCCGTTTCCAGGCTGCCAGCAGATCCCGGGTCTCTTCCTCGGGGGAGCAATCGCCGCCGCCGATGCCGGCGAACTGGCCGGAAACGAAAAGCCACTCGCCTTCGGGGATGCGGGACTCGGTATAACGGTAGGGTCCGGCCGGAAGCAGGACCTCCCAGACACTTCGGCGGCCGCGCGGCGGGCCGCCGGGCTGCGGGTAGAGGCCGCGCCAGCTCAGGCGGATGGGCGGCAGTACCTCGGCGTCCTCGGGATCGACGACACAGCGACCGGTTTCATCCTCGATTTCGAAGATGGCCGTGCTGGTGCCCGCGTCGACCGTTTGCCAGCTTGAGTCTCCGCTGCCCCGGTCTTTGCGTTCCAGCGTGTAGCGGTACCACACGCAGCGTTTCCCGCTCAAGGGTGCGATGATGGGGGCGCCCGCCATCATCCGGGCGCGTCCTTCCAGTTCGACGTATCCCTGGGCAGCCGAGCGAATGCGCGAAGTCGGCCGGTCGGTGATCGCCCGGCCATGGCCCAGATGGCGGAAACCCTGCCACAGGCACAGCGCCGCCATGGCGGCGCTCAGCCAGGTCAGCAGCCAGATTTCGTGTTCCCCCGCCGCCGCGAGCCAGCCGGACATACCCATCAGCCGAACAGGGCGCGCAGGTCCGGGTTGCTGGTGTCGGTATCCGAGAATTCCAGCAGGTCGAACGGCTTGAAGCCGAACAGGCGGGCGATGACGAGGTCGGGAAACTGGTCGAGCCGTACGTTGTTGGCGTTGACGTGATCGTTGTAGAACTCGCGGCGGTCGGCGATCGAGCTTTCCAGCTCGGTGATGCGACGCTCCAGCATCCGGAACGACTGGTCGGCTTTCAGTTCGGGGTAGTTCTCGGCTACGGCGAAAAGGCTCATCAAGCCTTGACGCAGCTCGCCCTCGGCTGCGCCCAGGGCGCGGACGTCGTGATGTTTGCGGGCCGCGGAGACGCCACCGCGGGCCTGGATCACCCGTTCCAGCGTTTCCTTTTCGTGCTTCATGTACTGCTTGCAGGTTTCCACCAGCTTGGGCAGCTCGTCGTGGCGCTGGGCCAGGAGCACGTCGATGTTGGCCCAGGCTTTTACGGTATCATGCTTGAGTTGCACGAGACGGTTATAGATCAGGATCACGTACAGGGCGATCAGGATCAGCACCCCGAAAAATATGAAACCGGCGATGGGCATGGCGACTCTCCTCCTGCGTGGGGTCCAGTATAGCGGCCGGCGGCCATCGCCAGAACGCCGACCGGCAGAGAGGAAAGATGGCGATTCAGACCTACAATGGTATCCACCCCACACTGGGCCATAACGTATTCGTGGCGGAAAGCGCCTTCGTGGCGGGCGACGTGAGCCTGGGCGACGATGTTTCGATCTGGCCCTGCGTGGTCGCCCGCGGCGACGTCCACCGCATCGAAATCGGCCCCGCCACCAACATCCAGGACGGCAGCGTGCTGCACGTCACCCAGCCCAGCGCCTTCAACGAAGCCGGATTCCCCTTGATCGTCGGCGCCGGCGTCACCGTCGGCCACCGCGCCGTGCTGCACGGCTGCACCATCGGCGACCTGTGCCTGATCGGCATCGGCGCCATCGTCATGGACGGCGCCGTCATCGAGGACCGCGTCATGGTCGGTGCCGGTACCCTGGTCCCGCCGGGCAAGCGCCTGGAAAGCGGCTACCTCTACGTCGGATCGCCCGTCAGACAGGCGCGGCCACTGAAGGACTCCGAACTCGAGTTCCTCGTCCATTCCCGCGACGGTTACGTCAGGCTAAAGGAGCGGTATTTGCGCGACGGTGTTATGTTGTGACCCAACATGCGCAAGACTCGCGGGCCGAGGGCAAGGTCATCCTGAGTTCCGTAAGCTTTGTGCCCATAGGGATGGAGACCTCCTGCCGGGAAAAAACGCAACACCGTTTGCGGTCCGTCCGATCTCGGCTCCCCATAGGGCTTTCTGCAGTTCCATGGGTGACCAGACATGGATGGATTTTCCGGGAGGGCGCTCCCGCCGAATTTTGCAAGGATTCATCTTGACAAGCCCAAAAAAGCTGGTTTTAGAATTCCGACTCCTATTCTAGGAAAGCGGAATCTCGTATGTGAGCTTGTTGGCAGACGTAGGCAATTTGGTGCCATTCGTCAAGGAGCTTACCATGTCACGAACCATCCATCTCGCACTCATACTCGCAATCGCTCTGCTGGGTCTTGTTCCGGCCAAGCCCTGCTCAGCCGACCCGGACTTTTCCAAGATCGGCGACATCCTCTCCGGCAAGCGCCGTCTGTTTCCGGTGGACGACCTCATCGTCACCCAGATGAGCCCTACGGGATTGCAGGTCCAGACGATCGTGCAAACGAAAAACGGTGGCCTGGGTTCGCAGCAGAGCTATAGCAATCTCCCCAATCCTGGAAGCTACGCCACAGGGATCGGGCGCATGTTCAAGCTGCCGCGCGACGTGTTGGTCACGGTGGTCCAGGATTCGGTCGTGATCCAAGATCAGAATCCAAACGGCACGGTGACCCGCACCTTCCCTCTCAACGTAAGCGGCACTCCGAACTTGAACCAGTTTCCGAGGGCGGATTTCACAGGCGACGGTTATGCGGATTTCGCCTACCTCGTCGGCAACAGCATCTATATCCTCACCGCAAAAAACGTCGAAAAAATCGACGATGGGCTGTTCTACAGCGAAGCCGGTGCGGCGCCCTTCGACTTGACCAACAAGTGGGCAGTCCTGGCCGCCGGGGATTTCGACGGCGATGGCGTACCGGAAGTGGCGCTCGCCGCCGCCCAGAACAATAACGTCACCGTCACGATTTACACCGTGACGGTGACTCACGACAGCCAAGGGCGCCTCGCGAACATCTCGCTCGCGCCTTCCGGCTCCACGGCATTCACCATTCCATCGAGTACCAATTTGGAGATGGCCATGGTGGCCGGCGTGTACAGCGGTGCCGTCAATCCGCAGACCGCGCTGCCGCTTTCCGATCTCGTCCTCATGTACAAATACAGCCTTGGCGACACAGATCATGTGGACCTGCGTTCGCTGCAGGTCGAAGTGGCCAGCACCAATCCCACCGTATACAGCATCGCGGTGGCCGATACGGAAAACTGGGGCGCGACCGGTAACGGCGTTTGGAAGATTGCGATGGTGAGCGACAATCTCGACTTTTTTGGTGACTCGGAGCAGATCGTCGCCACCACCACGGAAACGCCAGGAGAATATGCGCATGTCGCGGTGTTTACCCTCGACAGCAATCTCAACATCTATAAACCCAGGGAGCAGATTTTTAGCTTATTGGAACACGATCAGGAGGGAAATCCCGTATACTCCGCTGGAATCTATTCGGTCGCCGTCGGCAACTTCGATCAGGAAATCGAGCAGAACCAGCCGATCCAGCTCGAGATCGCGCTACTTTGGTACAAGGGCACTTATAATCCTCCCCCTGTCCACCAGCCCGTGTATCAAGCCCAGCTTTGGCTGTTCCACGTAGACCCGTCCAAAGATTATGCGCTGTCGCCGGTTCCGGGCGGGAATGTCCAATTTACCGGACCACAAGGCGGCTTCTCGCATCTGATGGCGGGCGATACCCAAGGCCGCTCCGCCTTGCTCGGGAATCCGACGAAGCTCACTTCGACTTTCACGCAGCCCCTGACGATCCTCTCCATGCCGCCCCAGCACGTGGACTGGATCACCCCGGCCGATGGAACGCAACCTGAAGTGTTGAATCTATCTGGTCATAAGGGTTTCTCCAGCACCTACCAGATGGAGCAATCGCAATCCAATCAATCCTCGTCAGAAAGCACCACCAGCTTCAGTCATTCCATTACAGAAAGTATTTCTGGATCTTACTCGTGGGGCGTGCCAGACGTATCTACTATATCGATCACAGTAAAAGCCGGATCTACTCAGCAGTGGCAGGATTCGGTGGCAAAAAAATATAATAAATACTCCAAGTACGCGTTTGATTTGAGTGTGCAGACCACCATAGATGACGATATCTGGATCAAAGATGAAACGCAAAACATATACGTCTATCCAGTCATCGGACAGTATGTTTGCCCGCCGAAGCCAGGCTCGCCGACGCCTCTGTGCAGCCCCAGCGAACTGGTGCAGCTCAATGTGATGTTTTCCGGGCCGAGCGATGTCAGCTATGCTCATTTGGACGGCGCCAAGGTGGAGTGGTACCAGCCCGTACACGAACCCTTCAATGTTTTCTCCTATCCTTGGAGTTTGCAGCAGCTCCAAAAATTCGAACCGAACATCGATTTATTGACTTCGAACTCCCCGCAGCTTTTCGCCACCGACGGCTCTCAGCAGACGCAAAAAACGAACTGGTCGGCCGGTCAAGGCAGTACCGTGACCGTGGGTTCGGCTCACAACTATTCCTGGTTCCTGGACCTTAGCATTTCGCGAAACGCCAAGGTGGGAGCCGGTGGCTCGTTCAACTTTTCGTACAATGGCAGCAAATCGATCAGCAATCTCAATACCTCGACCATTTCAGTGGGGGCGTCCACGGGGGTCGGTATCATCAAACCCGGTACCTTTCTTGACCCCCAAAACTACCAATATATGGTAGGTTCGTACATCTTTGGCACCAAGCCGGATCCGGACACGCAACAGCTCGATCTCGGTACCGACGTGCAGACGAACGGCATCCTGCGCGCGGAATATACAGCCGATCCAACGAACCCAAACAGCGGTTCGTGGTGGCAGACAAACCCCTATTCACTGCCCGACGTCGCGCTGAACCATCCGGCTCGCTGGACCATCGTCCAGGGTAACAAGCTTGCTCCCAATTGCCTGTTGGTCCAGCCCGGGTTGCCCGGAACCTGGTGTGCGAACTTTAACGCCCCGGATTGGGATCCTGATGGTCTCTGGACCAGTCAATTCTTATGGATGAAAGGTTTGCTGATCTCGCCCGGGGAAGCAAACGGGGAGGGTCCACAGATCGCGAAGGCGCGCGCGGGCGAAAAAGTGCGATTGCAGGCCCGCGTCTACAACTATTCGACGACCGATGTGCCGCCGGGAAGTTCGGTGCAGGTTCGATTCTACGGCCAGCCATTCGATGAGACGACGAAAATACCGGCCGGCGATGCCTTCCTGATCGATCAGGTTTCGCTCGCGCCGATCCCGGGGTTCAATTCGCAAACCAACTCAGTCGAGGAGCAGCAGCCGAACTGGGTCTTGGCCAGCACCGACAAACTGGACACCACCGCCCATGCCGATCAATATCTCGCGTTTTGGGTGCTCGTATGGATGCAGGACGCCCAAGGCAACCTCATCGGGGAGATGCCCGGCCACGGTCTCTACCAACTACCTGGTACGTTTACCAGCATCACCGATGCCGCAGGGCTGGTCGAAGCGTACAGCAACAACGTCGGTTTCTATCCCAGTTTGTTCTATGTCGCCCCGCCCAATGCCCCAGGCGCGAGCCACGCCGGCAATGGCAGCGGAGATGTGCGACTCGATCGGATCCAGCTTTCGAAGCGAATCGCGCTCCTCGGAGATAAAGTGACCGTCCGAGCGAACGTACATGCCGAAAACGACCACGATCACCTCACCGCCCTTTTCTACGATGGCAATCCGGAAAAGGAAGGCAAGGCCTTTGAGTACGAAACCGTTTCCCATATCCGGGGCGGCAGTTTCTATCATCTCAAAACGATCTACGACGCTGATGATTGCGGGATTCACGACATCTATCTCGACCTTTGGCCAGAAGGTATCCGCACCCATACCAAACTCTATGTGACTCTGGATCCGCGCCCTATCATTTCCGACATGCTTGGATACCTGCCGCAGCCACTCTCTGCTTCTTCCATTGATCCTCCATTGCCACTGCGCCCTGTAACGTCTATGCGTTTGCTGCATCGACTGGTTCCAAGTCAAGCTTTTCCATTCGAAGAGCACAGCGGGGACGCGGTTACACATTTGCAGGCGGCGAAAAAGTTCTTTGGGGAGAGGGATAACGCCTCGGCGCTTGCGTCCCTGCAGAAATTCGAAGCGCATCTGAGGAGCCAAAGCGTCAAGTCCTTGTCCGCCCAGCAGATCGAAATCCTGCTTGGCCAAACGCAGCGCATTCTTGACTGCGTGAAGCCGTGGCCTCTTTGAGCTGTCGTCAAAAAGGAGAACACCATGCCATACCTGAAAATCCATATGAACCGTGAGATCGAACCGGGGAAGTCGAAAGCGCTGCTGGCTGCGGCTTCCCAAAGAATGGCCAGCGAACTGGGCAAGCCGGAACGCTATGTGATGGTGGAACTCACCTCGAATCCGGCCATGCTTTTTGCCGGCACGGACGAGCCGGCGGCTTTCGTGGAACTGAAGAGCATCGGCCTCCCCGCCGGCAAGACCAAGGCCCTGTCCCAGACCCTGTGTTCGCTGCTGCAGGATTCCGCCGGGATAGCGCCGGCGCGCGTCTATATCGAGTTCACCGATGTCGCCGGGGGATTCTGGGGATGGAACGGCTCCACCTTTTGACGGGGTAGGACGCGTTCCCGGCCGGATTTTTCTTCGAGTGTTGCTCCGTCGGATCACTTCGCGGTTCGTCGCTCGGCTTCGAGCGTCTCGATCACCGGGCGTGTTTGCGGGCGCACACCGCGCCAGAGCAGGAAGGCTTCGGCGGCCTGTTCCACCAGCATGCCGATGCCGTCGGCACTGACGACCGCTTGCTTTTCCTGGCCCCACCGCACGAAGGGCGTCGGTTCGGCGGCATAGGCCAGGTCGTAGCAACTGCCGCCGGGGGCGAGTATGTCGGCGGGGAGCGGCGGGAGTTCGCCGCTCAGACTGGCGGCGGTGGCGTTGATGATCAGGTCGAAGCGGCGACCGGCCAATGCAGCGAAGCCGCAGCCTTCGACGGGGCCCAGGTCGCCGAATTCCACGGTCAGGGTTTCCGCCGTGGCGACGGTGCGGTTGGCGATGACCAGCCGGTCCGGCCGCTCGGCCAGCAGGGGCGCCAGGATTCCCCGCGTCGCCCCGCCGGCGCCGAGTATGAGGATTTTCGTGCCCGCGAGGTTCAGCCCGAGGTTGTCCCGCAGGTCGCGGAGCAGACCGATGCCGTCGGTGTTGTCGCCGAAGATCGAGCCATCGCCCCGCAGGAGCAGCGTGTTGACCGCACGCGCCCGCTTTGCCCTGGCGCTGCGGTTGTCCGCGAGCAGCCAGGCCATCTCCTTGAGCGGGATGGTGCAGTTGAGGCCGCGGCCACCGCCGTCGAAGAACGCGCGGACGCAGGATTCGAACCGGTCGGGTGGCACGTCCTCGGCGGTGTAGATCAGGTCCTGGCCGGTCTGGGCGGCGAACAGGGCATGGATGCGGGGTGACTGGCTGTGTTCGATCGGGTGCCCGAACACGGCGTATCGGTCGGGCTGGGTCATTTCAGCCAGGTCGCCACGTCCTTGGCGAAATAGGTGAGGATGCCGTCGGCGCCGGCGCGCTTGAATGCCAGCAGGGACTCCAGGACGACCGCGCGCTCGTCCAGCCAGCCGTTTTGCGCAGCGGCCTTCAGCATGGCGTATTCGCCGCTGACCTGGTAGGCATAGGTGGGCACGCTGAAGCGATCCTTCACCCGCCGCACGATGTCCAGGTAGGGCATACCGGGCTTGACCATGACCATGTCCGCGCCTTCCTGCAAGTCCAGTTCGACTTCCCGCAGGGCTTCGTCGCCGTTGGCGGGGTCCATTTGGTAGCTGTATTTGTTGCCGCCGCCGAGGTTCGCGGCCGAGCCTACCGCGTCGCGGAACGGACCGTAGAAGCTGGAGGCGTACTTCGCCGAGTAGGCGAGGATGCGGGTATTGACGAACCCCTCGGCTTCGAGCGCCTGGCGGATGGCGCCGATGCGCCCGTCCATCATGTCGGAAGGGGCGACCACGTCGGCGCCGGCGGCGGCGTGGGACAGTGCCTGCTTCACCAGGGTTTCCACCGTCTTGTCGTTGACCACGTAGCCGTCCTCGTCGATCAGTCCGTCCTGGCCGTGCGAGGTGAAGGGGTCCAGGGCGACGTCGGTGATGACGCCCAGTTCGGGGAGCCGGGCTTTCAGTATCCTGACAGCGCGCTGGGCCAGACCTTCCGGGTTCCAGGCCTCGCTGGCCTCCAGATCCTTCTTGTCCGCGTCGATCACGGGAAACAGGGCGACCGCCGGAATGCCCAGCTCGAACGCGGCCGTTGCTTCGTCCAGCAGAAGGTCCAGGCTGAGGCGCGCCACGCCGGGCATCGATGTTACCGGTTCGCGGAGCCGGCTGCCCTCGGTGACGAACAAGGGGTAGATCAAGTCGTCCGCCGTCAGCCGGTTTTCCCGCATCAGGCGGCGACTGAAGTCATCCCTGCGCATGCGGCGGAGGCGGATGGACGGGAAGCGTCCGGGGCGGGTCTCGGGCATGTCCTTGAACTGGGTGGTTTCCGAATCGAATGGTATAGTGTACTCAAGGCTTGCACGCTATGATACCGCGTGCTTGACGCCCCTGTTTTTTTCCCCTCATTCCCTTCAGGAGTCTTTCATGAATGCCAAGGCCGTATTGCGTTACGCAAGTTGCTTGCAATTCGTGCTATTGCTATGCGGGGTGTCTGCAGCATCGGCCTTTGCCGAGCAACTCTCGCCTCCGCAGCAAGTGATTCAGCAGACCTCGAACCAGCTTCAGAGTTCACTGCAAAAGCCCGAGTACAAAGAGGATTTCCGCAAGGCGACCGAACTGGTCGAACGCATCATCGATCCACACGTGGATTTCGAGCGGGTCTCCATCCTGGTGCTGGGGAAGTACTGGAAGACGGCCACGCCGGATCAGAGGGAGCGGTTCAAGAAGGAGTTCAGGACGCTCCTGGTCCGGACCTACACCACGGCGTTTACCGAGTATTCCAACTGGAACATCCGCTATCTGCCGATGCAGGAAGGCGCCGAGCCCGGCAAGACGATGGTCCGGACCGAGGTCCTGCAGGAAGGCGCGCAGCCGATCGCGGTCAACTACCGTATGGTCCAGACGGGGGGTGAATGGAAGGTCTACGACGTGCTGATCGAAGGCATCAGCCTGCTGCAGAACTACCGCACCAGTTTCACCCAGCAGGTCGCTCAGACGGGTCTGGAGCCGCTGATCAAGGAACTGGTGCAGCGCAATGCCAACGCGTTCAAGGAGCCGTTGGCCCACAAGGAATCATGATTCGAGCCACTCCTTGGGTTTCAGGTAGTTGAGATAGAGGTTTTCCTCGGCACTGCCTCGCTCCGGCCGCCAGTCGTAGCGCCAATGGGCGACGGGGGGCAGTGACATGAGGATGGACTCGGTTCTCCCCCCCGACTGGAGTCCGAACAGGGTTCCGCGATCGTAAACCAGGTTGAATTCGACGTAGCGTCCGCGCCGGTAAAGCTGGAACTCCCGCTCCCGCTCCCCATAAGGTATCGCCTTCCGCCGTTGGACGATGGGGAGGTAAGCCTTCAGGTAATGGTCGCCCACGCTGCGGAGGAAAGCGAAGCTGCGCTCGAATCCCCATTCGTTCAGGTCGTCGAAGAAGAGGCCGCCCACGCCGCGGGTCTCGTTGCGATGCTTCAGGAAGAAATACTCGTCGCACCAGCGCTTGAACCGGGGATAGACGTCTTCCCCGAACGGAAGGCAGGTGCTCCGGGCCGTCCTGTGCCAATGGATCACGTCTTCCTCGAACGGATAGAAAGGTGTGAGGTCGAAGCCGCCTCCGAACCACCAGATCGGTGTCTCGCCTTCCTTCTCGGCCAGGAAGAACCGCACATTGGCGTGCGAGGTGGGGACATAGGGATTCAGCGGATGGATGACCAGCGACACGCCGGTGGCCTGGAATCCGCGGCCGGCCAGTTCCGGCCGGTGTGCCGTCGCCGAGGCCGGCAGGCTGGCGCCGCGGACATGGGAGAAGTTGACGCCGCCCTGTTCGAAGGTTTCTCCGCCGCTCAGGACACGGGTCCGACCGCCGCCGCCGGCGGCGTGCTCCCAGCGGTCCTCGACGAAACGGGCGCGCGGCTCTTCCGTTTCCAGCGCATTGCAGATGCTCTCCTGAAGATCCAGCAGATAGGACTTGACGGCTTCGATGTCGGGGCCGGCCATGTCTTGATTCCTCCGTGTCGTGGTGCGGCTCGGCACCGTGCCGAGGCCTCGGCGGATTCTAGCACGGCCGGCCCGGCGGACCGGGCGGGGGGGGCGTGAGCGATCGCGATCTGTTTGCCGGGCTGCTGGCCCCCCGGTCTTTTCCGGGCTGGGTCGAGCTTCTTCTGCCCAGGATCGAGGCCCGTTTTCAGGAAGGGCGCCACGGCGACTGGCCGGCCTGGATGCAGCTCCTGGGGGAGTTGCCGAAGGTCGTCCCCACGCGGCTGGATTTCGCCCAGAACGCCGTGAGGATAGAAGGCGATACGGATTGCGACGGTGCTACCCGCCGCTCCATCGAAACCGCTCTGCGCCGGCTCCACCCCTGGCGCAAGGGGCCATACGACATTCACGGCATCTTCATCGACGCCGAATGGCGCTCCGACCTGAAATGGCGGCGGCTGGAGGGAGCCATCGCGCCGCTCGCGGGGCGGCGGGTGCTCGATGTCGGCTGCGGCAACGGCTATCACGCCTGGCGCATGCTGGGGGCCGGTGCGAAGTCGGTGATCGGTATCGATCCCACTCTGCTCAGCGTGGTGCAGTTTCTCGCGGTGCGGCATTTCGCCGGGGACTGGCCGGTCGCCGTGCTGCCTTTGGGTATCGAGGACTTTCCGGCGGAAACCCGGGCCTTCGACACGGTGTTCTCGATGGGCGTGCTGTATCACCGCCGCTCGCCGTTCGACCATTTGGTGGAATTGAAAGGCTGTCTGCGGCCGGGCGGCGAGCTGGTGCTGGAAACCCTGGTCGTCGAAGGCGAGGCGGGCCGGGTGCTGGTGCCCGAGGGGCGTTATGCCCAGATGCGCAACGTCTGGTTCGTTCCGTCGCCGCCGACGCTGTCGTCCTGGCTGACGCGCGCGGGCTTCCGCCAGGCCCGGCTGATCGACGTGTCCCCGACCACGATCCAGGAGCAGCGCTCGACCGGCTGGATGCGGTTCCAGTCGTTGGCGGACTTCCTCGATCCGGACGATCCGTCCCGCACGATCGAAGGCCATCCCGCGCCGCGTCGGGCGATCTTCCTGGCCGAGGCGCCCTGAGCCGAGTCGGTCCTCGCCCTTTCTCCCGCTGCGGAATGTCCGGATAATGGCGGCCCGTGACTCAGAACGCTTCAACTGCCGATGGCCGTGGTTCCGCTCATGCGTTTCGTCTTGCTGCTGCTTCCCGCGCTGCTGTCCGGCTGCGCGAGCACGCCCGAGGTGACGCGGAGTGCACCGGCTGCCGCCAATGGCCACGTCGTGCCCTATGCGCTGAGTCTGCAGGGGGTGCCCTATGTGTGGGGCGGAGCCTCACCGGCACAGGGATTCGACTGCAGCGGTTTCGTCCAGCACGTCTATCGGCGACACGGCATCGACCTGCCGCGCACAGCCCGCGAGATGGCGAGCAAGCTGCCGGAGGTTCCCAAGCATTGCCGCCTTCCCGGCGACCTCCTGTTTTTCCGGACCGACGGACGCTCGTATTCCCACGTCGGCATCTACATCGGCAACGAATCCTTCGTCCATGCCTCCAGCAGCCATGCCGGCGTCATGATTTCCAGCCTGAGCAAACCGTACTGGCTGAGCCGCTTCCTGGGCGTGCGGCGGCCGCATTCCCGATACCGGTTGCCGGACGACGCCATGGCCGCCGCCGATCACCGCCAACGAACCCAACGGAGAGGACATCCATGAAAGCCATCGTCATGACCCGGCCCGGCGAAGCCGCCGAGGTGCTGGAACTGCGCGACCTGCCCGAACCGGCGTTGACGGCGCCGACCCAGATCAAGGTGCGGCTCCGGGCGGCGGGGGTCAATCCCATCGACACCAAGGTTCGCCGCCGCGGGCTGTTCTACGACGATGCCCTGCCGGCGGTCCTCGGCTGCGATGGAGCCGGCGAGGTGGTCGAAGCCGGGGCGGAGGTCGACCGCTTTCGGATCGGGGACCGGGTCTGGTTTTGCAACGGCGGCCTCGGCGCCGAGCAGGGGAACTATGCCGAATATACCGTGCTGGATCAGCGCTGGGCGGCGCCCATGCCGGCATCGAGCGCGTTCGCCGGTGCGGCGGCCGGTCCGCTGGTCCTGATCACGGCCTGGGGTGCCTTGTACGATCGGGGACGGCTGCAGCCCGGCCAGACCGTCCTGGTCCATGCAGCCGCCGGCGGCGTCGGCCATGTCGCCGTGCAATTGGCCAAACTGCGCGGGGCGCGGGTCATCGCCACCGTGGGCTCCGAAGAAAAGGCCGCGCTGGCCAGGGGCTGGGGCGCCGATGAGACCATCGACTACCGGACTCAGGATTTCGTCGCCGAGGTCAACGCTCTGACCGGCGGGCGAGGCGCCGATCTGGTGCTGGACACGGTCGGTCCCGAGGTGTTTCGCCGCAGCGTCGAATGCACCGCCCATTTCGGCGACCTGGTGACCCTGCTCGACACCGGCGCCACCTCCCTGGCCGAAGCACGGATGCGCAACTTGAGGATCGGCTTCGAACTGATGCTGGTACCGATGCTGCGCAAGCTGGACGCAGCGCGGGACCACCACGTGGAAATCCTCTGTGCCTGTGGTGAATGGATCGATGACGGCAAGCTCGAACTGTACGTGAGCGGTGTCCATCCGCTCGAGGAGGCCGCTCGGGTACACGACATCATCGAAGCCGGACATACCACCGGCAAGCGGGTGCTCTGCATCGACTGAGCGACGCATGGGGCTTCGACACGGCTGGAAGCGCTGGCCTTCGCTGTGGGTGCTGGCCGTCTGCATGGCGCTGCCGGGCGCCGCAGTAGCGGAAGGCTCTCCAAGCGGTGCAATGGTTCAGCCGACCCCGGCGGACGTCGAAGCTTTCGTCCGCGAAGGCTGTCCGCATTGCGAGCGAGCCGAAGCTTTTCTCGCGACGCTTGGCCGCGAGCATCCCGGCCTGCGTATCTTGGTCCGCGACGTCACGCGAGACCCGCGCGCTCTGGCCCGGTTGCAGGCGCTGGCGGCCGAACACCGCGAGACTCCGCGGGTTCCTTCGTTTCTGGTGCGGGGACAGTGGATCGTCGGCTATTCGGATGAATCAGGGGACGGGCAGCGGATCGTCGCTGCGCTGGGCGACGCGGGATTGGCCGGACCGGCCGGGTCGCAGAGCTGCGAAGCCGAAGCGGCCCTGAGCTGCGGCCCGGAAACCGCGGCTCCTGCAGCTTCCGAGGTCTTCGCGGTCGAGCTGTTCCGGCGACGCATCACCCTCGAACAGGCTGGATTGCCCGTCTTCACCGTCGTCCTGGGACTCCTTGACGGCTTCAATCCGTGTTCGCTGTGGGTGCTGATCCTCATGATCTCGCTGCTGGCGCCGATGAAAGACCGGCTGCATATGCTGGCGATCGCGGGCACCTTCGTGGCGGTGGAAGGAATCGCCTATTTCGCATTCATGGCCGCCTGGCTCAATCTGTTCGTGTGGATAGGCGTTTCGCGGGTATCGGAGCTCGTCATCGCCGCGATCGCCCTTCTGGCCGGATCGATCCACCTCAAGGACTTCTGGGCCTACGGCCGTGGCATTTCGCTGTCCATACCGGCGAGCGCCAAGCCGGGCATCTACGCCCGCATGCGGCGCATCCTGCAGGCGGAAAACCTCTGGGGCGCCATGGTCGGTGCCATCGTGCTCGCCGTCCTGGTGCAGTTCGTCGAACTCCTTTGCACCTCGGGGTTCCCGGCCCTGTACACCCGGATCCTGACCCTGCGGCAGTTGGGCGGCGCCGAATACTACGCGTATCTCCTGCTGTACAACCTCGCCTACATGCTGGACGACGTCATCGTGCTCGGCATTGGCGTCGTCACCCTGAGCCAGCGCCGGCTCCAGGAAAACGAGGGCCGCTGGCTCAAACTGGTCAGCGGGGCAGTCATGGTGGGGTTGGGGCTGTACCTGATCGGCATGCCGAGGTAAGGTTGGGCCGTCTGGTCGCCATGGCTTGGCGGTCAGGTTTATGACGAACCGGCGGAGCCGGGGGACGAGGGCCGTCCTTCACCTGAATCGGGAGGGATCCGATGCTGCTCCCCTACACGGCGCAGCAATGCTTGAATTTCCTCCCGCTGCCGCAGGGGCAGGGCCCGTTCCGGCCGACGGCGGTTTCGCCGCTGTCGGGATGGATTTCGCCGTCGAGATAGACCCAGGCGCTTTGCTGCCGTACGAACCGGCTGGTTTCGTGGAGGGTTCCGCGGCGTGAGCCGGCGAGGTAATGCGCCCGGAATTCGACTTTACCCTCGGTATCCGACGGGCCGCCGAGGCGGGTGAGCAGGATGTCCAGCCTCAGCCAGCGTGTGGTATCGGCGGCGATGTTCAACGCCGCTGGCCGGGTTCGGGCATCCCAGGTCCGCAGCAGATAGGCTTCGTTTTTCGATGCGTAGGCGCTGTAGCGCGAACGCATCAGCGCTTCGGCGGTGGGGGCGGTGCTCGGGCCGGTATGGAAGGCGCCGCAGCAGTCCGAATACGTCAGGCCGCTGCCGCAGGGGCAGCTCGATTTCGCGCCGGTCATGGGCTCAGAGCAACCCCCGCTCGGCAAAGGAATAAGGCATGCCGTCGCCGATGATGAAATGGTCGAGCACGCGGATGTCGACCAGCCCCAGCGCCTGCTTCAGCCTTTGCGTGAGCATTCGGTCGGCGTCGCTGGGTTCGCAGATGCCGGAGGGGTGGTTGTGGGCGAAGATCATGGCCGCCGCGTTCTCGGCGAGGGCCTGCTTGACCACTTCCCGAGGATACACCGAGGCCCCGTCGATGGTGCCGCGGAACAGTTCTTCCGCACGAATCACCCGGTGCTGGTTGTCCAGGAACAGTCCGACGAACACCTCGTAAGGTTTGCCTTTCAGCCAGTTCGAGAGATATTGCCGCGTCAGATCGGGGCTGGTGAGCGCATCCTCGCGCTTCAGGCATTCTTCGAAATGGCGCCGCGCGAGTTCGAGCACGGCCTGAATCTGTGTGTACTTGGCCGTGCCCAGTCCGGCCGATCGCACGAAGCGCTGGTGGTCCGCGTTGAGCAGGGCGGACAGCGAGCCGAATTCCTGGAGCAGGTCGCGGGCGAGGTCGACCGCGCTTTTGCCCGCGATCCCGGTGCGCAGAAAAATGGCCAGCAATTCGGCATCGGACAGCGCGGCGGGGCCGAGCTTCAGCAGCCGTTCGCGCGGGCGTTCGTCGGCGGGCCAGTCGGTGATGGGCATGGTTTTGGCGTTCTTCCGTGTCGGGTCGTTTCAAGCATAGAAGGGCTGGATTAAACTTGCCATAATGTCGCCCCAAACCGCCCCTTCCTCAAGATTTCCGTCTTTGGTCGATCTCCACCACAAGCGCATTCTCCTCGGCGTGACCGGCGGCATTGCGGCCTATAAGGCCGCAGAGGTCAGCCGTCGGCTGCGTCTGGCCGGGGCCGAGGTGCGGGTGGCGATGACGCCGGCGGCCTGCCGGTTCGTCCAGCCTTTGACGTTCGAAGCCCTCTCCGGTCATCCGGTCGCGTACGACATGTTCGTGCCCGGCGCCGAGGCGGCGATGGGGCACATCCAGTTGTCCCGCTGGGCGGACGCCATCCTGGTCGCTCCGGCATCGGCGGATTTCCTGGCCCGGATCAGCCTGGGGCTGGCCGACGACCTGCTGGCCACCCTGTGTCTGGCCGCGGAAGTACCCCTGTTTCTTGCGCCGGCGATGAACCGCGCGATGTGGCTGCACCCGGCGACCCGCTCTCACGCCGCCGCCTTGGCGGGAAGGGGTGCCGTCCTGTTGGGACCCGACGAAGGCGATCAGGCCTGCGGTGAGACGGGGCCGGGCCGGATGCGGGAACCGGCCCGGCTCGTCCTCGATCTTGCCGAGGCGTTGGCGGCGGAGCGCCTGCTTTCAGGCATCCGGGTCTTGATCAGCGCGGGTCCGACCCGTGAGCCCATCGACCCGGTGCGTTTCATCGGCAACCGCAGTTCCGGCAAAATGGGCTACGCCCTGGCTGCTGCGGCGCGGAACGCCGGCGCGGAAGTCACCCTGGTCAGCGGGCCGGTGGCACTCGATGCGCCGGCCGGGGTCGAAACCGTGCGGGTGGAAACCGCCGCCGAGATGCATGCGGCCGTCATGGCCCGGACCGGGGGGGCGGATATCTACATCGGCACCGCCGCCGTGGCGGACTACACGCCGGGTCGGGTGGCCGACACCAAGATCAAGAAACACGGCGAGCAGCTGGAGCTGACCCTGATCCGGACGCCAGATATCCTCCGCAGCGTCGCAGCCTTGGCGGACAGACCCTTTGTCGTGGGATTCGCCGCCGAGACCGGCGAGGTCGAGACCTACGCCCGCGCCAAGCTGGAAGCCAAAGGCGCCGATATGGTGGCCGCCAACGAAGTCGGTAGCGGGGCTCCGGGGGGGTTCGAGCGGGATGAAAATGCCCTGTTCGTGTGCTGGCGGGGCGGAGAGTGCCATTTGCCGCTGGCCAGCAAGACCGAGATCGCCCGCCGACTGATTCGATTGATAGCCGATCGCTACTATGCCGAAAATACAGATCAGGATCCTTGATTCCCGCCTTGGCAACGAAATCCCGTTGCCCCACTATGCCACGCCGGGTGCTGCCGGCCTCGACCTCCGGGCTTGCCTCGATGCCCCCCTGGTGTTGCAGCCGGGCGAGACCCGACTGATCCCGACCGGCTTCGCCATCCACATCGGCGACCCGGATTTGGCGGCGGTACTGTTGCCGCGCTCCGGACTCGGCCACAAGCACGGGATCGTCCTGGGCAACCTGGTGGGTCTGATCGATTCCGACTACCAGGGCCAGGTGCTGGTGTCCTGCTGGAACAGGGGGCCAGAACCCTTCGAAATCGCCGTGGGTGAGCGGATCGCACAGATGGTGTTCGTGCCGGTGGCCCAGGTGTCGTTCGAGCAGGTCGAAGCGTTCGCCGAAAGCCGGCGGGCCGAGGGCGGCTTCGGCCATACCGGCCGGCATTAGCCGTGCCCTCGCTGAGCATCCGCAGACTCCTTGGGGCGGTCGGTCTGGTGTCGATGCTGACGGTCGCCGCGACCGCAGCGGGTCTGGTGGCGGTCGAGCGGCACCGCATCGAAGTCTCCAGCCGGCAGGCGATGTCGGCGGCGGCGGATGCCGCGGCCTTCAATGTGCGCGACCGCCTGGGCTGGTCCTTCCGCGCCCTGAGCGGCATGGCGGGCGATGCCCGGCTGACCGAGGCACTGGCGGCTGGCGATCCGGCGGCCATCGCGGCGGAGGAAGCGCGGCTCACCGGTTCTCTGCCGGGTTCGCTGTTGGTACGCCTGATACCCAATCACAGCGAGCTGTTAGATACCGGCCGCGCGCCGGCGATGGGCTATGCCGACCTCGAGGCGGTCCGCGATGCCCGGCTCGGCCAGTCCGTGCCGGCCATGCATGCTGCCAACAGTCCGAATGTGCACATTGCGCTCGCGATTCCGCTGGCCGAAGGGGAGGGGGTGTTGCTGGCCAGCTTGTCGCCGGACATCCTGCTCGATGCCATGCGTTTGGTTCCGATGCCCTTCGGTGCCGCGTTGGAGCTCAGGCAGGGCGAGCTTCCCCTGGTTTTCACGGGGGACCGCGCCCGGCGGGCCGGACCGCCAGACGGAGAGGCATCGGTGCTGGGCAGCCGCGGCTGGCGGATCGCTTACTGGCGTCCGCCGCCAGACCAGTCTCCGTTGTGGTGGGCCTTCGCGGCCGCTGGACCGGCGCTGTTGCTGATTCTGGCGGTGCTGCTCCGGGCGGTTTCCGTGCTGGGGAAGGCGATGCAGCACGATATGGAGCTGGTGTCGGCTCGACTTGAAGGGGGGGCGTCGGCAAGCCGACTCACCGGCCGTGCGCGGCTGCGGGAAATGCAGGACCTGCTCGAGCGACTGAGGGTGCCGGGTAGGCCGCCGGAAATCGGGGTGCGGGCGGATGCGCCAGAAGCTGTTCCTTTGCGCTGTCCGGCGCTCACCGATGATCACAACGAGGAGAAGAGTCCCATGGAAATTCAGCCGGTTCCATCCATGGCCCCCACCCTGTTCCGGGCCTACGACATTCGCGGCATCGTCGGCGACACCTTGACGGAGGCTGCGGCCCGAGCGATCGGCCGGGCCGTCGGCAGCGAAGCGCTCGACCGCGGCGAACGGCAGGTCGTCGTTGCCCGCGACGGGCGGTTGAGCAGCCCCGCGCTTGGCGCCGCGCTGGCGGAGGGGCTGCGGATGGCCGGCTGCCAGGTCACCGATCTGGGGCTGGCGCCCACGCCGGTTCTCTATTTCGGCACCCATGTGCTGGCGGGGCGTTCCGGTGTGATGGTGACCGGCAGCCACAATCCCGCGAATTACAATGGCTTCAAGATCGTGCTGGCAGGACAGACGCTGGCCGGCGAGGATATTCAGAGACTGAGGCAGCGCATCGACACGGGGGACTTCCGGACCGGGGAGGGGGAGATCGAGCGTCGGGATCTGCTGTCCGATTACCAACGGCGTATCGTGGACGACGTACAGCTCGGCCGGCCGTTCAAAGTCGTGGTCGATTGCGGCAACGGCGTGGCGGCGGTGGTGGCGCCACAGGTCCTCCGGGCCCTGGATTGCGAAGTGGTCGAATTGTTCTGCACCGTCGACGGCAATTTTCCCCATCATCATCCCGATCCGAGCAAGCCGGAGAACCTGGCGGCGCTGATCGAAACGGTCAAGCGGGAAGGCGCGGATCTGGGCGTGGCCTTCGACGGCGACGGCGACCGGCTCGGCGTGGTCGACTCGGCCGGCAACGTCATCTGGCCGGACCGGCAGATGATGCTGTTCGCCGCCGACGTGCTGTCCCGCGAGCCGGGCGCGGACATCATCTACGACGTCAAATGCACCCGTCATCTGGCGGGCTACATCCTGCGTCACGGGGGCCGCCCGCTGATGTGGAAGACCGGCCATTCCCTGATCAAGGCCAAGATGAAGGAAACCGGCGCTCTGCTGGCGGGGGAGATGAGCGGCCACTTCTTCTTCAGGGAGCGCTGGTACGGCTTCGACGACGGCATCTACGCCTGCGCCCGGATGGTGGAAATCCTGTCTGCCGATTCTCGCGCCACCGCGGAAGTGTTCGCGGAACTGCCGGACAGCGTCAACACGCCTGAACTCGGTGTGCGGTTGCAGGAGGGCGAGAACCTCGCCTTCGTCGAAAGAATGCGTGCCCTGGCCGATTTCGATGATGGTCGCATCACGGACATCGACGGCCTGCGGGTCGATTTCGCCGACGGTTGGGGGCTGGTACGCGCCTCCAATACCACGCCTTCCCTGGTGATCCGCTTCGAAGCCGATACCGCCGAAGGGCTGGCCCGCATCCAGCAGCGCTTCCGGGCGCTTCTGCTGAAGGTGCGGCCCGGTCTCGAGCTGCCTTTCTAGACACATCGACGCCTTGGTTCGACCCATGAAACAACAGGAACCCTTGGAAATCTCCTTCGCCAATCGGATCGCCCATGTCCTGACGGAAGCGCTGCCTTACATCCGGCGCTTCAAGGGCAGGACCATCGTCGTCAAATACGGCGGCAATGCCATGATCGACGATCACCTGAAGAACAGCTTCGCCCGCGACGTCGTGCTGTTGAAACTGGTCGGGATCAACCCGGTGGTCGTGCACGGCGGCGGGCCGCAGATCGGCAATCTGCTGCAGCGTCTGGGGAAAACCAGCGAATTCGTGCAGGGCATGCGGGTCACCGACGCCGAAACCATGGACGTGGTGGAGATGGTGCTGGGCGGCCTGGTCAACAAGGAAATCGTCAACCTCATCAACCGTCAGGGCGGCGCCGCCGTGGGTTTGAGCGGGAAGGACGGTGATCTGATCCGGGCGCGCAAGATCCGCATGTCCCAGCCCCTGTCCGACGCCCCGGAAATCATCGATCTCGGCCATGTCGGTGAAGTCGCTAGCATCGATCCGGCGGTGGTGGACATGCTGGTCAACGGTGACTTCATCCCGGTGATCGCCCCGATCGGCGTCGGTGAGGACGGCTGCTCCTACAACATCAATGCCGATCTGGTCGCCGGCAAGATGGCCGAAGTGCTCAAGGCCGAGAAGCTGATCCTGCTGACCAACACCCAGGGTATCCTGGGCCGGGACGGTGCGCTTCTGACCGGCTTGTCGCTCAAGGAGGTCGATGCCCTCATCGAGGACGGCACCATCAGCGGCGGCATGATCCCCAAGGTACGCTGCGCGATGGATGCGCTGCGCGGCGGTGTCAACAGCGCCCACATCATCGACGGCCGCGTCGACCACGCCGTGCTGCTGGAGCTGTTCACCGACCAGGGCATCGGCACCCTGCTGCTGCGGCGCTGAGCATCCGGGCGCCTTTCGTCCGCGCAGAAGGAGTTCCGGCGGAATCACGCCGGGCGTTTTATGTGACCTTTGACTCAAGGAGTCGTCTCATGACAATCGGCCGTTCGCGCCACGACAAGTCCTCTCTCGGCCTCATGCTGTTCGCCGGGGCACTGGCGGTGTCTCATGCTCCAACATCCTTTGCAGCTGCCGACCCGGCCCAGGCAAGGACGGCGCTGCATCAGATGGGCGTGGAGTATTCCGAACAGCAGTTCGCCAAATCCGCCGGCGCCGGCGACAAGACGGCCGTCGAGCTCTTCCTCGACGCGGGCATGGATGTGAACGCCGGGGGCGGTGCGGCGATCGGTCTGGCGGCGGGCCGGGGACAGCTCGAAATGGTCAAGCTGTTGCTTGCAAGAGGCGCCAAGCCGACATCCAACGCCTTGCAGTTCGCACGCACGCGGGGCCACACCGAGATCGCAAAGCTCCTGAGCGACGCCGGCGCCAAGGAATGACTCCGTGCGCGAATACGCCAGCGGTTTCGGTGCGCCGCTCGCCGGCGCTCATCCGTGGCTGGCCGACTTCGACCACAGCGTGCAGACCAGGACGCCGGCGATGATGAGTCCCATGCCGGCGATGGCGGGGCGGTCCAGGGCCTGGCCGTGGAGAATCCAGGCGATGAGCGAGACCAGCACGATGCCCAGTGCCGACCAGATCGCATAGGAGATACCCACCGGAATCTTGTCGACGGTGAGCGAGAGGAAATAGAAGGCGACCGCATACGCCGCGATGACGGTCACCGAAGGCCAGAACCGGCTGAAGCCTTCCGTGGACTTCAGCGCCGAGGTGCCCACGACCTCCCCGATTATCGCAATCATCAGATGGATCCAGGGCATGGCTGTTTGCACGGCAGGTGAGAAAGGCGGCAATGATACCGCGCTTGCCGTGGTGGGTCAGCGGATTCCCATAGTGCCGCCATTGTCTACGTAGATCTACTTAGGTAGCAGTTCGTATTGGCGTCTCGATGGTGTCGGGATTAGAAGACTCGAAGAGGACGGACGGCTGATCCCGCCGTTCGTGGGACCCGTGGTTCGTCCCCCCGGCAGACATACAGGAGAATCCGAAGATGAACGGTTTGGAGATCGATCGGGTTCTGAGGGGCGAGGCCCTCGCCGGCGAAGGCAACGAACTGGCGCACATCGATATCATCACGGAACGCCGTGGGAGTGATGCGGAGCGGGCATTCCGTATCCCCCTCACCCATCGGAAGCGCGGCGACAACGCCCTGCGGGCGCTGGTTGCGCCCGACCTCATGGCGAAGCCGGCCACGGTGATGTTCAACGAGGTGGAAATCGAGAGCGAAAAGCAGGCGACCCGGTTTCGAGCCGGCGGAGCGCGATGTCGCCAAGGTGGTGGAAGGCAAGCCGGGCGTCGAGGAGGTCATGGCGCAGGAAGAGGTCGTTCACCAACCCCCCGTACCCCATGACCGACGAGAGTGGCGATGAAGCGCATCTATTTCCTGGTCCCATCCGTCGAGCTGGCGCATGCGATCGTCGACGAACTGCTGCTGGCGCGGGTCGAGGAGCGGCACATTCATATCCTGGCCAAGGTGGGAACGCCATTGGGCGATCTTCCCGAGGCGTCCCTGTTTCAAAAGAGCGATTTCATTCCGGCGATGGAGCGCGGTCTGGCCATCGGAGGCATCACCGGCACCATGGCGGGTCTGGTGGCGGTCGCTCTGCCGACCGGCATGGTACTCGGAGGTGGCGCGGTGCTGGCCATCGCCTTGGCGGGAGCCGGCATCGGCTCCTGGCTGGCCGGCATGATAGGGCTGGACGTGGAGAATTCCCGGCTCAAGAATTATCAAAGCGCGGTCGAAAAAGGCGAACTCCTGCTGATGGTGGACGTGCCGCGCGAGCGGGTGGAAGAGATTCATCAACGGGTGCAAAAACATCATCCGGAAGCCGAATTTGAAGGCACCGAGCCGACGATTCCGGCATTCCCCTGACGGAGCCGGCCGGCTGTCCGGCGGCATGGAGGACATATGAAGAAAGCGACATCGGTCGGGCCTGTCGGGCTGGTGGCGTTCGTGTGGCTGCTGGTGGGCTCCACCGCCCAGGCGGCACCCCGTTCCGGCGGCTGCTGGGTGGACATTTACAGGGGGCCGGACTATACGGGGACCAAAGTCCGGGTGTTCGGACCAGTGGAGATGGCGAGCCTGAAGAATCTTGAGGGTGCAGACTGGAACGATGCGATCGAAAGTCTGGAAGTCGGCCCGGGGGCGGAGGTGAGTGTGTACGGGAGCGAAAACTTCGCTGTTCCCTCCGGCCCGGTTTACCATGAACAGGAAATCCGGAGCTGGGGAGGCAAGGACGAGAATTATCGCAGCCAGGTTGCGACTTTCACCGCCGGACACAAGGTGCATCACCTCGGTGAATACGGTTTGCACGACCAGGTCAGCGCCCTGAAGGTCCGCTGCGTGGATTGACGTCTCTGGGCGGTCGATGAAATGAACACCCGGCATGTCGCTCCTGCCGATTGGGTCGGATTCTGCGAGGAATTCAGCCGTCGGCACAGGGGGGCGACCAGCCCCGGAGACAAGCCGCCGGCGGCGGATCACGATGTGGCCGCCTGTCGCGGAGGAAGGGGGCGTCGTACGCGAGGTGCGGTTGCGACGCCTGTCGTTCGAGCCGAAGGAAGGCAGTGCGTCGGTATCGCTGGGGGAGGGATCGCGGCACATCACCCAATCGATCGCAGACGTGGCAGCGGTCGGCGTGCGGGAGGCGGAGCGGGACGTTCATGCGGGCCGCCGCATCGATAGCGCAGGTCATGGGGCCAGGATACCGAGGCTCCGTGCGCCGGCTTCGCCCGGTCGTCTGGACGGACTTTTTGCACCGTGGCTCTGACTTTTTTCGACAGTGGAGTGAGGAGAGCGATCGTGCACAGTTGCAAGTACCTGGTCATCGGGGGCGGCATGACGGCGGATGCAGCGATCCGGGGTATTCGCGAGATCGACGCGCAGGGCTCGATCGGCCTCATCGGCTCGGAACCGCACCTTCCCTATAAGCGCCCGCTCCTGTCCAAGGGGCTCTGGCTGGGCAAATCCTTCGACCAGATATGGTACGGCACGGAGACCTGCGGGATCAGCGCTTTCCTGGGGCGGACCGTGACCCGTCTCGACTTGGCTGAAAAATCCGTCACCGATGACGAAGGCACGATCTACCGGTTCGAGAAGCTGCTGCTGGCCACGGGCGGACGGCCGCGTCGTTTTCCGTTTGGCGGCGACGACATCCTGTACTTCCGTACCGTCGACGATTACTTCCGGCTGCGGACGCTGACCGAGACGCGACGGAAGTTCGCCATCATCGGCGGTGGCTTCATCGGGTCGGAGATCGCCGCCGCCCTGGCCTCGATCGGCAAGGACGTCGTGATGATCTTTCCGGAGGCATGCATCGGTGCCCGGGTATTTCCGGGAAACCTGTGCCGGTTTCTCGATGGCTATTACCGGGACCAGGGCGTCGAACTGCTGAGCGGCCGCACGGTCACTGGCCTGGTTCGGGAGGGCGACGGACTCCGGCTCGCGCTCGGCAAGACCGGTGAAGAAGTCCTCGTGGTAGACGGCGTCGTCGCCGGCATCGGTATCGAGCCGGAGACTCGGCTTGCCGAAGCGGCCGGGTTGCCGGTAGAGGGGGGCATCGTCGTCAATGACTTTCTGCAGGCCGGGCACCCCGACGTGTACGCCGCTGGCGATGCCGCGTCTTTTTTCAGCCCGGTGCTTGGGTGCCGGATGCACGTGGAGCACGAGGACAATGCCCGTACCATGGGGCGGCTGGCCGGGCGCAACATGGCCGGGGAGGCAAGGCCCTACCGGCATCTTCCCTACTTTTATTCCGATTTGTTCGATCTGGGTTACGAAGCGGTAGGGGAACTGGATTCGAGGTTGGAGACCGTGGAAGATTGGTCCGAGCCCTATCACAAAGGGGTGGTCTACTACCTGGATCAGGGGCGTGTGCGCGGCGTACTACTGTGGAACGTCTGGGATCGGGTGGAAGCCGCTCGTGCGCTGATCGGGGAGCCGGGCCCCTGGGGGGCCGGAGATCTGGCCGGAAGGCTGTGACAAGGAGGAAACGAGGAGGAAATTTTTTTCTGATCCGATGAAGAGGTGAGACACCATGGCAGCAACCGTATTGTCGCGACCCATCAAACCCGTTTCCTGCGACGAGCCGGAGATCGCGCCTCTGCCGCCCGATCCCGACATGCTGCATGCGCTGATCGCGGAAGCGGCGTATTTGCGTGCCGAAAAGCGCGGTTTCGTCGGAGGCAGTGCACTGGAAGACTGGTTGGAGGCGGAGAAGGAGGTGTTGGCGATGCAGGAGAGGTTATCGATCCCCACACCCGATTGAGGCTCAGTCGGTTTCGAGCAGAAGGGCGATTCGCACCAAGTCCGCCAGGGTCTCAGCCTGCATTTTCCGCATCACGTTGGCACGGTAGATTTCGACGGTCCGGTGGCTGATGGCGAGAGATTTCGCCGTGTCCTTGGATGAATAACCCTTGACGGTGCAGTGCAGCACCTGCTTCTCCCGCTTGCTGAGGCGGGCATACTGCGCTGCGGCTTCCGCCTGTCGGCGCCGGTGTTCCCGGCTCTTCAAGTCCAGGGCGATGGCTTCCCGCAACCGGCTCATGAAGTTCGCATTTTCGAAAGGTTTTTCGATGAAATCGAAGGCCCCGCTGCGGAAGGCTTCCACCAGCGCCGGCACATCACCCTCGCCCGTGATGAAAATGATCGGAGTTCGTATTCCTTTGTTACTCAGCGTCTTCTGCAGTTCCAGGCCAGAGATTTCCGGGAGTCGCAGGTCCAGCAGAATGCATCCACGGGTATCGGGCGTGCAGTAATCCAGAAAGTCCTTCCCGGTGGCGAAGCAGCGTGCCGGCAGGCCCTCGGATTCGACCAGGACTTTCAGCGCATCGCGCACCGCCGGCTGACCATCGACGATATGGACCAGGGGTTCCGTCCTGCCATGCAAAGGGCTGTTGCGGATGTTCTGGCGGGTGGGCATAAACGGCTCTCCATGGCGGCCGGCAAAGATCGACCGGCCTGCCGCAAAGGCAAAAATACTCCGCCTTCCGGCAATTTTCCAGCATGGCTCACGGGGAAGCGGACCCACGGCCAGGGAAGTGGTAGATGCCCGCTTCGGTAACCGCGGTATCGAGCGGGACGTCCCAGGGTCGTGCCTCCAGCCGTTCGACCTTTTGACCTTCGAAAGCGAGGCCGATCAGGCGAGGGGAGGCACGCGCAGGTTCTGCGAGCCGGAATGCGAAGGTTCGGTCATAGTAACCGCCGCCCATGCCGAGGCGATGACCCCGCGGGTCGAATGCCACCAGGGGCACGAACACGAGATCGAGCTCCCTGGCGTCGGTGATCATCCGGCCGTCGATGGCGGGTTCCGGGATGCCATAGCGATTGGGACGCAATGCCGCCTGGCCAACGTAGGGACCGAACCAGAGCGTGTGTTTCCGCAGAAGGGGGATGAACGCGGTGCGGCCGCGCTCGCAGAGGTATTCGAACAGCGCCGTCGTATCGACCTCGCCGTCATTGGGTAAATAGGCTGCTATGCGGGCAGCGCCATCGAGCCAGCCCGCATCGATGCAACGGCCGGCTATCAAGAGGCTGGTGCGGCGGACATGGGCAGGAGACTGGGCACGTCGCCACTCACGGATGCGGGTCCGGATATCGGCAAGCGTGTTCATGGAAGGCGGGTGGCAAAGAGTATTCCCCGTTTGCGCCGTAGCATGCTTTCGCCCTTGAACCAAACGGTTCAGGTGGGACCAGAGGATGCCGAATCAGGCTTTCCGCTCGGAGCGGACTTGCGCACATCGAACACCCGGAAGTCCCGGGGTTTTAGATTAGGCTCAAAGAGTAACCCAGCATGCTTCGAGCGTTACAGGGAATACTGGCGGTCATTGTACCCGAACCAATGGCGCACGTGAGAGACTTGACACGTTAGAAAAACCATGTTCCCGGGGTCAGCCGTTCCAGCCGCCGCCCGATCCGAGTGAACCCATGGCATGCTGACTGGCGAGGCTCTGGTTCAGCAGCCGGATTTCTTGCTGAGCCTGGACCAGTTCGTGGGCAATATTCAAGGCCGCCATGATGGCGATGCGTTCGGTGCCGATCACCCGGCCGGTCTCTCGGATTTTGCGCATTCTCTCGTCGAGGAAACGGGCGGCGATCAGCAGATCGTGCTGCTCATCTTCGGCGCAGCCGATGGGATATTCCTTGCCGAGAAGCTGCACTTTGATGGGGCGATGTTCGCTCATGGCGCGTATTTCCTGGAGCTGGGGAGAAATCTTGAAGGTTGCGGGATGGCCGTCCGGGCTTGGGTACCGACTTTGTCCCAAGGGGTGGTAGCATAATGAAACATCCGCAAGTTCGACAAGTCATCTCCATGCACGAGAGTCCTTCCTATGAGGAAATCCAGGCGATATTCCTCAATCATCACGTTCCTGCCAGTGCCGCCGAAGCCCACGGCACGCTGGCGGGCCTTTTGTGCGTCGACGGCCGGCTCGATTGCGGGCAGTGGCTGAACGCCGTGTTCGGTGAAGACAAGGCGGGACTGGCTCCGGACGAGCGGGCGTCTTGCGAAACCCTCTGCAAGCGGACGCGCGAGCAACTGGATGCTTTCGACTTCAGCTTCGAACTGTACCTGCCGGACGATGACCATCCGATGACCGACCGCGCCCGCGCATTGGGGGAATGGTGCCAGGGATTCCTGTACGGTCTGGGCTATAAGCTCGGCGGCAGCGACTGGCCCGGCGAGTGCCGCGAGGTACTCGACGACATCCTCCAGCTTTCCCGTCTCGACGCCGAACACGCGGATGAAACCGACGAGGAGGCCTATGCGGAGCTGACCGAATTCGTCCGCGCGGGGGTCCAACTCGTCCGCAGCGAGTTCGAGCAGAATGCCTCTCCCCAACTCCACTGAACAGCCCGTGTTGCCTCTGTCCGAATTCCAGCAGCGGCGCCAGCGTCTGCTCGATCGCATGAAGAAGCGGAGCGTCGCCCTGATCGCCGGCGCGCCCGCCGTGGTGCGCAACCGTGACGTGGAGTTTCCCTACCGTCAGGACAGCGACTTCGCTTACCTCACCGGCTTCGCCGAGCCCGAATCGCTGGCGGTGTTCATCCCCGGCCGGAAAGAGGGCGAGTTCGTGCTGTTCTGCCGTGAATTCGACGCCAAGACGGCCGTCTGGGTGGGGCGCAGCGCCGGGCTGGAGGGTGCCCGCGCGGTGTTCGGGGCGGATGAGGCCTATCCGATCACCGAGCTCGACGCGGTGCTGCCCGGCCTTTTGGAAAACCACGAAACCGTGTATTACCCCATCGGGCATCAGTCCGAATTCGACGCCCAGGTGATGCGGGCGATCAACAACATCCGCAGCCGGGCGCGCAGCGGCGTCGGCGTGCCGGAACGGTTCGTCTCCCTCGACAAGCTCCTGCACGAGCAGCGGCTGTTCAAGTCTGAGCATGAGATTGCCCTGATGCGGCGGGCCGCCGAAGTGTCCGCCGAGGCACACAAACGGGCCATGCGGGTTTGCCGCCCCGGCATGTACGAATACGAGATCGAGGCGGAAATCCTGCACGAATTCACCCGCCACGGCATGCGCTCACCCGCCTATCCCTGCATCGTCGCCGGCGGCAACAATGCCTGCACGCTGCACTACACCGCCAACGACGCGGTGCTGCGCGATGGCGATCTGCTGCTGATCGACGCCGGCGCCGAGCACGACCATTACGCCGCCGACATCACCCGCACCTTCCCGGTCAACGGTCACTTCAGCGAAGCCCAGCGCGCCCTGTACCAACTGGTGCTGGAAGCGCAGCTGGCGGCGATAGCAGAAGTCAGGCCAGGCAGGCGCTGGAACGATCCCCACGATGCCGCGGTGCGAGTGTTGACGAAAGGGCTCGTCGACCTGGGGTTGCTCGAAGGCAAGCCGGCCAGGCTCATCAAGAGCGAGGCCTACAAAAAGTTCTACATGCACCGCACCGGCCACTGGCTGGGAATGGACGTCCACGACGTGGGCGACTACAAGGCCGGCGGCCACTGGCGCAGGCTGGAGCCAGGGATGGTGCTCACCGTCGAGCCGGGGCTCTATGTGCCGGAGGATTGCAAGGAGGCTGATCCGCGGTTCCGGGGCATCGGCATCCGCATCGAGGACGATGTCCTGGTGACCGAAGCGGGTTGTGAGATACTGACTTCCGGCGTGCCCAAGACGGTCGCCGAGATCGAAGCGCTGATGCGGTCATGACGAATTTCGATTACGACGTCCTCATCATCGGCGGCGGACTGGCCGGTGGCTGCCTCGCTTTGGCTTTGGCCGGTTCACCGCTCAAGGTGGCCGTGGTGGAGAGCAGTACGGAGGCCGAGCGCCAGGCGGCTCCCGCCGGCGCGCGCGCGCTGGCACTGGCCCGTGGCACCGCCCGTATCCTGGAGACGCTGGGCGTTTGGGCCGCGGTCGAGCCGAAAGCCACACCGATCCGCCACATCCATGTCTCGGACCGAGGCCATTTCGGCAAGACCCGGCTCAGTGCCGAACGCGAGGGCGTCGCCGCCTTGGGGTATGTGGCCACGGCGCGGGACGTCGAGGATGCCGTCATTGGCGCCCTGCATGCGGGATCGGTCGAGCTGATCCAGCCCGCCCGTCTGATCGGGCTGCGGGCTGGGCCGGACTCGGTCCACGTCAGCCTGAGGCGCGGCGAAGAGGCGCTGACGCTGTCCGCCCGTCTCGTCGTCGGCGCCGACGGCAGCGACTCCACGGTCCGCCGCTTGCTGGAAATTCCCCAGATCGTGCGCGAATACGGACAGACGGCCTTGGTGTTCGAGGTCTCCTGCGAACTCGAACACCGCAACGTCGCTTACGAGCGCTTCACCTCGTCGGGTCCGCTGGCCGTGCTGCCCCTCGGGCGGCGGCGTTGCTCGGTGGTATGGACGCTGGCGCCGTCCGACGCCGAGGAGCTGCGCGCCGTGCCCGAAGGAGAATTTCTGGCCCGCCTGCAGGATGTTTTCGGCTACTGGCTGGGGACGCTGGGCCCGGTCGGTCCGCGTCAGGGTTTTCCGCTCAGGCTGATCCGTGGCGGCCGCATGGCCGACGACCGGGTGGTGCTGATCGGCAATGCCATGCATCAGCTCCATCCGGTGGCGGGACAGGGCTTCAACTTGGGCTTGCGCGATGCCGCCCGGCTCGCCGAGCGCCTGATCGTGAAACAGGGGTTCGGCGAGGACATCGGCGACCCGGCTTTCCTCCACAGCTATGCCGAGGCTCGTCAGCGTGATCTGGGCAGCACCGTCGCCTTCACCGACAGTCTGATCCGGCTGTTTTCCAGCGATTTCCCGCCGCTCGCGCTCATGCGCAACATCGGATTGCTCACGCTCGATTGCCTGCCGCCGGCCAAGCACCTGCTGGCCCGCCACGCCATGGGGCTGGCCGAGCGTCTACCCCGCTTCCGCTGATCCTTCCCGTTTTTCTGTCTGGAAAAAGGTTGACCCGGCTCCGCTTTGCCGGTATTAAGAGGGCGGGCGCTCGGCGCCCGATTTGCTTTTGTCAATCCAGACTCACGAGATGGGGTGTTTCCTCGGGGTGACGGCGCGCCGCTTGCGGGCGGCTTTCATGCGAGGCCCATCTTCCAACCAGAACAGGGATAAGGAGTGGCTGCATGCGAATTGGAATACCGAAGGAGATATTCCCCGGGGAGCGCCGGGTAGCGACCACACCGGAGGTGGCCGAGAAAATAATGAAACTTGGATTCGAGGTCGCGGTCGAGTCGGGTGCCGGGGACGCGGCGAATTTCTCCGACGACGCCTTCCGGGAAGCGGGTGTCGCCGTGGTCGAAAACGCCGCCGAGCTCTGGGCGGGGTCCGATATCGTACTCAAGGTACGCGCGCCTTCGTTTGCCGAAATCGAACTGATGCGGCAAGGCGGCTGCCTGATCAGTTTCATCTGGCCTGCCCAGAACCCGGAGCTGATGGACAGGCTGGCCGCCACCGGCGGGACCGTGCTGGCCATGGACAGTGTTCCGCGGATATCCAGGGCGCAGAAACTCGACGCCCTGAGCTCCATGGCGAACATCGCCGGCTACCGTGCAGTGATCGAAGCGGCCCATCATTTCGGCCGTTTTTTTTGCGGCCAGGTGACGGCGGCCGGTAAGGTGCCGCCGGCCAAGGTCTTCGTCATCGGCGCCGGTGTGGCAGGGCTGGCCGCGATCGGGGCCGCCAGCGGTCTGGGCGCCATCGTCCGGGCGAACGACACCCGGCCGGAAGTGAAGGACCAGGTCAAGTCCATGGGCGCCGAGTTCGTGGAAGTGGAATACCAGGAGGAGGGTACCGGCGTCGGCGGTTACGCCAAGGTGATGAGTGAAGGTTATCAGAAGGCCCAGGCCGAGATGATCGCCCGCCAGGCCATGGATGTCGATGTCATCATCACCACCGCTCTCATTCCCGGCAAGCCCGCACCCACGCTGATCACCGCGGGTATGGTCAAGTCGATGAAACCGGGCAGCGTGATCGTCGACATGGCGGCCGAACAGGGGGGCAACTGCGAGCTGACCGTCCCCGGCGAGGTCGTGGTGCGCCACGATGTCACCATCATCGGTTACACCGACCTGCCCAGCCGCTTGGCGCGGCAGTCCAGTACGCTCTACGCCACCAACCTGCAGCGTCTGCTCGAAGAGCTGTGCCCACAGAAGGACGGTACCATCGTGGTGGACATGGACGACGAAGTGATCCGTGGGGCGACGGTGATCAAGGATGGGACCATCACCTGGCCGCCCCCGCCGCCCAAGCTCAGCGCGGCTCCACCTCAGATGGCTACGGCCGCGCCACCCGTCGTGGTGGAAAAGAAGCCGCTACTGCCGGCCTGGGCCAGAACCGGCCTGGCTATCGCCATCGGCGCATCGATCTTCTACCTGATCGGGGCCAATGCCCCTGCCGCCTTCATCGAACATTTCACCGTGTTCGTGCTCGCCTGCTTCGTCGGCTACATGGTGATCTGGAACGTGACGCCGGCACTGCACACCCCCCTGATGAGCGTCACCAACGCCATCTCCAGCATCATCGCGATCGGCGCACTGATCCAGATTTCCTCGCCCGGCACGCTGATCATGACGCTGGCCGGGCTGGCCATCGCTCTGACGGCGGTCAACATGGCGGGTGGATTCTGGGTGACCCAGCGCATGCTACGCATGTTCAGAAGATAGCAAGGACGGGAGAGGATCATGTCTGAAGGTTTGGTTACGGTCGCGTACATCGGCGCGACCATCCTGTTCATCCTCAGTCTGGGCGGGCTGAGCCATCCGGAAACGGCGAGGCGAGGGAATTTCTACGGCATTGGAGGCATGGCCATCGCCATCGTGGCGACCTTGCTGGAGCCGAAAGTCACCAGCTACGTGCCAATCCTGATCGCCATGCTGGTCGGCGGCAGTGTCGGCGTATATGCCGCGATCAAGGTCAAAATGACCGAGATGCCGGAACTGGTCGCGCTCATGCACAGCCTGGTCGGCCTCGCGGCAGCCCTGGTCGGTTTCGCCAACTACTTCGACCCGAGCGCGCACTTCAGCGGCGTCGAGAAGACCATCCACGAAACGGAAATCTACATCGGGATACTGATCGGCGCCGTGACCTTTTCCGGATCGGTCATCGCCTTCGGCAAGCTGTCCGGCAAGATCACCGGCAGACCCGTCCTGCTGCCGGGACGCCACTGGCTCAACCTGGGGCTGTTGATCGCTGTCATCGTGGTCGGCAAACAGTTTCTCGACGCCGATTCGACTGCGACCGGCATCGTGCCCCTGAGCATCATGACCGGGATCGCGCTGCTGTTCGGCATCCACATGGTCATGGCGATCGGTGGCGCCGACATGCCCGTGGTGGTATCCATGCTCAACAGCTATTCGGGCTGGGCCGCTTCGGCCACGGGTTTCATGCTGTCGAACGATCTCCTGATCGTTACCGGGGCGCTGGTGGGCTCGTCCGGTGCGATTCTGTCCTACATCATGTGCCGCGCCATGAATCGCCACTTCCTCTCGGTCATCGCGGGGGGGTTCGGCACCGAGGGTGGCACCGCCGGCCCAGGTATCCGGCCGGAGGGCGAGGTGCAGCCGATCAGTGCCGAGGAAACCGCGGAGCTGTTGCGCAGCGCCCGCAGTGTGATCCTGGTGCCCGGCTATGGCATGGCGGTGGCGCAGGCCCAGCATACCGTGTATGAAATCACCAAATATCTGCGGGACAAGGGCGTCAATGTGCGTTTCGCCATCCATCCGGTGGCGGGCCGCATGCCCGGACACATGAACGTGCTACTGGCCGAAGCCAAGGTGCCTTACGACATCGTGTTGGAAATGGACGAGATCAACGAGGATTTTCCGGACACCGATGTGGCGATGGTCATTGGCGCCAATGACATCGTCAATCCCGCTGCCCAGGAGGATCCCAACAGCCCCATCGCCGGCATGCCGGTGCTGGAGGTCTGGAAGGCGGGTACTTCCATCGTTATGAAGCGCTCCATGGCATCCGGCTATGCCGGCGTCGACAACCCGCTGTTCTACAAGGAGAACAACCGGATGCTGTTCGGCGATGCCAAGAAGATGCTGGACGAAGTCCTAGCGCACCTGAGGGGATGAGCGGCAATCCGCGGGGCGGTAATTTCCGTCCCGCGCTCCTGACGACGAGGGTCATCGTGTGAACGCCAGTCTCTACGAACGTGATTTTTTCGGCTGGACTCAGCAACAATCCGAACTGCTGAAAGCGGGTCGGTTCTCCGAACTGGATACCGAGCATCTGTGCGAGGAGATCGAGGCCATGGGCCGCAGTGCGCGACTGCAACTGACCCGACGCCTCGAGGTACTGCTGACGCATCTGCTGAAATGGAGGTACCAGCCCGAGTTGCACGGCCAGCGATGGGAGTCGGCCATCCTCGACCAGCGCAGGCGCCTTGCCAAGCTGATCGACGCCAACCCGAGCCTGAAACCCGCTCTCCATGTCTGTTTTCTCGAGACCTATGACAACGCTCGCTTCAGCGCCATGATGGAAACGGGGCTGACCCTGGAAGCCTTCCCGACTCAGCCGCCTTTCGATCTCGTGGAGGTGCTGGATCCGGATTATCTGCCCGGCTGAGTGCTCGAGGACCATTGCCTCACGGTGTGTTGCGGGTTCCCCCGTCCGGGTCTATAGTCGGGGCGGCCAGAGGTAACCCACACGAGAATTTCCAGTTTCACGCGAAAGGTCGACACCGGCCAAGGGATGCACGAATGCCGGAATCATGAGCCTCAGTCCAGGAGACGCAGCCGTGTTCAAGAAAATCCCGTTCCTCGTCGTTTTCCTTGCACTGTCAAGTTCATTGGCGATGTCTCCGCCGGCCGGCGCCGCCGAGCCGAACGGACTCTACACGCCGCACGGTCCCACGGCCATCAAACTGAACGCTCCGCATGTCGCCAAGGTCTCGCTTACCAGTCCGGACGTCGCCGTTTTGAATGCCTTGCTCAAACTCGGCTTGCCCATGCAGTTCTCCCCGGCGGCCAACGGGCAGGACAACTTCCTGATGACGATCAACAACCCGCTCGACAGCGGTAAGCCCATTCAGCTGCACGGCGTCTGGTCGATGCTGACCTCGTCCAGGTTCCAGGTCGACATCGATTTCCGGGAGCTGATCGCCGCGGTGCAACAGCGCGGCGGCGGCGTGACGGTCACCCGCAATTCATTTGCGGGTAAGGTCCTGGACAACGGCAACCTCAAGGGTGCCTACGATTTGGGCCTGATCATTTCTCTCTCCGGGACCAGCATGAATCTGAGAGCTGCCGGCACCTACGTCGCAACCCCGCTGCTGCTGGCGGCCAAGCGGGCGGAAGGGCCGGAGGCGGTCACACAGGATTCCACGGCTTCCGCCAACGCCATCACTCTGGAGCGGTTCGTCCTCGATGTCCTTGAAGAAGGTCCGCAATAGAGCGGTCGTCGAGAAAGCATCCTCCCGCCTATCCCGGCCTGGTCAGCACCATTGGTTTTTTTGATCCGGACCGGGCCTGACTTCGTCGCCTATTTCGTGCAAGCCCGAACGTGATGAAAATACCGGCCTCGCTTCGGCGAGGGTTGCTGTCGTCCCTGGTCGCATCGGTTGCGGGTTGCACGACGATCGTCGACCGGTTCAGCGGGCGCAGCGAGTCCTGCGAGATTCTGCGCGACGGCAGTCCCGCAACCGCCCGGATCGTCGGCCTCGCGGATACCGGCATCACCATCAACCAGAATCCGGTGGCCGAATTCGTGCTGGAAGTCCAGCCGGACCGAGGTCCGCCGTTCGAGGCGAAAACCGAGGCCCTCATCCCCCGGCTGGAGGTACCCTTGGTCCAGCCGGGCCGCACGGTTCCGGTCAAATACGATCCGCAGCGGCACGACCGGGTTGCGCTGGATCTGTGGGAGTGCGACTGAACGCGGGATCTGTGGTGGGTCGAGTCCGGCGGGCGTCATCCTCGGCCGGAGGATGCCCGAATTTCTCGGCTTTTTGAAATCTCGAGGAGCGTAAATGGTGCGCCGTATTTCCCTTATGGCTCTGGTTTGTTTGAGTGTAGCGGTCGGCGGTTGCGGAGCGGATCGCAGCCGTAAGCTTCTGGGCGGTGTAGATGTCCGCAACGAACAGCTCGGCGCGGTCAGGCCCGGCGAAGGGCCGAGGACGGTGTATGTCGCCGATTTCACGCTGGATGCCGAAAACATCCAGAGCGATCCCGGCGTCAAGGGATTGCTGCCGGGGCAGTCCCAATCCCAGCGCCCGGGCCTGCTGGGCGGGCTCGGCCAGCGCTTGAGGGGTACCTTGGGTGCAGGAAGTCCCGGCGACCGGGCCCGTGAAATCGTCGACGCCATGGCCGCCGCGCTGGTGAAGAGCCTGTCGGACAAGGGCGTTCCGGCGCGACGCATCGCTTCCACGACCGGGGCCTTGCCGCGCGACGGCTGGCTGGTGCAGGGCATGTTCACCGAGGTCGATGAAGGCAGCCGGCTCAAGCGCGCGGTAATCGGTTTCGGAGCCGGGGCGACCTCCATGGACGTGCAGGTCGGCGTGAGCGATCTCGCCGGCCAGGACCCGCGCCAGCCCTTCATCATGTTCGGCACGGTGAAGGACCCGAGCAAGATGCCGGGCGCGGTGGTGACCATGAATCCCTATGTCGCCGCCGCCAAGTTCGTGATGGAGAAGAATGCGACCGGTAAAGACATCGAAAAGACCGCGGAACAGATCGTCGACGAAATCCTGAAATACCGGCAGAAGTTCGAAGACGAGGCGCGGGCCAACCGGACCGCGCCCTAAAAGTCCTTCTCCGCCCGTCAGTCGAGTCCGCAGGCTCCGGCGCCGCAGCAGGGCGCGCCGCTCTGGCAGGGAGGCGCTTCCGGGTTCTTGAGGGCGCCGGAGCGGACGATGCCGCCGCCGGTGATCAGCTTCCTGACCGGGGTATCGAGCGGGGTATCGCCCACGGCCAGCCCGGCGCGCTCGCACACTTCTCCCCAGGTCGTCAGGCGATCGTTCATCGGATGACTGACTTCCACGACACTGTCGTTCGCTTCACAAAAATAATCGTATCTCGGCACGGCGTTTTCCTTCCTGCATTTCAAGGATGTGGCATTTATAGGGCCGGACCTCGGAAAACTCAATCCGTCCGCTTTCGCTCCGGCGTATCATTTCGTCCTCGTGAAGGAGTGGCTGAAATGAACACCAAGACTTACCCCTACCGTCTTTCGCCGGGTGATGCCCTGATCGTGGTCCACGTGCAGAACGACTTTCTGCCGGGCGGCACTCTTGCCGTCCCCGGTGGGGACGAGGTGATTCCGGTCCTGAATCGGCACATCGCACGCTTCGTCCAGGAAGGGTTGCCCATCATCGCCACGCGCGACTGGCATCCGCCGGACCATTGCTCGTTCCATGCCCAGGGCGGACCCTGGCCGCCGCACTGCGTGGCCGGCAGCGCGGGAGCGGAGTTCGCGCCCGGTCTCGCGCTACCCGAGGACGTTCCCGTCGTGTCCCAGGCGACGTGGCCGGACAAGGAAGCCTACTCCAGTTTCGAAGGCACGGATCTGGCCTACCTCCTGCAGGAAATCGGCGTTCGCCGGTTGTTCATCGGGGGCCTGGCGACCGACTATTGCGTGTTGCGTACCGTGCTCGATGCCCGGCGTCTGGGCTTCGACGTCGTCGTTCTCGAAGACGCGGTGCGCGCCGTCGACGCGGAGCCGGAAGACGGCCGCCGCGCGTTGGCCCGGATGAGGGAGGAAGGTGCGGAATTCGCCGACTGCAAGGATTTCGAATGAGTCTGCCGATCGACAGCGTCCTGCTCACCGACCTCTATCAGTTGACGATGCTGCAGGGCTATCATGCCCAACGCATGAACGGGACTGCGGTGTTCGAATTCTTCGTGCGCAAGCTTCCCGGTGGAGCCGAGCCCAAACGCAACTTCCTGGTCGCGGCCGGGCTGGAGCAGGCCCTGGATTTCCTGGAAGGCATGCGGTTCCGGCCCGACGAGATCGAGTGGCTGCGCGCCAGCGGACGGTTCACGCCGGATTTCGTCGACACCCTGGCCGCGCTGCGCTTCAGCGGCGACGTCGATGCCATGCCGGAAGGCACGGTGTTCTTTCCCGGCGAGCCGATATTGCGGGTGACGGCACCCCTTCCCGAGGCCCAGCTGGCCGAAACGCGGCTCATCAACCTGCTGCATTTCCAGACTCTCATCGCCTCCAAGGCGGCGCGCATGACCCTGGCCGCGCCGGGCAAACTGCTGGTGGATTTCGGTCTGCGCCGCGCCCACGGCGCCGAGGCGGGACTCTTGGCGGCCCGCGCCGCCTGCCTCGCCGGGTTCGCCGGCACTTCCGACGTACTTGCCGGCCGGATTTGGGACTTCCCGCTGTACGGCACCATGGCCCATTCCTTCATCCAGGCCCACGACGACGAACTCACCGCCTTCGAGCATTTCGCCCTCGCCCAGCCGGACAACCTGGTGCTGCTGATCGACACCTACGACACCGAAGCCGCAGCGGAAAAGCTCATCCCCCTGGCCGAACGCCTGGCTGCCAAAGGAATCCGCATCCAGGGCGTGCGCCTGGACAGCGGCGACCTGGCCGAGCACGCCCGCCGGGTCCGGCGTATCCTCGACCGCGGCGGCCTCGGCCAGGTCAGCATCTTCGCCAGCGGCAGCCTCGACGAATACCTCCTGGCCGCGCACACCGTGGAAGCCGTGCCGATCGACGGCTACGGCATCGGCACCCGCATGGATACCTCGTCCGACGCACCCTATCTCGACTGCGCCTACAAACTCCAGGAATACGCCGGCATCCCCCGGCGCAAGCGTTCGGAAGGCAAGGCGACCTGGCCTGGCCGGAAACAGGTTTACCGGTATTACGACGCCGAGGGGAAAATGCAGCGGGACAGCCTGACGTTGGTCGACGACGCGCAGCCCGGCGAACCGCTGCTGCGCCCGGTGATGCGCGGCGGCCGCCGACTCGCAGCAAGCCCGCCTTTGCAGACCCTCCGATCCCATGCGATGGAACAGCTCGGTCGCCTGCCGGAAGCGTTACGCAGGCTGTCACCGGCGCCGGCTCATCCGGTAGAGATCGCGGGGCGATTGAAATCCCTGGTTCAAGCGATGGATGGCCATAGCTGACGGGGCCGTTGGAAAGCCGGTCATCGAACGGGCAGGGGCCCGAAGTGAAATAATCGAACCCCGTCAAGGCAGACCCGCCCGTATCCCTCCATACACCGCGGCGCCGGGGACGCCGAGGATGTAGGTATCGGAGGTCTGGTTGTTGGTGATGTTTTCGCCGCGGACGTAGAGGGTGAGGCGGGGATCGACGACGTAGTTCAGCGTCATGTTGATGAGCAGGGCGTCGTCCATGTAGATGTTGCGGCCGTCGGAGTAGCTCGGGCCGCGGTAGATGGCTTCGGTCCAGAGGCGCAGGGGCCAAGTCTGGCCGCGCCATTCGGTCCAGAAACGGCCGATGTTGTCGGGGCGGTGCGGCAGCGGGTCGCCGGTGTCCAGGTTTTCGTTCGAAGTCAGGGTGTAGTCGATGCCGCTGCTGAATTGCGCGTTCCAGGCCGTGGCGCCTTGCATCTCCAGGCCCATGATGCGGGTGCGGGGGATGTTTTCCGAGCGGTAGAGGCCGATGGGCAGCCGGGCCAGGATGATCAGGTCGTCGAAGCGGTTGTAGTAGCCGGTCAGCGAAAGCTGGGTCGAGCCAGTCACGTCCCAGTTGAACCCGGCCTGGCCGCTGGCGCCATGCTCGGGGCGCAGTTCGGGGTTGCCGATGAAGGGCGTGAGCAGCTCCGGGAAGCTGGGCAGACGGTAGCCGATGCCGCCGTCCGCGAAGACCGCGAATTCGGGCAGAATCCGGTACTGGCTGCCGGCGTGGAAAGTGGTGTGGACGCCGTACTGCTCGTAGCTGTCGGTGCGGAAGCCGACCACGCCCGAGTAGCGGTCGGACTTCATTTCCAGGCGCCCGACGGCGGCACCGGTGGCGCGCTGGCTGCGGTATCGGCCGTCCGGCGTGGAGCCGTCCTCGTACCAGCCTTCGCCGCCCCAGGTCAGGTGCCAGGTGCCAGGTGCCGGTGTCCGGCGTGATCCACTGGTGCAGGTTCTCCCAGCGCGCCAGATAGGTGTGGCTGAGCATGCCGCTATCCGTGACGCCGGAGCGCACCGTCTTCTGCTGCTGGGTGAAGCCGAATTGCAGCCCGCTCTGCCAGTGCTCGTGGAGCGCGATCCGGCTGCGGTTCTGCGCCAGCCAGGTTTCCTGGTTGATGAAGGCGTTGGGGTCGTCCACGAAATCGAGGACGTGTTCCGGCGTGAGGACGTACTTGCCGTAGCCGCTGTGGGAGTTGGAATACACCAGGCTGCTTTCGGATTCCCCCGTATCGCCCAGTTTGGTGCTGCCGCGCAGGGTGGCGAGGCTGGCGTTGGCCGGCTTGCGGTAGCCGTCCCCGAACCGCGGGTTGACGTAGGGCGTGCCGTCGAAGAAATCGTCCCGGCTGTAGGTCCCGCTGATCCGGCTCTGTTCGCCGGCCCAACTGCCCGCCACGGTGTCGCGCAGGGCGCCGAAACTGCCGCCTTCGACGTGGGCCGAGCCGGTGGTGGCGAGCAGGTCGCGGGTCGACAGCCGGATCAGGCCGCCCAAGGCATGGCTGCCGTAGAGCACGGCGCCGGAGCCGCGGACCATCTCGGTGTTCTCGAAGGCTTCCGCGGGCATCCCGGCGAGGTTGAACTGGCCGGTGTTGCTCATCGGCAGGGGGATGCCGTCGATCTGGATCAGCCCGTAGCCGCTGGCGCCGCGCAGGGTGAAGGAGGTCACCCCGCCGGCGGGTACCGACACCATGTTGAGGCTCGGAAACCCCTGCAGCACATCTCCCAGCCCGCGTTTGCCGGAGCGGACCAGCGCCTGGTTGTCGAGGGCGGTGACGGCGTGCTCGTCGGTCTGGTGGCCGAAGGGGTAATCCTGGGTACCGGACACCACCAGCGGGCTCAGGTGGACGATGGATTCCTGCCCGCCTTTCTTTTTCTTGACGGGCTTTTTCTTGTCCTCGGCCACGGCCGGCAGACACGTCAAAGCCGCCAGCAACGCGATGATCCCGGTCCGCTGGCCCACTGGGCGATGCTCCGTTGTTGTTCTTATGTGAGTACTGGCCGGTGGTATGGCGGCATGGAAAAGCGCCGACTCGGTAGGTAGATATCACAATTCTTCGGAAAAATCATCATCACTATTGATGATGTGCCACGCAAGAACCCGATGATAGGTTAGCGCCCAAACCAGTGGAGGCCCGGTGATCGATGCGCCGGGCTTGTTGGAGTGATGAAGGCCGTGCCGAAACGGCACCTTTGCCTGGCGTATCGGCGGATCGCCTTACGCACCTGCCCTGTGCCTTTGCAGGATTTCGCCAAGGCCCCGTCACACAAAGTCGAAGATCGGGAAGAACCCGGCAACGATGGAGAAAACACCTTGAACGGAGAGATGAACATGTCTGCTGTCAAACTTTCAGGCTCCGCAATTTCCGTCGGGGTTTCGGTGGGGCTGGCCGTTTGCGAAGCGGATGGTCCGCAAGCTTCCTGGGCCTTGCCATGAACACCGGTCATTCCGCGAATGCCGGGCCGGGTATTCCTCACCAACGCGCCTGCCGCGACTTCGACATGGCGCGCGGCGCGCATCCCTATGCTGCGGCAACTTTCGGCCCGGACGGCGCGTTGTACGGGACGACCTGGCGCGGCGGCAGCGCCGACCGCGGCACGGTGTTCCGGCTCGGTCTGGACGGCGCCTTCCGCGTGCTGCACGACTTCGACGGTGCGCAGGGGGCGAACCCTTACGCCGCTCCGACCTTCGGCCCCGACGGCACGCTGTACGGTACCACTGTCAATGGCGGCGAATCGGACCAGGGTACGGTCTACCGGATCGACCCGGTCGGGCGCTTTAGCCTCCTGCACGACTTCGAGCGCATGCACGGAGCGAACCTGTATGCGCCGGTCACGCCGGGGCCGGATGGGGCCTTGTACGGCGCGGCCTGGACCGGCGCCCATGCCGGCCGGGGCGCCGTCTACCGGATCCATCCCGACGGCGGCTTCGGCGTACTGCATCATTTCGACGGAACCGCCGGCGCCAACCCCTACGGCGCCCCGGTCTTCGCGCCGGACGGAACCTTCTACGGCACCGCCTGGAGCGGCGGAGACCGGGGGGCCGGTCTGGTGTATCGGATCGAGCCGGGCGGCCGTTTCGGCGTCGTACACGCTTTCGACCTCAAACGCGGCGCCTGCCCCTACGCCGGCCTGATCGCCGGTCCGGACGGCGCGTTCTATGGCACGACCGTCGGCGGCGGACGTTCGAACGCCGGTACGATCTACCGTCTCCTCCCCGATGGTCGTTTCGGCGTGCTGCACCATTTCGACGGAAAGAACGGAGCCCAGCCCTTCGCCGCCGTGACGTTCGGCGAGGGAGGACTGTACGGTGCCACGCGTGGCGGCGGCCGGGCGGGCGCCGGGACCGTATACTGCATCGGCGCCGATGGCCGTTGCGGGATTCTGCACGAATTCGACCTGCTCCAAGGGGCGTATCCCTACGCTGGCATCACGGTCGGCCCGGATGGCGCGCTCTACGGCACCACCGCGAATGGTGGCCGCTCCAACATCGGCACGGTGTACCGGATCGACCCGGCCCACAGGTTCGGCGTGCTGCACGATTTCGAGCGGAGTCCCGGTATTTATCCCGGCTTCGCCGCGCTTTTCGGGCTGTAGGGCGATGCCGAAGGCGGTCCGCCAGCGGCGTTCGGATGAGGCGCGCGCTTTTTCGGATAGAAGGAACAGCAGAAAAAGTAGTGTAATAGGCTCCGGTTCGGATCAGGGGCTGACCAGTCAGGCGCTTTCGATCCATTCGGGCAAATCGGGCGTCTCATGCGGAAGGCCTTATGAGTGGGAAATATTCAAAGCCGGAAACCGCGTTCTCCGAGGGCTGGGGCGGAGCGGCTTACGACGAGCTGGTTCAGGCCATCTACGAGTCCGCCCTGAATCCGGAGAGCTGGCAGAAAACGCTCGATCAGCTGCGTATCCACCTCGACGCCAGCGCCTTCAATCTGATCGGATTCAAACTGACCGACTACGCCAACCCCTTCCTGCTGAGCTACAACATTCCAAGCGATTACGGTCAAAACTACCAGGCTTACTGGGGCGAGCGCGACATCTGGGTGCAGGCGGCGCGTGACAAGAACCTGGCCGAGGGTGGCCACACGCTCGCCGGCAGCATGCTGGTGGAGCGGCGGGAACTAGTCCGCAGTGCCTTCTACAACGACTGGCTGGTCGGTCAGGACATCGGCGATGTGCTTTGCAGCAATCTATGGGATGCCAAGTCCGATATGCCGCACGTCGTACTTTGCTATTTCCGCGGCGTGGGCTCGGAGGGTTTCGATGAGTCTGACCGCAGGAAACTGCAAAGTGTTTCACGGCATCTCAACCGGGCCTTCAGGATTGCGTTTCGGCTGGGGCTACTGGAGAGAGGCCGCGACCTCAACGAAGCGGTCGTCGCTTGGCTCAGTCAGGCGGTGTTCCTGCTCGACGCAGGCTGCAGGATTCTGCAGGGCAATCCTGCAGCCGAGCGACTGCTCAATGCCATGCCGACGGCGGTCAGGATCCGCCATGGCCGGGTCATCGGCCTGGGCACGCGCGCCTGCCCAGCTTTCGACGAAGCGCTGAATCTGGCGGATCAGGGCCGGCACACACGAATCGCCTTCACCCTGGCCAAGCCGGGTGAGGCTGGGGAAACACTCAGCGCCTTGGTCGCCCCGCTGAGCGAAGTCTTCGTGCCAGGGTTGCCATCGCTGCGTGCGCGCTATCTGGTGGTGATCGACAATTGCCGTGGAATCAACAAGGATTCGCTGCGGTCGTTCTGTGGGCTGTTTCATCTGACGGCGGCGGAGCAATCCGTGCTGCTTGGGCTGATGGAAGAAGCGACGCCAGAGGCGATCGCGGCTGGCTTGCGCGTCAGCGTCGCCACGGTCCGCTCCCATATCCAGCATATCCGCCAGAAGACTGGCGTCCGCCGTCTCACCGAACTGGTCCGGATGGCGCTCGCCGCCAGCCGTGCGTCGTGATCCCGGCTTCCGGCGTGCCCTGCTGCGTTGTCGGACGTCGCTATCCAGATTTTCGCCTGGTCGTCCCATTCGGCCCGAACGAGGATCTTGCGCATGTTTTGCTCCTGTTCGGCAGATCGGCCGCTGGTTCATGCTGGGCCGGGAGTCTCCCCATGGAGTCGATCGCAAGGAAATCGTTTCAACCGGCCCAGATGCTCCGTCTGCGCCAGCAACGCCGGCAGCACGATCATGCTGCACAAGAGCGTGGCGAGGATGCCGATGCTCAGCATGATCCCCATGCTGGCCATGCCGAGATGGGGCGACACCGCGAGGTTGCCGAAGCCGCTGATGTTGGTGAGCGCGCTCAGCACGACGGCCAGGGCGGTGCTGGTGTGCAGGAGGATGCCGTCCTTCGGCGGCGCGGTGCGGAAGCGGTGGACCATGTGGATGCAGTTGTCCACCCCCATGCCGAACACCAGCGGCAGGGCGATGATGTTGGCGAAGTTGAAGGGGATTCTCGCCAGCGCCATGGCCGCTCCCGTCAGCAGGGAGGCCAGCAGCAGCGGGAGCAGGACCAGCGCCACGTCGATCTTTTTCTCCATGGTCAGGAACAGGATCACGGTGATCGCCACGATGGCGTAGGCGAAAGCCTGCAGGAAGGCCGTCACCACGGCGTCGCCGGATTCCAGGAACAGCACCGGCACCCCCGTGGCATGCGGCACCACCTGCCGGACCTGGTCCACGAAACGGCGCATGGCTTGCGGGTCGTGCAGGTCCTCTTTCGGCCGGATTTCGACCCGCCGTATGCCATCCTTGGTGATCCAGCGGGAGCGGAAGTCGTCCGGCAGGTCGCCGATATCGACCCGGCGGGCCTTCAGGGCGTCCGCCAGCCGGTCCAACTGGCCGTCGAGCCCGTCCACCAGGATCTGGGATATCCGCGCCACGGTTTCGGTTCGGGCCTCGCCCTGTGTGGACTGGATGCGTTCGGCCAGCCGGGCCTGTTCCGCCGCGAGGCGGAAGCCGGCCGGCGCGTCGGCGGCGTCGGGGTGGGCCGAGAGGTGAGCCGTGAGGGTCGCCAGGAACCCGCGCACGGCCGCGGCCTCCTCGTCGGGCGCGGGCCGCGGCTTGCTGGCGCCCGATGCCGGCTGCGGTCCCAGGGTCAGCGCCATCTGGTCGATCAGGTCCAGTTTTTCGTCCTGGTCTTCCGGCACGAAATCCTCGAGCGTCAGAACCTTGTCCACCACCGGCAGCCTTTCCAGCCGCTGCTTCATGGCCGCCGCTTCTCCGCCATCCTTGGCCAGCGCCGCCAGGAACCAGGGTGAATTGGAGCCGTCGGCCAGCAGTTCGCGGAAGGTCCGGACCGATTCGGCAGAGGGGTCCTGGAGGTTGAGCGGGTTCTGGTCGAAGCGGGCCGACTTCAGTGGCACGAAGGCGAGGGCGGCGACGATGGCCGCGGCGACCAGAACGCCCCGCGAATGGCGCAGCGGAAAAGTCAGGAGAGTCCGCTGCCAGCGCGGCGGTTCCTCATGCCCCGCATGGGGGCCGAGGTAACGTGAAGGGCGTCGGAGGCCGAGGAAAGCCGGGAGGATGGCGAGTGTCACCAGCAGGCTGATGAACATGCCGGCGCCGGAAATGATCCCCAGCTCGGCGACCCCCCGGTAGCTGGTGGGTACGAAGCAGAAGAAGCCGACGGCGGTGGTCAGGGTGCCGATTTCCAGCGATCCGCCGACGTGGCGGACGGCGCGTTTCAGGGCGCTGCGATGGTTGTGCGAGCGGCAGGCCAGCTCGCGGTAGCGCAGGCTCAGATAAATGGCGTAATCGGCGCCGATGCCGATGTACATGACGGAGAAGGCGACCGAGATCAGATTGAGCTGGCCGAGCGCCAGGGCGGCGAAGGCAGCGGTGAAGATCAGTCCGAGCACCAGGCCGATCTGCACCGCCAGCACCAGCCACAGCGACCGCAACCCGATCAGCATGACCAGGCTGACTCCCAGGAACGAACCGAGGCTCGCCATCTGGGCGCCGATGCTGGCGCTCTTGAGTTCGTCCACGGACAGGGCGGCGGCACCGGTGAGCCGCATCGCGACGCCGCTTTCTTCCAGGCGCAGTTCCTTGCCGGTCTGGCGGATCGCCGCCATGAGATTTTCGCCGGGCGCCAGCGAGCTGTATTCGATCCGCGGCATGACCTCCAGCAGCACGCGCCTGTCGGCGGGCTTGGCGTCCTCGCCGGCCATCAGTTCGATCCAGGACAGGGGCGTTCCGGCGCCGTCCAGATAGCCGCGGAGCGCCGCGGCGAGGCGGCCGAACACGGCGGCGAAATCGATGTCCTTGTCCTCGCCGGTGCGCAGGGCCCGCTCCAGGAGCGAGAACACCCCGCGGAGGCTCCGGTCGGCGGACACCTCCGCCAGGAATGGCTGTACCCTGGCCAGGTGATCGGACATTTTTTCCAGGTCCGCGGCGTCGTCGAACAGCAGGCCGTTCTCGCGGAAGAACCCGCTTTCCGGTGGATAGAACACCCATTCGAACTGGGCGGAATCCTCGCGCAGCCGGTGATAGAGCCTGGCCGCCGCATCCCGCGCCTGGTCCGGCGTCGGAGCGTCGAGGACGATGACGATGGAATCGCGGAACTGCGGGAAGGCCCTTTCGTAGGCCAGTTTGTCCTGACGCCACGGCAGTTCGTCCGACAGCACATTGCCGGGATAGGTGTTGATGCGGAGGTTGTGGATCGTGTAGTTTACGGCGGCTATGGCGGCGAGGATCGAAAAAGCGATCACCGCCACGGCATGGCGCATCGAAAAATAGAACCAGACGGACAACAGGCGGTCGATGCGGGTCCGCAGGCGTATTTTTCGCGTGATCAAAACGTGCCTCCTTTTTGAGCTATCCCGTTAGGCCGCGCCGAGCATCGCAGCTTTCGGCGAGGACAGCCCGAAGGGGAGCCGCAAGGAAGCGGCTCGTCCATGGAGGGGCAGGAGCCCCTTCGATGGCCCCTCGTCGAAAGCGAGAAGCGCAGGAAGCTTTCGCGGCCTCCGGGCGGTTTTTCTTTGCGTACTTTCTTTTGGCCGTCCAAAAGAAAGTATGTCGGCCGTGGGTCCGAAAACCCCCATCTAATAGGCTTCGCGCGCGTTTCATATTCAAATTCTTTTAGCGTGTTCGTTCCGCCGTCGATTGAAATGGTATTCCAGCCGCCAGGAAAGACGGTGCCAGATTCTGCCTTTTCCTCTCATCTTCCGTGCCCCAAACTCTTCCGATACAGCCTGAGTTTCTGATCCGCGGCCTGACCATGGCTTCCCTGGGAGGGCTGCTGCTGGCGGTCGGTCTGCGGCTCGAAGTCGCAGCCGTCGTGTCGGCGATTCGAGGCTGCCGTTGGTCCGTCGTACTGCCGCTCAATTTCATCGCGGTTCCCCTCCTGGCTTATGGTCTGGCGCGTGGCTTCGCTCTTCCGCCGGAATATGCGGCCGGGATGCTCTTGCTGGCCGCCGCACCCTTCGCCCCGGTTGTGCCGGTCTTCGTTAAGATGGCGCGGGGCGATCTGGCGCTGGCGGCCGGTTTGACCGCGATTTTTCCCGTGTTCGCCATTGTCCTCACGCCGCTGGCTTTCGATGCCGGTTTCGCGGCGCTGGGCGGTGGCGCCACGCTCAGGTTCAATTATCCGAATCTTCTGGCGGTGCTGTTCTGCACCGTCAGCATGCCGCTCATCGCAGGCATGGCGCTCAGGTTCGGACTCCCCGGCTTGGCCGGCCATCTGGTCCGGCCTCTGGATATCCTGGCGGAGGCGGCGGGAGCCGTGTCCCTGGCATTCGTGACCTGGATCGAATCCGGGACCCTCCTCGCGACCGGGTGGAAACCCCTGCTGGCCTTCGTTCTGGCGGGAGAACTGTCGTTCTGGCTGGGCTACGCCTTCGGCGGGCCGGACTCACAGGGCAGGCGAGTGATCGCATTCGGCACAGCCAACCGCAACATCGCCCTGGCCATCATCGTCGCCGTCGAGAGCTTCGCCGGCACGCAGGCGGTGGCGGTGGTGGTGGCCGACGGGCTCGCCCTGATCCTCCTGGGGCTCCTGCATGCCGCGTATTACCGCTTGCTGGCCGAACGCCGAGGATCGCCGGTGCCCGCCTGGAACAAGCGTCTGCCCTAGGCTTTCCGTCTGCGGCTTCTGGCTGGAGGTCTCCTCTCCGTCCAGGCCGTGGCTTTCGATCACCGGCCCCAGCTCCTGGCGTATCCACTGTTTCGACAGCCCGAATTCCTCCAGCGAATAGCGATGGGTGCTCTGGAAGGTGCGCTGCCGCTCGGTGAAGTCCTGCAGCACCGCCCGGTAGGATCCGGTCACGTTCCAGCCGAAGTGGCGGTAAAGGGCGGCGACCGTGCGGCCCGGATCGGCCCGGAGATCGCGGTAGTCGATGCAGTAATAATTGGCGGGCTCCACCCGCGCGCGGAACCGGTCCAGATGCCGGTACCATTCGACTGCCAGGGCGGCGTAGGCTTTCGACTCGGCCCCGTCCCTTTCGATTTCCGGCGAATGGGTCTGCCAGACCGGAACGAACAGGCTGACGTGGGACGGGATGGCTTCGTCCGGGTGACGAACGATGGTGATGAATCGGGCATCCGGAAACTCCTCTGCGATCGACTCGATGGCGCCCGAAGCATGGGTCGACTTGACCAGCAGGGTGCGCCCGCCGCCGTTGGCGTAGACATGGCGCTGCATGCAGGAACGGTAATAGGCCATCAGCTTGCGGCGGGATGCCGGCGGAAGGGCATCGGGAAAGCCCACCTCCCAAAGCGGCTCCACGAAAGGAAACAGCATGAAGATCGCCTCGGAAGCGAACGCGTAGAGGAACAGCGCCTGGTCTTCCTCCGGCTGGTCCAGGCGCATCCGGTGCATCTCGTCCCAGCCGCCGAACCACTTCCGCTCACAGCCTTGCATCAGGCACCGGATCACGCCGCCGCACTTGGTGTCGATCCAGGCCAGACCGTTGAAGACGGCCTGAAAACAGATGCTCGGAAAAATGGTCTGGTACATCTTCCAGTGCACGAAGCGCTGCTCGTCCGCGCAGAGCACACGCTGCAGGAAGGAGGTCCCGCTCCGGGGCGGGGCGATCACGAATACCGGCCGTTCGACGCTGGTTTTTCTGAAGCCGGGGAAAAAGACGTGATCCAGCAGGCGGCCGAGCGCCACGAAAGCCACGAAGGCGAGGTACAAGGCGGAAAAAAGCAGCACGTAGAACCAGCGTCTGAGCCGGAAGGGCCGCTGGAACAACGCCAGGCGCAGGGCTTTCAGAAAGCCGCGGTAATTGAAGAACATGGGGCTGCCACTGAGAGGTTTCGGTGGGCGCACGCCTGGCTTCGCGGGCCATCCGGTCCGCGTGATCTATGCCAGTGGGCGTGTCCGCATCCCCTTGGACATGGCCCGGGACCGGCAGTCGCTGGTTTCACTCGGCGCCGCAACGGTCCGGGCGGAAGGGACGAGAAGGGATGCCGTATGGCGGGTGTTTGAGCGGTTCCATTATTCTTTTCTTTGGTCGGCAGGTTTCATTCCGCGGGCGTTTGACCGGCCCGGTCCGCGATCAGCCATGCGTGGCGAGAGTAATTTACTAGAACTTCCATTGTTTTTCGCTCTCAAATGATCTCGATCCGAACGATGGAGTCGTCGGCTTCGCCGCGCCGGGGTTTTTTTCAGGCCGTCAGGCCGGCGAACAGCATGGGCAGCCGTTCGGGCAGGCGCTGGACGCGGTCCACGACCGTATAGCGGTTGGGGCCGAAAATCCGGGAGACGTAAGCGTCGGCATCCGGGTCCAGCGTCAGGCAGTAGGTCATGATGCCCGAGGAGGCCAGTTCCTCGACTGCCTTCTTGGTGTCGAGGCGGAGATACTGCGGGTCGCGCTCGTCGATGTCGGCCGGTTCGCCGTCGCTGACCAGGAGCAGCAATTTCCTCTGCTGGGGCCGATGTCGCAGATGGTGCGCGGCATGCCGCATGGCGGCGCCCATCCGGGTGGACAGCCCGCCCTTCATCCCGGCGATACGGGACTTGGCCTGGTCGTCGAAAGGCTGGTCGAAATCCTTGAAGCGGTAGTACTGCACGTCGTGGCGGCCGTCGGAGGCGAAGCCGTGGATGGCGAAGGGATCGCCGATGCCGTCGATGGCCCAGGCCAGCAGGGTGCAGGCCTCGCGTGCCAGCTGAATGATTGGCCGATCGCTGCCGGGCAAGGTTTCGTTGGTGGATTCCGACAAGTCGAGCAGCAGCAGTACCGCGAGGTCGCGGGTCTTGCGGATCGTGCGGATGTTGATGCGGGGGTCGGGCATCTCGCCCATGCGGATGTCGATCATGGCCCGGATGGCGGCGTTCAGGTCGATCTCGTCGCCGTCTTCCCGCCGCCGTTGGCGGATCACACCCTGCGGCTGCAGGGCGTCGATGATGTGCTTGAGGCGGCTGGCGACGGGCTTGTATTCGAGCAGGACCCGTTCGACGAGAGCCGGGTCGTCCTTGGCCTGGCGCCGCTCCAGCACGGTGGCCCAGTTGGGGCGGTGCAACTGGACCTGGTAGTCCCATTCCGGATAGTGGTAAGGGTCGCTGACCGGTTCCTTGCCTTCCAGTTCGTTGATGGTGCAGCCTTCCTGATCGAGATAGAACGGTGTTTCCAGGGTCCAGATTTCCTGGGCGTCGTCCCCGGCCAGTTCGCAATCGATCTCGTCGATCATCTCCATCAGGGATACCTTCCTGCGTACCTGGCGCTGGCCGGCGGCGATGTGGTCGGCCTCGGCCCATTCGGTCTCGCCGAAGGTCCAGAGGAAGCGGTTGTCGTCCCGGTACGGCACGCCGAAGCTTTCCAGGACGCGCAGCGAGGGCAGGCCCCACCGGTCCTTGAGGCGGTTGGAGAGGGTGACGCCCAGGTCCCAGCTCAGCCGGTTGTCGGCCGGATCCTTGGCCAGCGCGGCATGGAAGGATTCGCGCAGCTCGGCCACGATCGGATCGTCGGCTCCTATCCGTTCATCGAGCAGAGCGTGAGCCAGCCGCTCCAGCCAGAGTACCATCGGGTCGGCGTTGCGGTCGCTGCCGAGGGCGGCTTCGAACAAAGGCGCCCAGAGCTGTTTGAGCCCGGGGAATTCGCGGATCGCCAGCGCCTCGACGCGGGCGTCCTCGAACAGACCGATCAGGAACATCTGCACCGGCGTCAGTTGCTCCGCGGACAGCGGGCGGATGGTGTAAGCCAGGTGGGCGGCGGCATGGGCGGCGGTTGCCCGGTAGAGTTCCTTGCCCGATACCGGGCCGAAGTCGTCGTACGCATCGGGCACGAAGATCACCCCGTGTTCGATGTACGGTTTGTAGCCTTCGCGCGTCTCGAAATCGCCAGAGGTGGGGCGCAGGTAGAAATCCCGGCCCCACAGCGCGCGCAGGTAGAAGTTGAGCTTGCGCTGGGTGTCGACGAACAGGGTGCCGCGCCGCTCCTGCTGTAGCACCGCCAGGCTGTCGGCAGTCTCCAGGGCGAAGTATTTTGCCAGGGTCTCGAAGTCGCGGGCATGGGCCTGAGCGCCCCACAATGCCCAGCGCCGCAGTCCCCCCAGGGTCAGTTTGTCGAACAGCGGGTCGAGGTGGTCCAGCATCGGTCGCAGGCCCCGCGGTGCCTTGGCGGAAAGCTGGTGGATCAGGCCGAGGTACTGCCGCAAAAGCTCGCCGTCGCCCAGCCGCCGGGCTGCGGTGGGAAGGCTGTCGAACAGCCGCTCGATCACCGCCCCGCTGACCATGGACGCCAGTTTCATCACGCCGCTGACGACGTCCGCGATCACCTCGTCGCCGACCTCCTTGCACACCAGCGGCATCTGCTGGACATAGGCCAGCACCAGCTCTGCGCCGCGCCCGAGTTCCGACAAGGCCCGCGCGCCCTCGATGTAGTTCTTGAGGGCGCCCGGCGACATGACCCGTGCGGCTTCGTGGAAGCTCGCCTCCAGCGTGTCCTTGACGCGAGGATCGAGTCGTTCGAGATGTTCTTGGTAGTCGCTCAAGTTCAAGCTCATGGGGGCCTCACTGGTCTCGGATACCATTGTCAGGCAGCTTACTGGAAAGGGCGAGGACAGCAAAGGCTCCAAGGGGCGTCGTCGCCTCGTATTTCCGTGCCGCGCGTGCCTTCAATGACATCGCCTTTCTTGACGGGGGCCATGGGAGAGCAGCGAGATCACGCCAACCGCTCTCGGCGAGCGGCCCACTCCCGATGCTCCAGGGCCCTGCTCGAAACGGCTCAGTGGCATTCGAGCAGGCGGTTGACCGAATCCAGGGCATCCGGGTTGTATTCGGTATTCAGTTTGGCCAGATGGCAGGCATCGAGGATGATGTTGGAGCCGGCCGGAAACTGCACCGCTGCCGCCGGTTCTTCCTTGCGCAAAAGGGACTGGGCCAAGGTGGCCGCCTGGCGGCCTATGGTGGGAATGTCCGGGGCCGCCACCAGGCTGGCGCCGAAGCCGATGAATACCTCGCTGTAGGCGTAGACCGGCTTGCCGGCTTCGTCCGCTGCCTGGAAGATGCCTTCCACCCTGTCCCGGTCCGTCAAGATGCCGGGATCGGAAACGAGCCAGAGGATGTCGATCTGTGGCAGGAGTTCCAGCAAGGCGTCGTCCACCTCGTCGTTGACCGGGTTGTCGATGGACTTCTCCACCAGCGTCAATCCCACATCCTTGGAATAGGCCTTGGCTTCGGCGATCCGTTCGCGGTTGAATTTCGGGTCGAACAGGACGCCGACCCGGACCGCCTTCGGCAACAGATAGCGCAGCAGCGACAGTTCCTGGGACAGCGACAGCTCGTTGGCGATGCCGTAAACGCCGGCCCGCTGCGGGAACCGTTGCCAGTTGATGACGGATGAGAACAGTTGCGGCGCGCCGCCCGCGGCGGCGCCGGCCAGGTGGAAGGCCTGGGAGCCGATGCTGTAAACCAAGTCGGGGTGTTCGCGCGCTATCAGGTCGTTCAGGCCCGCCGCATCGAGATCCGACTCCTCCAGGTTGACGTCGATGATGGTCTGCCCTCCCATCTGCCGGCGGAACTCCTCCTCGGTCAGACGGTAGCGGTCGACCGAACGGGCCGTGTTGAGCACGACGATCTTGCCGGCGGGCTCCTGCCCTGTTACGGCGGCAGGCGTCAGCAGAGCCCCCAGCAGCAAACCCCATTTCGTTAGCGGGTGTCGTCGGCACATGGCGGTCACGGCGCGCGCAATTGGGTGGAATAAGGCGCTTCCAGCGTTTCGACGCGCTTCCAGCCGTCCAGTCCGAGGAGCTTGAGGTTGGTGACGCCCTCGGGCTTTTTGTCCATGTCTTCCAATATCTCGACCAGGGGCGCGCCTTCCTGCCGGAACGAGCGGGGAACCGTGGCGATCAGCAGGAAGGCCTTCTCGCTCTGTGCCAAGGGTTTCAGCTGGCTGTGCTGCTTGGGATTGATCGCGGCCAGCTTCTGCAGGCTGGCTTCGGAGGAAATCGCGGCCTGTGCCATGCCGAAGCTCACGGCCATGAGCGCGTCGATGTCCTTGGGCACGCTCAGCACCTTGAAGCTGTCGACCAGGGCGTGACGCTCCGGCCCCAGCGTCTGCTTCAGCAGGGTTCGCAGGTAGTCCTCGCTGCCGGTCCCGGCGACGGTCACGCCTTTAAGGGCAGACACGTCGGCCACGTCCTTGGCGGAAAGAATCTTGCGCTGCAGGAACGCGCCCTTGGAGACCCCGACCAGCACGGCGTCCAGGGATTGGCGGCCCTTGATCTCGCCGTAATGCCAGCCGGAGAGCATGTAGACGCCGCGCGAATTCTGCCCCAATGCCTGCTCGAAAGTCGCCCGGACGTTGAAGGGCTGGAATACGTAGGGTCCGAGCGGGGCGAGGTAGGTGTCGAACGCGGTCTTGAGCATGGCATAGCTGTCGATGCTGCTCTCGGGATTGAAAAAAAACACCGCGTCTTCGGCCGGCGCGGTCGCCGCGGCACAGCACAATGCAGCCGCCGTCCACGCGCGCCGCCGGAGCCATCGGGTACGGTGCTTGGATTCGGCTGCCATGACTAGAACCGCAGACTCATGTGGCCGTAAAAGGTCCGGCCCGGCACCGAGAAGTCGCCGGGATCGGCGTATTGCTTGCCGAGCAGGTTGTAGACGGTCAGGCCCATGTCCAGGCCGTTGACGAGCTGGCCCTGGTTGAGGACGCTGAGGTTGAGCAGCGCGTAGCTGCCGAGATCCGGCGAAGCCGGAGACACCGAGGAATCGCCCGCGACCGCGCCGTTGTAAAGCAGGTTGGCGAAGCCGTTCCAGTGGCGGTCGAAGCGCCAGTTGGCGATGAGGTTCACCCGGCTGTGCGGCACGGCCGGCGCAGTCTGCCCGTTCAGCAGCGGGTTCTGGTAGGTGTAATTGGCCAGCAGATAGCTGCCGTGATCGGCTCCCTGGAAATCGTAGCGCCCCTCCCATTCCACCCCGTCGGTGACGAGCGTGCCCTGGTTTTCGTACCGCTTGAAGTTGGGGAAGACCTCGCTCTTGGGACAGGCGCCGGGCGCCGGACAGTACCGTACCGCGTCGATCATGTCGGCGATGCGGCTGTGGAAATACACCGCCTGGGTGGTGAGCCCGCGCAAGGGGTGCGCCACGAGGCCGGTTTCGAAGGTTTGCTCCCGTTCCGGGTCCAGGTTGGGATTGCCGATGGCCAGAACGTTGGTGTAGGGGTCCATTTCTCCCAGCACCGGCGCGCGGTAGGCGGTGCCGTAGGAGAACTTCAGGGAGTAATCGCGGACGAACTCCCAGTTGAAGCCCATGCGCGGGTTGAAGGTGCCGCCGAAGTCGCTGTAGTGATCGTAGCGCGCGCCCAGACTCAGGTGCAGGCTGTGCCAGACCTCCCACATGTCCTGCAGATAGACGCTCCAGCGCGTGCGCGACATGTCGGAACTGGTGGCCTTGATATTGAAATCGGGATTGTAGGGTACCGTTTGGCGATAGGACGGATTGTCGTACGCTTCCCGAGCCAGCGCGACGCCGCCGATCAGGCTGTTGTTGCGGGAAACCCGGTAATTGGCCTGCACCTCGCCCCCGGTGCGGGAATCGTTCGAGCCGCCGCCCCAGGAGGCGATCAGCGGATTGAGACGCGAGCCGGCACCGGCGGTGCCCGTGTAGCTGCTGTCGAAGGAATCGTAATAGAGCTGGGTGCTGAGGCTCAAGTCCTCGCGCACGGTCCAGTCCCGGCTGAGGCGCAGAAAGTAGTTGTCGTACTGGTTGTTCTGGGTGACCGCGTTCAGATCGAACGGGCTGACGTAAGGGTCGAGCCGTTTGCCGATATAGCGGCCGTCCAGCTTGAAACCCTCATACCCCAGCTGCCATTCCAGGTCGTAGCGTTTTTCCGGCCCTGTCACCGCCCGTTGGGTTCCTCCCGCGTTGCGCGGCAGGCCGTTGGTACCCCGGTAGTTGAAGTGCACCACGGCCTCGCCGTTGTCGAACCGCTGGCCGGCCGAAAGCCGGTACTGCTGGGTGTCGTAGTTGCCGTAACCTGCCGAGGCACGGACGCCGTGGGTGTCCTTGGCGTCCTCGGTGATGATGTTGATGACCGCCATCATGGCGTTGGCGCCGTAGAGGGCGGAAGCCGAACCGCGCACCACCTCGATGCGCTTGATGGTGTCGACGGCCAGGTCGTCATAGACCCAGGTGCTGCCGGGATTGGCCATGTCCTGGTCCAGGGGATGGCCGTTCAGCAGCATCAGCACCTTGTCGGAAAAGGAGGTACGCACCCCGCGCACGTCGATGGCACCGATGCCGAATTCGGTCTGGGTGATGCCGATGCCTGGCACGATGCGCAAGGCGTCGGACAGCGTCCTGGCGCCCATGCGCCTGATCTGGTCTTGAGTGATGACGGTGCTGGTGGCGATGGATTCGTCGGTACGCTCCTTGGTGCGTGAAGCCGTGACCAAGGTGTCGCGCTCGGCCTCGAGAAACTTGAGTTCGCCTTCCATATCGGCGTCGCCCGGCGCTTGTTCTGCCCGCGCTGCGGATGCCGCTCCAGCAGCGGCCAGCCACAGCGCCGCCGCCCATGCCGGATGCCGGTTCCTGTGGTCGCTACGGCGCATCCACCCGCCTCAAACGGCCACGCCGGCAGACGGAGCCCGGCGCACTGCGATCAGTGTGATGTCGTCGGATTGCTCGGCGGTGCCGGCGTGGGCGCGTACCCGAGAAATGACCGCGTCGACGAGTTCACTGGCATCCTCGCGTGTCCTGCCTCGCAGCGCGGCCAGCAGGCGCGAATCGCCAAATAATTCGCTTTCGCCATTCATGGCCTCGTTCACTCCGTCGGTATACATCACCAGGGCGGCGCCCGGCTGCAGCACCCGTTCCTGTTCGCTGAACTCGATGTCGTCGAAAACGCCCAAGGCGACGGCGGTGTCGCCCGTCAGCATCTCCACGCTGCCGTCCCGCCCCAACAGAACCGGCCGGTTGTGGCCGCCATAGCTGTACACCAGCCGACCCGTTTCCACATCCAGGGTGGCCAGGAATACCGTGACGAACATGCCGACGTCGTTTTCCCTGCATAGCTCGGGGTTCACAGCCTGCAGGATCTCGCGGGGTGAGCCGTGGGCGGAAGTGACGGCCCGGATCATCGTCTTGACCTTGACCATGAACAAGGCCGCGGCCATCCCCTTGCCGGAGACGTCGCCGATGGCGATCAGCAGGGTACGGCCGTCCAAATACAGGAAATCGTAGAAATCCCCACCGACCTCGCGCGCGGGGTCGACCATGGCGTACAAGTCCACGGGGCTGCCCTTGGCGAAGCGGGGGAAGGCCGTGGACATCATGCCCATCTGGATGTCCCGCGCCAGCCGCAGGGATTCCTGCAGGATTTCGTTCTCCAGCTCCTTTTGCTTGCGATAGGCCTCCACCAGTTCCTCGGTGCGGACTCGGACCTTATCTTCCAGTGTGCGGTTGTATTCCTCCAGCTGTTCATGGGAGCGGCGTATCTCGCCGGCCATCTGGACGAACGAACCGGCGAGGATGCCGATCTCGTCGGTGGGCGCCGCATGTCCCATACGCTGCGGCAGCTCGGTTTCCAGCAGGTGGGCGGCGTCGTCGTAGTTGCCGCGCGCGAGGGCGCGCACGGAGCGGGTCAGCCGGATCAGCGGACGCGACAGTGCATTGGAAACCAGCACGACGATGCCCGAGCCAATGACTATGAAAATGCCGGCGATGCCGGTGCCGAGCAGAACGACACGCCGGGTCGCTGCTTCGATCTCCGCCCTGGAGTTGGCGATTTCCTGCCGCAGCGTTTCGAGCGAGAACCCCAGCCGCAGCACGCCCCACGGCTTGGCTCCGAAATGGATGGGCAGGATGAATTCGATGGCGTTCTGGTCCGGATATTCCCGGTGGGTCAGGCCAGTCTGCCGCAGGGCGTAACGGTCGGCCTCGCCCTGGAGTTTTTCCTGCTGCAGATCGGGGGAGCGGGTGTGGACGAAGGCGACGCCTTCGGTGTTGGTGAGGATCGCGTAGTCCAGCTGTGGGGAGTGACTCAGGACTTCCTGTATGTGGGAGAAGTTGAACGCCGCGACGTCGTTTTCGACTTCGTTTTCGACGAGCTTGGAAAACGCCGTCCCGCGTTCCAGCAGATTGGCCCGCATCAACTCGACGCGCTTGGCCAATTCACTCTCCAGCGACTGCTTCTGCAGGATCAGTCCCACCACGGTGAGCGTGAAAACCCCGCTCACCAGGAGTCCCAGCATGGTGAAAAGCAGCCTCCGGCGGATGCCGCCTTTTACCCGCGCGAAATCCGCCGGTTCGTCACCGGCCGGACCCAACGCTGTCGTCGCCGTCGTTTTCAATGCTGATTTCCGAATCGCAGCCGAAAGTCCGGAGTGCGGGAGAGGCATACGGAAATTCCTCCCCCGGGTGAAAACGGACCATTCTACATTCCTTTGCTGACTTGCCGGCCAGCCTCATTGGGCGGAGGCATGCGGGCCGCAGCCGGAAACCTCGATCGGCGTTCAGCGGTCTTCGCTCGGCGGAATTTCAAGGCCGGCGACGGAGAACAGGGCGTCCGGCTTGGGTCATGACGCCGCAAATGAAAAGGGAGAGCGGATTTTCGTCCGCTCCCCCTGGGACATCGTTTCAACCGTGGCTGGCCGTTACAGGCCCAGGTCGCCGATGAAGCGGTTGGTGTAGCCCCAGGCCGGCACGCCGGGGACCGAACTGCAGGTCGGCGAGGCCGAGGTTTGGCTGCATGGCGTGTCGCGGTCGGCCGACCAGAAGTGGAGGCCGGCGATGCCGTTGGCGAGCGCCCATTGCACCATGGTGTCGGTGTCCTGCAGCGAGAACAGCTCGTCGGAAACGTCGTTCACGCTGATCATCGGGGTCAGCTCGATCCGCTCGTAAGGAATGCCGTACCTGGCCTTCAGGTTCTTGGCCGCCTGGATGGCGGTCTGACCCATGTCGCACTTGCCGTTCACGACCACGCAGTTGCCGGCGTTGGCGGCGCCGTAGTCCATCACCATCAGGTTGATCGTGTAGTTGGCGATGCCATACTGCTGCACCGCCTTGACCACGTTGTACCCCGTGACGTTCAGGTCGCCGTAGGGGTTCGACGTGACGGTTCCGTTGGACGATCCCAAGGTGGCCACGGTGAAGCTGAAGCGCAGGTTGGGGTAGTCCGACTGCACTGCGGCCACCTGCCGGACCAGGCTGGCGATGGCGGCCTGGCTCTGGCCGGCTTCGATGTCGAAATCGATGCCCACCAGGCGGCTCGATGCGTAGCGGTCGATGAAGGCCCGCATGCCGGCTTCGCTGGAACAGGTGAAAGCGCCCGCCGCGCCGCCGGTCGAGACGACGTAGTCGATGCCGGCATCGACGAAGGCTTGCAGGTTGGCCTGGACCAGGACATCGGGCTGGATGCCGGCCCAGTTCTCCTTGCCGCACTCGCCGGTCGCGAAGGCCCAGGTCACTGCGGGTACCTTGGCCGGCAGCACGCTCAGGAGCGGCGACGGCGTGCCGGTCACCGCGGTCGACATGACGTTGCTGTTCCAGTTCATCGAGATGGTGACATCCTTGTAGGGACTGAACAGCAGCCCGCCGGCGCCTCCGGTCGGCGGGGTGGTCGGCACCGGAGTCGGGGCCGGGGTGGCCGTCGGATTCGGGGTCGGCGTCGGGTTCGAATTCGGCACCGAGGGTGCGAACAGCACCGTCACCGTGGAATCCGCAGCGGCTGCCTTCTGCAGATTGGCCGGCGACCCGCCGTTGAAGCCGCTTGCCGCCACGTCGCCGGGCGCCAGGGCCGCCGCCCAGGATTTCGGCTTGAGCGTTGCGGTACCGTCGCCGGCGATGTTGACAGAAAAGTTCCAAGGTCCGCTCTTGAACACGTCCTGGGCAGTGGCTGCATCGGGAAATTTCAGCGGGGCCTGCCAGCCGCCGGCTCCGGCCTTCAAAGTCTTCGAGGACAGGTTCTTGACTGCGACGTTGCCGCTGTAGCCGCCATCCCACGAGCTGCTGATGGAAAACAGCACTTCCAGTTTCGGGCTTGCGACCGGAACCGGTGTTGCAGACGGGGACGGTGTCGCCGAAGGTGCGGGTGTCGGCGTGGCCGATCCACCGCCCTGGTAGCCGGCTTTCAGGTTGGCCAGGGTCTGCTGGGCCGACTGGGACGTCATGGCCGAGATCACACAGGGCTGGCCGTTGAATTTGCAGTTGGCCAGATCGACCGAGGTGTCGAACGCGCCACTGGCGTTGAAGCCGACGTCAAGGACGCTGTTTGCCGCCACGTCGCCGCCCCAGGAAGGCGACGTGAGGGTGAACGTGTTGGTGACAGGGTCGAAAACGGCGTTGGCGTTCCAGAAGGAAGAGGCCTGTGCCTGCCGGCCGAGGCCGGCCGACTGGAACGTCAGGGTCCAGCCGCCGCTGACCGCGTCGGGCACCCAGATTTGCAGGGCGCCGGTGTATCCGGCCCAGGAATCGCTCGCGGTGCCCCAGGAGGAAGACGCGCTGACGATCGCGTTGGGTACCGGCGCGGGCAGCGTGGCGGCCTGCGCCGTGGTTCCCTCCCCCAAGGCGGCCAGCAGGACCAGCCCGGATAGGGGGGCAAGAAATCTTGTGTTCATTTGCTCGACTCCTTCTTGGACTCACCAAGTTCGATGACGCCGGGTGACCGTCCTGGCGACGGTGGTAGAGCTGGAACAGGCAAATACATCCTGTAGTGGAGAGGGGGTACGTGACATCGGCCACACCCGTATGACATGTGTCAGGCCGAGTGGTTGCACCCTAGGCCGGTTTTCTACCGTGTCGCCGAGGAAATGTCGTGGAAAGCGGCGCGTCGAGCGACTCCGCCGTTGGGCGGCGGCACGGATTTTTTGGCGGCGGACGCCGTCTGCCGGGGTCAGAAAAACGTCGCTACGGCGGCGTCGAGGGTATCGCGCATATCCGGGTCGTCGGTGAGAGGGCGAACGAGCGTCATCATGCAGGCCGCTCTGGGCTCGATACCCTTGGCGATGAGGTGGCCGGCATAGACCAGCAAGCGGGTCGAGATGCCTTCGTCCAGGCCGTGGCCCTTGAGGTTCCGGGCGCGGTGGGCGATCTGCACCAGCTTTTCGGCGATCTTGGGATCGATGCCGGTCTCATGTGACACCACATCGACCTCGACAGCCGTCTCGGGATAGCCGAAATCCAGCGCACCGAAGCGCTGCTTGGTCGATTGCTTGAGGTCCTTCAGCAGGTTCTGGTAGCCGGGATTGTAGGAAATCACCAACTGGAAATCCGGGTGGGCATGCACCAGCTCGCCTTTCTTGTCCAGCGGCAGGGTGCGGCGGTGATCGGTCAGGGGGTGGATGACCACGGTGGTGTCCTGGCGGGCCTCCACGACCTCGTCGAGATAGCAGATGGCGCCGATGCGGGCGGCCAGGGTGAGGGGGCCGTCCTGCCAGCGCGTGCCGCTGGCGTCGAGCAGGAAGCGGCCGACCAGGTCCGAGGCCGTCATGTCTTCGTTGCAGGCCACCGTGATCAGCGGGCGCTTAAGCTTCCAGGCCATGTATTCCACGAACCGGGTCTTGCCGCAGCCGGTCGGGCCCTTGAGCATCACCGGCATGCGCGCGGCATAGGCGGCCTCGAACAGCTCCACTTCGTCGGCGGTGGGGCGGTAATAGGGTCGTTCTTGAATCAGGTATTGCTCGGTGCTGGACATCGAAGAACCTCCTCGCAACGAAGGTGCGGACTGAATGCTTCTGGATGTTGTCCATGAAGAAGCCCCGATCCGCCGGGCGGACAGGGGCTTCCAGGCGTTCCCGGGGTTACCGCAGAATCAGACCGACGGCCCCCGATAGATCACCATGGCGGTGCCCTGGGTCTGCCTGAAGTTGTCGTAGCCGACCAGTCGGACGTGGTTGTTGGGGTGCGCCTTGTGGCAGGCCTCGGCCTCGGCCAGGATCGCATCGACGTCGGTCTCGCCGAACATCGGCAGTTTCCACATGTACCAGTAGTGGTCGAAGGCGTTTTCCGGCTCGGTATGTTCGATGGCCGGATTCCAGCCGCGGCTGACGATGTATTCCACCTGCCGGCGGATCTTCTCCGGGTCCATCGGCGGCAGGTAGGAGAAAGTCTCGAACTTGCGCGAGCCGCTGTCGGACAGGCTGGATTTGTAGTCTTGCATATCGCTCATGGTATTTCCCGAATCCTCTTGAGGCTTACCGGTGGGCCACGTCGAGCTTGTCGACGGTGTCGAACTCGAATTTGATTTCCTTCCAGGTCTCCATTGCGGCCTTGAGTTCCGGGCTGCTCTTGGCGGCTTCGGTCAGGATTTCCTTGCCTTCCTTCTCGAGCTGGCGGCCTTCGTTGCGGGCCTCCACGCAGGCTTCCAGCGCCACGCGGTTGGCAGCGGCGCCGGCCGCGTTGCCCCAGGGATGGCCCAGGGTGCCGCCACCGAACTGGAACACCGCGTCGTCGCCGAAGATCGAAAGCAGTGCCGGCATGTGCCAGACGTGGATGCCGCCGGAGGCGACCGCGAACACGCCGGGCATGGCGCCCCATTCCTGGTCGAAGAAGATGCCGCGGCTGCGGTCTTCCTTGATGCTGCGTTCGCGCAGCAGGTCAATCCACCCCAGGGTGGCCTGGCGGTCGCCTTCCAGCTTGCCGACCACGGTGCCGGTGTGCAGATGGTCGCCGCCGGAAAGGCGCAGCATCTTGGTGAAGACGCGGAAGTGGATGCCGTGGTTGGGATTGCGGTCCATCACGGCGTGCATGGCGCGGTGGATGTGCAGCAGCATGCCGTTGTTGCGGCACCAGTTGGCGAGACCCGTGTTGGCGCAGAAGCCCCCGGTGATGAAGTCGTGCATGATGATGGGCGCGCCGATTTCCTTGGCGTACTCGGCACGTTTGTACATCTCTTCCGGGGTCGGGGCGGTCACGTTGAGGTAGTGGCCCTTGCGCTCGCCGGTTTCGGCCTCGGCCTTCTCGATCGCCTCCATCACGAAGTCGAAGCGCTGGCGCCAGCGCATGAACGGCTGGCTGTTGACGTTCTCGTCGTCCTTGGTGAAGTCGAGACCGCCCCGCAGGCATTCATACACGGCGCGGCCGTAGTTCTTGGCCGACAGGCCCAGCTTGGGTTTGATGGTGCAGCCGAGCAACGGACGACCGTACTTGTTCATGATGTCGCGCTCCACCTGGATGCCGTGGGGCGGGCCGCCGCAGGTCATCACGTAGGCGAGGGGGAAGCGCACGTCTTCCAGACGCAGGCCGCGCACGGCCTTGAAGCCGAACACGTTGCCCACCAGCGAGGTGAACACGTTGACGACGGAGCCTTCCTCGAACAGGTCGATGGGATAGGCGATGAAGGCATAGAACTGTTCGTCCTGGCCGGGCACGTCCTCAATCCGGTAGGCGCGGCCCTTGTAATAGTCGAGGTCGGTCAGCAGGTCGGTCCAGACGGTGGTCCAGGTGCCGGTCGACGATTCCGCGGCCACGGCGGCGGCGGCTTCTTCGCGCGGCACACCCGGCTGCGGGGTGATCTTGAAGACCGCCAGCAGATCGGTGTCGGCGGGAGTGTAGTTCGGGTCCCAGTAGGTTTCGCGGTATTCCTTGACGCCCGCGTTGTATGTTTTGACAGCCATGGTTTTCTCCTACTCGTTTTGCAACAGCGCTATGGCAATGAACCGCCGTTCCCTAGCCGGCATCGGGGCGATCCCTTTTCGCGAGGCACTATAAGCGCTGATATCCATAAACGGAACTAAATTGTCATAATAGCGACAATAAGCGCGCATTATACTGATATGCCTGCTTGCTACCGCCGGATGAGGGGCGATTAGCATAATCCAAGGGGGCCCCCGCTCCAAACCGGGGTTCGCGGTCTACGCTGTGGGCAGAAATCCCGGCCGCGGCGGATCAGTCGCCGGCGGGGTCGTTCCGGTTGGAGTCACCGATGTGTTTCCAGCGGTGGATCGCCAGCCCCGAACCGATGGCCAACAGTCCGCCGACCAGCATGGATTCATACTGGCGCAGATCCTCGATCATGCCGGCGACGGCTTTGCCGAACACCAATCCCAGTCCTGTGGTCATCACCGTCCACACCACCACCGCGAGGACGTTTACCGTGAGATAACGGACCGGCGAGAAGCGGCTCATGCCGATCAGAATCGGCGTCACCACCCGCAGGCCGTAAAAAAAGCGAAAGCCGAAGATGAAATAGGAGTGATAGCGATGGAACAGGGTCGATGCCCTCTCCACTGCCGGCGTCAGCGACGGGAAACGACGCAGCAGCGCGTCTCCGTGTTTGTAGCCCAGCCAGAAATACCCCTGATCCGCCGCGAGTGTCACGGCGAAGGCCAGCATCACGATGTGGAGGAAAGAAAAATAACCGCGGCCGACCAGGAAGCCGGCGACAAGCAGGACGGTCTCGCCCTCCAGGAGCAGCCCGACGATGAGTGCCGGAAAGCCGTACTCGGTGATCAGCGATTCCAAAGACATACGGGCGTATCCGCCGGTGGCCGAAGCGCGTGGATTCTAGACTGCCAAGGTTAAGGCTGCGTGTCATGGGGCACGGTGAATGCGCGGCCACCGACAAGATTTATAATGTCCGCCCCGATCGAACAGCCAGCCTGGACCAAACGCATGAATGCCAATCCGCAATCACAGGCGGCGCCGGTGTCTGCCGCGCAGCAGGATCTACAGCGCCTCAGGACTCATCTCAACACCCAGATCATCGGCCAGAGCGATTTGGTCGACGCCATGCTCATCGCCTTGTTGGCCGACGGCCACATGTTGGTCGAAGGTGCGCCGGGGTTGGCGAAGACCCGGGCGATCCATGTCCTGAGCCGCGGCGTGGAAGCCGATTTCCAGCGGATCCAGTTCACGCCCGACCTGCTGCCGGCGGATCTGACCGGTACCGAAGTCTACCGGCCTCAGGACGGCTCGTTCCATTTCCAGCCGGGTCCGCTGTTCCACAATCTGGTGCTGGCCGACGAGATCAACCGTTCTCCGGCCAAGGTGCAATCCGCACTGCTCGAAGCCATGGCGGAACGGCAGATCACCGTGGGCCGCAAGACCTATCCGCTGCCGGCCTTGTTCCTGGTAATGGCCACCCAGAATCCGATCGAGCAGGAAGGCACCTATCCCCTGCCTGAAGCACAGCTCGACCGTTTCTTGATGTACGTGCGCATAGGCTATCCCGGCGCCGAGCAGGAAAAGGCGATCCTCCGCCTGGTGCGCGGGGAGGCCGGCCGGCCGGAGTGCAGGGCTGCGGAAGCGATGGCGCCGGTGAGCCAGCAGACACTGTTCGCCGCCCGGGAGGAAGTGCTCGGTGTCTACCTGGCCGAGGCGCTGGAGGACTACCTGCTGCAGCTCATCCTGGCCACGCGCGAGCCGGCTCGCTACGGCGATTCGCTGGCGCGCTGGATACTCTATGGCGTCAGCCCGCGCGCCACGCTGGCCCTGGACCGCTGCGCCCGCGCCAGGGCCTGGCTCGATGGCCGCGACTACGTGACGCCCGACGACATCCAGGCCCTGGCGCCGGCCATCCTGCGCCACCGGCTGATTCTGAGCTATGAGGCGGAGGCCGAAGGGGTCTCCAGCGACCAGGTCGTGAAGGACCTGCTGCGGCGGATCGCCGTACCTTGATTTCGAGTTTCCGTGTTCGTTTCATGCAGACCTACCAGAAAGACTTCATCGACTTCGTCATCGGCTGTGAAGTGCTCCGCTTCGGCGAGTTCACCCTCAAATCCGGCCGCCAGAGCCCTTACTTTTTCAACGCCGGCCTGTTCAACACGGGCGCCCGGCTCGGCAGGCTGGGCGAGTTCTACGCCCAGACCCTGACCTCGGGCGGTATCCGGGCCGACGTGCTGTATGGCCCGGCCTACAAAGGCATCCCCCTGGTCGCCGCCACCGCCATCGCTCTGGCCAGGGTCAGCGGAGAAGAAATCCCCTACGCATTCAACCGCAAGGAAGCCAAGGACCACGGCGAAGGCGGCACCCTGGTGGGTGCGCCGCTGCAGGGCGAAGTGCTGATCGTCGACGACGTGATCACCGCCGGTACCTCGGTGCGAGAGTCGATCGAGATCATTCGCGGGGCCGGCGCCAGGCCCTGCGGCGTGCTGATCGCGCTGGATCGCGAAGAGATCGGTCAGTCCGGAAAGTCCGCCGTAGAGGAGGTCCAGGACAGCTTGGGAATTCCGGTCCACGCCATCGTCGGCTTCCGCCACCTGATCGATTACCTGCGCGGCTCGGGTCGGGTCCGGGAGCTGGCAGCGCTCGAGGATTACCGCAGCCGTTACGGCACCGCCTGAAACCATGGCGGCTTCGGCGCATCCACCCGCCTGCGTCGGAACGGTGTCTCCCGTGCGGGTGACGGCTCTGGCGCTGTGCGTTTGGCTCGCCCTGGCCGGGGCCGTGCCGGCGGCCACCTATAAATGGGTGGATGAAGCGGGGCGTGTCCACTATTCGGACAGAATTCCTCCCGAACAGAGCCGGCAGAAGCGTTCCCTGCTCGACAGCCAGGGACGTCAGGTGGAGGTCATCGAAGGCGCCAAGAGCCCGGCGGCGCTCGAGCGGGAACGGGGGCTCCGGCATTTCAGGGAAGAAACGGCGCGTCTAATCGAAGAGCAGCGCAATCTGGACGGCGCGCTGCTGCGAACTTACGCCAGTGAAGAAGACATGCGGTTGGTCCTGAATGACCAGATCCTCCAGAGTGACGCTTCCATCCATATTCTGGAAAAATACCGGTCTCGTCACATGGAAATCCTCCGGACTCAGGAAAAACGTGCTGCCGACATGGAACGCCAGGGGCAGGCCGTTACACCGCAACTCCTGAAGGCGATCGAGGACGAGCGCCGACGGATCGCCGATTACGAAGAAAAAATCCGCATCCTGGAAGACAAGAAACGCAGCATCGCCGACCGTTTCGACCGCGACATCCAGCGTTTCCGTTCGCTCAAGGCCGAACGGGCGCGCACCGGCCAGGGTGCTCTCGGCGAGGTGTTCGCGGGCGACGACGACGGTGTACTCAGTGCAGTGGTCTGTTCGTCCGCTGCCGTCTGTGCCAAGACCTGGGCGCTGGCGCGCGCCTATGCGATCGGCAGGGCCGATACGCCAGTGGCGATCGACACCGACCGTCTGGTGTACACCTCGGTGCCGCTGTCGGACCAGGAAATCGCCCTGACCTTGGCTCGCATCACCGGACCGGACGAAGAAACGATATTTCTCGACGTCCGCTGCCGCCGGTCCAGCCTCGGCCTGGAACTGTGCGCAAGTTCCCGGGTGCGGGACATCCGCGCCGGCTTCCGTGCCCATGTCGAGTCGGGAATGGGGGCCGGTCCCTGAAGGAGGCAAGGGGAGTTCTGGACCGGCTTTCGATCGCTTGGCAAACTTGCCGTCCGGAAGCGGACGGTCCGAGTGCGGCGCTCGTTGGGATCGCCGCGGTTCATAAAAAAGTCTATCGGAGGATCGCTCAATGGCAAGACCACTCATTCAGCTGGCTCTGGATTCCTTGGACCGTGACCGGACGCTCGAACTCGCCCGCGTCACGGCGCCTTATGTCGACATCTTCGAGATCGGCACGCCCTGTATCAAATACAACGGCATCGAAATCGTCCGCGAGCTCAAGCGCCGGCACCCGGATCGGCTCGTCCTGGTCGACCTCAAGACCATGGATGCCGGCGAATACGAGGCCGCGCCGTTTTATGCCGCCGGCGCTGACATCTGCACCGTGCTCGGGGTGTCGGGGCCGGCGACCATCGCCGGGGTCGTTAAAGCGGCCCAGGCGCACAATGCCGAAGTCCAGGTGGATCTGATCAACGTGCCGGACAAGGCTGCCTGCGCGCGCGAGGCGGCCCGGCTCGGCGCCCAGATCATCGGTGTGCACACCGGTCTGGATGCCCAGGCACAGGGTCAGACGCCGTTCGCCGATCTCGAAAGCATCGCCCGCCTGAAGCTGCCGGTCCGAATCTCAGTGGCTGGGGGGATCAACCAGAACACCGCCTCACGGGTCGCCAAGGCGGGGGCCGACATCGTCGTCATCGGTGCGGCGATCTACGGCGCGCCCTGTCCCGCCACCGCGGCCCGCACGATTCGCGAGCTGCTGGAAGGGGCTCATCACAAGTTCATCGTGTCGAAGATCGGCGGCGTGCTTGCCGCCACTGACAAGAGCTACGAGGCACGTCTGACCGGTTTGCTCGAACGTGCCCGCCGTATTTTCGTCGCCGGCGCCGGGCGTTCGGGCCTGGTCGGCCGCTTTTTCGCCATGCGCCTGATGCACGGCGGCTATCAGGCTTATATTGTGGGCGAGATCGTGACGCCCAGCATCCGTCAAGGCGATCTTCTGATCGTGATTTCCGGTTCGGGCGAAACCGAAACCATGATCGCTTACGCCAAGAAAGCCAAGGAACAGGGGGCCAGCATCGCGCTGATCACCACCCGCGACAAGTCCACGATCGGTGACATGGCAGACGTGGTGTTCCGGATCGGCACTCCCGAGCAGTACGGCAAGGTGGTCGGTATGCCGATGGGCACCACCTTCGAGCTGTCCACCCTGGTGCTGCTCGAAGCCACGATTTCCCACATCATCCATACCAAGAAGATCCCCGAGGAGCAGATGCGGACCCGCCACGCCAATCTGGAATAGGCGTTCTCGCCCGTCCGCTTGCGATTCGAAAGGGCCGGCTGTCATGCCGGCCCTTTTTTCGTGGCTGCGAGTGTCGTCATCGCCGGCGGAGGATGCTAACGTGTAGCCGGCTTTTCTTTTTCCCGACGTGTTGACGAGGAGGTACGCCATGAATTCCGAAGCTGATCCGATCGTCGGCAACTGGTACCGGCATCTGGACAAAGGGCAGGCGTTCACCGTGGTCGCCATCGACGACGATGCCAGCACCGTCGAAATCCAGCATTTCGACGGCAATCTGGAGGAGATCGATCTAGATACCTGGTCTCTGCTGCCGATCGAACCCATCGAAGAGCCCGAAAACTGGAGTGGTCCCATGGACGTCGCCGAGCTGGACGATCTCGGCGGTACCGAGATTACCGACACGCTTCCCGAAGACTGGTCGGAACCGCTGGAAGAAATCATCAAACAGGAGGAGCGGCCGGCAGAAGAGATTTCGGAAGAGGCCGAGGAAGAAGACGCCCTGTTCGAGGAAGAAGCGCCCGAGACGATACCGCTGGAGACCGAGCCTTCGGCGGAGGCATCCGAAAAAACCGAGGAGGAGGAGCGGGCGAAGGGAGGCGGAACCGCCTATTCGGAAGACGAATAGCCTGCGGCTTTCCAACCTGGGCTCGATCGGGCTTTCATTCCCTCGCCGACAGGAACCGAACTCGAAAAACATCGCCGTGAAACCGGTCTTCCATCCCGCCCTGGTCAACGGTCCCTGGGGAGATCCTGCGGTGTACGTGGAGTTTCTGTTCGAGAAGCGCGCCGTGTTGTTCGATCTCGGCGATGTTCGCACGCTGCCGGTGCGCAAGATTCTGCGCCTGAGCGACGTGTTCGTCTCCCATGCCCACATGGATCACTTCTTCGGCTTCGACTGGCTGTTGCGGCTGTGTCTGGGGCGCGACCTGCGCATCCGCCTGTTCGGCCCGGCGGGTTTCCTGGATCAGGTCGAGCACAAGCTCTCGGCCTACATCTGGAATCTGGTGAGGGGCTACCCCACCGATTTCACTCTCGAAGTCACCGAGGTGTCGTCCGAGACCGTCGGTCGCCGTGCCTCGTTCCGCTGCCGCACCGCCTTTCGGCGGGAGGGCGAAACCGAATTTCCGATCGAAGATCGCCGGCTTTTGGACGAACCGAATCTCGCAGTCGAATTCGCGATTCTGGACCACGCGACGCCCTGTCTAGCATTCGCCCTGCGGGAGAAGCAGCATCTCAACGTCTGGAAAAACCGGCTGGTGGAACTCGGTCTGGCGCCGGGCGCCTGGGTGCAGGACCTCAAGCACGCCCTGCTGACCGGGCGGCACGAAGATACGCCGGTCCGTGCACTGAAGCGTGACGGAGCTCGTTTCAGGGAGGCGACGTATCGATTGGGGGAACTGGCTGACTTCCTCGTACATGTCTCGGAAGGGCAGAAAGTCGCCTACGTTACCGATGCCGTCTACCACGAAGCGAACGCGGAAAGGATCGCGACGCTGGCAGCGGGCGCCGACCAGTTTTTCATCGAGGCGGTATTCGGCGATGAGCTCGAGGAGCGCGCGGCCCGGAAATACCACCTCACCGCCCGTCAGGCAGGCACCATCGCGCGTCGGGCCGGCGTCAAATTCCCCACGCCTTTTCATTTCTCACCGATCTATCAGGGACGGGGGGAGGCGCTGGATCGTGAGTTTCGGCAGGCATTCCTCGCGAGCGGGCCAAAGTAAGGCTACGACGAAATCGACCGGGGCGCACGCAGTGCGCCGGGTGCAGGTTTGGCCATGCCGTCGGGGCGTGGACGACCCGCACCCGGGCTCCGTCCATCGAGGCAGTCCAGCCGAACGCTCGACCGCCGGGGCGGATTCACGTCGGCTGGATCCGGGTGTCGGGACCAACGGTCACGGCGTCTCCCTCTCCCCCGATGATGAAAGACAATGGGGGAAAGGGATGTCTAGAAGTGGGACTGGTTGATCAGGAAATGGGCACCGATGCTGGCGAAATAGCCCAGCAGGATCACCGGTCCCCATTTCAGGTGGGCGCCGAAGGAATAGTAACCCTTGGTCTGGCCGAGCAGGCCGACGCCGGCGGCCGAACCGATGGCGAGGAGGCTGCCCCCTACGCCGGCCGTGAGGGTCACCAGCAGCCATTGGCCCTCCGAGATCTTCGGGTCCATGGTCAGGACCGCCAGCATGATGGTGCCGTTGTCGATGAAGGCCGAGGCGATCCCGACGAGGATGTTGGCAAAGGTGGTCCGCTCCGGATCGGCGTAGAGGAACCGGGAGATGCGTTCCAGATAGCCGATGAAACTCAGTCCCCCCATGCTCAACATGATGCCGTAAAAAAACAGCAGCGTATCCCATTCCAGGCGCGAGACTTTCTTGAAGATATCGAATGTCTCGGCGTCTCCGATCGGTTCGTCCGGCGGGACGACCTCGTCGGGGTCGGGAGAGCGGCTGGCGGTTTTCTTCTGCAGGTAGAAGCTGTAGAACTTCAGGTAAGTCAGCCCGGCCATCATGCCGGCCGCGGGTGGCAAGCTCAGGAAGTTCTCGAAGCACACCGCGGTGATGATGGTCAGGAGGAACAGCACGATGACGGGGCGTCCGCCGGTTTTGATCGGAATCCGTTTGTCCACCGCCGTCGGGTGATGGCGGGGGAGAAACAGGAACATGCAGGTCGCCGGGAGAGCAAAATTGATGATCGAGGGGATCAGTAGGTTGAAGAAATCCACGAAAGGGACTTTGCCCTTCTGCCAGATCAGCAGGGTGGTGATGTCGCCGAAAGGGCTGAACGACCCGCCGGCATTGGCGGCGACCACGATGTTGATGCAAGACAGCGTGACGAAGCGCGGACAGTCTTTGCCCAGGGCCATGACGACCGCGCCCATCAGGAGGGCGGTGGTCAGGTTGTTGCACACCGAGGAAATCATGAAGGCCAGGATGCCGGTCAGCCAGAACAGTTGCCGGTAACTGTATCCCCTCCCCAGCAGCCAGCAGCCCAGAGCCTCGAACACGTCGAGATCTTCCATGGCGTTGAGGTAGGTCATCGACACCAGGATGAACAGCAAGAGTTCCGCATAGGTCAGCAGGGAGGCGCGGAACGCCATGCCAGCCTGCTCCGGCATTCCGCCGCCCACATAAACCGCCGCGATCAGGCCCCAGATCACGCTGGCGGCGAACACCATCGGCTTGGACTTCCGTAGTTCCGTCACCTCCTCGGCCATGGCGAGGAAATAGGCGAGGAAGAAAATCAGCACGGCAAGATAGCCGGCCCAATGCCGGGTCAGGTCCAAGGGGCCCACTGGACCGTGTTCGCCCGCGAGACAAAGCTCCGGCACGCCGACGAAAAGGGCGCATGCCGCCAGAATGGTAAACAGCAGGCGCATCGGGGGAAGCTCACGCCAATGGTGCAGTCGGAACAGGGGGAGCGGCAGCATTCGGATTCCTGTTTGAAAGGCAGGGGGCGCCTAGATGCCTGCGCCCGCGGTATGAAGACATCGATGGATTCACGAGGCGGAAAACCAGGAACGGCGGTTGCTTAGGGGGCTGGGCTGGCGTCTGCTTTCCGCGTCAGAAGTGCTTTTCGTAAGGGGTATCGCCCTGTTTCAACATGACCTTCGCCCGGAACAGCGCGGCGAGCAGGGTTCCGACCAGCACCGCGGAAAGGTCCATCCCCAGACCCAATAGGAAGCTATGATGGCGGAAGGAGTCTCCCAGCAGGGGTTTCAGGACCAGATAGAGCCAGACCACGAAGCCGGCGTAATAGACGATCACGCCGCCCGCGGCCCAGGGGAGGGGGGGCAGTTTCACTCGAACGGCGGTACGGTAGAACCAGTAGGCAACGAAAAGGACGGCTATGGCGCCGATCATATCGAGGGTTTCTCTGTCGCGTTAGGGAGTGTTGCATCTTACCTCAGACTGACAGGCGGGGGCAGGTCTCATCTGCCGCCGTTCCCTGATTCCACAGCGGTGGTATTTCCTGCAGGCTGGCGACCCGCAGCCGAGCCAAACCGCGTTCACGGGAAGATGCTTTCCGCCGTCCATTGACCAGGATTGCGAAGGTCCCGGCGCTGGCAGCGGATTCGATGCCGGTTTCGGAATCCTCCAGGGCGAGGCATTGGTCGGGCTCCACGCCCAGACGGCGGGCGGCTTCGAGGTACAGGTCAGGAGCGGGCTTGCCCTCGGCAACCTGGTCACGGGTGACGATGAGCGGAAACCAGCGCGTCAGGCCGGAGCGGTCCAGGCAGATGGCAGCGAAGCGGGCCTCGCTGTTGGTCGCCAGCGCATAAGGCAGATTCCGTTCGCGGAAAAACCTCAACAAATTCTCCAGGCCGGGCATCGCCGCAATGCCATGGGTTTCGACGTGCCGGCGCCAGATCCGGGTGGCGAGCGCGTCGAAGCGCCGAAGGTCGAAGCCGGGTCCGGCACAGTCGCCGATCCGTCGTTTGACCGCTTCGGCGTGGCAGCCGAACAGCGACTGGCAGAAGGCTTCGTCGAGTTCGAATCCGAGGGCGGCGGCAGCGCCGCGCCAGGCGGCGACATAGGTCGCTTCGGTGTCGATGGCGAGGCCGTCCATGTCCAGGATGGCCGCCTTGAGGCCGGTGAGGGGAGAGTCAGTCCGTCTCATCGTGCAGGACCCGGATGTATTCGCCGGGCGCTTCCCGACTGCTGCCGACGATCAGGCGCTCGCTGCCGTCGGGGAGCGCTTCGACCTGCCCCGAAGCCTCGATCTTCTCCCCGGTCCGCGCCTGTCCGACATAGGTATGGGTGAAGCTCAGGACTTGGCCGACACGCGGGTGATCGGTCAGGTAGCGGGCGGGGGATTCGAAAGCCCCGCGGTCGTCCGTCACACGGGTACGCAGAATCAAGGAACCGCGTTTCTCGGCGGCCTGGAAAGAGTCCCAAGAGCCGGGAAGCACCAGCGTCAGATCGAATTTGGTGCCTTCGATGAAGCCCGTATTGAATTTCCGCCGCTCGTGCCAGAGATAGTCCTCGAAGGCGAGGGTGCAGCCGCGGCGCTCATAAGCTTTCCGCCAGTCTGCCTCGGTCGGGGTGTCCAGCCGGCCGTCCGCCGTGGCTTCGGCGACCACGGTGCGCGCCGCATCGAAGGTGGCCGGGGCGTAGACGACCAGGTCGATGTCGGAGGCCAGGGTCTGGGCGCCGAGCAGCAGCGAGCCGGTTACGCCGAATTCCTTCAAGTCCAGTCCTTCCCCGGCGAAGACGCCGAGCAGTCGGCGGGCCTTGGTTTCGATGGCGTCGCGGCTCGTGCCCGCCAACAGGGTTCGAACCCGGTCGCGGGGGCGCAAATGCCCCGCTATGCATTCGAGGGGCACTGCCGGCAATACCGCTTCCAGTCGCCGGGAACGGCGCAGATAAGCGGGACGGTGCTCCTGCAGGAAATCCATGGCTTCCGCCGTGCTCAGCTTGCGCAGGCCGCCTGCCAAGGGGACGTAGCGCAAGGTGCAGAGCAGCCGGCCGTCTTCGGGACGGCCGTCGACGACGGCGAAACGAAGTCCTTCCGCCGTCTGGATGAAATCCTTCGGCAGAAATCCGGGCTCAGAATCCATCGGGATACAGAGCGGAGGAGCCGTCCAGGTCGCCGGTGTCGCGGTAGCCCAGGGGCTCGCCGTCGGGGGAGTTGAGCCTGCCGGCGCAGACGCGTCCACTGGCCAGCACATGATCGCCGCAGGTCAGCGTTCCGGCAAGCCGGCACTGGAACCAGGCGATCGCGCCGCCCAGCAGAGGAACCCCGCCTTCACCGGCCGTCCAGTCGATGCCGGCGAGTTTGTCGCTGCCTGCCGGGCGGGCAAAATGCATTACCCAATCGACCCGGTCTCTGGGTATCACGTTGATGCTGAAAAGACCGCTGGCCATCAGTTTCCGGTAAGACAGGCAGTACGGGTTGATGCTGAGCGCCAGCATGGGCGGATCGAACGAGGTCTGCATCACCCAGGCCGCGGTGAAGGCATTGGGGCCTTCGGCATCGGCGACACCCACGACATAGACGCCATGAGTGATGGTCCGGAACAGTCGGGCCATTTCGAGGTTCATTGCGTTCGCCCCGCCCGTGGCTGAGGCATTAGAATACGCCTTTCCTTTCCCGCACGGAGCCGAACGTGCCCGAGCTGACCCATTTCAATACCGCCGGCGATGCCCACATGGTGGATGTCGGCGGTAAGCCCAGCACTACCCGGATGGCGGTGGCCGAGGGGTACATCGCCATGTTGCCCGAGACCTTGCGGCTGATCATGGCCGGCGGGCACGAGAAAGGCGACGTGCTGGGCATCGCCCGCATCGCGGGGATCATGGGTGCCAAACGGACCGCGGACCTGATTCCGCTCTGTCACCCCATCCCTATTACCCATGTCGATCTCGCGTTGGAGCCGCAGCCGGAGGCCAGCCGCATCCGCTGTCGGACCACCGTCCAGACCGTCGGCCAGACCGGCGTGGAGATGGAGGCGCTGACTGCCACCCAGATCGCCCTGCTGACCATCTACGACATGTGCAAGGCGGTCGACCGTGGCATGAGCATCGAGTCGGTGCGCCTGTTGGAGAAGATTGGTGGCAAATCCGGTCATTGGCAGCGCGCCTCCGGCGAGGCGCGCTCCAGCACCAGATAGCTGTAGGGCCAGGGGAAATCGGGATCGTTCCGGACGTCTTCGCGGCTGATTTCGCGCCAATCCGCGGCCGCGAACTCCGGGAAGTAGGTGTCACCGGGGTAGTCGTGATCGATCAGGGTCAGATAGAGCCGCCTGGCCCGCGGCAGCAGGGCTTCGTAAACGGCGCTGCCGCCGATGACCATGAGTTCCGGCGCCCCGGAGCAGACGGTCGCCAGTTCGCCGAGATCATGCACGATGGTGCAGCCGGGGGCGTGGAAATCCGGCGAGCGGGTCAGGATGATGTTCTGGCGTCCAGGCAATACGCGGCCGATGGATTCGTGGGTCTTGCGGCCCATGAGCACCGGTTTCCCCAGGGTCAGGGCGCGGAACCGCTTGAGATCGGCGGACAGATGCCAGGGCATGGCGTTGTCGGCGCCGATGACGCGGTTCCGCGCCATCGCGACGATGAGGGAGATGTCCGGCGGCCTGGTCACACCGCCACCGCCGCTTTGATGTGTGGATGCGCCTGGTAGTCCTCGACCACGAAATCCTCGTAGCGGTAATCGAACAGGCTCCCGGGCTTGCGGGCGAGTTTCAGCGTGGGCGGCGGATAGGGTTCGCGCGTGAGTTGCAGGCGCGCCTGCTCCAGGTGGTTGAGGTACAGATGCACGTCACCGCCGCACCATATCAACTCCCCCGGTTCGTATCCGGTCTGTTGCGCAAGCATATGGGTGAGCAGGGCATAGCCGGCGATATTGAACGGCAGTCCCAGGAACACGTCCGCCGAACGCATCTGGAACATGAGCGACAGCCTTCCATCCGCCACATGGCACTGAAAGGCGTAGTGGCAGGGCGGCAGCGCCATGGCATCCAGATCGGAGGGGTTCCATGCGCTCACCAGCAGGCGGCGGGAGCCCGGATTCCGGCGCAGTTGCTCGACCAGTCCGGCAAGCTGATCGATGGCGCCGTTCCAATTCCGCCATTGGCGTCCATACACGGGGCCTAACTCACCATTGTCATCCGCCCACTCGTCCCAGATCGTGACGCCGTGCCGTTGCAGATCACGCACGTTGGTGCTGCCGGAGACGAACCAGAGCAGTTCATGGATGATCGAGGGCAGATGCAGTTTCTTGGTGGTGACGAGGGGGAGCCCCCGCGACAGGTCGAACCGCATCATGCGGCCGAACACGCTCAGGGTCCCGGTGCCGGTCCGGTCCCCTTTGGGGCAGCCGTGATCGAGGATGTCGCGCAGCAGGTCGAGATAAGGGCGCATTCAGGCGGATCGACGGGCGTAGGCGGCGGCCAGCAGGACGATACCGAACAGGATCATCGGCAGACACAGGATCTGACCCATGGTCAGCCAGCCGAAAGCGAGATAGCCGAGCTGCACATCCGGCAGCCGGACGAACTCCACCGCGAAGCGGAACACACCATAGCCCAGGAGAAACAGGCCACTCACCGCCATACGTGGCGGCGAGCGTCGGCTGAACCATTGGAGAATGATCAGAAGGACCAGCCCTTCCAGAAACGCTTCATAAAGCTGTGAAGGATGGCGCGGTACGTCCCCGGCATGGGGGAAGATCATCGCCCAAGGCAGGTCACTGGGTTTGCCCCACAGTTCGCCGTTGATGAAGTTGCCGATACGTCCGGCGAGGAGGCCGATGGGCACATAAGGAGCAAGGAAGTCGGCGACGTCGAAGAACCGGATACCCTGCGACCGGCCGTAGGCGTACATGGCGATCAGCACACCGATGAGTCCGCCGTGGAACGCCATGCCGCCTTCCCAGATGCGGAACAGCATCGCCGGATCGTGAAGGAAGCCGGAGAAATTGTAGAACAGCGCATAGCCGAGCCGTCCGCCGACCACCACGCCGATGGCGGCATAGAACACCAGGTCTTCGACCTGGGCCGGGGTGAACAACGGATTCGCGCTGCGCTGCACCCGCCGCCGCGCCAATATCCAGGTGGCGGCGATGCCGACGACGTACATCAGTCCGTACCAGTGGACCTTGAGCGGCCCGAATGAGACGGCAACGGGATCGATGGCGGGATAGGTCAGCATGACGCGTTCGGAGCTATCGGTGTTGATTGGCCCACGGCAGAACGCATCATTATGCCACCATCTCAGTCATAGTGAATGAGCTCGCGGGGAAGCGAAGGTTCCCGTCCCGCGGCGAGATCGCTGAGGAATGCCCATATCACATCGGCCGACGGCGGGCAGCCGGGCAGGGAATAGTCGACTCTCACGACCTCATGGATCGGGTGCACCTTGTCGAGGAGCAGTGGGAGCTCGACATCGTCGGGTATTTGCGGGTTTTCGACCCCGATGCCATCCCGATAGGCTTCTTGCAGACATTCCTCCAGCGCGATGGGGTTGCGGAGTGTGGGCAGTCCGCCGTTGATGGCGCAGGCGCCGACGGCGACCAGGATCCGGCAGTGCCTGCGGAATTCGCGCAGGGTGTGGACGTTCTCCGCGTTACAGACGCCGCCTTCGACCAGCCCCAGATCCACCCGGTCCCGGCAGTGCTTGATGTCGGTGAGCGGTGAGCGGTCGAAGCGGGCGACCTCCGCCAGCGCCAAAATGCGTTCGTCGATATCGAGGAACGACATGTGGCAGCCGAAGCAGCCGGCCAGGGAAGTCGTGGCGACGGTGAGTTTCTCAGTCATGACGGGCCTCCACGATCGGTTCCTCCCGTTCCAGGCTTTCTTCGGCGATGGTGTGCCGGTCGTAGACGCGCTCCCCGATGGGTACCTCGAAGCCATGCCGTTTTATCAGGATGGCCCCGACCGGACAGACCCGGGTCGCTTTGTCGGTCGCGGCGATCGGGGTATCCGCGAGCCTGCCCGAGGGCGAGTTCACGATCAGCCGCGAGTCGATGCCGCGTCCGCCGATGGCGAACACGTTTTTGCCGTCCACGTCCCGGCTGGCACGCACGCACAAGGCGCAGAAGATGCAGCGGTCGCGGTCGAGCAGGATGTCGGGGTGGGAAGCGTCCAGTTCCCTTCGGGGGTAGAAGAATGGGAAATGGGCATCGGTCATGCCGAGGAAGTAGGCTGCCGCCTGTAGCTGACAGTTGCCGCTTTTTTCGCAGGACGGGCACAGATGGTTGCCTTCCACGAACAGCATCTGGGTGATGGTGCGCCGCAGCTCGTTCAATTCGGCGGTATCGTTGAGCACTTCCTGGCCATCTGCCGCCGGGAAGGTGCAGGCCGAGCAGTTGCGGCCATTCACCTTGACCGTGCACAGTTTGCAGCTGCCATGCGGCTCGAATTCCGGGTTGTGGCACAGATGAGGGATGTAGACTCCTGCCGCGGTGGCCGCTTCCATGATGGTCTGTCCTTCTGTGAAGGTGACCGGTTTGCCGTCGATCTGAAAGGTGGGTCTGGTCACGCTGCTCTCCTGGATATTACGACTGTGACAGATGGGCATTGGCATCGTCCCGGCCGCTCAGGCGCCGGGCGGTGGCGAGTGCGCCATCCAGATCGAAGCCGGGTTCGAAGTCGATCGTCTTGAGTCGCGCCTGATAGATTTCGGGATAACGTTCCAGAGTGCTCAGGATCGGATTGGCGGCCGTCTGGCCGAGTCCGCAATGGCTGGCGCTGCGCACGAACCGCCCCAGCCGGGACAGCTCGGCAAGATCGCCCGTCGCGCCGTGTCCTTCGGCGATCTTGTCCAGCAGATTCTTGAGCAAGGCGGTGCCGACCCGGCAGGGCGTGCAGAACCCACAGCTCTCGTGGGCAAAGAAATGGGTGAAGTTGCGGGCGATCCCGATCACATCGCGGGTCCGGTCGAACACGATGAATGAGCCGCCGGTGGCGAGATCCTCGTAAGCCAGCTTGCGGTCGCATTCCTTGTCGGACAGAAAGGTTCCGGAGGGGCCTCCTATCTGTACGCCCAGGACGTCCGCCGCGCCGCAGTCTTCGAGGACCTGCCTGATCGTGACGCCGAAGGGGTATTCGTAGATGCCCGGCCGGGCGCAGTCGCCGCAGATGCTCAGCAGTTTCGTGCCCTTGGATTTTTCGGTGCCGACCTCGGCAAACCATTCTCCGCCGTGGACGGCGATGGCCGCGGCCGCAAAGAAGGTCTCCACGTTGTTCACGACGGTGGGCTTGCCGAGATAGCCGTGGGTGACGGGGTACGGCGGGCGGTTGCGTGGCACGCCCCGATTGCCTTCCAGCGACTCGATCAAGGCGGACTCCTCGCCGCAGATATAGGCGCCGGCGCCCAGCCGGATTTCGATGTCGAAATCGAAGCCCTCTCTTCCCAAAATGGATTTCCCGAGCAAGCCGTGCCGCCGCCGTGCCGCCAGCACGGCTTCGAGCTGATCATGCAAGTAGAGGTATTCGCCTCTCAAATAGAGGAATCCTTGCTTCGCCCCCACCAAGTATGCGCAGACCGTCATGCCTTCGAAAACCTGGTCGGCGCAGCTTTGCAGCAGGACACGGTCCTTGAATGTGCCGGGTTCCCCTTCGTCCGCGTTGCAGACGACGTAACGCTCGATTCCGGCGGCCGGCTGGCCAGGCGGGCAAACCGCCGCCGTTTCCGGCCCTTCGTAGCAGAAACGCCATTTCCATGCGGTGTTGAAGCCCGCGCCTCCCCTGCCGCGAAGCTGGGAAGTTTCGATTTCCCCGAACATCGTCTCCCTGTCCAGCGCAACAGTGCGTTCCATTGCCTCTCCGGGCCGGACTGGATTGCCGAGCAGCCGGTCCGCCAGCCGGATGTTTTCCTTGATGGCGAAGAATTCCTCGGGCCACTCGCCTAGCGGGATGTCATCATTGATCAACCTGGCAATCTCGTCGGTACGGTCTTCCGTGAGTCGTGGGATGGCATAACCGTTGATCAGTCCGGCCGGCCCCTGGTCGCACAGGCCGGTACAGGACGTAAAGGAAAGGCTGACTCGCCCATCCTGGCGGGACTCGCCCGGCTGGATGCCGAGCTTGCGGCACAGACCCGCGGCGACCTCCCGGCTGCCGAGCATGTGATCGGTGATTGAGTCGCTGATCCGGATGTCGAATTTCCCCAATGGGACGGTCGACAGGAAACTGTAGAATCCCACCACCGCGCTCACCTGCGTGATGCAAACGCCGAGAGACTGGGCGACCTTTTGTTGGGCTTCGGGCGATACATGCCGGAATTCGCGCTGGACCTCCCGCAAGATGGACAAGAGCTGGCGGGTGTCGCGGCCGTGGTTTTCGACGATGCGGTTTATGATCCGGTGTTCGTACTCGTGTCGATCCATGAAATCCTCGCTGCGGTTCAGAGAGTGCTCGGACTGCAATAGCCTTTATAGCCTCTTTTGAGAGGCTGGCAAATGCTTGTTCAAGCATGATGTGCGGACCCTGCTCGTACAGTGGCAAAAAATTTGTTTTATGCCCCTTGACCTTCATTCCGGGTGGTGTAAAATGCGCATCTCTTTCGGGGCGCGGGCGGTTTTTAGGGCTGCGGGTGT
>NZ_JBPDXO010000009.1:0-74781 GCF_051295855.1 Methylococcus sp. S1M
GGACGAAGGCTTGCGGTTTGCCGTGCGCGAGGGCGGTCGTACCGTCGGCGCAGGCGTTGTCTCCAAGATCATCGAGTGAGCTCATGGCTAAGCAGAGAATTCGTATCCGTTTGAAGGCGTTCGATCACCGGCTCATCGACCAGTCGGCGTCGGAAATCGTTGAAACCGCAAAACGTACCGGCGCGCAGGTGCTGGGGCCGATCCCGCTGCCGACCAAGAAGGAACGGTTCACCGTGCTGGTGTCACCGCACGTGAACAAGGATGCCCGTGATCAATACGAGCTTCGCACCCACAAGCGTCTGATGGACATAATCGAGCCAACGGACAAGACCGTGGATGCGCTCATGCGCCTGGATCTGGCTGCGGGCGTCGACGTTCAGATCAAGCTGAACTGATTGACAGGTATTAGAGCACACGACTCGGGGAAGAGAGATGGCCATAGGTTTAGTCGGCCGCAAGTGCGGAATGACCCATATTTTTACGGACGCCGGTGCCGCGGTTCCGGTGACGGTGATCCATGTCGAGCCCAACCGGGTAGTTCAGGTGAAGACCCTGGAGTCAGACGGCTATCGCGCCATTCAGGTAACCACGGGCAGCAAGAAGCGCTCGCGTCTCACGAAAGCGGACGCGGGGCACTACTCGAAGGCCGGCGTAGAAGCGGGGCGAGGGCTGTGGGAGTTCCGCCTGGAGGATTCCGATCAGGACTATACGGTCGGTACCGAGCTCGGTGTCGGGGTGTTTGCGGAAGGCCAGTTCGTCGATGCCCGTGCGCGGAGTATCGGCAAAGGCTTCGCCGGTGTCGTGAAGCGGCATAACTTCCGGACGCAGGACGCGACCCATGGCAACTCGCTGTCCCACAGGGCGCCGGGATCCATCGGTCAAAACCAGACGCCCGGCCGCGTGTTCAAGGGTAAGAGAATGGCCGGCCACATGGGGGACAAGAACATCACGGTTCCCAATTTGCGGATCGTCGGCATTGATGCCGAGCGGTCCCTGCTCCTCGTGAAGGGAGCGGTGCCCGGTGCCAAGGGGGCGGACGTGATCGTCCGCCCGGCTACGAAGAAATAGGTGGTTGGTCATGAGCCTCAGTATTCCAAAAATCGAAAACGGTGCCGCTGGCGACCTGGAGGTTTCCGATAAGGTATTCGGTCAGGGATTCAACGAATCCCTGGTGCATCAGCTCGTCGTCGGTTATCTCGCCGCAGCGCGTTCGGGAACGAAAGCCCAGAAGAGTCGGTCGGACGTGTCGGGCGGAGGTAAGAAACCCTGGAAACAGAAGGGATCCGGTCACGCGCGGGCTGGAACCACGCGTAGCCCGCTATGGCGCACCGGCGGTGTGACATTCGCGGCATCCAACCGGAACTACCGGCAGAAGTTGAACAAAAAGATGTACCGGGCGGCTGTCCGGTCCATATTTTCAGAGTTGCTGCGCCAGGGGCGCCTCGTCGTCTCGGATGGTATCGTTCCGACGTCTCCCAAGACCCGTGAGCTGGCAGCGAAGCTGAAGAGCTTCGGTGAGGGGTATACCGTCATTCTGGCTGAACAGCTCGATCTGAATCTGGCCCTGTCATCGCGCAATCTGCCGAATGTGAGTATCAATACCGCCGATACATTGAGTCCGGTCGACCTGGTGCACGCCGAGCGCGTTATCGCCACCAGCTCGGCGATTCGTAAGCTGGAGGTGAGGCTGTCATGAACCAGATCGAGTTGATGCGTACCCTGATCGCTCCCGTGGTCTCGGAAAAATCGACCGCTGGCGCGGAAAAAAACCGCCAGTTTGTGTTCCGGGTGAAGCCGGCTGCCAGCAAGCTGCAAATCAAAAGCGCGGTTGAACTCATGTTCGGTGTGAAGGTCGACTCCGTGCGTATACTCAACGTCAAGGGCAAATCCAAGCGGTTCGGGCGGTTCATGGGGCAGCGTTCGGACTGGAAGAAAGCTTACGTGAAGCTGAAGCCGGGCTTTGACATTGAGCTGGCGGTAAATTAATCCGATATTCGATTGCTTGAGTAAAGACAAGACCATGGCTCTGATTAAACAAAAACCCACTTCTGCGGGCGCACGCTTTGTCACGCGGGTGCGCAGCGAGGAACTGTACAAGGGCGAACCGTATGCGAAACTGCTCGAGAAGCAGACGCGTTCTTCGGGCCGCAATAATCAGGGCCGTGTGACAACCCGGCACAAAGGCGGTGGACACAAGCAGTTCTATCGTATCGTGGACTTCAAGCGGGACAAGCTCGACATACCGGCGCGGGTTGAGCGTATCGAGTACGATCCCAACCGTACCGCATACATTGCTCTCGTGCTGTATCGTGATGGGGAGCGTCGCTATATCGTCGCGCCGGCGGGTCTGAGCGCCGGCAGCGAAATCGTCGCCGGTGAGTTCGCCGCGATCAAGGTCGGTAACAGTCTGCCCCTGCGCAACATTCCCGTCGGCACCGTCGTGCATTGCGTCGAGGGCAAGCCTGGGAAGGGGGCCCAGTACGCGCGCAGTGCCGGCACGTCCATCCAGTTGGTCGCGAAGGAAGGCGAATATGCCACCCTGCGCATGCGTTCCGGTGAGATGCGCAAGGTGCTGGCCGATTGCAAAGCGACGATCGGCGAGGTCTCCAATAACGAACATAACCTGGTTTCGCTGGGGAAGGCGGGCGCATCGCGCTGGCGGGGGGTTCGCCCGACAGTCCGGGGTGTCGCCATGAACCCCGTGGATCATCCTCATGGAGGCGGTGAGGGACGGACATCCGGGGGCAGGCATCCCGTCTCGCCCTGGGGCATACCCACCAAGGGCTACAAGACCCGGAACAATAAACGAACCGATGGTCTGATCATCCGCAGACGCAAGACGCGATAACGAGTAAGAGGAATAGACCGTGCCACGTTCTATCAAGAAAGGTCCGTTTGTCGACCATCATTTGATGAAGAAGATCGACGAGGCGAACGCGACCGGCGCCAAAAAGCCCATCAAAACATGGTCGCGCCGATCCATGGTATTGCCTGAGATGATCGGGAAAACCATCGCTGTGCACAACGGGAAGCAGCACGTTCCCGTCCTGGTCAGCGATAACATGGTCGGCCACAAATTGGGGGAGTTCGCGCCGACGCGGACTTACAAAGGTCATCAGGCCGACAAGAAGAGCAAGTGAGGCGTGTAAGTCGATGGAAGCATTATCGAGGCATAGAACAGCGCGCATTTCTCCTCAAAAGTGCCGGCTGGTCGCCGACCAGATTCGGGGACTCAACGTTGCCGCCGCGTTGGACCTTTTGACGTTCAGCAATAAAAAGGCTGCCGGTTTGGTGAAGAAAGTCTTGCAGGCAGCCATCGCCAATGCGGAACACAACGAAGGAGCCGATGTGGATGAGCTGCGCGTCAAGACCGTGTTCGTTGATGAGGGCCCTGTTCTCAAGCGGATGAGCCCCCGGGCGAAGGGGCGCGCAAACCGGATACTCAAGCGCACTTCGCACATCACCGTGCTGGTGTCGGATAACTAGTATTTAGTAAAGGCATTTCCGTCATGGGGCAGAAAGTCAATCCTACTGGAATTCGTCTGGGATATATCAAAGATTGGTCGTCGCGCTGGTTCGCGGACAGCAAGTCATATCCCGTATTTCTCAACAACGACCTTAAGGTTCGCGAGTTTCTGAAGCAGAAACTCAAGCATGCGTCGGTCAGCCGGATCCAGATCAATCGGTTGGCGAACAATGCCCAAATCACGATCCATACGGCGAGGCCCGGAATAGTCATCGGCAAGCGGGGTGAGGACATCGACGCGCTGCGCCGGGATGTGTCGCGCTTCATGGGTGTTCCCGTGCAGGTCAGCGTCGAAGAGATCCGCAAGCCCGAGCTGGATGCGCAGCTCGTAGCAGAAGGCGTGGCGCAGCAGCTTGAGAAGCGCATCATGTTCCGGCGTGCCATGAAGCGCGCGGTGCAGAACACGCTGCGTGTAGGGGCCGAGGGTATCAAGATCAGTGTCGCCGGCAGGCTCAACGGCGCCGAGATCGCGCGGACGGAATGGTATCGCGAGGGTCGGGTGCCGCTTCACACCTTTCGCGCGGACATCGATTACGGTTTCGCCGAAGCGGTAACGACGTATGGGGTCATCGGCGTTAAGGTGTGGATTTTCAAAGGCGAGGTGTTCGAGCCCGTGCACACGGAGCCGAAAACCCGCAGTGCGGTCGAAGCTTGATGGAGTCGTGCCATGTTGCAGCCAAAAAGAACGAAATATAGAAAACAGCACAAGGGGCGCAATACCGGCGTGGCCATCGCCGGAAGCAAGGTATCGTTCGGTGAGTATGGCCTCAAGGCGACGACTCGCGGTAGAATAACCGCCCGCCAAATCGAGGCGGCCCGTCGGACCATTTCTCGCCACGTGAAGCGCGGTGGGAAAATCTGGATCCGCGTATTCCCGGACAAGCCCGTCAGCAAGAAGCCGCTGGAAGTCCGCATGGGTAGCGGTAAAGGCAGTGTGGAGTTCTGGGTGGCAGAAATCAAGCCCGGTACCATGCTGTACGAACTCGAAGGTGTCAGCGAAGAACTGGCTCGTGAGGCGTTCCGGTTGGCAGCGGCGAAATTGCCGGTCCAGACCACCTTTTCCCTGCGTACGGTGATGTGATGAAGGCCAGCGAATTGAGAGCGAAACAGGTTGAAGAACTCAAGTCGACGTTGATGGACCTGCATCGGGAGGCGTTCAGCCTGAGGATGCAGAAGGCAACCGGACAGTTGAGCCACTTCCATCGGATCAGGGCGGTGCGGCGCGACATCGCGCGGGTGAATATGGTTCTGGCAGAAAAAGGCGGAAAGGTATGACGGCGAGCGAAGGGCGCGCGCGGAGCGTCACTGGGCGCGTGGTGTCGAACAAAATGGATCGGACCATCGTGGTTGCCATTGAGCGACAGGTTTCCCATCCGTTATATGGCAAGTATATCCGGCGCACGACGAAAGTACTGGCGCACGATGAAAATAACGAGTGCAGCATCGGCGATCTGGTGACACTGCATGCGTCCAGGCCCATTTCGAAGAAAAAGGCCTGGATTCTCGGTGCGATCGTAGAGCGGGCGGTATGAAGTCGTCCACCAGGGCCTTGAGCGAATATTTGGAGATTTGAACGATGATACAGATGCAGACCTGTCTGGATGTCGCGGACAACAGCGGCGCGCGACAAGTCATGTGTATTAAGGTCCTTGGTGGGTCCAAGCGGCGGTACGCGAATGTCGGCGACATCATCAAGGTCAGTGTAAAGGACGCGATTCCCCGGGGACGCGTCAAAAAGGGTGAAGTCTATAACGCCGTGGTCGTTCGCACTCGCAAGGGTGTCCGGCGCGCCGACGGTTCTCTGATCCGGTTTGACAACAACGCGGCAGTCATTCTGAACAACCAGCATCAGCCCATTGGCACCCGCATTTTCGGGCCGGTTACGCGTGAACTTCGTTCGGAGAAGTTCATGAAGATTATCTCTCTGGCACCGGAAGTGCTTTGACGTACCCAAGTAAGAAGGTGTTGCCTCATGCGTAGGATCAAGAAAGGCGATCAGGTCATCGTCATCGCCGGGAAAGACAAAGGAAAGAAAGGCTTGGTACTTTCGGTGCTGAGTGGAGACAAGTTGGTGGTTGAGGGTGTCAATCTCGTCCGTAAACATCAGCGCCCGAACCCAATGAGAGGAGTGACGGGCGGTATCGTCGAGAAGGCCATGCCGATTCACAGTTCGAACGTGGCTCTGTTCAACGCCGCCATCAACAAGGGGGACCGCGTAGGGTTTCGGCTGCTGGCTGATGGCAGGAAAGTCCGTTTCTACCGGTCCACCAACGAACTGATTGACGCTTGAGAAGCGGATGTGTCATGGCTAGGTTAGAAAACCATTACAAAGAGAAAGTCGTACCGGAATTAATGGCGCGATTTGGTTACAAGTCCGTCATGGAAGTCCCGCGTCTGGTGAAGATCACCCTCAACATGGGGGTGGGCGAGGCGGTGGCAGACAAGAAGATCTTGCAGAATGCGGTCGAGAACATGCAAGCGATCGGAGGTCAGAAGCCGATCGTCACTCACGCCAGGAAATCGATTGCAGGTTTCAAGATCCGCGAGGGCATGCCGGTGGGCTGCAAAGTGACTCTGCGGCGCGCGCGGATGTATGAATTTCTGGATCGGCTCATCAGTGTCGCGATTCCCCGTATAAGGGATTTCCGGGGATTGAACCCGAAGGCGTTTGACGGTCGGGGCAATTATTCCATGGGGGTGAGGGAACAGATAATTTTTCCGGAAATCGATTATGACAAGATCGATGCCATCCGGGGCATGGATATCACCATCACGTCGACAGCCAAGACCGACGCCGAAGCCAAAGCGTTGCTCGAAGCGTTCAAATTTCCTTTCCGGACCTGACAAGGGGCGGGGCATGGCAAAAAAATCAATGATCGCGCGCGAAGTGAAGCGCCAGAAGCTGAACGGCCGCTACGAAAAGAAGAGGGCGGAGCTGAAGTCCCTCATCAAAGGCGTGGAAACTCCCGATGAGCAGCGGGAAGCGGCCATCGTCGCTTTGCAGAAGCTGCCACGCGACAGTGCCGCGACGCGGCAGCGCAACCGCTGCCAGCTGACCGGGCGGCCCCATGGCTTCTACCGCAAGTTCGGATTGGGGCGGAACAAGTTGCGCGAGTGCGTCATGCGCGGCGAAGTGCCGGGTGTGGTCAAGGCGAGCTGGTAAGGCCACGGCCGAAGTATCGGAGTTAACAGTCATGAGCATGTCAGATCCTTTGAGCGATCTCCTTACGCGGATACGCAATGGCCAGGCCGCCGGCAAGGCGGAGATCATCGTGCCGGCGTCCAAACTCAAGCGGGCCGTTTGCCAGGTTTTGAAGGAGGAGGGCTATATCGCCGGTTTCTCCGACGTGGCGGAACAGGGTAAGCACAACATCCGCGTCGAGCTTAAGTACCACAATGGGGCGCCGGTCATCGACAAGATCCAGCGGGTCAGCAAACCGGGATGTCGGCGCTATAGGGGGCGCGACGAGCTGCCGAAAGTCATGGGCGGGTTTGGCATCGCCATAGTGTCGACGTCCAAGGGCGTGATGTCGGACCGTAGGGCCAGATCGCTCGGTGAAGGCGGCGAAGTCCTTTGTATCGTTGAATGATGTTTGTATAGGCTGGCCGATATGTCTCGTGTAGCGAATAATCCAATCTCCATTCCGAAGGGTGTGGAAGTAACCATCGCCGACGGTATCGTGACCGCGAAAGGCAAGAACGGGCTGTTGTCACGCACCGTTCCCGCGGAACTCGGAGTCGATCTGGAGGGGGGCACTCTATCCATCCGTTACAACAAAAACGATCAGCGGCAAAATGCCCTCGCCGGGACGACACGGGCGAACCTGGCCAACATGATCGTGGGTGTCAGCAACGGCTTCGAACGGAAGCTCTCTCTGGTCGGCGTGGGGTATCGTGCGCAGGCCAAGGGAGACGTATTGAGCCTCAGTCTGGGATTCTCGCATCCGGTGGAATTCAAGGTGCCTGCGGGCGTTGTGGTCGAGACGCCTTCGCAGACCGACATCGTGGTCAAGGGCGCCGACCGGCAGGTGGTCGGTCAGGTGGCCGCCGACATTCGTGCGTTCCGGGCTCCGGAACCCTATAAGGGCAAGGGCGTCCGCTATGCGGACGAGGTCATCATCCGCAAGGAAGCGAAGAAGAAGTAAGGCAAAAGCAATGGATAAAAAACAAGCCCGCCTCAAAAGGGCAGCAAAAACACGGCACGTCATTCGCGCCATGGGGGCGAACCGACTGACCATCCATCGGACTCCCCGGCACATCTATGCGCAGGTCATCAGCCCTGATGGCGGAACGGTCCTCGCTGCCGCCTCGACGCTCGAGTCCGCCATCCGGGAAACGCTGCCGGTGACTGGAAACAAAGACGCCGCCATCGCAGTGGGTCGTCGCATCGCCGAAAAAGCGCTTGCGGTTGGCATCTCCAGCGTCGCTTTCGACCGGTCCGGATTCAAGTATCACGGACGGGTCAAGGCGCTGGCCGAAGCAGCGCGTGAAGCCGGCCTTCAGTTCTAGCGGGGAATATTAATGGCAAACGTGAATATTCAGGCAGGCGCGGGTGAGGGGCTGCAGGAAAAGCTGGTCGCCGTCCGGCGTGTCTCCAAGGTGGTCAAAGGCGGACGTCAGTTCGGATTCACCGCACTGACCGTCGTCGGTGACGGCAACGGGCGGGTAGGCTTCGGTCTCAGCAAGGCACGCGAGGTGCCGGTGGCGATCCAGAAATCGATGGAGCAGGCGCGCAAGAATATGCGCAAGGTCGCGCTCAATGGTCAGACGTTGCATCATCCGGTGACCGCAGCGGCAGGCGCGGCCAAGGTGCACATGCAACCGGCTTCGGAGGGTACCGGCATCATTGCCGGGGGGGCCATGCGCGCCGTGTTCGAAGTCGTCGGTGTGCATAACGTCCTCGCGAAGTGTATCGGCACCAACAACCCGATCAACGTCGTCCGTGCGACCATCAAAGGCTTGACTGCATTGCGAGACCCCAAATCCGTCGCCGCCAAGCGCGGGATGACCGTCGAGGAATTGTTGGGGTGATGACGATGACGGTTAAAACTTTGCGAGTAACCCAGGTACGCAGCGCCAACGGACGACTCGAGACACACAAAGCGTGTCTTCGTGGACTTGGATTGCGTAAACCTCATCACACTGTCGAAGTTCGGGGCACGCCGGAAATTTTGGGCATGATCTCCAAAGTCTCCTACCTGCTCAAGGTCGAGGAAATCTGACATGTTTTTGAACACTATCGGCGCGCGGGACGGCAGCCGTCCGGAAAAAAAGCGGGTAGGGCGAGGCATCGGCTCGACTCTAGGCAAGACCTGCGGTCGGGGACACAAAGGGCAGAAGGCCCGCGCAGGCGGGTTCCATAAAGTCGGTTTCGAAGGCGGTCAGATGCCGCTGCAACGCCGGTTGCCGAAGGTGGGCTTCCGAAGCGCGAAGAAGCGCTTCGTCGCCGAGGTGACGCTGACGCAGATCTCGAAAGTCGGGGGAGGCGTCATCGGGCTCGCGGAGTTGAAGGAGGCGGGGCTCGTTCCGACTGAGGCGAAGAGGGTCAAGATCATCGCCACGGGGAGTGTGGGCGGGGTGGTGACCGTCCGTGGTGTGGGTGTGACACGGGGCGCCCGCGCCGCGATTGAAGCCGCGGGCGGCAAAGTGGAAAGCTGATGAACGCCATCAATCCCTTGATGGCCGACCGCGGCGGCCGGTTCACCGAGCTTCGCCAGCGTCTGCTGTTCGTCGTTGGAGCGCTGATCGTGTTCCGGATCGGCGCGCATATCCCGATCCCCGGGGTGGACCCGAAGGCTTTGGCTGCCATGTTCAATCAACAGGGCAGCTCGATCCTCGACATGGTGAACATGTTTTCCGGCGGCGCGCTGAAACGGCTGAGCATTTTCGCGCTCGGGATCATGCCCTACATTTCGGCATCGATCATTTTGCAGTTGATGACGATCGTCGTTCCGAAGCTCGAACAGTTGAAAAAGGAAGGCGAATCGGGGCGAAAGAAGATCAACCAATACACCCGTTACGCGACGGTGGTGTTGGCGTCTTTCCAGGCCACGGGCGTGGCGATGGCGTTGCAAAATCAGAGCGCAGGCGGGGCGCCCATCGTCGTTTCCCCTGGATTTCAGTTCGTTGCCCTTACGGCCATTTCGCTCGTCACCGGTACCATGTTTCTAATGTGGCTCGGCGAGCAGGTGACCGAAAGAGGGTTGGGGAATGGCATATCCATCATCATCTTCGCCGGCATCGTGGCCGGTTTGCCTTCGGCCGTCGGCGGAACTCTCGAGCTGGCACGCACGGGCGAATTGAGCGCGTTTAGTATCATTGGCATCGCCGCCATCGCGGTTGCTGTGACATGGCTCGTGGTATTCGTCGAAAAGGGGCAACGGCGGATTACGATCAACTACGCCAAGCGTCAGGAAGGGCGGCGTATGTACGCGGCCCAGAAGAGCTTCCTGCCCCTGAAGCTGAACATGTCCGGGGTTATTCCGCCGATTTTCGCGTCGTCGATCATCCTGTTCCCGGCAACCCTGGCCGGTTGGTTCGGTAATTCGGAAAGGCTGATATGGTTGCAGGACATAGCGAGCACGCTGTCGCCCGGACAGCCGCTTTACGTTCTGTGCTATGCGGCGGCAATCATGTTTTTCTGCTTTTTTTACGCTGCGTTGGTTTTTAATTCCAATGAGACGGCAGAGAATCTGAAGAAATCCGGTGCGTTTATCCCTGGAATCAGGCCAGGTCAGCAGACCGCGAGGTATGTGGACACCGTCATGACGCGGCTGACGCTGATCGGGGGCATCTATATCACCGCGGTATGCTTGTTGCCGGAGTTTTTGATCGTATATTGGAACGTGCCATTCTACTTCGGCGGTACTTCGTTGTTGATCATCGTCGTCGTTGTCATGGATTTCATGGCGCAGATACAGACCTATGTGATCTCACAGCAGTACGAAGGATTGTTGAAGAAAACCAATATTAACATCAGGTGATTTTCTTGAGGTCGCCGGAGAAACATCATGAAAGTTAGAGCATCAGTTAAGCGCATCTGCCGGAACTGTAAGGTCCTGAAGAGGAATGGTATCGTCCGGATCATTTGTAAGGATGCCCGCCACAAGCAGCGGCAGGGTTGATGGTTTCGCCGTTGTGGGAACGGTGGCGGCTGTGTATAATGGTCAGCTTTCGCTCAGCGGCTTAGAGTTGGAGTTCGTGTAAATGGCACGTATTGCTGGAGTCAACATCCCAGATCACAAGCATGTACTTATTTCATTGACCGCGATCTACGGCATCGGTCGTACGCGCGCCGGTCTGATCTGCAAGAATGCTGGGATCGAGACGGACAAAAAAGTCAGGGAGCTGAGCGATGAACAGGTTGAGCGGCTGCGTGGCGAGGTCGCGAAGTTCGTCGTCGAGGGCGATCTTCGACGCGAGGTTGCCATGAACATCAAGCGGCTTATGGATCTCGGTTCCTACCGCGGCATGAGGCACAGGCGCGGTTTGCCCGTGCGCGGGCAACGCACCCGCACCAACGCCCGCACCCGAAAGGGACCGCGTCGTCCGATCAAGAAATAGAGGTACGGTAGAACAATGGCCACGACAGGTCGCCCCGTAAAAAGAGTCAAAAGAGATATCTCGGACGGGATCGCGCATATCAGCGCGTCTTTCAACAACACCATAATCACCATCACCGATAGAAAGGGTAACGCGCTTTCGTGGGCCAGCGCCGGTGCTTCGGGCTTTCGCGGGTCGCGCAAGAGTACACCGTTCGCCGCTCAAGTGGCCGCCGAGAAGGCGGGTGCGGTGGCGAAGGAGTACGGAATCAAGAATCTGGACGTCCACGTTACCGGTCCAGGCCCTGGAAGGGAGTCTGCCGTGCGTTCTCTGAACGCTTTGGGCTTTAAGATTGTTAACGTAGTGGATACTACGCCGCTGCCCCATAACGGGTGTCGTCCCCCAAAGAAGCGGCGCGTTTGACGGGAGGTTTGTTATGGCTAGATATCTGGGCCCGAAATGCAAGTTGAGCCGCCGCGAGGGGACTGATCTGTTTCTCAAGTCGAGGGGCAAGTCCCTGGAATCGAAATGTAAGCTGGATCAGCCGCCTGGGCAGCACGGCCAGAAGCGGCCGCGGCTGAGTGATTACGCGGCCCAGCTTCGGGAGAAGCAGAAGCTGCGGCGGATTTACGGCATCATGGAGCGGCAGTTTCGCAATTATTATGCCGAGGCTTCCCGGCGGAAAGGCTCCACGGGCGAAAACCTGCTGGCACTGCTGGAATCGCGTCTCGACAACGTGGTCTATCGCATGGGGTTCGCCTCGACACGCGCCGAGGCGCGCCAACTCGTATCGCACAAAGCAATCAATCTGAACGGGCGGACGCTCAACATACCTTCATACCAGGTGCAAAGCGGGGACGTCATCGAGATTCGGGATAAGGCGAAATCTCAAGGCCGCGTCAAGGATGCGCTGCAGGTCACCGAGCAGTACGGCTTTCCGTCTTGGGTGGACGTCGACGTCAAGTCGATGAAAGGCATTTTCAAATCGGCGCCGGAAAGGAGTGAGCTGGGCTCGGACATCAACGAGCAACTGGTCGTTGAGCTGTATTCGAAATAGCGCGTGACGGGGTATACGTAATTATGCACAACTCGCTTGCCGAGCTGATCAAGCCGCGTACGGTGGAGGTGGTTCCCCACGGAAGCCATTCCGCACGTGTGGTCATCGAACCGCTAGAGCGGGGGTTCGGACACACCCTGGGCAACGCCTTGAGACGCGTGCTTCTTTCTGCCATTCCCGGTGCGGCGGTCACGGACGTCGTCATCGACGGCGTGCTGCACGAATATTCGACCATCGAGGGGGTTCAGGAGGATGTCATCGACGTGCTTCTGAATCTCAAGAATCTCGCCATCCGTTTGAACGGGCCACATGACGTTTATCTCAATATCGATAAGCACGGCCCCGGTCCGGTTCTGGCAGGCGACATTGAGGCTTCCCATGACGTCGAAGTGCTCAATCCGGAATTGCTGATCGCCCACATCAACGGGAACGGCCGGCTGCGCATGACCCTCCACGTCCAGAAGGGAAGAGGCTATCAGCCCGTCGCCAACCGTGCCATCGAGGGTGATTCGGCCATCGGCACGTTGCATTTGGACGCGAGTTTCAGTCCCATAAAAAAGGTGTCCTACGTCGTCGAGAGTGCGCGCGTCGAGCAGCGTACCGACCTGGACCGGCTGGTTATCGAGTTGCAGACCAATGGGACCGTGCAGCCGGAAGAGGCGGTCAAACACGCCGCCAACATTCTGAACCAGCATCTTGCTATCCTGGTCGACCTCAAGGGCGAGGATCTGCCGCTTTTCGGTGAGGATGGGCCCCAGTTCGATCCCTTGCTGCTCCATCCTGTAGACGATCTCGAACTCACGGTGCGTTCGGCGAATTGCCTGAAGGCCGAGAACATTTTCTATATCGGGGATCTTATCCAGCGCAGCGAGGCAGACTTGCTCAAGACTCCCAATTTGGGGAAAAAATCTCTTACCGAGATCAAGGACGTGTTGGCGACCAAGGGATTGTCGCTCGGCATGCGTTTGGAGAATTGGCCGCCGGAAGGCCTTAAGAAGCTGAACCAATAGCCTTTTTAGGGGTAAAGAATCATGCGTCATCGTAAAGCAGGAAGGAAGTTCAACTTGACGAGCAGTCATCGCGCTGCCTTGTATCGCAATTTGGCGGCTGCGCTCGTGGAACATGAGATCATCAAGACGACGCTGCCGAAGGCCAAAGAGATCAGGCGTTACGTCGAGCCCCTGATCACCTTGTCGAAAGAGGATAGCGTGGCCGGTCGGCGGCTGGCATTCGCTCGGCTTCGCAACCGGGAAGCGGTGACGAAGCTCTTCAACGATCTCGGGCCCCGTTTCAAGACGCGCCCCGGTGGTTATACGCGGATTCTCAAGTGCGGCTTTCGGGCGGGCGACGCAAGTCCGATGGCGTACGTGGAACTCGTGGATCGAACCTGAGCGCACCCCTGCCGGAGCGGAGCGGTGCGCCCCGGCATACTCCCCTTCGGGGCTTCCGGCGGCCCCATCGTTTGAAAGGCATGGCGCCATGCCGGAGTTTCTCGCCGACCATTCTGTTTCATTGAAAGCTTAGTGGCCCCTCCCCCTGATACGTCGGGTTCGTGTTCTGCGTTCCATGAGTGCGAACGGATTTTCGCGCAGTGGGGATACCCGTTTCAGGACTATTCCGAGTCTTTCCGTCAGTCCCTGGACACCGTCTGTAGGTGCAGCCGTTTCTTTCTGGGGGTCGTAAAGCGCGACGCTCATGTCATCCCCCTGCTTGCCTCGTTGTTCGAAGGGCACACACCGGAAAGGAATCCCTCAGCGGATTTGCAGCAGCGTGTGGCGGAAGTGGCCGATCGGAATGGCCTGATGCGGGTATTGCGCCAATGGCGTAATCGGGAAATGGCGATCATCGCCTGGCAAGACATTTGCGGCCTTCTCGATATCGATAGCGTATTGACGAGAATATCCGAGACGGCCGAGTCGGCCATCCGGACGGCCCTCGACTGGCTATTCGACGATGCCTGCCGGCGGTGGGGTGTTCCGCGCCGCAAAGACGGCTCGGCGCAGAGTCTGGTCGTTTTAGGCATGGGAAAGCTGGGGGGATACGAGCTGAACTTTTCCTCCGACATCGATCTGGTGTTCGCCTACGTCGAAGACGGCGAGTTGCCCGGCCGCAACGGTGCGACATATGCGGAATTTTATACGCGGCTCGCGCAGTCACTGGTGCATGTGCTGGATGCGGTGACAGAAGACGGCTTCGTTTTTCGTGTGGACGTGCGGCTGCGACCTTTCGGTGAGAGCGGCCCGCTCGTGGTCAGCTTCGATTCCTGTGAACGCTATTACCAGGCCCAAGCGCGCGACTGGGAACGCTATGCGATGGTCAAGGTGCGTGCCGTGGGCGGAGATGCCAAAGACGGCAGGGAGTTTGAACGGTTCTTTCACCCTTTCGTGTACCGTCGCTATCTCGATTACCGGGTTTTCGGGGAACTGAGGTCGCTCAAGGCGAGGATCATGGCCGAACTCAGGCGGAAGGACAGGGGGGACAACATCAAACTGGGTGCGGGTGGCATTCGGGAAATCGAGTTCATCGGTCAGGCGTTTCAACTGATTCGGGGCGGCCGGAACGTGGAGCTGCAGGACCGGCGCATCCTCGTCGTCCTGGAGAGGTTGGGGCGTTTGCGTCTGCTCGAACACGGGACGGCTTCATTTCTCTGCGCTGCCTATCGGTTTTTGCGCAAAGTCGAGAACCGGCTCCAGCAATACGAGGACAAGCAGACCCACGAGCTCCCAGTATCGGAGGAACGGCGCGGGCTATTGGCGTTTTCGATGGGGTTCGAATCGTGGGAGGGTTTCCTGCACCGTCTTGACGAGGTCCGGCGCCGTGTCCACGAGATTTTCACGGAGGTGATCGCCGAACCTCCGCAGCCCGCAAGGGGGGAGCCGCTGCTGGACGGCGGCGAGGCGGAGCTATCCCAAGCGCTGGCGGGGTTTGACGGAGCCGCCGAAGCCATGACCGGCGCTTTGGTCAAGTTCCGGGCCTCGGCGCCTGTTCGGCGGCTCGGTGCCGGTGCCAGGGCGGAGCTTCAGAGAGTCATCGGAAAGTTGCTGGCGGAGCTCGCCGCGTTCCGTGTGTCCGATCCTGTCGGCGTGTTGGGTAGAATCCTCGAGTTGTTCGAATCGATCGCCGGCAGGGGGGTCTATTTTTCGCTGCTGGCGGAAAACCCGTCCGCGCTGTCGCAGCTGGTCCGGCTGGCGGCGGCAAGTCCCTGGATCGTAAGGCTCATAGCCGGCGCTCCGATTCTGCTTGATGAGTTACTGGACCCGAGGACCCTGTACAGCCCCTTGACCCGTGAGTCCTTGGGGCGGGAGGCGGACATTCTCTTCAGCAGTCTGGCTCCCGATGACGACGAGCAGCTGATGTTGCGGCTTAGGCAATTTAAGGCGGCACACCAGCTGCGGATCGCGGCGGCCGACATCATGAACGTCATCCCGGTCATGGTCGTCAGTGATTACCTGACGGATCTGGCCGAGGTCGTGATCGAACGGGTGCTGCGGCTGGCCTGGAAATTCGCGGCTGCGCGTCACGGCATCCCTCCGGTGGAGGCGGAAACCTCGGTTGATTTTCCGGGATTCGGGATCATCGCCTACGGAAAGCTCGGCGGCATAGAGCTGGGCTATGGGTCCGACCTCGATCTGGTTTTCCTCTACGATGGGGTGGCCAGCGACGCCGTCACCGATGGGCCGCGTCCGATCAGCGCCGCCGAGTTTTATGCCCGCGTGGTTCAGCGGATGGTCAGTCTGCTGACGGCCGACATGCCAGGCGGGGCATTGTATGAAGTCGATCTTCGCCTGCGGCCCAGCGGAAGCTCGGGTCTCCTCGTCAGCAAAGCCGATGCCTACGAAAATTACCAGCTGCATCAGGCCTGGACATGGGAGCGGCAGGCGCTGGTGCGGGCGCGGTTCGTGGCGGGTGATCCGAAGGTGGGTGCACGGTTCGATGCGATCCGGCGGAACGTGCTTTGCCGGGAGAGGGACAGTCGGCAGGTGAGGCTCGATGTTCGGACCATGCGCGAGAAGATGCGGGAACATCTGGCGGACAGACGGCCCGGAGTGTTCGATTTGAAGCAGGGCGTTGGCGGTATTGCCGATATCGAGTTTATTGTACAATTCGGCGTCCTCATCAGCGCCGCGAAGCATTGTGAGATCACCCGCTGGACCGATACGGTCCGCCTATTGGACAGCCTTCGCGCCATAAATTTTCTGGAGCTCGGCCAGGCAGACCGCCTTCGATGCGCCTATTGCGACTATCGCGGCAGGGTGCACCGTCTTGCTTTGCAAGAGATGCCGGCGTTGGCGGCATCATCGGAGTTTCCCGGGCACCGCGCGGCTGTGGAGGCAATCTGGAAGCAGATCATTGAGGCGCCGGTGTTTTGAGCGAACAGCGGCCGACAGCAATTCCCCTCTGATTGCAGGAGATCATTTCATGACGATGGACGATCGGGACGGACAGATCTGGCTCGATGGGACGTGGCTCCCCTGGCGCGATGCCAAGGTTCACGTTTTGACCCACACGCTGCACTACGGCTGCGGCGTGTTCGAAGGCCTGCGCGCCTACCGTACCGCGCGCGGCCCGTCGGTCTTCCGGCTCCGTGACCACACGGACCGGCTGTTCCGCTCGGCCCACATTATGAAAATGTCGATTCCGTTCGACAAGGATACTCTCGACCGCGTCCAACTGGAGGCGGTGGCGCGCAATAATCTGGAAAGTGCCTACATTAGGCCGATGTGTTTCCTCGGGGCCGAGGGCATGGGTCTGCATGCTCACGGACTGGCGGTCCATGTGATGGTCGCCGCCTGGCAATGGGGCAGTTATCTCGGGGCTGAAAACATGGCTCGCGGCATCCGCGTGAGAACCTCCTCTTATACTAGGAATCACGTCAACAGCGTCATGAGCAAGGCCAAGGCCAATGGAAACTATCTCAATTCCATCCTGGCCGTGCAGGAAGCGATCGAAGCCGGTTGTGATGAAGCGTTGTTGCTCGACCAGGAAGGCTACGTTGCCGAAGGCAGCGGTGAAAATATCTTCATCGTCCGCCATGGCAGGCTCTATACGCCGGATCTGACGTCGGCGCTCGAGGGCATTACGCGAGACACCGTGATGACGCTGGCGAGGGAAAACGGCCTGGAAGTCGTGGAAAAACGCATCACCCGCGACGAGGTTTACATAGCCGATGAGGCGTTTTTCACCGGGACCGCCGCCGAAGTCACGCCGATCCGAGAGGTAGACGGGCGCGTGATCGGCGCAGGGGGCCGCGGGCCGGTGACAGAGAAGCTGCAGGCACTTTATTTCGACTACGTGCATGGCCGTCGCTCAGACCATGCCGAATGGTTGAGCCACGTTTGACGAGGCTTTCGGCCCGACCGTGCGGCAGATGAGCGTGATGCGTCTGCCGCACGGTCCGTCGGTCCGTTCTACTTCAGCATCAAGAAGAACGAGCCGCTGCCTCGCTGGACGCTGAGGAGCAGCTCCGAGCGGCCCTTGGTGGCGCGCTTCAGGTCATCGAGCGTTTCGATTTCCTCGCGGTTCGCCATCACGATCACGTCGCCGGGGCGCAGGCCGGCCTGGAAGGCGTAAGAACTCGTGTGGATTTTTTCCACCTGGACACCGCCCTCCTCGTTGTTCTTAAGTATGACACCGGACAGTCTGGGATGGATTTTATTGCCCTCTTCCTGGACCAGTTTGGGGGCGCGGATCACCACCTCGCGTACCACTCTCTCCCCCTTGTGCATCACTTCGACCCGGACTTCTTCGCCTATGGGCAGGAGGCCGATGGTGTTGCGGACGTCCGCGCTGTTTTTGACCGGGCGGTCATTGACGCTGACGACGACGTCGCCGGCTTCCAGGCCCGAAGATGCGGCCGGGGAATCCTTTTGGACGCCGGTGATCACCGCGCCCTGGCTCTGCTTCAGGCCAAAGGCCTGAGCGAGATCCGGCGTCAGGTCTTGGATGGTGATGCCGATCTGGCCGCGGCGGATTTCGCCCTTTTCGACCAGTTGGGTCATGATGCTGGCGGCCATGTTGGACGGGATGGCGAAACCGATGCCCACGTTTCCGCCGGTGGGAGCGATGATGGCCGTATTCACGCCGACCAGCTCGCCACGGAGATTGATCAAGGCGCCTCCCGAGTTGCCGGGGTTGATCGAGGCGTCGGTCTGGATGAAATCCTCGTACCCCTCAATGCCGAGTCCGGATCGCCCCAGGGCACTGACGATGCCGGAGGTCACTGTCTGCCCCAGGCCAAAGGGATTGCCGATGGCTACCACGAAGTCGCCGACTTCGAGCTGACTCGAATCACCGATGGGCAGTTCCGTCAGATTCTTGGGTTCGACCTTGATGACGGCCAAATCCGACTCCGGATCGGCGCCGACCAGTTTTGCGCTCAACTGGCGTCCGTCTCTCAAGGTCACGCTTATCTCGTCCGCCTTGTCGATCACATGGTTGTTGGTGAGGATGTAGCCTCGGCGGGCGTCGACGATCACCCCGGAGCCGAGGCTGGAGCTCTCACGGCGCCGCGGCTGATTCGGAATACCGAAGAAATGCCGGAAGAAGGGGTCTTGCATCAGGGGATTCTCGGCGATTTCGATCTGGGTCTTCGTCGAGATGTTGACCACAGCGGGCATGGCCTTCTTCAAGACGGGCGCGAGGCTGGGCAGTGGCAGACCGTTGACGCTGGCGGGCAAATCCGCCCACACCGGGGGGCAGAGGGACAGGCCGCTGGCGGTCAGTAGCAACAGCGCGCCGATGGATTTCATGCGCATGGAATTACCTCTATCGATTATCTTTCTAAACCGCATAGCAAGAGGGTCCAAAGTCTAGCAAAAAGCCCGATGGAGCAGCGGCACGGGAATACCGAAAATATGGGATGCCGGCGGTACGATGACAATATCGACGAAGGTGGGCCGCTAGGGAGGGGCGGTCCGTGAGGTCGTCGGGATGGGAGACGTCAGGCTTTGAGCGTACTCGGGCCGAAGCCGGGAGCGGGACTGCTCCGCGGCGTTTCGAGCCAGGTGAGCGACTGGCGCGCCGCGGCGGCACCATCCTGAAGTCCTTTGGCGATCACCCGCCGTCCCGGGATGAGCTTGCCCAAGACCAGGGCGCCGAGGACCACGCTGAAGGAAAGGCAGTAAACCGACCCGTAGACAGCTTTGGCGACGAGGCCGGATTTGCCAAGATCGTCGATGGTGTTGGTCGAAGGGGAGGGAGAGGGCGCGGTCCTTTCCTCTGCCGCTGATACCAGGCTTAGGACCGGCCCGCGCGGTTTGGACGTAATGGGTACGACTTTCTTGGCCATGGGCTTACTCCTCAACGAGTTCACGAACGAGCGCTTTGATTTCCCTGGCTGCCGCGCCCTTGTGGTCGAACTCGAGGACGGAGAGGCCGGAGGCGGCGCTTTCGGCATAGACAACCCTTTGATTGACATTTGTTTCCGCAACCGGGAAAGGGTGATCTTTGAGCGCTTCGGCCACGTCGCGGCCGATCGCGGTATTCACGATCTTCCGGTTGACGATGAATTTCCCTTCGAGATGATCGTTGTATATCTTAACCTCCTGTATCAACTTGACAATCTCGTTGGCAGCCCAGACGTCGTAAGGAGAGGGCTGAACCGGGATGAGGACGAGATCGCAGGCCATGATGGCGGACCGGGCGAGCTCATTGACCCGGGGAGGTCCGTCGATGATGACGTGGTCATAGCCGGAAGCGAGTTCCGGCACGTCCTTGTGCAAGGTCGGTTTCGCCATGCCGACGACGGGAAACAGGGTGTCGCCCCGCCGGCTCGCTTGCCAGTCCAGGGCGCTGCCCTGCGGGTCGGCATCGATGAGCAGGGTTCGCTTGCCCGACAACGCCAGAGCGGCCGCGATATTGACCGACAAGGTGGTCTTGCCGACGCCACCTTTCTGGTTGAGAACGCCGATGATCATACAGGGATGCCGCCCGCGCGAAGTACGGTATGGCTGTGTATGCTAGTCGATTCCGGCGATGCTTGCATCGCTGGCGGACCGTCCGGGGCCATGCGGACGGCCTGGACGGCTGGGAGGCGCGCAGCAGTCCGGGCTGAGCGCGCCGATGGTGGGGGTGGACCGTTTTATTTGATCTTGGCTTCTTTGTACAGGACGTGCTTGCGCACGACCGGATCGAATTTCTTGATTTCCATTTTCTCCGGCATGGTGCGCTTGTTCTTGGTGGTCGTATAGAAATGACCGGTGCCGGCGCTGGATACCAACTTGATCTTGTCACGCATGGCTCATACTCCTGTGCTCAAACCCGTTCGCCGCGTTTGCGGATGTCGGCCAGGACGGCATCGATTCCACACTTGTCGATGACCCGCAGGCCATGGTTCGACACTTTGAGGCGGACCCAGCGGTTCTCACTCTCGACCCAGAAACGGCGTTCGTGCAGGTTGGGGTTGAACAGTCTTTTCGTCTTGTTGTTAGCGTGGGAAACGTTATGGCCTACAATACGTCGCTTCCCCGTAACCTGACATACCTTGGACATGGCTTACCTCAATGTCGGCTTGCAGGGTGGAAAAACGTGCTTTATAAGGGTTTGACGGCGTTTAGTCAACTGCAGGAACGGTTCTTTCGGGAAGGCGATGACTTTGAAACTCGGGATAGTGATGGACCCGATCGGCAAGATCAAGATCGGGAAGGACAGCAGTTTCGCGATGCTGTTGGAAGCTCAGGCGCGGGGTTGGGAGCTCTTCTACATGGAGTTGAACGATCTTTACCTGCGTGACGGTCGTGCCCATGCACGGGTCAGGCACCTTCAGGTCGAACGCGATTACGTCCGCTGGTTCGAGTTTCTGGACGAGCGGGACATCGCGCTGGACACGCTCGACGTCATTCTGATGCGGAAGGATCCGCCCTTCGACCAGGAATACATTTATGCCACCTATCTGCTCGAATGCGCCGAGAACCGGGGCGTGTATGTGGTCAACCGGCCGCGTTCGCTGCGGGATGCCAACGAGAAGCTGTTCACTGCCTGGTTCCCCCAATGCTGCGCGCCGACGCTGGTCGCCCGCGAGGCAGGTCGCCTCCGTGAATTTCTACGCGAGCATGGCGAGATCGTCCTGAAGCCGCTCGACGGCATGGGCGGCGCCTCGATCTTCCGGGTCGCCGAGGGCGATCACAACCTGAGCGTCATCCTCGAAACCATGACCCAGCATAACCGCCGTTTTGTCATGGCGCAGCGTTACCTTCCGGAAATCCGGGATGGCGACAAGCGGATACTCGTCGTCAACGGCGAAGCGGTCCCCTATGCCCTGGCGCGCATCCCCGCCCACGGCGAAAGCCGGGGCAATCTGGCGGCTGGCGGTCGGGCGGAAGGAAGGGAACTGACCGAGCGGGACCGCTGGATCGTGTCGCAGGTCGGGCCCACCCTGCGCCAGCGCGGCCTGGTATTTACCGGTCTCGATGTCATCGGCGATTACCTCACCGAGGTCAACGTCACCAGCCCGACCTGCATCCAGGAGCTGGACACGCTGTTCGGCCTGAACATCAGCGCCATGCTCATGGACCACATCGAGTCGGTCGTGTCCGGGGAGGACCGGGCCCGTGATGTCGCTTGAGTCGCGCGACCAAAGCCGTCTGCTGCTCGCGCTGCTGATCGCGCTCGCGGCACACGCCGCGGTGATCCTCGGTCTGAACGTCCGGTCCACTGTGACCACGAAAGACCTGCCCCGGGTGTTCGACGTGGCGGTCCTGCGGCTTCCCACTCCCGAGGCGCCGAAGCGGGCGGAACATCGGGCGGCGGAAAACCAGCGCGGTGACGACCGACCGGAGACTGTCGAGCCGGTGCCGGGCCGGGTGGCCAAAAAGATGACAGAACCGGCGCAAAACGGGGCGTCGCGCCCGGTGACGGAGCGTCCGCCCAAGCTGCGAGGCAACCGGGCCGAACGCTCGGTCAAGGCCGCGCCGGTGGTCGAGCCGGAGCTTGAAGTCTCTCCGGCCGTCCCCATCTCTGCCGAATCCCTGAGCCGGCAGATCGCCGAATTCGGTGCGGCTTACGTACGGCAGCAGCAGGAGGCTCCGCACCCGCGGATGGTCTACATCAACTCGGTCAATGCCCACAAATACAAGGCGGCGGCCTACGAGCGGGCCTGGCAGGACAAGGTCGAGCGCATCGGCAATCTGAATTACCCGGAGGAGGCTCGCCGCAAGGATCTGACGGGCAGTCTGCTGCTGAGCGTGGCGCTCCGGCCCGACGGCAGCGTATACAAGGTGCAGGTGCGGCGTTCTTCCGGGGAGCCGGCATTGGACGAGGCAGCGGTGAGGATCGTCCATCTGGCGGCACCGTTTGCCCCGTTTCCGGTGGAACTGCGGGAGGAAGCCGATATGCTGGTGATCACCCGCACCTGGAAGTTCCTGAACGGCAAGCGTTTGGAGACCGCGCCGTAGTTTGCCGCTTGCGACGCCGCTCACGGAGCGCCGATACTAACGACGATGAACTCGGAAGCAGAATTTCTCGCCAACCATTTCCTGATCGCCATGCCTGGTCTGACCGATCCGCATTTCGCGAAGACCGTGACCCTGGTTTGCCAGCACAATGCGGACGGCGCTCTGGGCATCATCATCAACCGTCCGTCCGAGCTGAAGCTGAGCGATATCATGCGGCAGATGGAGATCGATCTGAAAGTCGCCGAACTGGGCGATCTGCCGGTGTTTTTCGGCGGCCCCGTGCATCCGGAGCGCGGCTTCATTCTGCATGAACCGGCCACGGTATGGGCCTCCACCTTGGTGGTGTCCGAACGTCTGGCATTGACGACGTCCAGAGACATTTTGGAAGCGGTCGGGCGGGGTGAAGGGCCGAGGCGCATGTTGCTGGCACTGGGCTACGCCGGTTGGGGGCAGGGCCAGCTCGAGCGCGAGATCATCGACAATTCCTGGCTCAACGCGCCCTCGGACAACGCCGTGATCTTCGAGCACCCGCCCGGACGGCGCTGGAAAGCTGCGGCCGATCTGGTGGGCGTCGACATCTCGCTCTTGACCAGTCAGGCCGGGCATGGCTGAGGTGCCGGCCGATTCACGTGGCGCCACTTATCTCGGTTTCGATTTCGGCGAGCGGAACATCGGGGTCGCAGTAGGTCAATCCGTCACCGGCACCGCAGCGCCGCTCCGGACCCTGCGGGCCCAGCCGTCCGCGCGGTTGTGGGCCGCCATTTCCGAACTCATCGACCAGTGGCTGCCCGCGGGATTGGTCGTCGGCCTTTCCCACCAGCAGGACGGCAGCGAAAATCCGATCACGGCGCCGACCTTACGCTTCTGCCGGCAGCTCGAAGGCCGTTACCGGCTGCCGGTGTATACGGTGGACGAGACACTCACCACGGCCGAATCGCGCACCCACTTCTACCAGCGTCGCCGCCGCAAGTCGGTCGAGTTCGAGCAGGTGAAAGACGAAATGGCGGCGCAATTGATCCTGCAAACCTGGTTTTCGATCGACAAGGCATCACCGAGGTAATACATGAACCAAGCGGATTTCGACGTCGAAACGCTGCTGGCGCGCCTGGAGAACTCCCTGCGTGAGGAACTCGCCAGGCGCCGGCTCGACGATCCGGCCATGATCGGTGTCCATACCGGCGGGGCCTGGATCGCCGAAGTCCTGCATCGGCGTTTGGGATTGTCCGAGCCGCTAGGGTATCTGGACATCTCGTTCTACCGGGACGATTACCCGCAATCGGGCATGAATCCGGACGTGCGGGCGAGCAAGCTGCCGTTCCGGGTCGACGGCCGCAACATCGTGCTGATCGACGACGTGCTGTACACCGGCCGTACCGTGCGCGCCGCACTGAACGAGATCTTCGATTACGGCCGGCCCGCGGAGATTGTGCTCGGCGTGCTGATCGACCGTAACGGCCGGCAGATTCCCATCCAGGCCGATTGCATCGGCGGACGGGTGGAGCTGGAGCCGGGGCGGCGCATCAAGCTCACCGGCCCCGAGCCTCTGCAACTGACGATGCGTGCGGGGGGGCGATGAGCGTGACGGCCGCTGCCGACATCCAGCTCACTGCTTCCGGGCGTCTGCGCCATTTCCTGACGATCGAGGGTCTGAGCCGGGAATTGCTGACCCGGATCATGGACACCGCCGAGTCCTTCGCCGGCGTGACGGCTCAGAACGTCAAGAAGGTGCCCCTGCTGCGCGGCAAGACCGTGGTCAATCTGTTTTTCGAGAACAGTACCCGCACCCGGACGACCTTCGAACTCGCCGCCAAACGTTTGTCCGCCGACGTGCTCAACATCAACATCGCGACCTCTGCGACCTCCAAGGGAGAAAGCCTGCTCGATACCATCCGCAACCTGGAGGCGATGCACGTCGACATGTTCGTGGTGCGTCACGCTCAGAGCGGGGCCGCCCATTTCATCGCCCGCCACGTCGCACCGCACATCAGCGTGCTCAACGCCGGAGACGGCCGCCATGCCCACCCGACCCAGGCCATGCTGGACGTGTTCACCATCCGCCGGGCCAAGGGCGGATTCGCCGGCCTCAAGGTGGCCATCGTCGGCGACATCCTGCATTCCCGGGTGGCGCGTTCCGAAATCTGGGCACTCAATACCCTGGGGGTGGATGAGGTGCGGGTGGTGGCGCCAAAGACGCTCTTGCCAGCCCATGTCGAAGCCTTGGGCGTGGTGCCTTACCACGATCTCAACGAGGGACTGCGCGACGTCGATGTGGTGATCATGCTGCGTCTGCAGCTCGAGCGCATGGGGAGCGCGTTCATACCGTCCGAACACGAATATTTCCAGCGCTTCGGCCTGACCGAGAAGCGCCTGGAGAAGGCGAGGCCGGACGTCATCGTCATGCATCCGGGGCCGATCAACCGCGGCATCGAGATCGATTCGGCCATCGCGGACGGTCCGAGATCCGTGATCCTGCAGCAGGTCACCCACGGTATCGCGGTCCGCATGGCGGTCATGTCCATGGCCATGCATGCCGGTCCGGACTCGGAGGTGCCGGTATGAGCGGCCCACGCGTCCTCATCGAGGGCGGGCGAATCGTCGATCCGGCGAGCGGTTTCGACGGGACAGGGGTGGTATGCGTGGCGGACGGCGTCATCGTCGGCGTCGGCAGCCGTCCGGACGGCTTCGAGGCTGACCACCGCATCGATGCCGGCGGCAGGATCGTGTGTCCCGGTTTCATCGATCTGTGCGCCCGTCTCCGCGAGCCCGGACAGGAACACAAGGGTACCATCGTGTCCGAGGGGGCGGCGGCGGTGGCCGGCGGCATCACGACCCTGTGCTGCCCGCCCGATACCACCCCCGTGATCGATACGCCCGCCGTGGTCAAGCTGGTCACGGAGCGGGCGGAACAGGCGGGCAAGGTGCGGGTGCTGCCGATCGGTGCCCTGACCCGCAGCCTGAACGGAAAGGACCTGAGCGAAATGCATGCGCTCAAGCGCGCTGGCTGCCTGGCCCTGAGCAATGCCGACCGGCCGCTCGCCAACCTGCTGGTGCTGCGGCGGGCGCTGGAATATGCGGCGAGCTTCGGTCTCGTCGTGGTGTTTCGTCCCGAGGAACCGTGGCTGTGCAGCCAGGGCTGCGTGCATGAAGGAGCGGTGGGCAGCCGTCTCGGGCTACCGGGTATTCCCGAGACGGCGGAGACCGTCGCGGTCGCCCAGGCACTCCCGCTGATCGAGCAGACGGGGGTGCGGGCGCATTTCGGCCAGCTCAGCAGCGGCCGCGCGGTGGAAATGGTCGCCGAGGCCAGGGCGCGCGGTGTGCACGTCAGCGCGGACGTGGCGGTGCATCATCTGCATCTCACCGAGTCGAGCGTCGACGGTTTCGATGCGCTCTGTCACAGCCGTCCTCCGTTTCGTACAACGGCCGACCGCGACGCACTGCTCGCGGCCGTGGCGGACGGCCGGATTTCGGCGGTCTGCTCGGATCATCAACCCCACGAGCCTGACGCCAAGCTCGACGTCTTCCCCGAGACCGAGCCCGGTCTGTCTTCGTTGCAGACCCTCCTGCCGCTCATGTATGCGCTGGTGGCGGAGGGAAGGCTGCCGCTGTCGGCCGCCATTGCCCGCCTTACCGTGGGGCCAGCGGCGATCCTCGGCCTGGAGTCCGGCCGGCTGGCTCCGGGCGCACCGGCAGACGTCTGTGTATTCGATCCCGCGGCCGTGTGGGTGCCGGCGGAGGGCGGCTGGGTCAGCGCCGGCCGCAACACGCCGTTCTGGGAGCGGGCCCTGACGGGGCGGGTGACGGCGACCCTGGTAGGGGGCCGGCTGGTCTACCCTAGCGAGACCGCTTCGTGAACGGCGCCGCGGTGCCGAGCGTATAATCCGCCCGGCTCCCGCTCGGATTCCCAAGATCCACCGTTCCTTTTCGGACGACGACGTCGAGCGGGCGGGACGGTGTGTTTCCCGTCGTAGTGATGCGGGCGGGTCTGTTCAGGGTCCCAATGGCAGGCGTATCGTGAACCGGGCGCCGCCTTCCGGGATATTCGTGACTTCGATGGTTCCCCCGCAATGCCGGACGAGGGCCTGTGACAGCGCGAGGCCCAGGCCGGTTCCGGGCATAGCACCGGAGCGGGCGACCGAACCCCGGAAAAAACGCTCGAACAGCCGGTCTTTTTCGCCGGGCTCGATTCCCGGTCCGTTGTCGCAAATACTCACTACCGCCTCCCGAGCGTCGGCAGCCAGTCCGATGTGGACGGTTCCGCCGGGCTGCGAGAATTTCAAGGCGTTTTCCAGGACGTTGGAGAAAGCGACGCCGATCGAAGCGCCGGACACCCACGCGGTCACGGGTTGCGAGGTTTCGACGACGATCCCGATCGAGCGTTCCTGCGCCAGCGGTTGCTGGCGACGCACGACTTCGGCCAGAACCGTGTTCAGACAAACGTTCTCGCCGGGAATGGCTTCCTGCTGTGCGTCGAGCCGTGCCAGTTCGAGCAGTGCTTCCACCAGTTGGGTCAGCCGTTCCACTTCCTCGAGGCAGGAGTGCAGGGTCCGTTCATATTCGTCCGGGCGCCGGGGACGACGGAGGGTGATTTCGAGTTCCGCGCGCAGTCGGGACAAAGGCGAGCGAAGTTCGTGGGAGGCGTCAGCCGTGAAGCGGCGCTGGACCTCGAAGCTCCGCTCCAGACGACCGAGCATCTCGTTCAGCGTGTCGACCAGTCTGCCGATTTCGTCGCGGCTGCCCGGATGAGGGAGACGTTCGCCGAGGTTGGCCTCACCGATCCGGCGGGCTTGACGGACGACCTCGTCGATCGCGTGGAATGCCCTGCGAGTCAGCGATGTGCCGGCAATGCCTACCGCCACCAGCAAACCGGAGGTCAGGACGATGAACAACAGGCCGGCCGATTTCATGACGTTTCTTGCGTCATCCAGTGATCCGGCAACCTGGATCGCCAGTCGCGAACCGTCCTTCCGTACCGGAATGGATACCATTCGAACCGGTTCCTCGCCGAACGCCGGGAGGGTGTCGAAGACCGTTTCCCCCCGGCTCAGGCGCGACAGCAGGCCGGGCGGCGAGGGAAGCCGAGCGGTGCCGAGGTTTGCGCTACGTGCCAGAACGCGGCCGTCGCCGTCGACAATCTGCACCAGCCGGTCGAGACGGATGAAGGAGGGAGGCGCGGGGCCGGGGGCGGTTTCATGGATCTTGATCGACTGTTCTCCGCCTTCCAGCAGCATCGCCCGTTCGGTTTCCGCAAGGGCCAGCAGCGCGGCGTCGAGCCGACTGTGGACCGCCTGGCGCAGCATCCAGTAGGCGCCGGCGGCGGAGCAGGCCAGCACGATGACGACGACGGCCAGGTGGACGAGGATCAGACGTGCCCGTAAACCGAGGATCACGGCGATTCGCTGTCAGCCGCCGCCAGGCTGAAGCCGCAGCCTCTCACCGTTCGAATGAGAGGCGGAACGCCGGGCGGATCCACCTTACGGCGTAGATTGCTGATGTGAACATCGATCAGATTGTCCAGAGCGATGAGACCGGTTCTCCATATCTCCTCGGCCAACTGGGTGCGGGATACGACTTCGCCGGCCCGTCGCAACAGGAGTTCCAGGATGGCGTATTCCTTGGGGGTGAGGGAGAGCGGGCGTCCGCTCCGCGTGACGCGTCGACTGCGCGGGTCGAGGACGAGGTCGGCGACCGACAGCATCGCCGGACGGGCTTGTTCCGCCCGCCGCAGTAGGGCACGAACGCGCGCGAGCAGTTCCTCGAAGGCGAAGGGCTTGGTGAGATAGTCGTCGGCGCCGGTGTCGAGTCCCCTCACCCTGTCCGTCAGCGCATCGCGGGCGGTGAGCATCAAAACCGGCGTGCGTATCTCCCGCTTCCGAAGTTCCTCACAGAAAGTCAGCCCGTCTTTGCCGGGCAGGTTCCAGTCGAGGATGATCAGCCCGTACCCGGTGTGGAGGTTCTTCTGCTCGGTGTCTTCCGCGGAGTGGGCGGTGTCGACGCGGAAACCCTCCTCGCCGAGTCCGCGTGTCAGAAGTCCGGCTGCTTTCCGGTCGTCTTCGACCAGGAGGATTCTCATCGTCTGCCGTGGGGGTTCTCTGTTGAAGCCTCGGGGGGCGATAGTCTACCGCCTCGCCGGTCGAAGCCGATCCTGAAGAAGAATTCAGGGTTTCTTGAACCAATCTTAAGCATTGCTTCGCTATCCTACACGCGCTTTTCGCGGAGTGCCTGGGCCGTCTGCGCGTGCCGACCGGAACGCCGTGGGCGGCACGGTCTGTCCGGCGGGCATCGACACATCAAATGAAAATACTGGCGGGTATACGAGTGGAGAGGGGCGTCTTCCAGGCGGACGAAAGAGGTATTGGCCCGAGCCGGCTCGGGCGTTGTCTGCTTTGCGCCGTGTGGCTTCTTGGCGGTTGTGCCGCACCGGGATACAGGCCCCCGGGTCTCCCCGTCTTCATGCAGGATGCCGTCCAGCCCGGAACGGCATCGGCGGCTCCGCCCGCTCCCGTGCCGTCCGGCGACATCGGCATCGCGGACGCGGTGCGGGAGTTGACCCTGAATCAGGCGATCGGCCGGGCGCTGGAGGCCGATCCGCAAATCAAGGCCGGCTTGGAAAGCGTACGGCAGGCAGAGGCGGATCTGGTCACGGCCGGTCTGCTGCCCAATCCGGAGCTGACCGCGGATGTGCTGATGATCCCGTGGGCGCAGCCCTGGCGCGAAACCCGGCAGGGTGGGCCGACCCAGACCGACGCGCTGGTAAGTTTTCCGATCGACTGGTTCCTTTTCGGCAAACGCGCCGCGGCGATCGTCACCGCCCAGAAAGGCGTGGACGTGACCACGGCCCAGTTCTCCGATCTGCTCCGCCGGCGCATCGCCGGTACCATCGCCGCCTTTTACGATGTGCTGGAGGCACAGGCCCTGCTCGACCTGGCGCGGGTGGACCTCGACAATCTGTCGCAGTTGGAACGGATCACGGCGAACCGTGTGGAGCTCGGGGGGGCTGGCACCATCGAGCTGGACCGCGTCAGGGTGTTCATTTTCGGAAGCCGCCGTGAGGTTCGCAGCCGAGAAACCGCTTTGGCGACAGCCATCGCGCGGCTGCGGACCTTCCTCGGCTATTCAGACGACGTCCCGCTGAAAGTGAAGGGGGAGCTGGACGTCGCTGCGCCGGCGGCGCCGTTGGCGGTCGATGCCGCTTTTGCCCTGGCGGAGGAAAACCGGCCCGATCTGATCGCGCTGCAGCGCCGGATCGCGATGGCGGCCGCGAACGTGGAACTGGAGGAGCGCCGCGCCTATCCGGAGGTCAAACCCGCCTTCGGTTACACCAATCAGTTCCAGCATGAGATGAATCAGGCGAATGCCGATTCGTGGAACGTCATCCTGCAGATGCACCTGCCGGTTTTCGACCGCAACCAGGGCAACATCGCCAAAGCCAAGTCCTTGAAGAGCCAGGCCGAACATAATCTCACTGCTCAGCTGGTGAGCCTGCGGGCCGAAATCCTCGAAGCGGTCAAGAACTTCGAGGCGGCGCGGGATGCCCTGATGATCGACGATCCCGGACAGCTCGATGCCGCCCGCAAAGTGCGTGACAAGATTCGCGCCGCCTATGAACTGGGCGGCAAGCCGCTGATCGACGTGCTGGATGCCCAGCGCGCCTACCGCGAAACCTTCCGGCTGCATATCGCCAGCCGGTCCAGCTACTGGCATTCACTCTATGCCCTCAATGCCGCTATCGGAAAGCAGGTGCTTCGATGATTTCCCGGTTTCGTGCCCTTCCGGTCGCGCTTCGCCTGGCTGTCCTGGCGGCCGGTGCGGTGACATTGGTGATGGGGATCTGGCGTTTCTGGCCCGCGTCGGCGCCGGAGTTCACGGTGGAGCGGCCCCCGAATTCGGGAACGGCGACCGTCGTCGGCCCTTGGCTCGTGTCCGTCGAGCCCGGCAGCCTGCTGGAACGGAAATTCGACCTCCCCACGGTGCGCAAGGAACGTATCGGCACCCCCTTGTTGACGGTGACCGGCGCGGTGATGGCGCGGCTTCGTCCCGGTAAGGAAGCGCTGGAGGACCGCTGGCAATTCAGCAGCGTGGAGTTGTCGGGCATTTACGCCGACTGGGAAAAAGCGGGCACCCAAATGGATTTCGAAGCCAAACGCCTGAAGAAGACCCGCGAACTGACGGCGGCGCAATTACAGTCGCAGGAGCGGGTGGTGGAGCGCTTGCGCAAACTGGTTGCCACCGGCACCGAAGCGGTGCGGGATCTGACCCAGGCGGAAGCAGCCTTGCTGCAGATTCAACTGGAAGGTCAAAAAGCGGTCTTCGAGGCCGAGAGTGCGCTCACCCAGGCGACCCACAGCCATGCCGATCTGGAGCGCCAGTTGCTCCAAGCGGGTGTGGACCCGGCGTTGCTGCAACACGCCGACACCGATTCGGCGATGGTGATGGCGGATGTCCCTGAAGTCCGGATCAGTCTGGTGAAGCCGGGTCAGGCCTGCGAAGCGCATTTTTTCGGCTTGCCCGGCCAGTCCTTCCGGGGAACGGTGAGAAGTCTGGCGCCGGCATTGTCGCCGGAGCGCCGGACCTTGCGGGTGTTTTTCGAGCTCGACGACAGCAAAGGTCAGCTCAAGCCCGGCATGTATGCCGAAATCGGTCTGGGTACCGATCTGCGCGACGCGGTACTGGTGCCCTCGGATGGCGTCTTGCATATCGGAGATACCGACTTCGTATTGACGGAGGCCGGCAGGGGAGCGTGGCGCGTCACACCCGTTCAGGTCGGGGAACGGACCGGGGAGCGGGTCGAAATCCTCGCGGGACTGGCGGGCGGGGAACGCATCATCGGGTATGGTGCGATTCTGCTCAAGCCCTTGGTGGTGCAGGCACTGCTCAAGGCCAGGACGGCGCCGGCGGATGATGGAGACGATCCCTGATGATCGCCAAATCCATTCGAGCCGCCCTGCAGTTCCGCTGGCTGGTCTTGATCCTGGCCGGTGCCCTGATGCTGCTCGGCGGATGGCTGTTCACGCGGATGAAGATCGACGCCTATCCGGACATTTCGGCACAGATGGTCCAGGTGATCACGACCTATCCCGGCCGCGCACCCGAGGAAGTCGAGCGCCAGGTGACACTGCCGGTCGAGATCGCCATGCGCAACGTGCCCAAGGTGGAAACCATCCGCTCGCGTACGATCTTCGGGTTGTCGCTAGTCCAGCTCATATTCGAGGAGGGGACGGAAAGCTATTGGGCGCGCCAGCGGGTGCAGGAGAAGTTGACTGGCCTCGAATTACCGGCGGGCGCCCTGGCCGAACTGGGGCCGCTTGCCACGGCTTATGGCGAAGTGCTGCGCTACGAGCTGGTGTCGGATGGACGCCAGGACTTGATGGAACTGCGCACGCTCAACGACTGGGTGGTCATACCCCGCCTGCTCCGGGTGCCCGGCGTCGCGGAGGTCTCCAATTTTGGAGGCTATGAAAAACAATTCGCGGTGCTGCTGCATCCGGCGCAGCTTCAGCGCTACGGTCTGTCGGTCAACGACGTGGCAGATGCCATTCAGACCAACAACGCCAGCGCCGGTGGCAGCGTGCTCTCGCGGGGCAGCATGTCGTTCGTGATCCGTGGCCGCGGATCGCTCCAGAACGCGGAAGAAATCGGCACGATCTTCGTCAAATCCCTGGGCGGCACTCCGATCTACATCCGTGACGTCGCCGACGTGCAGCTCGATTCCAAAGTGCCGGCCGGCATATTCAGCAAGGACTTCAAGGACGAGGCAGTCGAAGGCATCGTGCTGCTGCGCAAGGGAGAGAATCCGTCCGACGTGTTGGCTGCGGTGCAGGCGGCGATCACCGAACTCAACACCGAAGGGCTGCCTCCCGGCGTCCGGATCGAGCCTTACTACGATCGCAGCACTCTCGTCGAAAGCACGCTGCATACCGTCGGCCACAGCGTGATGACGGGTATCGGCCTCGTCATCCTGATCCTGCTGGCTTTTCTCGGCCGGCCGTCGCTGGCGGCGCTGGTGGCGTTGACCATTCCCTTCGCCCTGCTGTTCGCCCTGGTATTGATGTACCTCGCGGGCATCCCGATCGGGCTGCTTTCGATCGGCGCCATCGACTTCGGCATCATCGTCGACGGCGCCGTGGTCATGGCGGAGAACATCGCCCGGCGGCTGGATGAGCGGGAACGGGGCGGGGCACTGGGAAGCGTGATGCCGACGGTTCTGGAGGCGGCCCTGGAGGTCGAGCGGCCGGTATTCTTCTCGCTCCTGATGATCCTGGGGGCATTCCTGCCGCTGCTGACGCTGACTCACATCGAGGGCTTGCTGTTCCGTCCGATGGCCTTGACCATCGTGTTCGCATTGGGCGGGGCTCTGCTTTCCGCACTGTTCGTCGTGCCGGTTCTGGCGACCTTTTTTTTCAGGCGAGGCTTTCGTGAGTGGCACAATCCGGTGCTGCACTGGTTGACCGGACGGTACCGGTCGTTGTTGACCGCACTCATCCAGCACCGCAAGTCTGTCGTGGCGACTGCGGGAGGGCTCTTGGCATCGATCCTGGTGACGGTGGTGCCGCGGCTGGGGATGGAGTTTCTGCCGTACATGGACGAAGGGGTCATCTGGGTGCGCGCCAACTTTCCGGAAGGCACCTCCTTGCAGCAGACCGCCCGTTTCGGCCGCCGTCTGCGGGAGATCGCCCTGGAATTTCCCGATATTCAGTTCGCCGTGGCGCAGACCGGCCGTAATGACAGCGGCACCGACCCTTACCCGCCCAGCCGGATCGAAATGATGCTGGGCCCGAAGCCGCGCGAGACCTGGACGCGGTTCGGAAACAAGCATGAACTGTTGGCTGCGCTCGGGGCCCGTTTCCGGGAGGAGTTTCCGACCACCCGCTTCAACTTCACCCAGCCGATCATCGACAGCGTTACCGAGGACACCAACGGCACCTCGGCCAACCTGGCGATCGAATTCTCCGGTCCCGATTCGGAGGTCCTGCTGGATCTGGCCCGAAAGGCCGAAGCGCTGCTCAAACGGGTGCCTGGCGCCACCGACGTGAACATCGAGCAGGAGGGTCCCCAGCCACAGCTGCTGATCGAGCCGGACCGCTCCTTGTGTGCCCGCTACAACGTCCGGATCGAGGATGTGACCCGGCTGATCGATACCGCCATCGGCGGTTCACCGATCGGTACCCTGTATGAGGGCGAGCGGCGTTTCGACATCGTCACCCGGTTTTCCCCGGAGCATCTGCTCTCACCCCAGGCATTGGGACGGCTGCCGGTCTATAACGCTTCCAATATTCCCATCCCGCTCGCACAAGTGGCACGCATCGGGATCGTCGACGGACAGACCATGATCGCCCGGGCCGACGGACGCCGCCGTCTGACGGTCCGCAGTGATATCGTCGGACGCGACCAGGGCGGATTCGTCGCCGATGCCCAAGCGCGGTTCGAGCAGGAAATCCGTATGCCTGCCGGTTACCATGTGGCCTGGCTGGGCATGTACGACAACCTCCAGCGGGCGAAGCAGCATTTCGCACTCCTGGTCCCCGTCACGATCGGCGTCATCTATCTTCTGCTCCTGGTCATGTTCCGGACGCAACGGGTGGCGCTGATTTTGCTGACGGCGATTCCCTTCGCCTTCATCGGTGGGGTCCTGGCGTTGTATGTGCGCGGGATGAACGTCAATGTGTCGGCGGGGGTGGGGTTTGCCGCGGTGTTCGGCGTCTCCATCATGGACGGTGTGCTACTGCTGCGCACCATCACCAGCCACCGGTTGGCGGGTGTGCCGCTGGAGCAGGCCATCATCGACGCGGCCACCCGCCGCTTCCGCCCCATCCTGATCACGGCGCTGGTGGCCATCCTGGGCCTGGTCCCGGCCTCGCTCGCCACCGGGCTCGGTTCGGACGTGCAGAGGCCGGTGGCCACGGTGATCGTCTGGGGTTTGTTCAGCGCGACGATGATGACGCTACTCTTGATCCCCGTGCTTTACCGCCTGGCTGCGCCTTCTCTGCCGGTTGCGGGTGAGGGTGGGGCTTCTTAGCAAGGAGCGGGATCGATCCCGTCGGCCCGTTCCCCTTCGTCCGCTCAGGTCTTCCTCACCGGAGGTGAGGCAGATCGGTTTCCAGCATCCAATGCTCTTTGTCCCCGTCATAGCGCCACGTCTCCTCCTCGACCATGCTGCGCTCGGTGAGTTCGTCCGGGCGCAGGTAGCGGATTTCGACAGTCTGGAACAGTAGGGCGGAGGGCTCCTCGCTGTGCCTGTAGCGCACCTGGTAACCCGTGACCTTGTAGCCCTTCAGGCGGTCGAGTCTCTGCTCGGGACGGGGCCTGGGGATCTGGTAGCTCGCGGCCTTTTCCCACTGGCCCCAGCGGATCGCCGATTCATATCCCGTCAGGGTTTCGTCCTGCCGCATCAGCCCGATGTCGTGGCTGCAGCCAGTGAGCGATGCCATCGCGAGCGCAAGGATGGGGAAATTCCTAGGCATTGGGCGTTTGACGTGTGATTCGGGCGGGTCCGAAATTATATAATGCGTCGGTAAGCTTGCTGGGATGACGGGATTCGTGCCAGCGTCGGGCATCCTGTTCCCCCATGGGGAACGATCCATGGAGAAATCATATGAGCCAGTCTTTAGAACAGAAAGACAGCGGATTGTCGAGCAAGGCCATGCGCGTTCTCGCCGTCGTGATGGCGGTGCTCGCGGTCATCTATTTCCTCCCGGCATTCATGTCGAGAACCACGGAAATCAACGGGGTGTCCAAGGCCGCCGCATACAAGTCGGCGATGAAGGTCAAGCGTTATCTGTCGACCAACGATCGGGTGATTTTCGATACGGCTTTCGGCCTGCTGGACAAGATCAAGTCCCAGGAGGGGCCGGACGCCTTCGCCAAGGCGGTGGACGGCATGACGCCGGAGGAGGTCATCGAACTGGCACGGACCGAGATCAATGCCAGGATCGCCATGGGGGACCCGGAGTTCAGGCAGTACGCTTCCTGGGACGACATGATCGCCAAGCTGGTGGATACCAGCCTCGGCTCCCCGCGTTCACGCCAGGGCGCAGGCCAGCAGCCGGCACCGCTGCGCCAGTCGGAGCGTCCCGGTCGTCCGCAGTGAGTCTCGGAGGGACCCCGGGCGCCGAGGCGGTTGCGCTCGCGCCGTCCGGCGGCCACGACCATCAGGGGTGCATAGATCGCGCCCTGAGCCGTGCCGAAAAACTCTGCAGCGAGCGCGGCGTTCGCTTCACCCCGTTGCGGCGCCAGGTGCTCGCGCTGATCTGGGAAAATCACGAGGCGGTCAAGGCTTACGACCTGCTCGAACTGCTCAAGCCGTTCGATCCGTCGGCCAAGCCCGCAACCGTATACCGGGCGCTGGATTTCCTGCTGGAGCAGGGCTTCATCCACCGTGTCGAAAGCCTCAATGCCTTCATCGGCTGCAGTGACGTGGGGCGCCAGCACGAACTCCTGCTGCTGATCTGCGACCGCTGCCACACGGTCGAAGAGCGCGCCGCCTCATCCGTCATGGCCGCGGTGGCCGCAGAGATCGCGTCGGCCGGCTTTCACGTTCGCTACAAGGCGCTGGAAATACACGGCATCTGCTCGGCTTGTGCCGCGCGAGAAGATCCCGTTTGAGTTCTTCCTCGATTCCTTGCTGACCGCAGTCGCGGTCAGCCGCTCCGTCCTGGCCCGTGTTCCCGGGTCGGCTTGTAGTTGTTACTTTATAACATATATAATTCCGCCCGCCGCCGGAATGGCTCTTGGGGTTGGCCGCGAGTGCTTGTCGGAAGATTGCGGGGCGGCCGGTGCGAGACAAGTGACGATATAACATAGGTACGGATTCAAGAGGCGTCATGCTCAAACGATTTTCCCTGTCTTCGTGCTTCATCGTGTTGGCCGTGCCGCTCCATGCCGCCGAGGTTTCCGAGCCGGAGGGCAAGCAGGTCCCTGGCGGGAAGGATCGGCCCGCCTCCGGTGCGGAGCCGGCTCCCGTGCAGCTCGAACCGGTCGTCATCAGCAGTCCGTTGGAAGAAAAGGTCTCCGAAATGGCGCGGCCGGTGACCGTGCTGACGGGCAGCGAATTGCGCCGGAAAATCGGGGGCACGATCGGTGAAACCCTCAAGCAGGAAGCCGGCGTGACCAGCGAATCCTTCGGTCCCGGCGTAGGCATACCGGTGATCCGGGGGCAGACGGGGCCGCGTGTCCAGGTAATGACCAACAGCATAGGCACCGGCGACGTCTCCCAGATCAGCCCGGACCATGCCAATGCGGTGGAGCCGGTGCTGGCCGACCGCGTGGAAGTACTGCGCGGGCCGGCGACCCTGCTGTACGGCAGCGGGGCCATCGGCGGCATCGTCAACGTCCTCGACAACCGCATTCCCTCGCTGGTGCCGGACAAGCCGATGACGGTGACCGGGGAACAGCGGTTCAACTCGGTCTCGGGCCAAACCACGACCAATCTCAAGGTGGAGGGCGGCCAGGATCTGGTGTCCTATCATCTGGACGGGTTTTACCGCGATGGTAACAATCTGCACATTGGCGGTCCGGCGATCGCCGAGACTCAGGCGCGCCAGACCGATCTGGCTTTGCAAGGCAGCCCGATCCAGAATTCCTACGGCGTCATCCCCAACACCGAAAATCGGGCCAAGGGCGGTTCCGCCGGGTTTTCCCTGGTGGGCGAGCCGGGCTTCGCCGGGGTGTCGATCAACTATCTCGGCAACAACTACGGCATTCCACCCGACGGATCTCCCGGCGGAGGCAATACCCGCATCAACCTGAAGGAGTCGCGCTACGACTTCAAGAGCGAGCTGAATGCGCCGGTGGATTTCGTCGAGGCCGTGCGCATGCGCTTCGGCCACGTCAATTACACCCACACCGAGCTGGATGACAGCGTGGCGGCCGCTCGGTTCAACAAGACGACCAACGAAGGCCGTCTCGAAGTGGTCCACCAGCCGATCGGCATCTTGAAGGGCGTCGTTGGGGTGCAGATGAGCTCGGCGGATTTCGAGGCGATCGAGATCGGTTCGCCCGACGCGCTGGTGCCCAAGTCCCAACTCGGCAGCTACGGCGTGTTCGCCGTCGAATCCTTCGAGCTGGGTGCGGGTTTCTACGAACTAGGGCTGCGCGGGGAATCGGACTCCGTCGATCCGCAGGGCGGTCCCAACCGCAGTTACGCGCCGATCAGTGCCTCCGGCTCGGCCCAATGGAAGTTCGACGACGAAAATTCCGTCAGTTTTGCCGTCACCCGGTCGCAGCGGGCGCCCCAGGTGCAGGAGCTGTTTACGCACGGGATACACGACGCCACCCACAGCTACGAGCTGGGCAATCCCAATCTCACCGAGGAAACTTCCTACAACTTCGACTGGGGCTACCGCTACAAAGGGCGGGGAGTCAGCGCCGAGCTCAACGTGTTCCAGAATTTCGTGAACGACTACATCTACCAGCAGATCACGGATGAGGTGTTCAACGAAGATACCGAACAGTTCGAGAAAGTGTGCACCAGTCCGGGCGCCTGTTTCCCGGTGGTGCAGACCACTCAGGCCGGCGCGTATTTCCTGGGCTACGAAGGCAACGTCAGATTTCCGCTGATGGAGAACCATTACGGCGTGATCGATCTGACCCTGTTCAGCGACTTCACCCGCGGCCAGTTCGTCAACGGCGGCAACGTGCCGCGCATGCCGCCGCTGCGCTACGGCTTCCAGCTCGACTATGCCTACGACGAGCACTGGAGCGGCAATCTGCGGCTGACTCGCGGCGAGAAGCAGATCTATGCCGGCCAGAACGACGCCATGACCAACGGCTACGTGCTGCTCAACCTAGGTGTGCAATACGAGGTCAAGGCATTCAAGGACGCCGAAGTGCTGGTCTTCGCTCAAGGCAACAACCTGCTCAACGACAACCTCCGAAACTCCACCTCCTATCTGCGCTATTTCGCGCCGGAGGCGGGGCGCGGGGTGGAGTTGGGGCTACGGATCACCTATTGACCCTTCCAAGAACACATGCCTGCACACCGGTATGCCATGAACGCCGCCGCCCCCCCGCGTGAGACTCCAGCGGTCCGGACCGCCGTCATCTCCGACGAGTTCGCCGATCTGGCATGCATCTATCAGGATGACGTCAATCTCTGCCTGATCCGGCGCGAGCCCGAGCCCGCGATCCGGCGCTTCGTGGGTGAACTGCTGAAGCGCGGGGACGCAATCGAATCGTCGCAGACGTTGTCCTTCGAGCATTTCGATTTTTCCTCGCTGCTGCCCGAATACCGGGAGCTGGAGGGCCATGATCCATGGTGGCGGGACGTCGCCCGGCTGACCGCCGCCTTCTGCGACCTGTTCGAAACCGGCTCGGTTGGGCTGCGTCTGCGCACGCTGAACCAGGCCATGTGCCCGCGCTTCCATGTCGATTTCGTACCCTGCCGGCTGGTGTGTACCTACGGCGGGTTGGGGACCGAGTGGCTGGCGGACGACGAGGTCGACCGCAGCAAGCTGGGGCTGGCCGGTTCGAAAGGTCTGGCCGACGAGGATTCCGGGCTGATTCTCGGCGGCGTGCGCGCCATGCCTGCCCATGCCGTCGCCCTGATGAAGGGCGCCACCTGGCCGGGGAGGGACTATCCCGGCGTCGTGCACCGCTCTCCCAGGCCAACGTCCGAACAGCCGCGCCGTCTGCTGTTGATCCTGGACCTGGTCCTATAGCGGGAGGGTTGCAGCGTGCTGACCAAACTTGCAGGCGCGTCCGTCTACGACCCGGTGCAGGGTTGGGCGGGGGAGATCCGTGATCTGTATTTCCGGGATGGGCGCGTCGCCGCCGATCCGGGGCCCGATGCCGCCATCGACGAGGTGCACGACCTTTCGGGCCATATCCTCATGGCCGGAGCGATCGACATCCACAGCCATATCGCCGGCGGCAACGTGAACACGGCGAGGGTGCTTCTGCCGGAGCAGCATCGGAACTCGATGGCGCGGTGGCTAAATCCTCCGGGGCTCACGCCATCCATGGGATTCGCCCCTTCGGGGCCTGCTTTGCGGTCCCCGTTGGCTCCCGCCGGACTTGGCCGTACGGCCGAATGGTCGAGCGCCGACATCGGCCACCGTTACGCCCGGATGGGGTATACCACCGTGGTCGAGCCGGCGGTGCTGCCGGCCAACGCCCTGGACGCCCATCTGCAGATGGCCGACATCCCCATCGTCGATACGGCGGGCCTGGCCATCCTGGGCAGCGACGATTTTCTGCTGGGATTGCTGCGCGGCAAGGCCGGCCAGGCGCAGGTCAACGACTACGTGGCATGGACGCTGCGCGCTACCCGCTGCCTGGGACTCAAGGTGATCAACGCCGGCGGGGCCGCGGCCTTCAAATGGAACGTGCGCCAGTTCGATCTGGACGATGTGGTGCCGTACTACGGTGTCAGCTCCCGCCAGATCCTGCAAACGCTGCAGCGGGCCGTGTGCGAGCTGGGCATCCCGCATCCCGTGCACGTCCACTGCAACAATCTGGGTGTGCCGGGCAACGTGGAAACCGCCGTCGCCACCATGGAGGCTGCGCAGGGCCTGCCCATGCATCTGGCGCACGTCCAGTTCTACGGTTACGGCAAGGAGGGCGCCAAGGGTTTTTCGTCGGGCGCGGCGCGTCTGATGGAGGCCTTCCACCGCCACCCCAACATCACCATGGATGTGGGTCAGGTGCTGTTCGGGCAGACGGTGACCGTTTCCGGCGACGTGATCGCGCAGTACGACCGCCACGGCGACGCCAGCCCCGGCAAATGGGCGGTGTGGGAGGCCGAGTGTGACGGCGCCGGTGGGGTGGTGCCTTACCGGTACCGGGAGCGGAGTTTCGTCAACACCCTGCAGTGGGCCGTCGGTCTCGAGATTTTCCTGCTGGCGGAAGACCCCTGGCGCCTGTTTTTCACCACCGATCATCCCAACGGCGCGCCTTTCACCGCCTATCCGGAACTGATCCGCTTGCTGATGGACGCCGACTATCGTGCATCGGTCATGGCCCGGCTCGATCAGGAGGCGCTGGCCTTGACGCTTTTGCCCCACCTGCGCCGGGAGTTTTCCCTCCATGACGTTGCGGTCATGACACGGGCGGCGGCGGCGCGTCTTCTGGGTTTGGAAGACCGTGGCCACCTGTGTCCCGGAGCCATTGCCGATGTCGCGGTCTACCGGCCCCAGGCGGACAGGCGGGCGATGTTCGCCGATGCGGCATGGGTATGGAAAGGCGGAAGACTCGTGGTTCGCGAGGGCGCCGTAGTCGATCGTGAAGCCGCGCGCGATAAACGGCCACGAATTTGTGAGATAAATCGTCCATGACGATTTTGCGCGTGGGGAAACATAATAACCTCATGAGCAACGCATGTGCCGCGTAGATCACGTCCAGCTCCGAATGATCAGTTCACCGCTCGATCCGCGGGATCGCTTACCGCCACCGACTGAGTAACAGAGGTCGGCGTAATTTGCGGGCAGCCCTTCGAATGCTGCCCGCATCTCTGGGATATCGTTCACCGAGATAACCATCCGTCCCTCGATCGTCCGAGCCAGCTCCGCCATACGGACGTAATTCTCCAACCCGAACTCCACTCCGTAACCCTCCGTTCCCCAATACGGCGGGTCGAGATAGAACAGCGTGTGTGGCCGGTCGTAACGGCGGATGCACTCCTCCCATGGCAGATGCTCAATGGTGGTCCGAGACAGCCGCAGGTGCGCCGCGGACAGCTCCTCCTCGAGCCGCAGCAGGTTGAGCCGGGGGCCGGACGTGGTCGACGTGCCAAAGGTCCTGGACTCCACCTTGCCGCCGAACGCCAGCTTCTGCAGGTAGAAGAACCGGGCGGCCCGCTGGATGTCGGTCAGCGTTTCTTCGGGCGTAGCTTTCGTCCATTCATAGATCTGCCGGGAGGTCAGCGCCCACTTGAACTGGCGGACGAACTCCTCGAGGTGATGCTGCACCACCCGGTACAGGTTGACCAGTTCGCCGTTGATGTCGTTGATGACCTCGCACTTGGCCGGCTCCTCGAGGAAGTACAACGCGGCCGCGCCGCAGAACGGTTCGACATAGCAGTCATGGGGCGGGAACAAAGGAAGGATATGCCGCGCCAGACGGCGCTTGCCGCCGATCCAGGGCACGATGGGTTTACATTGCATGTGTCGCAAGCCTCTTTTTCAAACGTTAGAAATCCACTAGGCTTGCCACACCGAGTGGCCATTCGGTGGCAGCCTTGGGTTGGCTTGCAGGTATACGCTGCGGGTCGGCTGGCTGGCCGGGTGTTCGTAGCACTCGGCCGGTCGCTGTCTTTACATCATCAAGTTCTCATTGCTCACCCAGCCTTCGGACACCGGGCCTTGACCCGTTCAACTCGGTCGAGCCACGCCAAAGTTTCGGCCGGTAGCACGATCAATCCGCTATCGCGGATCGCAACAAATCCCTTGTAGATCGCGTCGAGCTGGTCGGTGAGCTGCGGGTATTGCAGGCGCCGGGCTGCGTCGTAGGGGCGTCGGTGGGTGATGGTCATAGATCGATCGTCACGGATGTTTCGAAGTCCAGGTACGGAAACGCTTCCACCGTCACGCGGTAAGTGCCCGGCATCGGGAATTCGAGATCCTCGCGCCCACCTTCCAGCGACACGACACCCTCGCCGTCGATGCGCACGATCGCTCCGGCCGGTACGTCGAGCAACGCCCCGCCGTTGCTCTCTGAAGCGTCCGTCCAGGTGACCGGCGAAGGCGGCCGCGGCAGCACGTTCGCCCCATCGTAGTAGTGGGTCAGGCCGTTCACGACCGCCGTCACCTCGACCAATCGCCGCTCATACAAAGGTTTTTCCGCCGCTGGGATCGTCAATGTCTCCAAGACAAATCCATCGCCGCGGCTGATCGCATACATGGGCATGGTTAACCGTCCTTCCGGAATTCCAGGATGAGAATCGAACTGTCGATGTTCACGTCCCAGCCCAGGTTGTGCTGGGCGTAGACCGAGTAAGTGAATGCCGCGGTCGAAGGGAACGCCGTGTCGATCACCATCACCGACTGGTGCGGTCCGTAAGCGGCATCGAATGACACCTCCGCAATCACGGAGGCGCCCCGTTTGATGCGGCGGGTGATCGTGTAACCGGCGGCCGAACTGACGTTGTAACGCCAGTTGCATACCAGAAGTATCGCGAAGGCGGTGCCCCGTAGAGCGGCGTTTGCCACCGCCGGAATGTTATAGCCGGTCGAGGTTTGCACCTCACTACCGCTGGCGACCAGTACCGTCCCCGATGCGCCACGAGTCGTGCTGACAGCACCTACCGCGAGCTGGTGGCCGTTGATGATCGCGTCGTTGATGTAGCTGCGGATATTGGCGGCCGTGATCGCATCGAGCGTCGCGAACGCGCCCTGCCCGGCGATGGAGGCGGCGGTCTTGTAGGCGGTCACGTCGGATACCACCTGCCACAGCGAGCCGGTCCAGGTGGCCCAGGTCTTGTTGGCGGTGTCGAACCAGAGGTCGCCGGCGACTGGCGACGAGGGCGTGCCCGACTGGATGTATATCTGGTTGCGGGTGGCGTCCGCCGGCGGCTTGGTGCCGGTGACGTTGCTGTAGTCCACGGTGGGGGCGGCGCTTTCCTGGGCGGGCGGGTCGTCGGATGGGTGCCACGCGCTGGTGACGCCATAGATGTCGAGCGTCCGCCAGGCCGAAGCGGTGGTTGGTTCCGTCAGCAGCGTATAGCCGGTTCCCGGATTTTCCCGGCGGACGATGAAGCCTGTGGCGTTCTCGCGGTAGAGAGCCCCTTTGTGCAGGATCAGCGGCGATCCGAACGCCAGCGTCGGGGCGATGCCCTGTCCAGATACCCTGCCGGCAATGGATGGCGACCCGAGCGCGGCCGTGGAGGCGATGCCGGTGGGGCGCGCCGGCGGCGGCAGCGTGGCGAGGCCGAACGCCAGCGTCGGGGCGATGCCCGCCGCCGCTACGGGATGAGGAAGTATCGGCGACCCGGCCGCCGCCGTGGAGGCGATGCCGACGGGCGATACGGGCGCCTGCATGACGACGGACGCGCCGAAGGAGACGGCGGAGCCGACGCCTGCGGCATTGCATATCCCAGTGATGCCGGGCGACCCGGCCGCGGCCGTGGAGGCGATGCCCGCCGCCGCTACGGGAGGGTCCTGATAATAGATGGTGATCCAGAGGTCGTCGACCGAGATCGTCTTCTGCGACCCGCTCACGTACTTGACCGAGATGGCGAAGCCGAAATTGGCGTCGATGTCGGCGCCGGTGAGACCCGACGTGCCCATGAGGTTGGTCGGGCCGCCGCGCAGGATCGTGCCGTCGGCGGTCGGCCAGTCGGTCGCGCTGGACTGGTCGGCGGTCTGGATCGCTCCGCCGATCACCAGGCGGACGGCATTGTCGCGCGCTACCGTCGAACTGGTCTTTCCTTCGCTGCCGATCTCGAACCCGAGGATCGTTGCGCCGGCCGGGATCGTCGAACCCAGCCCGGTGCACTTGAGGTAATGGGTCTGCGGAAACAGCGAGGACGGCGTCGCCGTCGCATAGGCATTGTCGGACGATGCCGCATTGCCTGGATTGGACCAGCTCCAGGTGCCGATCGAGCCGTCGTCGACGATGGACGACGGACGCAAGGTGACGCTGGCCACCCGTATCCCCTGCGCTCAGTTCAGAGCGCGAAGATCTTGTTGGGCCCGTTGTCCCATACGATCTGCTGGTCTCCGCCCGAGGGCGTGAACGGCAGCCCCGAGGACGCCGTGTCGATGTATGCGATCAGCGGCGACGTGGCGGCATTGCCGGTGTCCTTGTAGATGATGATGGCTTCGACGGAAGGGCCTGAAAGCGCGGTGAAAGTCACGTCGGCTGCATCGAATACGCCGTTGGTGACGGTCTTCGAGCTGAGCGCTTGCGGCGTTCCAACCACCCCGGAGACCGACGAGTAATACTGGTGCGACGCACTGTAGGTGTAGGTACCGGTATCGATGAAAGCCACCTTGATGGTGTCTGCCGCCATGTTGATCGAGCCGGAAAGGAAAGCCTCCTTGCCTTTCGGGTAGAGCGTGTTTGCCATGTCTGTCACCTCTCTGTCAGGCGATGATTTCTGAAAACTCCAGAGCGGCGGAGTGGCCGCTCAGATAAGGCCATTCGATGGACGGGAGCTGGCGCATCGTGGCCAGAAAGTTGCTTACGTCGGCATAAGCGGTGTCTGCCGGGTCCTCGAAGACCAGCACTTCCCTGTCGAGGCCGTGGGTCCAGGCGATCTGGAATATTTCGCGCAGGGCATTGGTCCGGGAGAGGTCGGAGAACTGGTATTTGACGGTGCGCCATGGACTGCGCGCGTCGACGATCCGGCGACCGCCCGGCAGCACCGAGACGGTGGATGGGTTCTTGATGCCCAGAATCCTGCCCCACTCGAAGTTCGTCTCCGTGGGCTGCCATCCGTCGCCGAGGAAAACCCGGCCCAGCCTGATGTGGCCATCCGGATTGCCGGAGTCGGAAATCGTGATGCGCCAGTAGCGGGCCGTATAGACTGCGCCCAGGTCCAGCGTGAACGTCGGGAATGCCGACACATTGTCAGGGTAGACCGCGACGGCGCCGCTGTCGGCGACGGGCGGAGAGAAACCGGACGAGCCGGAACCTTCCAGCCTTACCGTGGCGGCGCCAGGCCGGAGGTTATGGTTGACCAACCCCAGCGTGCGGATGTCCCGCGCCGCTCCGCAGTCGATCACGACCGTGCTGGCGGCGGGCGTCGTGCCGGCGCTGCGCGCGACGCGGGCCAGGGCGGTATCCTGCAGGTTCGTCAGCGGATACAGGCTGTTCCACGATCCGCCCGAGAGCGTCGCCGAGTCGATCTGGTTGGTATGTCCGAGCAGGAAAAATGCCATCGTCAACCCATCAACGTGAGATCGAGCTGGTTGCGGAGGAAGTCGGTCCGCAGTCCGGTGATGATCATGGGGCGTCCGGCGTCGTAGCCGTACCAGCGGGTCTTCAGCAGCACTTCGGTGCCGATGTCGGCGCGGCCAAGCCACGAGGCCGGCGAATCGCGCACCGTCACGGCCACGGTGTCGAGCCGGTTCTTGAGCAGGTTCAGGCGGCGGTTGACCTCGGCCTGGAGCTGCGACAGGGAGACCTGCACCGACGACGCGGTGTAGTCCTGGGCGTTCAGCCGGATGGTCTTGACGGAGGCATCCGACGCCGATGCAGAGCGGCTGGCCGCGCCCAGCCAGGCGGCCCGGGCGTCAGACACGATGCCGGCGAGGGAGTTCCGGTCCTGAACGGCATAGTTGGTATCGCCTTCCAGCGTCATCTTCCACGCCGGAGCGACGGCTGGGAGGGGTCTGGCGATCGAGTCGATCACGGTATCGTCGATGACTGCCGAATAGGCGCCTGTAGGAGCGTCGAGCCTGGCCACGCGGAAGACATTGAGCGCGTCGAAGCCGACCCACGCGCCGACCGATGCGGCGACGCGCTCGATGACGGACCAGGCGGTTTCGCCGTCCTGCACCACCACCCCGACGGGACCGCAGTTCTTGCCGTCGAGATCGGCGAAGTCCTGGAGCGAATAGGATGACGGCGGGATGGCCATGTCATCCAGTATCCTCCGGATGACGCCCGCCGCGCTGATGTCGGACGGGACGAAGCTCTCTGCGACGCAGACCGAGAGCACGCCGAAAGGCGTGGACCCGGTGCGGAAGCAGCCGATGGACGGACAGGCCTTGAACGCTCCGGCTGCTGGCGCAGTGGACTCCATGGCCGACTGGCTGGCATAGGTGCTGCCGGACCGGGCCAGATAGGCGCCCTTGTCGAAGACGTTGATGATCTGGGCCACGGGCCGGTCGTTGACCTGGAATACCAGCTTGGAGGTATTGACCTCGACGGCCCCCATCAGCGATACGCGCCCGTAGATGCGCGGCTTGCTCTGCCCCTTGATGTCGTCCGCCGTGCCGTCGATGCCGTTGGGCAGGACATTGGTGCCGCCGTACTTGGCCGGCTGCAGCGGCCTGTCGAGGAGTTTGCCATTGTCGGTCAGACGGATGGATATCTGGTCCATCCGCCACTCCACGGCGTCGATGATGGCGCGCATGACCAGGGTCCGCGCCTGATACGGCTGCCCGTCACCGAGGGTGTACATGCGCATCTCGCGGCCCTCGAAACAGGCTCCATTCAGATAGTCGAACCAGCCGTCGCCGTTGGCTATGAGCGCCTCGCCATAGCTCGAGCTGGCTCTCCCGCCGAACTGCATCAGGCTGGCGTCGCGGCTGTATTTCGCCGGCTGGATGATCGCCGGGCGGTAGAAGATCCCGGTGCCGCTGTCGTAGCCGCGGCCGTAGGCGAGATACAGCGTCTTCTCGCTGCTGTCGTAGTAGTCGAATTCCTGGAGAAGGATCACCTGCTATGCCCTCCTGGCCAGCCTGGCTTCGCTCACCATGTCATCGAAACGGGCGATGAGCGCCTGCAGCGAGGCGAGCAGCTTCGGATTTGCAGCCGACTGGGCCGTCACCAGCGCCCGCAGTTCCGTCCTCAGTTTTCCCATCTCCTCTTTCATTCCCTTGAATCCGGCGCCGGACCGGAGGGATTCGAGCAGGCCGGCGAGGCGGTCATCGGGCGCGGCGGGCGGCTGGGATGCCGGCGGCCGGGCCATCAGGCTCTGGAAGGCGTCGGCGGCATGCGGTAGGTAGATGACGTTGGCGTAGGCGCCATGGGCGTCGTTGGCGGGCAGGAACGGCGCCAGCAGCCGGGCGGGGTCGGACGGCAGGCCGCCGAGCAGCTCCTGCAGCAGCGCCCGCGGGTCGGCCTGCAGCAGCCGGCGGATGTCGCGCGGCCCGCCGCCGGCATGGCGCTCGTGGGCGGCGTCGTTGGCGGCGTTGAGCGCGGCCATCATCTTCGCCGTGTCCTGGGCGGTGTAGACGCGGCCCGGGCGGTCGAAGTTGACCAGCTCCGGCCCCAGCTCGCCGACCAGCGCCCAGCCCGGGCGCGCCAGTCCGCCCGCGGCGTGCCTCGGCGGCGGGAGGTACTGGGTCTTGCCGCTGTTGCCCTCCTGCAGCGTGGTCTGGGAGCCGTCTTCATTGACCTGGATGATGGTGTCCCGGGTCTGCGGCTGGGTGACCGCGACGCCCTGGGCGTTGAGCCAGCCGACCAGGGCCTCGATGGCGGCGGTGTTGGCGCCGACCACGCCGGAAAGCGCGTCGATGAAGCCCTGGTACTGTTTCACGGCCGCGTCGTAGGCCGCCTGCAGGTTGGCGTCGAGCGCCTGCAGCTCGAGGATGGCGGCGGCCTTCAGGTCGGCCACGTCGGCGCGCTTGCTCAGGTCCTGGGCGTCCTTCGTCGCCTGGGCGGCGGCATCCTGGATGGCCTTGATCTGGTCCGCGGCGGCGGCGCGCAGCCCCTCCACCACCGTCTGCGACTCCTTGCGCAGCTGCGTGACGTAGTCCTTCGAGGCGGACTGCGCGGCCTTGATCTGGTCCTGCGTCCCCTGCTGGACGGCCTTGATCTGCTCCCTGACGAGCCGCTGCGCCTCCTTGTTGTCTTCGGCCTGCTGCTTGCGCAGCGCCTTCATCTGCGATTCGATGCTGTCAGGGCTGGTGACCTCGGTGCTTCCCAGCGCGGCCGCGTCCGCCTGGATTCTGTTGTAGACGTCGCCGTAGCCGGAGGACGAGGCGTAGTAGTCCTTGGCGGCCTGGCGGTAGGCCTCGGCGTCCTGCTGGTAGCGCGCCGCGGCCTCGGCGTCGCCGGCCCGGGCCTTGGCCAGCGTCTCCTCGTACTGCTTGCGGGCCGCTTCCAGCCGCGCTTCCGGCGACAGCGGGGATTCGGCCGAGGTCAGCAGGGACTTGGCGTAGTCGGCGATGCCCTTGATCGCGTTCTTGAGCTGGTTCGCGGTCTGGAGCTGCGCGCCCAGGGCGTCCAGCTCGGCCTGCTGCGCCTCCTGCCGGGCTTCGGCCGCGGCGTCGGCCTGCGCCTGGATGGCGTCGATCTGCGCCTGGCTGGCCGCGTTGATGGCCTCGATCTGGGCGTTGAGCCGGTCGTTCTCGGCCTCGATGGCCGCGTTGAGGCGGTCGTTCTCGGCCTCGATCTGGGCGTTGAGGGTGGCGTTGACCGCGTCGATCTCGGCCTGCGCCCGGGCCTGGATGGCCTCGACCTCCTGCTGGATGGTCTCCTGGATCAGGGCCAGCTCTGCCTGGTAGCGGGCCATCACCGCCGACTGCACGGCCTGGATCAGCGCGATTTCCCGGTTGACGTCGGTACCGCCGCCGGCACGGTAATCGGCGAGCTTCTGCTTGGCCTTGTCGACGTTCTGCCCCGCCAGGTCGGCGACGGCCTGGGGTCCGCGAAGTTCGGCGATTTGCTGGGCGATGGACTGGCGCGCCTGCTCGATGCCGGACGTCATCTGCTCCCAGAGGTTTTTCATCGACTGGAGGAGCGCGGCGCCGACCTGGTCCATCCCGACGCCGAGGGTTATCGCGTCTTCGTACAGGCCTTTGAACTGGTCGCGCAGACCATTGAACGCGATCGTGTTGGCATCGAGCACGCCGGCCATTTGCTCCAGGCCGTGGACGAAATCGTCCTTGAGCTTCTTTTTCGCCTTCTCGGTGGCCTTGTCGACCTCTTCGACGGATTTGCCGAGCGCAATGGCGTCCTCACGGAAGGTTTTGGCCTGGTCGTCGATGGCCTTGAGCGCCGCGGCGGCGCCAGACACGCTCTCCCCGGCAAATTGTTTCAGCGCATCGTCGAACTGGCCTTTGAGTGCGTCGGTGGCAGCCTTCTGGTATTGGTTCAACTCGTCGACGCTGATGCCCAACTCGTTCGCGCCGTCGCGCGCCCAGCTGAAATAGTCGGTGATCTCTTTCAGCTTTGCCGCGAATTGGGACGCGCCTTGACCGGCATAGGCCTGGGCCTGGTCGAGCACCGCCTGCTTTTGCTGTTTGATGTACTCCTGCCTGGCCGCCTCGACGTCCTGCTGCTCCATGGCATGCGGGTCCATCTGCTGCTGCAAGGACTTGATGTTGGCGATGGCGGCGTCGCGCTTCTTCTTGTTCTTGATCTTCCCGGCCTGGGCCAGTTCGTTATCCCAGAACGCATCCCAGCCCTGTTCCCACTCGGCGAGCATGGCGGGATCGCTGGCCAATGCCGGATCCTTTAGCTTGTCCAGCATCGACTTGACGCCCTTCCGGTCGGTCTTGTCGAACGTCTTGGCCTCAAAACCGGAGAGTGAATTCAGGGCGCGCTGGCGTTCGTCCTTGTTGTACTTGGCGAGATCGGCGACCGCGCCTTTCTGCTCGGCATCGATCGCGTCGAACTGCTGGTTGGCACCGAACAGCTTCGACTGGATCGACTGCGGCTTGCCGAGCAGATTGTTCAGCTTGTCCTGGATGCCGATTTGCTTGGCTTCGATCGTTTTGTCGATCTGGTCAGCGACTTTCCCGACGCTGACGCCGAACTTGACAGCCGCGCGTTCCATGGCATCGAACCCGGCCACGGTCTGAGTCCAGGCGCCCACGTCTGGTGTCCACTCGCCCAAAAACGTGCGGAGCGTCCCGAGCTCTTTCATGTTCTGAATGTAGGCGTCAATGTCGCCGCCGCTCAAATCTAGGGCTTTGCCCAGTGCTTTGCGTCCGCCGACTTCTTCGAACGATCCGCCGGCATATTTGCGGACCTCGGAGACCTTTTCGAGGTTGGCTTGAAACGCCTGGAGATCCCCCGACAGCATGACCACGGCCTTGGTGACCGGGTCGGTCATCTGGTTCAGCACCGCCGGCTGCTGGAGCAGCCGCATGGTGGCGATGCTCACGGCCTGCTGCATGTACTGGGCGGCGTTGTCGTCGAACTTGAACGGTCCGGAGGCGTAGATGCCGGGGATCTGGATGCCGGTCCTGTCGTCGTGGATGCGCCCGATGAACTGGAACGCCGGGATCATCACGCCGAGGGACTCCTCGAGCTTGCCCAGCGGGCCGAACAGGGCCGTCAGGGCGTCGCCGAGGAATTTCTCGCCGGGCGCCCAGGCGCCTTTGTTCGGACTGTTGTCGCGCGAGAAGTGGAACGGATCCGCCGGGTCGAAGGTGATGTTTGCCAGTCCCTCGAGCAGGCCGAATAGGCCGGTCTTGCCACCATGCCGAGAGTTAAGCGCTGTGATGTCGTAACCCTCGCCGGGCGTGACGTTGGCGATCAGCTGGGCATCCGGTTTGCCTACCTTGACCTGGCTTGCAATGACCGCGATGACGGCCGCGGCAATGGCGCCAACGCCGGTCGCGGCGAGGCCGGCCATGGCGCCGCTCAAGCCCATCGAGGTGGCCGCGGCATAGCCGCCGATGCCGCCCGCGAGACCGCCGATCGCGCCGCCCGCCTGGCCGTAGTTGTACCGGTCGCCGATCAGCCCGCCGATCAGGTAGCCCAGACCCGCGCCGCCCAGCCCGGCCCCGGCATAGCCCAGCGCCGCGGTGGCCCAGCCGGGGCCGCCGAGCAGGCCGTTGCCGTAGCCGGCCACGCTGGCCCCGGTGCCGGCGTAGTTGACGTACTGCGGGAAGCTGGACACGGCGTTGCCGCCGCTGTTGATGATCATGCTGCCGGAGGGCAGCACCATGGCCTCGCCGACCTGCGGCATGCGGGTGATGAGGCCGTCCGCGCCGACCACGGACCCGCCCAGGCCGAGCAGCCCGCCGAGCCAGCCGCCCGCGCCGGCCTCGCCTCCGGCCACGAGACCGAGACCGCCGGTGAAGAGCCGCGTCACGGCGCTCTGCATGAGCTGCGCCGCCATCTGCTGCAGCACCCGGCTGAACCGCGCCCCCATGCTCTCGGTGGCCGCGCCGAAAGGCTCGAAGAACAGCGAGGAGAAGCCGCTCATCATGCTGCGGGCGACGCCGCCCAGGTCGTCCAGCATGGACTGGCCGGTCCGGGTCATCTCGTCCATCATGTGGGTGGCGGCCTCGGTGTGGGCCATGGCGGCCGCCGTGGCCGCGGCCTCCTCCTCGCCCATGCCGCGGGTCACGTCGTAGACCGCGCTCAGGTAGGCGCGCATCCGGGCCAGCGCCTCCGGCCCGTAGCCGGCCTCGTGCGCGGCCTGGATCTGGGCCAGCAGGGCGAGCTGCTTCTGTTCCTCGTCCTGGGCGCTCTGCAGCGCCCGGGCCGCGGCCTCCTCCTTGCGCTGGATCGCCTCGGCGATGTCGTTCTGGGTCTTGATCTCCAGCTGGCGGATGCGCTCCGCGCCCTCGAGCGCGTCGATCTCCTCCTTGATCTGCCGGGCGAGCCGGGCGCGCGCCTCGGCCTCCTCGCCGGTGAGCCGGGCCGACGCCTTGCGCGCCGCGATCTCGGCCTCGGACGCGCCGGTGCGGTCCTGCAGCATCGCCAGCTCGTCCTTCAGCGACTGGATGAAGCGGTCGCTGGCCTCGAGCGCGTTCTGGTGTTCCGTCGCGGACTTCTTGACCGCGCTGGCCTCCTCGGACAGCGCCTTGTTGTGGGCCTTGGTGGCTTCGGCGTTGGCCTTCTTGGCCGCAATCGTGTCCAGTTCCTGCTTGACGTAGGCCTCGAGCGCCTTGCCGGTGAAGCCGTGCAGGGCGCCTTCGAGCCGCAGCGCGTCCGCCTGCTGGCCGTGGGCTTCGAGCCAGCGGATCTTGGACTGGATGTCCTCGCGCTCGGTGGCGGTGTACTTCTTCGTCGTCTCCGCGGCGGCGGCCAGCGCGGCGCTCGACGCGTTGACCGTGACAGTCAGCTCGCCTACCGACTGCTTGGCCTGGTCGACCTTGGCCTTGAGATCGGCGCCTATGACTTTGGTGGGATCGGTGGTATTCAGCGCGCCGGCATTGCCCTGACTGCGGATCTTGAGCGCCTCGTCGTTGGCCGCGATCATGTTGGCGCGCCAGACCGAGAGGGCTTCCGCGCCGGCGAGGACAGCAAAGGTGGCGGCGCCGACCGGCCCGCCGAGCGCCCCCACAGCCCGGCTGAACAGCAGCGCGCCATTGGCGGCCGCCGCGGCCTCCGCCACATAGGCAGTCATCGCGGTCACGGCTTTGACACCGATGGCGACCGCCACCACTTCACCGGCCCGGACCGCGCCGTCAGCAATCTGGTCGAAGTGGGTAGCCACCCCGCTGATAGCATTGGCCATGTCACGGCTGGCGCCGGCGGCCTGGTCGGCTTTGCCGATGTAGCGCGCCAAGGCGTTTTCGATCTGCTGCATCGCACCGCCGATGGTGTTGGGCATCGTGGCGGCTTCGGCCTTGAGCTGTTCAGAAGCGGCAATGATGGCGTCGAACAACTGCGTGTTGCTGATCAGCCCGTCCGACATCTTTTGCTTGAGGTCCCCCATGCTGCCGCCCAATTGCTTGGCGACGGCATCGACCAGCCGCATGTTGGTGTCGGCGAGCTGGCCGAAGTCCTCCCACTGCACCGTGGAGGAGGCCAGGGACTGGGACAGCTGGGTGATGGTGGAGGATTGCTCCGCTGCGCTGGCGCCGGAAGTCTTCAGGCTGGCGTTAACGGCCTCGATGACTTTAACGAGGTCGGCCTGGCTCTTCCCGGCATCGCGCACCGCGGGAGCAATGCGGGAGTACAGCTTGGCGTTGTCGTCGAGGGCGGTGCTGTAGCGCTGGGAGATGGCAAACACCTGCGCCTGCGCCTTGGCGTATTCCAGCTCGCTTTGGGTGGCGAGCTTGAGGCGGGCGGAGAGGTTGGCGTAGCGGTCGGCCACATCGGCCAGTTCCCGGCCAGCGCCGAGCGCCGCCTGAGCGGTGATGAATTCGAGAAACTGGCGCTTGGCCGTCGCCAGCTGCGTGCTGATGGAATCCAGGCCCTGGCGGGTCTTGCCGTAAGCTGCGTCGATACGGCCAGCGGATTCGCTGGCGGCAGAGCCAACGCGCTTGAAGCCGTTCTCGACTTCGGCGATGCCGGTTTCGACTTTCTTGTATGATGCGTCGATACGGCTGGCGGATTCGCTGGCGGCCGAGCCGATGCGCTTGAATCCGCTTTCGACCTTCTCAACCCCGACCAGCGCTCCTTTCTCGTCGAGATTGAGTTTGATGCCAACTACGATAGGGCCGGTCATATGTCCTTAATCAGTCTGATGGTGCTGGGCTTTCTGCTGTTCGCGCTGGGATTCCTCAAATACGGCGCCGGCATGGTGTGGGTCGGCATCGCCGTTTTCGTCCTGGCTTGCCTGACCTCCGCCGGGCGGCTATTCCTCAGCCGCTGACTCCGCCGCCGGCGGATGGAACACGGCCAAGGCCGCCGCTTCCATGACCTGGATCCCGGCGAATATCCGGCGGGCCGCCTCGCCTTCGTGGCCCAGGTGGCGTATCACCACGTCCACGTCCGGGTAGGACAGGCCGAGCCAGACCGGCGCGCCGCCCAGCGGCGGGAAGTACAGCCGCCAGGCGGTCCGGCAGGCCAGGAAGGCCATGACCGTGTCCCAGTTCTCCGCCATGACGGGGAAATCCCCGTCGCCGGGCTCCCCGTCCCCGTCCGGCGCGGCCATGCCGAACGCCGCCAGGTCGTCCCTGAGCGCGTGGTCGGGCCGCCGGCCGCCCGCCGCCCAGTACTCCGCCGCCTCGATCAGTTTCCCAGAGCTGCCCCGCCCCGGTTGGCCTTCTGGAACTCCTCGGTGATCCGGTCGTAAGCCTTGGGCACGTCGTTCAGCAGCCGCCGGACGTTGTCGAAGGTGAACGCCGCCTCGGCGCCATCCTCCGCCTGCACCTCCCGCCATCCCGAGGCCAGCCGCAGGACGTGGGTGGCGTGCATGTCCAGCACCGCGGCGGTCAGCTCCGGCCCGGTCAGCGCCTCGAGCATCCGGGCGTCCTCCGCCAGCGCGGCATAGGCGGCGCCGATCTCCTCCACCGTCATGCGGTTGTAGAGCAGGGTGATCTGGTGGTTGACGGGCGTGCCGGCCTCGTTGCAGACCGGCAGCATCACCTTGCGGGCAATGGGTTTGCCAAGTACTTCCTGGGTGCCTAGCTTGAATGCCATGAATCCGCCTCCTTAGCGGCAGGTAATGAAGACCTCGTCGTTGCCCAGCGCGCGCTGGCAGTCGAACTGGATCGTGTTGGTCGAGATGCCCTGGTCGTCGCCATAGTCGATCTCGGTGGGCGCGGCCTTGGGGACGTCGATGCGGACCGAGCCGTTGTTGCTGTCCGGCTGCTCGATGCCGATGGCGCCCGTGCCGTTGCCGGCGATCAGCGTCCAGGGATCGAACTGCGCGACGGTCGTCGCGTCCAGCGTGATGGAGCCGGAGGCTGCGCGGTCGGTGATGATGACGCCCTGGTAGCCGACCACCGAGCGGTAGGCGGCCCGCTGGCCCAGGTCGAGGGAAAACTTGCCCATCTGCAGCCCGGAGGCCCCGCCCGTGAGCGGCTTGCCGAAGACCTGCCCGTAGGTGCGCCCGTAGCCGACCTCCCAGGGATCGACCCAGTTGGACACGGCCACGCCGGTTTCCGCGGCGTCCGCCACGCCGCCGTACAGGCCGATCAGCTCGAAGTCGAGCATGCCTGTGTCCTTGGCCGAGGCGTCGATCTTGACGTTGCCGCGGCAGCCCAGCAGCTTGTGCCGAACCTGGTTGCCTTCGTTGTAGTAGATGGTCGCCGACTCCATGGTCAGGATGTCAGACACCGGGTTATAGCGGACGAACGGATCGACCGAATAGAGCGAGGTCGCGTCCGGCGTGACGGTCCACGGCCGGTCGACCGTCGCCACCCTGGTGCTGCCGACGTAGCCGATGATGGTGGCGGACTGGCCGATGCCGGCGCCGCCGGTGATCCACACCCGGGCGCCGACATAGACGCCGTCGATGCTGGAGGCGCCGGCCGCCAGCTTCAGCGTGGTGGTGGTGGACCCGCTCTGCGCGGTGCCGGTGACCGCCGCGGCAGAGGCCGTCTCCGCCATGCCGCAGGCGCGCAGCGCGAAGCCGTACGGCGGCGCGGTGCCGGGCGTGAGCGCCGAGACCAGGTCGCACTTGAAGGTGACCGACAGGTACAGCAAGGCCGCCACCCCGGCCCCTCTTCCCCAAGGGCGAGGGGAGGATATGAGCGATGAGGAATTCGCGGCGTTCGTGCGGAGGCAGCAGAAATGAGCTTCCAGAAGCCAAGGGGCCTGCGCAACAACAACCCCGGCAATCTCGTCTACAGCCCCCGCAACGCCTGGGAAGGCCAGATCGGCCACGACAGCAGGTTCTGCCGGTTCGAGCAAATGTCCGACGGGGTGCGGGCGCTGGGGGTGACGCTGCTCAACTACCAGAGGAAGCGCCAGCTCCACACCGTCCGCCAGATCATCACCCGCTGGGCGCCGCCGAACGAGAACGACACCGCCACCTACATCCGGCGGGTGGCCGCCGCGCTCGACGTAGGGGCGGATGACCGGATCATCCTGTCCGACCGGAAAACGCTCACCCTGCTGGTCTGGGCCATCAGTACCCACGAGAACGGCGCGATGGCGTGCGAGCGCTGGCTCAAGCATGAGGATGTGGAAGCGGGGGTGGACCGTGCGTTGCGTTAGCGGATTCCCGGGCGCGGCGATTCTGGCGCTACCGCTAACGCTGGCGGGGTGCGTGCAGGTGGGGCCGAAAGATCTGGTTCCGAAGCCGATCCTGACACCGGCATTCGCGCCGGAGTCTTGTGCTCTGCCCGATCTGCCGCCGTTGGCATCGACCGTGTTCGTCGATATCGCCCCGGGTCGGCCTCCCAAAGCCGATGCCGGCGGCAAAGCGCTGGTGGTCGGCTATGGACAGGCGCGGGATGCGATTCACGCCTGTAAGGAGCGCTGATGCTGACGCCACAGGAAAAATGTGTGGGTGGCGGGGCGTTGCTGATGCTGGCCTTCTGCATCGGTGTGCTTGCCGGTTGCGACTGTCTGGCTTGTTCGCCAACCGGCTACCTGACGTTCCCTGACGCATCGGGATTTGTTCATGGCGAACAGCCGACGGAATTCGGGGCCGGCCTGTCGTGTGAAATCGGAGATCAGCATGGACGCCGCTGACATTGCGGAAGATCACATCGAGCAAGAGCTCGAGCTGAACCGGCGCGCTGCGCTGGACATGATGAAGCCGGACATGCCGCAGGTCGTGGTTGCCGGCGAAGACGGTGCGCCGACGATCATTTGCTATGACTGCGAGGAGCCGATTCCACAGGGTCGGCTCGATGCCTATCCGACGGCGATTCGCTGTATGGACTGCCAGGTTGAGCACGAGCGCTATTTGGCAGCGGAGGCGCGGCGATGACAGTTTCGTTCGACTTCAACTTCTGGACCGTCTTGATGTTCATGATGAACTTCGGCGTCGTGGCCTGGGTTCAGGTCAGCAATCGCAGCAAGGCGGCTACCGACGAGCTCAAGGCGGTGCAAAAGAGAGCGTCCAGCGAAACCAAAACGCTGGAGGAAAAAGCCATGCACCGGTTGGGGCAGCACTCCGAGCGCATTTCTGCGCTGGAAATGGCGGCCGAGAACGCTATCAAACATGACGACCTGGCAGCAGTACACCGGCGCGTGGATGGCCTGATGACGCAGCTCAGTCGCATGGAGGGTCAGGTTGGGCAAATGGCTGGCCAGGTCACTCAAGTGCTGACCAATTTGGACCGGCTCACAGGATTGATGATGCACCAAGGGAGCAAGTTATGAATCGCGAGGACGTGCGTTTCCATATCCTGAAGATTCTACGGGAGCAGCCCAACTACACCACCAATCAAGAGGTGCTACTCGCCGCCTTGCGTAACGCTGGCCATGCCATGAACCGCGACCAGCTCAAGATCGAGCTGGCCTGGCTGAGTGCCAATGCCGATGCTGTACTCGATACCGCGTGCCAGGGCGTACATATCGCCACGTTGACGATGGAGGGCCTGGAAGCGCTGGAAGGTACACGGGCGATTCCCGGCATTCGGCGGCCGTTGCCGGGCGAGACGGGCTGATGCCGCCACGCCCAGCAATCGATCTACTGCCCGACGCTATACGCGACGAGCTGAACGCGCGACTGGTGAGCAATGGGTTCGGCGGTCTGGAAGCGCTAAGTGCGTGGCTGGGCGAACAGGGGTACAAAATATCGAGATCGGCGCTAGGTCGGCATAACATCAGTCTCAAAGAGGCGATGGACAAAGCGATGGATCGTGCACGCACTCGATTGGAATGTGCAAAAGCGCTGAAAGGAATGTCGGACGGCGATAAGGCGGCGCTGCTGGAAGCGAACGAGATGATCGCGCTGGATAAGCTCATGGATCTATGGGACGACTGGGATGCTCATGAGCCGGAAGCTAAGGCCGAGCTATTGCCAAAGCTGGTGCGCGCTTCAGCCGACCTGAACCGCTCGGCGGTGGGTACCGCGAAATGGAAACGTGATTTCGAGGCACGAATTCGCGCGGAGGAACGAGCCAAAGCGGCCGACGTGGCCACGAAAGCAGCGAAGTCTCAAGGCGTATCGCCCGAAACCATCGCCCTGATCCGGCGGGATGTGCTGGGGATGGCCACGTAATGGGCGCCGCCAAAGTCATTCCGCCGAATCCCGCCGGGCTGTTTCTGCCGTTCCAGGCCGATTGGGTGAAGGACCGCAGCCGTCTGAAGCTGATGGAGAAGTCGAGGCAGATCGGCTTGTCCTGGAGCACGGCGTATGCCGCCGACGAGCGCACGGCCGAAGTGGGCGCCAAGTGGGACCAGTGGGTCTCCAGCCGCGACGATCTGCAAGCGCGGCTGTTTATCGAAGACTGCAAGCGGTTTGCCCAGCTCCTGCACCTGGCGGCGGAGGATCTCGGCGAGCGGGTCATCGACGAGGACAAGAAGATTTCGGCCTATGTGCTGCATTTCGCCAACGGCCGGCGCATCCACTCCATGTCCAGTAATCCGGATGCCCAGGCCGGCAAGCGGGGCGGCCGCATTCTGGACGAATTCGCCCTGCATCCCGACCCGCGCAAGCTCTGGTCGATCGCGTACCCCGGCATCACCTGGGGCGGTTCGATGGAGATCATTTCCACCCACCGCGGCAGCCATAACTTTTTCAACCAGCTGATCCGGGAAAGTCGGGAAAACGGCAATCCGAAAAAGATCAGCCTGCATCGCGTCACGCTGCAAAACGCACTCGACCAGGGCTTCCTCTACAAGCTTCAGCAGTCGCTGCCTGAGGACCATGAAGTCCAGGCGATGGACGAGGCGGCGTATTTCGATTTCATCCGCTCCGGCTGCGCCGACGAGGAGTCGTTTCTGCAGGAGTACATGTGCGAGCCGGCCGACGACGATGCGGCTTTCCTTGAATATGACCTGATCGCGAGCTGCGAATACCCCGCCGGCGAAGCCTGGGAATTCGACCTCGACGCGTTATCCGTCGCCCGCGGCCGGCTGTATGCCGGTCTCGATATCGGCCGCACCAAAGACCTGACGGTGTTATGGGTGTTGGAGCTGCTCGGCGACGTGCTCTATACCCGCCTGATCGTCGAATTGCGCAATATGCCGAAGCCCGACCAGGAAGCCATCCTGTGGCCGATCATCGCGATCATGCAGCGCACCTGCATCGATAAAACCGGGCTCGGTATCGGCTGGGTGGACGACGCGCAACGAAAATTCGGAGAAACACGGGTGGAGGGCGTGACGTTTACTGCCAGTATCAAAGAGGCGCTGGCGTATCCGGTGCGTGGCGCAATGCAGGATAAGCGCCTGCGCATCCCGTACCGGCCGGAAATTCGCGCGGACCTCCGGGCCGTGACCAAAGTGACCACTGCAGCCGGCAACGTCCGGTTTACCGCCGAGCGATCGGAGAACGGCCATGCCGACCGGTTCTGGGCGCTGGCGCTGGCGAAGCATGCCGCGTCGACGCCTGCGGCACCGATCGACTTCCAATCCATCGGCGGCCGTCGTGCCGTGATCGACGCCGGTGAAAACGAGCTGGCCCTCACCGACCGCGGCTTCGGCACCGTGTCTGGCTTGGCCGACTTCGAGGGGTATTGAGATGGGATTCTGGGATTACATCGCTCGAGCTGCCGCACCATTCGACTCCGCTCACGGCAGGCCCTTGCCGCCCTTCGCCGAACTGGCGGAGACCGCCGGCCCGGAATTCGACGAGATTGCGACCACGCACGACGGCCGCGACGTCACCCGCGGCTACATCCACCCCGACATGATCCTGCCGTCCTCGGACGAAATCCTGCAGGCCAAGGGCGGGGACCTGAAGGTCTACGCAGAGGTGCTGCGCGACGACCAGGTGCAGGCCTCGTTCGGCCAGCGCCGCAGTGCCGTGACCTCCGCCGAATGGGACGTGGAGCCCGGCGGCACCAAGCGGATCGATAAGCAGGCCGCCGAGTTCGTCAAGGCGCAGCTAGAGCACATCGGCTGGGACCAGCGCACCGACAAGATGCTGTACGGGGTGTTCTATGGCTGGGCGGTGGCCGAGTGCCTGTGGGCGCGCGACGGCGCCCAGATCGTGCTGGATGCGATGAAGGTGCGCGACCGGCGCAGGTTTGCCTTCGACGGCGACTTCCGTCTGCGGTTGCTGACGGGCAGCAACGCCCAGGGCGAGCTGATGCCCGAGCGCAAGTTCTGGGTGTTCGCCACCGGCGCCGACCATGACGACGAACCCTACGGCCTGGGGCTGGGACACTGGCTGTATTGGCCGGCCTACTTCAAGAAGAACGACATCAAGTTCTGGCTGATCTTCCTCGAGAAGTTCGGCATGCCCACCGGCAAGGGGACCTATCAGCCCGGCGCCACCGATGCGGAAAAACGTAGGCTTCTGTCCGCACTGCGGGCGATCCAGCGCGACTCGGGCGTCATCATCCCGGAAGGCATGACCATAGAGCTCATCGAGGCGGCCCGTTCCGGCACCGCCGATTACACCGCGCTGTACGACCGGATGGACGCCGCGATCAGCAAAGTGGTGCTGGGCCACACCGGCAGCACCGACGCCACGCCCGGCCGACTGGGCGGCGAGGACAACGCCAATAAGGTCCGCCGCGACCTGGTCAAAGCCGATGCGGATCTGATCTGTGAGTCGGCCAACCGGTCCTTCATTCGTTGGCTGGTCGACTGGAACTACTCCGGCGCGGCCTACCCAAAGGTCTGGCGCGACGTCGAGGAACCGGAAGACCTCAAATCCCGCTCCGAGCGTGACAAGAACCTGTTCGACATCGGCTTCAAACCCACCCTGAAAGAGATCAAGGAAACCTATGGCGGGGAATGGGAGGAAGTGAAGCCTGGGCCGCCGCCACCTGCGCCAGCGGCGGACCCGGCTCAGGCCGACGGCTCGGCGGCTTCGGCTTCGCTCAGCACGAGTCCGCTCACTGCAAGTCTGGCCGAGGGCGATCCCGCCCCCGACGTGGTCGACCAATACGTCGAGCGCCTGGGCAAAGAGGCCGAACCGCTGATCGAAAAAGGGCTGCTTGACCCGATCCGCACGGCGCTCGACAAGGCCATCGCCGACGGCCAGACGCTGGCGGAATTCACGGAGTCGTTACCGTCGCTCTACGCCGAGATGGACGCTCGAGACTTCGCCGAATTCATGGCGCAGGGGATGTTTTCCGCCGGCATGGCGGGGCGGTTCGAAGTCCGCCAGGGGGAATGAACATCGCCTTCGACCTTAATTGCAATTTTGAATGGAGTACCCCCCATGCCTATTCTCGCGACCTCACCGTCAACTGTCGTACATCCAGAGATTCCCTACGACAAGTACCTGGTTGAGCTTACCCTCGCCCCTGTCGTCATCACCAACAACATCGAGGGGGCGATGTCCCTGAAGCTGACCCCATACCGCTACCTCCCGGATGGCACGCTGGACACCAACCAAGCTGGAGTCAGGTACGAAGGGTGCGGGGCCTGCTACGCGCAGGCTGAGACAGACCCTGCGCTGGCTGCTGCTATGGCAGCGATTCTTCCGGCGATCCAGGCGTTCATTACCGCTCGCGGGTATTAAGCCGTGGCCATCATCCTCGCAGCGCAGAACGGTAATGCCAGCGTTCCAGCAACGTGGACGGGAGGTGTCGTACCGGGGCCGGGGGATGTTGCAGTTGCAAACGGCAAATCCATCGTTATCGACTTCGATTGGACGCTAGCTGAGGTCAGGAACGATGCGACAGGCGGAGCGGTACAGGGTGGGCGATTCCAACTCCCCGGCAACCGGACGCTTACGGCGACTATTTACGCTGGGAACGCATATCTAACAGAGTTCGGGTGCGTTCAATATACGGGTGTTGCCGGAGAAACTTCCTATGTTGTTGGAGACGCGCATGGAGGAACCGGGACAAACGTAATGGGTATAACCCATCGCGTAGCAGGCGACCTTTACGTCATTGGCGATGTTTACGGATGTTCAGGTCAGTCATCCGTGGGACTTTATGTCTACGGAACCGGGAAGGCATGGGTGAAACGGGCAATAGCTGGGACCGGGTTTGCATCAAACGGTCTCGGAGGGGTCGCCGTTACAACGATCGTATTTTATGAGGAGTCCATCAGCGGTCCTGGCCCGTATTACTGCAGCGGAGTATCCGGAAGCGGAGGGTGCAGAATGCTGCCTGTTACTAACCGGAAATATGAGGTTGTTCTCGATGATGGGACGATCGAAACATTCCGGCCAGTGTCGCTGGTTGTTCCAGCACAACTCGATGTTCGCTCCGGCGCAGTCTACGGAGATGCTGCCTATACCGGGTCACTTGCCGTCCCGCCTCCGGCCAGGGTGTCGGTGGGGATTCCTACCGATGACACAGTTGGGACTGGGTATATCACAGCAGCCGACCTTGCGGCAGACCCCACAATTGCCGGCATAGCCTCTGGGGTACAGGCGATCAACGATCGCATCGTGTACAACGTACCGGCTGGTCCGGTGGTATCCATTCCCGCTCCCTCCGGACCAACCAAAACGATCGCATGGACGTATTGCTACGATGTCCATGGCGCGCTGGCGGCCGGCATCGAAGTCATGATTCGGATGCGCGATGCCGTCGGATCAAAAGGTGCGTATTCCGCGCAAGTGGTGAAAGCATTGAGCGGCGCCGACGGCATCGCAACGCTGGAAATTCCGCGCAATCCGAAGGCACTCTTCGACGTCCGGCGCGGTTCCGGCCCCTGGATTGAGTTCTCCGGGGTGGACGCCGATTCGATTGAGCTGCCGGCTGTTATCGGCTGATGTCCGCCCAATACGGCTCCCTGCCATTCGACGAGGCGATCCGGTTCTTCCGCGGGAAGGACCTGGTCCCGACCGACCGCTGGGCGGACGTCTGGAAGGAACAGCACGATGTCGGCTTCATGGTGTCCGGCGCTGCCAAGGCGGACCTGCTGGCCGATCTGCATGGGGCTATGCTCAAGGGGGTGGCCAAGGGTACGACGCTGGCGGAATTCCGGAAGGATTTCGATGCGATCGTGGCCCGTCATGGCTGGACGGGCTGGAAGGGGGAGGAATCCGATGCCGGCAGGGCCTGGCGCACCCGGCTGATCTACGAAACCAATCTGCGCACTTCCTACCAGGCCGGACGCTGGGCACAGGTACAGGCGGGCAAGCAATGGCGGCCGTACCTGGAATATAAGCACTCCGATCTGTCTGCCCATCCGCGCCCGCTGCACAAATCCTGGGACGGGCTGGTGGTGACCGTCGATGATCCGTGGGTGCAAACCCATTGGCCGCCCAACGGCTGGGGCTGCAAGTGCCGGATGTTCGCGCTGTCCGAGCGGGATCTGCGGCGGATGGGCAAGACAGGACCGGATACGCCGCCGGACGATGGCAGCTACGACTGGACGGACAAGGTGACCGGCGAAGTGCACCGGGTGCCGAACGGCATCGATCCTGGCTGGAACTACGCGCCGGGCGCCTCGCGCACGGATCTGATGCGCAAGGAGATCGAGCGGAAGGTGGCGAAGCTGCCGGCGGGAATTGGGCGACAGTTGAAAGATGAGCTTTCCTTGCGATTCACCCAGCCGGCGGGGGAATTTACGCCTTACGATACAGACTATCCGTCAGCGAATCCGGATATTTCGACGCCGTTGAAGGCGGCCATCATCCGATTCGAAGACGCTGTCCGGAGCGATCTGGCAACAGAACATGCCGCCCTGCTGGATAGTCAGGGCGCCATCCTCCTGCAGCGAAGCGGGCAATCGGATCGGGTCACTTTCACGCATGCCGAGCTGACACCCATGGCTGGCGCGACGTTCAGCCATAATCATCCCGGCGGCGCGTCGTTCAGTCTCGAAGACATCGCGCTCGCCGCGGCGTATGATTTTGCCGAAATCCGGGCCGTGACTGCGCTATTCAGACACTCAATGGCCGGGCCATGGCCGGCCGAAGCGGATTTGGCGCGCGTCTACGCCGAAGAGTTTCCGAAGGCCGAAAGCGAAGTTCGGGACCGGGTAAAAACCGGACAACTGCGCGCCATACATTACGGATTCGAGGTGCGGCACCGTGTTTGGGTGCGCGTCGCATCCCGTCTTGGCCTGGTTTACCGTAGAGAGAAATCATGAATAAGCCGCTCGATCAGCGCCAACCCGATGATCTTGTCGTATTCGACGGCCCTGACGCTTTTGCCGATACCGAGCGCGCGCAGCGGGAGTTCGATGATTGGTATCGGGACGTCTGGCTAAACCTTCCCCCTGAAGAGCAAGATCGGCAGCTGGAAGAGGCTCGGGGCCGGCTCGCGCGGAAGGGGTGAACGCATGGCCGGCACGTTCATTCGAGTCGATGACGAGAACGCCAGGAAGGCCCTGGCGGAACTGGTGCGCCTGATCGGCAATCCGGAACCCGCACTCCGTGACATCGGCGCTTATCTGGAGCGGTCCCACGATGAACGCTTCGCCGCGGGGGAAGCGCCGGATGGCTCGAAGTGGGCGCCGCTTTCAGAGTCCTACCGCGCTATCAAGCCGCAACACCGGGACAAGGTGCTGGTGCTCGAGGGGCATCTGCGCAATTCCCTTCATTACCAGGTCGAGGACGACGGCCTGCTGTTCGGTACCGACAGAATCTACGGGGCTGTTCATCAGTTCGGTGCGGCGATGGGGGAGTTCGGAAGGTATTACCAGCTGTCGCGTTTGAAGTACGACAAGAACGACTTCAGGCGCCATGCCGGCTCGAAGAAAGGACATCCGATTCCGTGGGGAGACATCCCTGCGAGGCCGTTTGTCGGCTTGTCCGATGCCGACCGGGAAGAGATCGCCGCGATTCTTGAGGAGCACATTCAGGCCGCGATCGGCTGATTTGTGTTGTTGCGTCGTGTGAAACGTTTTTTCGTTTTGACGTCCAGTTTCTTCCTTCTTCATCCCTGGTCTTCCCGTTTATCTCACACATTCCCGTTCATTTATCTCACTCTCACTCACGATCGCCCGGCGGGTTCGGCGCTGACCATCGAGCCTTGCTACGACAGGCGCATCGAGCGCGACGTCAAGGTCTATTTCGATCGCTTCTACAGCCTGTCGCTGGACCATTTCACCGTGGGCGGCGTGGCTTTCGAACGCGAAGATGCCGAGCGTTTCCGCTCGATTCGGGCGGCATGAGGGCCGGTGGCGTACGGCGTGGGCCCTCCGGGATTTCGAAGCGATCGGGGACGAGGCATGGAGGAAGAAGGTCTGGCCATCGACGACGTGCAAGGCCGAGCGGACCTGCGCCGGATAGACATCGACAGGGTCGGGATCAAGGGCATTCGCCATCCGGTGAGGGTCCGGGATCGAAGTCTGGGCGAACAGCACACCGTCGCCCGTTTCGACATGGCAGTGAGTCTGCCGCACCATTTCAAGGGAACCCATATGTCGCGCTTCGTGGAGATCATCAATGGCCACGACCGCGAGATCGACATCGTCTCCTTCGAGGCGATGCTGGCGGAAATGATGCAGCGCCTGAACGCCGAGGCGGGTCGCATCGAAATGCGTTTTCCCTATTTTCTGGAAAAACGCGCGCCGGTGACAGGTGTCCGGAGTCTCATGGATTACGAGGTCGCCTTGATCGGCGAAGTTTCCGTCGCCGCAACGACGACATGGCTTGGTGTGACCGTGCCGGTCACCAGCCTGTGCCCTTGTTCCAAGGCGATTTCCGAACGCGGCGCTCACAACCAGCGCTCTCATGTCACGACCGCCGTGCGCATGCGTGATTTCGTGTGGATCGAAGAGCTGATCGAGTGGGTGGAGGCAGAGGCCTCCTCGCCGATTTACGGTCTCCTGAAACGTCCCGACGAAAAGTACGTCACCGAATACGCCTATGACCATCCCCGCTTCGTCGAGGATCTGGTACGCGGCGTGGCCGCCCGCCTGGACACCGAACCGCGCATCGCGGCATATGCGGTCGAGGTGGAAAATTTCGAGTCCATCCACAACCATTCGGCCTACGCGCTGATCGAGCGCGACAAGCGGACGGCGGACGCTTGAGACCTCGGCCTTCTGCCGCTGGCGGCCTTGGATTCCCTGGGACGGGAGCCGATGCGATCGAATAGAATGGCAGGCCCGAAATCGCCCGACCGTTCCATGAACCGATTGCTCGCCTTGCTCGCCCAGGATCGCCCGCTGATCATGGGCATCCTCAACGTCACCCCCGACAGTTTCTCCGACGGCGGCCTGTATGACGATGTCGAGCAGGCCGTCCGCCGCGGCGTGTTCATGGCGGGAGAGGGCGCCGACGTGATCGACGTGGGGGGAGAGTCGACCCGGCCGGGAGCGGAGCCGGTCGAGGCCGCGGTCCAACTGGCTCGTGTGGTACCGGTCATCGAACGCCTGCGGGGGCTGCTCCCCGGACGGGTGGCGATCAGCGTCGATACGACACAGGGGGAAGTGGCCCGCGCGGCCCTGAGGGCCGGTGCCGATCTGATCAACGACGTGTCCGCGGGGCGGGATGATTCCGCGATGCTGCCGCTGGCGGCGGCCGAGCGCGCGCCGGTCGTGCTGATGCACATGCAGGGTACGCCTTTGACCATGCAGGAGCGGCCGCATTACGAAGACGTGGTTGCCGAAGTGCTGGCGTTCCTGCTGGAGCGGGCGGAGGCAGCCGGGCGCGCCGGCGTTCCGCACGACTCCATCCTGCTCGATCCGGGCATCGGCTTCGGCAAGCGGCGGGACGACAATCTGAAGCTGATGGCCCACCTGGACCGCTTCGTCGCAACGGGGTATCCGGTGCTGCTGGGCACCAGCCGGAAGCGCTTCATGGGGGCGGTCTGCGGCGAAACCGAGCCGGCGGCGCTGGTGCCGGCGACGGTGGCGACGACCGCGCTGGGTGTATCAGCCGGCGTGCGGGTGTTTCGGGTTCACGACGTGAAGGAGAATCGGCAGGCGGCGGATGTCGCGGAGGCGATCCGCCGAGCGCGGCTTTAGGTTTTCAGGCCGCCTGAACCGGGATGGCGTGGCTGGTCCGGGTGATTTGGTTGTTTTCGTCGACGTAGACGAGGTTCGGCCGGTAGGCGGCCAGTTCGGCCTGGTTCAAACCGACGTAGGCGCAGATGATGACGATATCGCCCACGGCGGCGAGGCGGGCGGCTGCGCCGTTGACTGAGATGGTGCCGGATCCGTCGGCGGCGCGGATGGCATAGGTGGTGAAGCGTTCCCCGTTGTTGACGTTGTAGATCTGGATTTGCTCGTATTCGCGAATGCCGGCACAGTCGAGCAGTGAGCCGTCGATGGCGCAGGAGCCTTCGTATTCGAGCTCCGAATGGGTCACACGCGCTCGGTGCAACTTGGCTTTCAACATCGTGGTTTGCATTGAGCGTACCTGTCAGGTCTGATCAGGGCGTGGGATTATGCCGGATGGGCCGGAGTGTAGCAATCCGGCGACTGTGGCGAATCGGAAACAATCCATTTCGTCAACGGGTTGTGTCGAGGGAAATCAGGACGTTGTCGATCAATCGTGCCCTGCCCAGATGCGCCGCGGCCAGGATCACGAGCGCGCTGTCGTCTGCCGAAGGCGCGGCGAGGTCCTGCTGTCGCCGGATGCTGACATAATCGACCGAAAAACCACCGGTTTCGAGTGTCGCGCTGGCTTCTTGCTCGATGCGGGCATAGTCCCGTTCTCCCGCGCGCACGGCTTCGGCGGCCTGGTTCAGGGTGCGGAAGATGAGGGAGGCGCGTTCCTTCTGCTCCGGGCTGAGATAGGCGTTGCGGGAGCTCATGGCGAGGCCGCTGGGCTCGCGGACCGTCGGGACACCCATGATCGTCACGGCCATGTCGAGGTCGCGCACCATCTTGCGGATGACGGTCAGTTGCTGAAAGTCCTTTTCGCCGAACAAGGCGAGGTCCGGCCGGACCCGGTTCAACAGCTTGCAGACCACGGTGGCGACGCCGCGGAAATGGCCGGGCCGGAATTTTCCGCAGAGTTGTTCCGACAGGCCGGGTACTTCGACAAAGGTGGCCGGCTGGCCGTCATCGGGGTAGACGTCGGCGGCGTCGGGCAGATACAGCAGGTCGGCCTGATGGGCGCGCAGTCGTTCGATGTCCTGTTCGGGCGTGCGGGGATAGGCGGCCAGATCTTCGTCGGGTCCGAACTGGGTCGGGTTGACGAAGATGCTGACCACTACCCGCCGGGCCTTGGTCTTCGCCGTGTCGACCAGATGCAGATGGCCGGCGTGCAGGTTGCCCATCGTAGGTACGAACGCGATGCTGTCGTCTGCCGCCCGCCAGGGCGCCAGGACCGCTTCCAGCTCCGTTTTGGTGGAGACGATTTTCATGGACCGTCGCGGCCGAAACTGTGCCTGTCGCCCGGGAAGATGCCGGCCTTGACCTCGCGCACGTAGGCCGAGACGGCCTCACGAACCCCTGCATTGCCGGCGAGGAAGTCTTTGCAGAAACGCGGGAGTCGTGCGCTCATGCCCAGCATGTCCTGCCAGACCAAGACCTGGCCGTCGCAATGTCGCCCGGCGCCGATGCCAATGGTGGGGATGTCGACCGCGGCGGTGATTTCCTGCGCCAGCTCCCAGGGGATGCATTCGAGCACCAGGAGCATTGCGCCGGCCTCGGCCAACTGGCGGGCATCTTCGACCAAGCGGCATGCCGATTCGGCGTCGCGACCCTGCAGCGCGTAACGGCCCAGCCGGTGGATGGCTTGCGGCTGCAGGCCCAGATGGCCGCATACCGGGACATTCTGTTCCGTCAGGAACCGGACCACGTCGAGCCGTTCCCGCCCGCCTTCCAACTTGACCACCTGCGCCCCGCCGTCGCGGATCAGCCGGGCGGCGCTGCGGACCGCCTGTTCCGGAGTGCAATAGCTCAGGAAAGGGAGGTCGGCCAGTACCAGTGCACGGCGCGCGGCTCGCTGCACGCAGGCCGTGTGGTACACCATGTGGTCGAGCGTGACACTCAAGGTGGTGGGCTGGCCCTGGATGACGTTGCCGAGCGAATCGCCCACCAGGATGACCTCGATGCCGGCTTCGTCCTGCAAGGCTGCGGACGAGGCGTCGTAGGCAGTGAGGCAGGCGATTTTTTCGCCGCGCCGCTTCATGGCGAGCAGGTCGGGCAGAGTCACCGGATCAGTCATGGGCGATGACCGAGAGGCCCCGCAAGGGGCAGTTCCGGACCAGTTCTCGCAAGGGGCCCCGGTCGGGAATGTCGAGGTCGGGCGCGATTTCCGCCAGCGGATACAGCACAAATTCCCGTTCGGCGATGCCAGGATGCGGCAGCCTCAGGGTCTCCGTGTCGAGTACGAGATCGTCGTAGAGCAGCAGGTCGAGGTCGAGCGTCCGGGGCCCCCAGCGTTCGCCGGTGCGTACCCGACCGTGGATCCGCTCGATCCGTTGCAGGGCGTGGAGCAGCGCCTGCGGTGCCAGGGAGGTGGCGACGGCCATGACGGCATTGACGTAATCCGGCTGGTCGCTCGGCCCCATCGGAGCACTGCGGTAAAGGCTGGAAAAGGCGAGTTCCCGCACGCCGGGGACGGCACCGATGGCCCGCCGGGCGGTCCGCACGGTTTCGGCCGCATTGCCGAGATTGCCGCCGAGACCGATGTAGGCCTTGCTTTCGCCGCTCATTCCGGGAAAGGATCAGGCCGCCGCTACCGGAGGGCGTCCGCGCCGTTTCCGGGGCCTGGATTTTCCGCCGGACCTGCGGCCGGTGCGGGTCATGGCCTTCTGCTCGGCTTCATCGGCAGACTGGAACCGAGTCCACCATTCCGCCAGCTCCGGTTCGGCTTCGCCGGTCTCCGCCCGCAGGACGAGGAAATCATAGGCGGCACGGAAACGCGGATGGCTCAGGAGGCGGAAGGGACGCCCCCCTTGCGTCTTGTCGAAACGGGACTGCAGCAGCCAGATTTCCCGCATCGGGAGCCCGATCGTCTTCGGGAAGGCGGTGTGTCGGATCTGGCGGGAGATGACCTTCGAGGCGGCCTCCTGATAAGCCACGATGGGGTTCTCGCCCTCGGCGATCCGGGCTTCGGCCCGGCTGCGGACCGGCTCCCACAGCAAGGCGGAGAACAGGAAATAGGGTGCGACGGCTTTGTCTTCCTGCACGCGCTGGTCGGTGCGTTCCAGCGCCTTGGCCAGGAAAATCAACGGGAACCCGCCATTTTCGCGGGCCAGGCAGTTTTCCGTTTCAGGGAAAAGCGAACCGAACAGCCGGAAATGGCGAAGCTGTTCGAAGGTCTGTACCGCGTAACCTGCCAGGAACAACTTGACGATCTCGTCGTAGAGGCGGGCCGCCGGAATGTCCCGCAGCAGGTCGGCCAGGCGGTGAATCGGTTCGGCGCAGCTCGGATGCAAGGTGAAGCCGAGCTTCACCGCAAACCGGATCGCCCGCAGCATCCGCACCGGGTCTTCCCGGTAACGCTGTTCGGGATCACCGATGAGTCGCAGCGACGCGTTGCGGTGGTCGTCCATTCCTCCCACGTAATCGATGACCGAGAAGTCGCTGATGTTGTAATACAGCGCATTGACCGTGAAATCGCGCCGGAAGGCGTCTTCCTCGATGGTGCCGTAGACGTTGTCGCGCAGAATGCGTCCGCCTTCGGTAACATGCTCGTCGTGCGGCTCGCGGGTCAATGCGCGGAAGGTGGCGACCTCGATGATCTCCTCGCCGAAGTGTACATGGGCGAGGCGGAAGCGGCGGCCGATCAACCTGCAGTTCCGGAAAACGGCTTTGATTTCCTCGGGGTGGGCATCGGTGACCACGTCGAAATCTTTCGGTTCCCGCCCCAGCAGCAGGTCCCGCACGCAGCCGCCGACCAGGTAGGCCTGATAACCCGCTTTACGCAGTCGATAGAGCACCTTCAGCGCATTGTCGCTGATCAGCGCGCGCGAGATCGAATGTTCGGAGCGGGAATAAATCCGCGGACCGGCGGAAACGGGATCCGGCGCTGCCGCAGCGGCGGGACGCAACGCACCGATCAGCCGTTTGATGAAGGCGAAGATTTCCAGAGGATTTGTTGGTTGTTTGGTTATAGGAAGTTGTACGGAAATCATAACCCAGCTCCAAGACCGGCTCAATCGAGCGCCCCTTGCGGCGCTCGTATCCATCGTCGAAATTCATAACTCGATGTCCAGAGACGAAATTTACAGACAGTCACAGTCATTCCTCGACGACTTCGGATTCGGTGAGAGCGTTGCGACCGTGTTCGATGACATGTTGGAGCGCTCGGTGCCCTTCTATGCCGAACTGCAGCGCATGATCGCCGAAATGGCCGGCGACTTCGCCATGCCGCACACCCGCATCTACGATTTCGGCTGCTCCACGGGCACCACCTTGATCGGCCTGGACCAGGCTATCGGGCCGCGTGGACTGACACTGGTGGGGGTCGACAACTCCCAGGAAATGCTGGCGAAATGCCGCGCCAAGATGGCAGGGCACGCCTTCGCCAACGCCGTCGAGCTGACCCGTGCCGACCTGAATCAGGGGGTCGTCATGGAGAACGCCTCGCTGGCCTTGATGATACTGACCTTGCAGTTCGTCCGCCCGCTCTACCGCGACAGGCTGGTCAGGGCCATCCACGACGGGCTGGAGGAAAATGGCGCGCTGGTTCTGGTGGAGAAAGTGCTCGGCGAGAGCTCCCTCTTCAATCGCTCCTTCATCAAGTACTACTACGAATTCAAGAAGCGCAACGGCTATACCGAACTGGAGATTGCCCAGAAGCGCGAAGCCCTGGAAAACGTCCTGGTACCGTACAAGCTGGCGGAGAACCTCGAGATGCTCGAATCGGCCGGCTTCCGCTACGTCGACGTGTTCTTCAAGTGGTACAACTTCGTCGGCATAGTGGCCGTCAAGTGAGGGCATCTGGAGATGTGCGCAGTCATGTAGTATCATGTGCCCCTCTTCCAAGACGGTTGAGCGGTATCCGGAAGCTTCCGGGAGTGCCGGTTTTCGATCTGTCCCCATCGTCTAGAGGCCCAGGACACCGCCCTCTCACGGCGGCGACGGGGGTTCGAATCCCCCTGGGGACGCCATAAAAATCAGCGGCTTAGTAATTTGCTCCCGTAACTGGGGGAAAATTGGGGGAAAATCCCTCGCTCTGATTCCAGCCGTTTCCGGCAAATAATCTCTGCCTCAAACTCCTCATCCGACAGCTTCGTGAGTTCGTAGAGGGTGTACCAGGAGTTAGGCAAATGGTGCGCATGCGCACCATTTGAAAGTCTCGGGTCACGGGCTATACACATGAGTCTCTGCGCGGTCTTTTCCGAAAACGGCAGCCCCTCGCACATCTGCGTGCGCTGCGCTTACATGGGGCGACACGGGCGACGGGGCGACAAAGCCCGTGGTTGCTGGGTTTTCGCTGGGCGACGGGTGGGCGACAGGGGCGACAGCGTCGCCAGTCCGATCAGGCAACGTATCACTGGAATGGTCCATCCACCGCTGGGGGTTGGGCGCCGGGCGTGCTGGTTTTACTGAGACTGAGGAAAACCGGCTGGCGAAGCGCCACTTCCGCCAATGGCGTGAGTGAAGGGTCGGATTTGAAATCGCGACCCGGTTTTCCACCAATGGGGTAAAACTCCTGAGCGCCTGCTGGTGAAGGGTCGCGTTTGAAATGCGACCCTTTCAGCCCGCTCCCCAATTTCGGGGAAAAGGGTCAGGTTCCCACGTGCATGTGGGTGTTGGTTTTTGGGAGTTTCCCCGAAAAGTGAGTGACCGCCTGCGTTCCCGCGGTTCTGCTCATTTCTGAGCGAAAGTACGCAAGACCTATTCCTGGCAGATAAGCCCAATCGCCTCGATGCTGGACGGATTCCGATTTCTGAAATCGCGCACTCTGCCTGTGCTCGCCAAAATCGGTGAACTCAAACGCGACATGGATAAGGCGAAGGGGGCGCAAGGGCAGCTGTCTGGGCGTGATTCTTCAGGCGGTTTCACGATACGACCGCCTGAAGAACAACCCCAAACACTCTCCGACCTCGGTATCGGCAAAGCCTGGACCCCCTCAGAAAAAGTCGCCATCGCTCGGGCGCTTGAGGAGGAGCTGAAGTCCACGGAACGGCGCGGAAGGCCATCGAATGAAATTCCGGACAATTGTCCGGAATTGAATGGCAAGGAATCCCGCGAGGTAGCCGCCGAAAAGGTCGCCATCGCCCGGGCGATTGAGGATGAGCTGAAAGTGAAGGCAGCAGAAAGACAAATCGCTCTTGCCGGGACTAGGAAGGGTGATAACTCAGACCTTCGTAACAATTGTTACGAAGGTGAGCCTGGAAAGCGCTCAGACGAGGTAGCCGCAGAGAAAGCCGGCTTCGGAAGCCACATGACCTACCGACGCGCCAAGCGGGTCGTAGACAAGGGCGTGCCAGAGCTGGCCGAGGCGATGGATGCGGGTGGGCGTCCAGCAGGTCAGGCATTGCTGTCGGGCTTGGCGTCGTCGGTCTGACCTGCCAGTTCGCGCAATGCCTCGTAGACCAACGTCCGCAACTCCTTCTCGATCTCCTGGACTGAGTCCAGTCCGGCCACTTTCACAGCGCCCCGGCCGGGCAGGTTTAGCAATTTGGCGCGGACGTTGGCTGCAAGCTCGGTCCAGCGCGATTGCACAACTTCAGCCGGGATTAGGCTCTTGCGTTTCACCTCTTCGTCCATCGCGGCGAGGTTCGCCTGGTGGTGAGCAAGGCGGGCTCGCTCGGCTTCAAGGTCGTAGATGGTGCCGTCGCTCGATGTCACGAAGTCGGCCTCGATGCGGGCGCGGAGCCATTGGCCAAACGCATCACATGGGTAAAGTCCATCGCCATTGCGCTGCGGCGGGCTGGCTTCGTTGTCGAGCTGACGCATTCGGCGCGGAGTGACGCCTACGATGTCGGCGGCCTGGAGCTGGGTGATTGTCTCGGTCATGGATGTCACGGGGTCAAGAGGAAATGAATTTCGGCAAATTTCCTGCGGGCTGTGGCTGAAACCCAGCAACCACGCGGGTTTCGTCGAGCATAGGAAGGAAATCCATGGGAACTCTGCGACTAGCGAAACATCGCGAGTTTGCACACCCGTATGGCGTAGGGCGCGGAAGAGGACCCGTCAGCCCAGGAAGTTCGAGCGCTTCCGCTGAACGCCCTGTCCTGGCAGGCCGAGTGCCCGGATAGCGTAGGTCGGAGACATGCCGGATTCGATCAACCGCGCCAGGCGGTCGGCTTCTTCCCTTGTGATGGGGCGCTGGACCTTGATGGTCTTGCCGGCGTGGGCGATGCGCCAGTTGGAGAACGTCTGTTTCACCTGGTCGTTGTCTCCGACTGCGGCCAGTATGGATTGCTCAAGGGATGAAATCGGGTCGTTGCTCATGGGGGTGTCCTGGTAGTGATGAAGGAAGAAGCCTTCGCCGGAGGAGGTAAGACTCCGGCGTCTGGCCCGCATGGCCTTTGAGTGGGTGACACCATGCGCCGCGCCGCGCGAGGTACGCGGTCCCCTAACTTGAGCGCCTTGAGGCATAGACGGCTGACGGATCGGGAAGCGCTCGGCGTGCGGGTGCCGATGTCGGCTTCGGCGCTCCAGGGGGATTTGCTGGAAGCGCCGAACCTACGCCCCGCGTGGCATTGCGTTTGGCGTAAATTCCGGATGCGTCGAAAAGCTCGCGGGTCAGTTGGACCGGGAAGGTCTTGGTCTGGCTCCGTTGAACCAGAGCGCCGGCATCGGCGGGAATCGATACAAGCGAAATCTCCAGCGGCGTGAAGCGGGTCACGCGCAGGGTATCCGGCTGGCCGTTCTTGCCGGGTATCAGGGTGGCTTCGTCGATGGAGTAGCCGATTGACACATTCCGGAGGATGCCGTCTTTCACGTCTTGCAGTATGGGCTGGGCGGAAGGACGATCGGATAGCCGAATCCTGGCGGTCCCCTTGCCGGCGGATACGCTGGCACGTTCCACCACGCCGATGACGCTGCCCACACCCGCGGCCTGGTGGCCGTCGAGGACGGGCGCTGCGCCCGAGTTCAGCCGCGTCAGATCAGCTCCGGACAGGTCCAGGACTTCGTTGAAATACCGGTTTTCCAGGAGGTCGTAGCGCTTGACGGCGGCGCCGGTCGACCACACTACGTTGAAGGTGCGTTTGGCGGAATCGGTGGTATCCGGAGTGATG
>NZ_JBPDXO010000010.1:0-73199 GCF_051295855.1 Methylococcus sp. S1M
GTACATCTTCTTCAGCCGGGCATTCTCGGCTTCCAGTTCCTTCATCCGGGCCATCATCGACACGTCCAGGCCGCCATACTTCGCCCGCCACTTGTAAAACGTCGCCGTGCTGATCCCCAATTCCCGGCACAACTCCGGCACCGGCAGCCCAGCTTCAACCCGCTTCAGCGCCTCAATGATCCGGCTGTCCGAAAACTTCGACTTCTTCATGCAGAACTCCCCGTTAACGAGAAAATTCTACTTCTGAACCCCTTCATTGGCCGGGGGGATTACCGTCGTCGAAGGGCGCAGGCGCTTGCCGATCCTCGGCAGCCTCTTCTCGTGGTGCGGCGTCGATCGTCGCCCGGCACGGCAGCGGTTGGCGAGCCAGCCGAAGTGGCGGATGCGCATGAAGCCCTTGGGCAGCACATGCAGCAGGAAACGCCGGAGCGGTTCTTCGCCCGGCAGATTCCGCTTATACCGTCTCCAGCCGCTCCACCCGCTGAAATCCCCGTGGCAGCGGATTGCCGCGCCGCCCTCTCGACCCCCGGTAATGATCCAGGTCAGCTGGCTGCAGTGTGAGGGTGCGCTTGCCGGCGGTGGCGCGCAGCGCCGCGCCGGCGGGCAAGGCGGCCATGGCGACGAGGTAGTCCTGGCGCGCTTCGAGGTCGGCCGGGGTGATCTGGATCAGCTTGCTGCCTTTGCCTTTGTTGAGGCGGGGTATTTCCTCCGCCGGGTAGACCAGCAGCCTCCCTTGCGCCGAAACGAAGGCCAGGCGGTCGCCATCGGGGTTCGCGACACGCAGCGGGGGCATGACCTTGGCGTGATCGGGCACGGTCAGCAGCGTCTTGCCGGAGCGGTTTTTCGATCCCAGTTCACCGAGCTGGACCAGGAAACCGTAGCCGCCGTCGGTGGCCAGCAGATACCAGTCTTCCTCCGAGCCTGCCAGCACGGCGACGAAGATGGCGCCCGGCGGCGGGTTGAGGCGGCCGGTCAGCGGCTCGCCCTGGCCGCGGGCGGAGGGCAGGTCGTGCACGGCCAGGCTGTAACTGCGCCCGGTGGAATCGAGGAAATAGGCGGGCTGGGTGGAGCGGCCCAGTGCGGCGCACAGGAAGCCGTCGCCGGCGCGGTAGCTCAGGGTCGCGGGATCGACTTCGTGGCCCTTGGCCGAGCGTATCCAGCCCTTCTCCGAAAGGACGATGGTGACCGGCTCGCTGGCGATCAGGGCGGTGGTGTCCAGGGCCTGGGATGCCTGGCGGGCGACGATGGGCGAGCGGCGGGCGTCGCCGAATTTCTCGGCGTCCTGCCGCAGTTCCTGCTTGATCAGGGCATCGAGTTCCGTCCGGGAACCCAGGGTTCTTTCGAGCCGGGCGCGCTCCTGTTCGAGCGCCTCCTGTTCACCGCGGATTTTGATTTCCTCCAGCCGGGCCAGATGGCGCAGCCTGAGTTCCAGGATCGCCTCGGCCTGCAGATCGGTGAGGCCGAAACGCGTCATCAGCACCGGCTTGGGCTCGTCTTCGCCGCGGATGATGGCGATGACTTCGTCGATGTCGAGGAAGGCGAGCAGCAGCCCTTCCAGGATGTGCAGCCGCGCCAGCACCTTGTCCAGACGATGCTGGAGGCGGCGACGGACGGTCTCGGTGCGGAAGCTCAGCCATTCCGTCAGGATCTCGCGCAGATTCTTGACCTGGGGCCGGCCGTTCAGGCCGATGATGTTGAGATTGACGCGGTAGGAGCGCTCCAGGTCGGTGGTGGCGAACAGGTGTGACATCAAGGGTTCGACCTCGACCCGCCGGGATTTGGGCATGATGACCAGCCGGGTCGGGTTCTCGTGGTCGGATTCGTCGCGCAGGTCCTCCACCAGCGGCAGCTTCTTGGCCTGCATCTGCGCGGCGATCTGTTCCATCAGCTTGGCGCCGGACACCTGGTAAGGCAGCGCGGTGACGACGATGTTGCCGTCCTCCAGCTCGTAGCGGGCGCGCAAACGCACCGCACCGCTGCCGGTCTGGTACAGCTTCAGCAGCTCCTCCCGCGGCGTGATGAGTTCGGCCTCGTTGGGGAAATCGGGACCGCGGATGCAGCCGCACAGTTCCTCGACCGTGGCTTCGGGCCGATCGATGAGGAGGATGCAGGCCTCGACCACCTCCCGCAGATTGTGGGGCGGAATGTCCGTCGCCATGCCGACGGCGATGCCGGTGGCGCCGTTGAGCAGGAGATTGGGCAGGCGGGCCGGGAGGAGCTGCGGTTCTTCCAGCGTGCCGTCGAAATTCGGCACCCAGTCCACGGTGCCCAGATCCAGCTCGGACAACAGCGACTGCGCATAGGGCGTCAGCCTCGCCTCGGTGTAGCGCATCGCCGCGAACGACTTGGGGTCGTCGGGCGAACCCCAGTTGCCCTGGCCGTCGATCAGCGGGTAACGGTAGGAGAAGGGCTGCGCCATCAGCACCATGGCTTCATAACAGGCCGAATCGCCGTGCGGGTGGTACTTGCCCAGCACGTCGCCTACGGTGCGGGCGGATTTCTTGGGCTTGGACTGCGCCGACAGGCCCAGTTCGGACATGGCGTAGACGATGCGCCGCTGTACCGGCTTTAGGCCGTCGGCGATGTGCGGCAGGGCGCGGTCCAGGATGACGTACATGGCGTAATCGAGGTACGCCTTCTCGGTGAAATCCCGTAAGGGAATGCGCTCGTAATTCGCGACTTCGTTCATGGTGGATGCTTGCCAAGGGTCAGATGTCGGCGAGATTGCCCTTTTCCTCCAGCCAGACGCGACGGTCCCCTGCCCGCCGCTTGGCCAACAGCATGTCGAGGCGCTCATCGGTCGCAGCGGCGTCGTCCAGCGACAACTGCACCAGCCGCCGGGTGTCGGGATTCATGGTGGTTTCGCGCAGCTGGACGGGGTTCATCTCGCCCAGGCCCTTGAAGCGCAGCACATTGACCTTACCCTTGATCTTCTCGGCCTCGATACGATCCAGCACGCCCTTTTTTTCGGCCTCGTCCAGCGCGTAATACACCTGTTTGCCGACGTCGATGCGGTACAAGGGCGGCATGGCGATGAACACGTGGCCGGCCTTGACCAGGGCGCGGAAATGGCGCAGGAACAGGGCGCACAGCAGGGTGGCGATGTGGTTGCCGTCGGAATCGGCATCGGCCAGCACACAGATTTTGCCGTAGCGCAGGCCACTCAAATCGGTGGCACCGGGGTCGACGCCGATGGCCAGGCTGATGTCATGCACCTCCTGCGATGCGAGGATAGCGCCGGATTCCACTTCCCAGGTGTTCAGGATCTTGCCGCGCAAGGGCATGATGGCCTGGAAATCCTTGTCGCGCGCCTGTTTGGCCGAACCGCCGGCGGAATCGCCCTCGACCAGGAACAGTTCGGTGCGGCTGACATCCTGTGCCGCGCAGTCGGCCAGCTTGCCGGGCAGCGCCGGCCCGCTGCTGACCTTCTTGCGGGTGACCCGGCGGGCGGCCCGCAACCGCTTCTGGGCGCTTTCGATCACCAGCTCGGCGATGCGCTCGCCGACCGCGGGATGCTGGTTCAGCCACAGGCTGAAAGCATCCTTCACCACCCCCGAGACGAACGAAGCGCATTCGCGCGAATTCAGCCGCTCCTTGGTCTGGCCGGCGAACTGCGGCTCCTGCATCTTTACCGAGAGGACGTGATTGCAGCGTTCCCAGACGTCGTCCGGCACGATCTTGAGGCCGCGCGGCAACAGATTCCGGTACTCGCAGAATTCCCGCACTGCCTCGGTCAGTCCCGTGCGTAGGCCGTTGACGTGGGTACCGCCCTGCACCGTCGGCACCAGGTTGACGTAACTCTCGGCCACCGGCGCCGCGCCTTCCGGACACCAGAGCACGGCCCACTCCACCGCCTCCTGCCGACCCTCCATCGCGCCGGTGAACGGCTCATCCGGAATGCAGGCGCATCCCTGCAACTGGTCCAGCAGGTACTGCGGCAGACCATTCCGATAACACCAGGTTTCGGTTTCGCCGCTGGCGTCGTCGGTCATCCGGATTTCCAGCCCTGGGCACAACACAGCCTTGGCGCGCAGCAGATGTTTGAGACGCGAGCGGGAAAACCGGGCATTGTCGAAATAATGTGCCTCCGGCCAGAACCGCACCGTCGTACCGGTTGCGCGCCTGGGCGTCGTGCCGGTCTCGGTGAGATCCTCCACCTTTTCGCCCTTTTCGAAAGCGATGGCATGGACTTTCCCGTCACGTCGCACTTCGACCTCCAGCCGCAGCGACAGCGCATTGACCACAGAGACGCCGACGCCGTGCAGGCCGCCGGAATAGCGATAAGCCTTCCGGGAGAATTTGCCGCCGGCATGAAGCCTGGTCAGGATCACCTCGACACCGGACACGCCAAGTTCGGGATGGATGTCCACCGGCATGCCACGGCCATCGTCCCGCACTTCCAGGCCGCCGTCGGCCAGGAGCCGGATCTCGATGAGGCGGGCGAAACCGGCCAGCGCCTCATCCACTGCGTTGTCGATGACCTCCTGGGCGAGATGGTCGGGGCGGGTGGTGTCGGTGTACATGCCTGGCCGGCGGCGGACCGGATCCAGGCCGCTCAGGACTTCGATGGCTGAGGCATCGTAAACTTCGTTCATGGGGTGAGATGGCGATACGGACAGGGTGGAGAGAGACGAGGCGGCCGTCGCGAACCGCGGCGCATTTTAATCAACTTGGCAAGTTTGAGATAATGCCGTGTTCGGCCGCGACGCAAAACCGGCTTCCCTCAGTTTCGACTACCGCGCAGACCTGCCATGGCCCGCAAACCGCCAAGCTTTGAAGAAGCCCTCACCGAGCTGGAGCAGCTGGTGGAACGCATGGAACAAGGCAACCTGCCGCTCGAGGAGTCCCTGAAACTGTTCGAGCGGGGCATCGAGCTCACGCGGACCTGCCAAAAATCGCTGCAGGATGCCGAACAAAAGGTCCAGATCCTGCTAGAGGAAAACAGTTTACCCACTTTGAAGCCTTTTCGTGATGAACCCTGAACGATCTCTGAGCGATTTCATGCGGTCCAGCCAGGAGCGGGTGGAACGAGCGCTGGATGCACGCCTGCCGGCCGCCGACCGCATGCCGGAGCGGCTCCATCAAGCCATGCGCTACTCGGTGCTGGGTGGCGGCAAGCGCATGCGCCCCCTGCTCACCTACGCCACCGGCCAGACCATCGGCGTGGCGGCAGACCTGCTCGACGGCCCCGCCTGCGCGGTTGAATTCATCCATGTCTATTCGCTGATTCACGACGATCTGCCGGCGATGGACGACGACGACCTGCGTCGAGGCAAACCGACCTGCCACAAGGCCTATGACGAGGCCACCGCGATACTCGCGGGAGACGGCCTGCAGGCCCTGGCCTTCCACGTCCTCGCCCAGGATCCCAGCATCGCCGTGCCGGCGGAAAACCGCATCGCCATGATCGAAACCCTGGCAAAAGCCAGCGGCCCCGCCGGCATGGTCGGCGGCCAGGCGATCGACCTGGCTTCGGTGGGTAAGAAGCTGGACCTGCCGGGGCTGGAGAACATGCATATCCGCAAGACCGGCGCCCTGATCCGTGCCAGCGTGCGGCTGGCCTGCCTGGCCCGTCCCGGTCTGCCGGCTGAACAATTCGACCGCCTGGACCACTACGCCAAGTGCATCGGCCTCGCTTTCCAGATCCAGGATGACATCCTCGACGAAGAGAGCGACACCCAGACCTTGGGAAAAACTCGAGGCAAGGACCGCGACCACAACAAGCCCAACTACCCGGCCTTGCTGGGGCTGAGCGGCGCCAAGGAAAAAGCGGAAGAAATGCACGAGGCAGCCCTGGAAAGCCTGGCCGGCTTCGGCCCCGAAGCCGATCTGCTGCGCGAACTCGCCCGCTTCATCATCCAGCGGCAGAGCTAGCGGCGAGCCGCGCTTTCCTTGGGCTTTCCTTGATAAGGAGAGGGTCGCAGTTACATAATTTCCGAGTAACCCACTTTACTTAATTAAGTCTGGACAACCGAAGTCTCCGGCCGGACCGAGCAACCTGGAACGCGATTACATGACCGAAACCAAAAGATATGCCCTTCTCGAAGCGGCAGACCATCCCGCCGCACTGCGCAACCTGCCGGAAGACAGGCTGCCTGAGCTCGCCGAAGAACTGCGGGGCTATCTCCTGGAAAGCGTGAGCCGGTCGGGCGGGCACCTGGCCGCGGGACTCGGGACGGTGGAGCTGACCATCGCCCTGCATTACGTCTTCAACACCCCCGAAGACAAGCTGGTCTGGGACGTCGGCCATCAGGCCTATCCGCACAAGATCCTGACCGGGCGGCGCGCCCGCCTGCCGACCATCCGCAAGAAGGGGGGATTGTCGGCCTTCCCCAATCGGGCCGAGAGCCCTTACGACTGCTTCGGCGTCGGCCATTCGAGCACCTCGATCAGCGCGGCCCTCGGCATGGCCGTCGCAGCCGCGCTGGAACGGCGCCCCATCCATGCGGTGGCGATCATCGGCGATGGCGGCCTCACGGGGGGCATGGCCTTCGAAGCACTCAACCATGCCGGCACGCTGGATGCGAACCTCCTGATCATCCTCAACGACAACGAGATGTCGATCTCGCCCAACGTCGGCGCGCTCAACAACTACCTGGCGAAGATATTGAGCGGGAAGTTCTACTCCTCGGTGCGTGAAAGCGGCAAGCATCTCCTGGGCCGCCACATGCCCGGCGTTTGGGAGCTGGCGCGGCGCGCCGAAGAACACGTCAAAGGCATGGTGGCGCCGGGAACGCTGTTCGAAGAACTGGGCTTCAATTATTTCGGCCCGATCGACGGTCATGATCTGGACACCTTGATCACGACCTTGCGTAACCTGCGGGATCAGAAAGGCCCCCGCTTCCTGCACGTCGTCACCCGCAAAGGCAAGGGTTACGCACCCGCGGAGAAGGATCCCGTGGCCTACCACGGCGTCGGCGCCTTCGACCTCGACGCCGACGAACTGCCCAAGTCCAAGCCGGGAACGCCGAGCTATACGGAAGTATTCGGCCAGTGGCTGTGCGACATGGCGGCGCGCGACCGGCGGCTGCTGGGCATCACGCCGGCGATGCGCGAAGGCTCGGGGCTGGTGGAATTCTCACAGCGCTTCCCGGATCGCTATTTCGACGTCGGCATCGCCGAGCAGCATGCCGTGACATTCGCCGCGGGACAGGCCAGCGAAGGCTACAAGCCGGTGGTGGCCATCTACTCGACCTTCCTCCAGCGCGCCTATGACCAGTTGATCCACGACGTCGCCCTGCAGAACCTGCCGGTGCTGTTCGCCATCGACCGCGCCGGCCTGGTCGGACCGGACGGCCCGACCCATGCCGGCAGCTTCGATCTGAGCTTCATGCGCTGCATCCCCAACATGCTGATCATGGCGCCCTCGGATGAAAACGAATGCAGGCAGATGCTCTATACCGGCTTCATCCATGACGGCCCGGCGGCCGTGCGTTATCCGCGCGGCAGAGGCCCCGGCGTCAGGCCGGAAGAAACGATGACTGCCTTCCCCGTCGGCAAAGGAGAGGTGCGCCTCCGCGGCAAGGGTACCGCCATCCTGGCCTTCGGCACCCCCCTGGCCGCCGCACTCGCGGTCGGCGAGCGGATCGGCGCCACGGTGGCCAACATGCGTTTCGTGAAACCCCTGGATGAGGCGCTTATCCTGGAGCTGGCAGCCACCCACGACCGCATCGTGACCGTCGAGGAAAACGCCATCGCCGGCGGTGCCGGCAGTGCGGTCGGCGAATTCCTCGCCGCCCAGCACTGCGGCATTCCGGTCTGCCACATCGGTCTCAAGGACGAATTCCTCGACCAGGGCACCCGGGAGGAACTCCTGGCCATCGCCGGCCTCGATCAGGCCGGCATCGCCCGATCGATCGACGCATTCATCCAGGCCACGGCTGCCGCAGACAAACCACGGCGGGCCCGCGGCCAGGCCAAGGACAAACACTGATGGACAGGCTGCGCGCGAAAATTCGGGACATCCCGGACTTCCCCAGGCCCGGCATCCTGTTCCGGGACATCACCCCACTGGTCAAGGATCCGGCGGCGCTGAGGCTGGCCATCCACCAGCTCGTCCACCCCTTCGTAGGCGAAGACATCACCGCCGTCGCCGGCATGGAAGCCCGGGGATTCATTTTCGGCGCGCTGGCGGCCTGGGAGCTGGGCGTCGGCTTCGTACCCCTGCGCAAACCGGGAAAACTTCCCTACAACGTCCAGTCCATCGACTACGATCTGGAATACGGTTCGGCCCGCCTGGAAGTCCATCTGGATGCGTTGGGAGTGGGCGACCGGGTGCTGATGGTCGACGACCTCCTGGCGACCGGCGGCACCGCCCGCGCCAGTTGTTCGCTGGTGGAGAGCCTCGGCGCCGAAGTGGCAGCCTGCGCCTTCGTGATCGAGCTGGACGCCCTCGAAGGCCGGGAGGCCTTGCACGGCCGGCGCGTGCATTCGCTGCTGCATTACTGAGCCAACGATAACCGTGCGGATACAAAAAAGCCGGCTTCGAAGCCGGCTTTTTTTGCGGGCGGCCGACCCGGCCGATTACTCGACGGCCTCGATGCGGATCGTCGGACGCGCCTTGACGGGCGCCGCTTCGGACGCGCCGGTTTCGTATTCCGGCTCCGGCTCGGGCGCCATCCTTCCTTCCGTTTTCGGCCCGAACAAAGCGACCCAGGCCGCTTTCCAGGGACGGCGCATGGCGTCTTCCACTGCGCTGGCCTCGTAGCCGCAGTGCGCCATGCAGTTGGCGCATTTCGGATTTTTCGAATTGCCGTACTTGTGCCAGGGGGTCTCCTCCATCAAGGCGCGGAAGGAAGGCGCGTAACCTTCATCCACCAGCAGGTAGCACGGTTTCTGCCAGCCGAAAACGTTCCGGGTCGGGTTGCCCCAGGGCGTGCAGTTATAACTCTGGTTGCCCGCCAGGAAATCGAGATAGAGTCCTGAATGATTCAAACGCCAGCCGCGGCCGCGGCCCAGCTTGAACACCTTGCGGAACAGCTCCTTGCTGTCGCGCATCCGGATGAAAATGTTCTGCTGCGGCGCGTGCTCGTAGCTGAAACCGGGGGCGATGGTCACCCCCTCGACCCCCAGACGCTGGGTGTGATCCAAGAACTCGGCCACCTCCTCGGCCGACTCCCCCTGAAACAGGGTACAGTTGATGGTCACCCGGAAACCCCGGGCAATCGCCATCTCGACGGCTTCGACGGCCCGGTCGAACACACCGGCCTGACAGACCGAGGCATCGTGCCGCTCACGGTTGCCGTCCAGATGGATCGACAGCGTCAGGAACGGGGACGGCTCGTAATCGTCGATCCGTTTCTTGAGCAGCAGGGCATTGGTGCAGAGATAAACGTATTTCTTGCGTGCGATGATGCCGCGCACGATCTCCGGCAATTCCTTGTGAAGCAGCGGCTCTCCCCCTGCGATCGACACGATCGGGGCATCGCATTCGTCAACGGCCTGCAGTGATTCCTCGACGCTCAGGCGTCGGTTCAATATCTCATCCGGATAATCGATTTTCCCGCAGCCGGCGCAGGCCAGGTTGCAACGGAACAGCGGCTCGAGCATCAACACCAGAGGATAACGCTTGACACCGAAAATCTTTTGTTTGAGCAGATACTTCGCGACGGTCAGTTGTTGACGCAGTGGAACGCCCATTCGTTTCTCCTCGATTCTTCAGCTAAGGACGGAACGGGTTGAGACCACCGCTCCGACGACCATTTCATGTCAGCCCTGGCATGCCGACCCAACCATCGCCCGCAAAAGACAGCCTGACGGGATCACAAGGGGACGGTTTCCTAGTCTGGCACTAGGAAATGTGCCCGGATTGTAACAACAATCCTTTTTTCTTGTTCAAAAATGGGGATTGCGGCATTCCCTTGAATGGGAACGCATGTTAGCATCCAGTTGCATATTACTCAACTCATCTTTGATAAAAAAACAACAGAACTTGACTCAAGCCCGCGAACCTGTAGAATTTTATCCCTTTTACAAGGAGTTAGCCCCCGTGGCCGACTCGCGCCCGAGCAACCGACGCCTACCCTAGATGAGCGGAACACCCCCCTCACAGCCCGCCAGACATGAGCATCTGTCGGACGACGAATTCCAGGCCCATTTCCTGGACGGCGTATCCCGTACTTTCGCTTTGACGATCCCGAGGCTGCCGGAAGGTTTGGCCCGTCCGGTATCCAACGGCTACCTGCTGTGCCGTATCGTCGACACCATCGAAGACGAGGTGGCGCTGACATCGACCCAAAAGCGGCGATATTGCGAGCATTTCGCCCGGGTCGTCGCCGGAACGGCACCCGCTGCCCCGCTCACCGACGAACTCTTTCCACTGCTCTCCGACCAGACCCTGGCCGCCGAGCGGGAGCTGATCGCCGCCATTCCGCGCGTCATCAGCATCACCCATGGCTTCGCCGCGCCGCAGCGGGAGGCACTGGCCGAGTGCGTGGCCACGATGTCTAGAGGAATGGCCGAGTTTCAGGACAAGGACCTGCGGCACGGTCTCGAGGACCTGCGACAGATGGGCGATTACTGCTATTACGTCGCCGGCGTGGTCGGAGAAATGCTGACTCGGCTGTTCTGTCACTATTCCCCGGAAATCGCCGCACATCGGTCGCGGCTGATGGAACTCGCGGTGTCCTTCGGACAGGGACTGCAGATGACCAACATACTGAAGGACCTGTGGGATGACCATGCGCGCGGCGTCTGCTGGCTGCCGCAGGAGGTGTTCACGGAATGCGGTTTCTCCCTCACCGAGCTCCGGCCGCACCACGCCAACCCCGATTTCGTCCGCGGCTTCGAGCGACTGATCGGCGTGGCCCACGCCCACCTGCGCAATGCGCTGGAATATACGTTGCTGATCCCGCGCCATGAAACCGGCATCCGCGAATTCTGCCTCTGGGCTCTGGGAATGGCGGTGCTCACGCTGCGCAAGATCCATCGTCACCCCTATTTCAGTGATTCCGCCCAGGTGAAGATCACACGGCAGGCAGTCAGGGCGACGATCGTCACCTCGCGGCTGACCCGCGGCAGCGACACCTTGCTGAAAGCCACGTTCCGGCTCGCCGGTCTCGGCCTGCCCGCCGCGGTGCCTGCCGCTGTGCTGCAGCCCCGGCCCATCGACATTTGAATTCGCACCGAACCGTCAGGAAACATCGCCCATGTTGAGAGAAGCGACAGCAATATCCAACCTCGAACCGCCGCTGACCGCCTCATACGTCGAGTCCCCTCTCGATGCGGCGATCCGGCAGGCCAAGGACCGTCTGCTGAGCCTGCAGCACCTGGAAGGCTATTGGGTGTTCGAACTCGAAGCCGACTGCACCATCCCGGCCGAGTACATCCTGATGATGCATTTCATGGATGAAATCGACGCGGCACTGCAGGCCAAGATCGCCAACTATCTGCGCAGCCACCAGAGCGCCGACGGCAGCTATCCGCTGTTCCGGGGCGGCGCCGGCGACATCAGCTGCACCGTCAAGGTCTATTACGCCCTCAAGCTGGCGGGCGATTCCATCGACGCCCCCCACATGAAGAAAGCCCGTGAGTGGATTCTTGCCCAAGGCGGCGCCGCCCGCTCCAACGTCTTCACGCGCATCATGCTCGCCATGTTCGAACAGATTCCGTGGCGCGGAATCCCTTTCATCCCGGTGGAAATCATGCTGCTGCCGAAGTGGTTTCCCTTCCATCTGGACAAGGTGTCGTACTGGTCGCGCACGGTGATGGTGCCGCTGTTCATTCTGTGCAGTCATAGAGTGACCGCGCGCAATCCATCCCGGACCCATGTCCGCGAACTGTTCACGGTCGATCCGCAGAAGGAGCGCCATTATTTCGACCACGTCAAGACGCCGCTCGGCAAGGCCATCCTCGCGCTGGAGCGGTTCGGACGGATGCTGGAACCCCTCATTCCCAAAGCCGTACGCAAGAAGGCCACCCAGAAAGCCTTCGACTGGTTCACGGCCCGGCTCAATGGCGTGGATGGGCTCGGCGCGATATTTCCGGCCATGGTCAATGCCTATGAGGCGCTGGATTTCCTCGGCGTCCCTCCAGACGACGAGCGCCGCCGACTCGCTCGCGAATCCATCGACCGGCTGCTGGTGTTCCAAGGCGACAGCGTCTACTGCCAGCCCTGCGTCTCGCCGATCTGGGACACCGCCCTCACGTCCCTCACCTTGCAGGAAGTGGCACGTCATACCGCGGACCTCCGGCTCGATGCGGCTCTCAGCAAGGGCCTCAAGTGGCTGGCCTCGAAGCAGATCGACAAGGACGCGCCCGGTGACTGGCGGGTCAACCGGGCCGGTCTGGAAGGCGGTGGCTGGGCGTTCCAGTTCGGCAACGACTATTATCCCGACGTGGACGACAGCGCTGTCGTGGCCCACGCGCTGTTGGGCTCGGAAGATCCCAGCTTCGACGACAACCTGCGGCGGGCGGCCAACTGGATCGCCGGCATGCAGTCCCGCAACGGCGGCTTCGGCGCCTTCGACGCCGACAACACGTACTATTACCTCAATTCCATCCCCTTCGCCGACCACGGCGCCCTGCTCGACCCGCCGACGGCAGACGTGAGCGCCCGCTGCGCCATGTTCCTCGCCAGATGGGTGAACCGGCAACCGGAGCTGCGTCCCGTCCTGGAGCGCACGATCGATTACCTGCGCCGGGAACAGGAAGCCGACGGCTCCTGGTTCGGCCGCTGGGGCACCAACTACATCTACGGCACCTGGTCGGTGCTGCTGGCCTACGAGGCCGCCGGTGTTCCGAACGACGACCCCAGCGTGCGGCGCGCCGTGGCGTGGCTCAAGAGCATCCAGCGCGAGGATGGCGGCTGGGGGGAAGACAACTTCAGCTACCACGATCCGTCGTACCGCGGCCGCTTCCACACCAGCACTGCATTCCAAACCGGATTCGCCCTGATCGCGCTGATGGCGGCGGGCGAAGCCGGCTCACCGGAAGTCCAGGCCGGCGTCGATTACCTGCTCCGCCAGCAGCGGCCCGACGGATTCTGGAACGATGAATGCTTCACCGCACCGGGTTTCCCCCGTGTGTTCTATCTGAAATATCACGGCTACGACAAATTCTTCCCCCTGTGGGCGCTGGCTCGTTACCGTAACGAACGCTACGCCCTGGCGTGATTCGGATAGGTGTCGTCGTCGCCCTGCCGGCCGAAAGCCGTACGCTGACGCGGCGCCCGCTGCGCCGCGGCAAATTGCTCGCCGTCAGAGACACGCTCCATTTCTGCCTGTCCGGCAGCGGTCCGGACAACGCGACGAAGGCCGCACGCCGGCTGGTGGAAGCCGGCTGCAATGCACTGGTCAGCTGGGGATGTGCCGGCGCTCTCGAAGAACATCTGCAAGCCGGTGATCTCATCCTGCCCGCCGAAGTCGTGAACGCCGACGGCACGGTGTGGCCGGCGCATCCCGGCTGGCATCGGGAAGCGGTGCGGTACGCAGAGGCGCTGCCTTGCAGGGTGTCCACCGGGCGGATGACCGCCAGCGGCGGCATCGTCCATGGCCGCGAAGCCAAACGGACGTTGGCGGCCGCCACCGGCGCCGAAGCCGTCGACATGGAAAGCGGAGCCGTGATCCATACCGCCACGGTACTGGGATTGCCGGCCCTGGCGATCCGCGCCATCGCCGACGATGCGGCGACGGCGATTCCCCGCAGCGTGCTCGACGCGCTCGACCCGCATGGCGACACCCGGCTGCCGAAACTGGTCTACAACCTGGCGCGGCGACCGTCGGACATTCCCGACTTGCTCCGCTTGGCCATGGCTTTCAAGGCGGCATCGGCGACCCTTCGCGCAATGGGCCCCCACTTGCACGCTCCCGGAAAATTCTGACTCAAGCAATGTCCAAAGGAAAAAAGACCGCAACGCAGGAAGCCCGGACGAGTTTTCTCATCCGACTGATGCACGGCTGGGAATCCCGGGTGCTGACCCATCCCTGGCTGATCCTGTTCGTCGCGTTTGCCGCCTGCGGCGTGACGCTGCAGTACACGATGAAATACCTGACCGTGAATACCAACACGGCGGACACCCTCTCGACGGAACTCCCGTTCCAGAAGAACAGGATCCGGTTCGAAACGGAATTTCCCCAGGACGTCTCCACCGTCGTGTTACTGGTCGAGGGCAAAACGCCCGAACAGGCGTCGGATGCCGTCGACGCCCTCCAGCAGAAGCTGGCCGGGCAACCGGCAACGATCGAGTCGGTCTATGTGCCCGACGGCGGCGATTTCTTCGCCCGCAACGGACTCCTTTATCTGAACCTGGAAGACCTGGAAAAGGTCAGCCGGGATCTGTCCGCCGCCCAGCCATTCTTCGGACGGCTGGCCGAAGACAACAGCCTCGACGGTTTTTTCGGCATCTATGCCCAGGCGTTGGACGCCAAGGAATCGGACCTCCCGGTGGAACTGGGCGCCTTCACCCGCCGCCTCGACGAGGCATTTCGAGCCGCGCTGGAGCAACGGCCCTACCGCCTGTCCTGGCAACAGTTGATCATGGGGCAAAAGGAAGGCCTCGGTATCACCAAGCGTTTCATCGTCATCCGGCCGAAACTCTTCTTCGAGGAACTGATGCCGGCGGCAAAGGCCATGGCCACCATCGACCGGGCCATAGACGACATCCGCGCCGACACCCTGTCCGACGTCCAGGTACGCAAGACCGGCGAAGTCGTCCTGGAATACGAGGAAATGCTGACGGTGCAGGAAAGCGTCACGGTCGCCGGCCTCGTCTCCACCGTGCTGGTCTGCCTGACACTGTGGTTGGCCTACCGGTCGTTCAGGCTGATGTTCGCCACGTTCCTGACACTGGGCATGGGTTTGGTGTTTTCCATGGGTTTCGCCACCCTGGCGATCGGCCAGCTCAACCTGATCTCGATCTCCTTCACCGTGCTGTTCATCGGCATGGGGGATGCCTATTCGTCCCATTTCTGCCTGCGGTACCGGGAGCTGATCCTGCGCGGCATGCCGCAGCGGGCCGCCTTACGCGAAACCTTCGCGTCGACGGGCTCGGCGCTGCTCCTGTGTACGCTGACCGCTGCCATCGGCCTCTACGCGTTCATCCCGACGGCCTACTCCGGCGTCGCGGAACTCGGCATCATCGCCGGCACCAGCATGTTCATCGCCCTGGCGACCACCTTCACCGTGCTGCCGGCGATCATGAACATATTGCCTTACAAGCCTTCCCGCCGCGCGGTCCAGCACAGACCGCGCGCGTTGACCCGGGCCCTGCTTTCCAACTGGCCGATGCGCTATGCCGGGCCGATCCGGATACTGACCCTGATCCTGGGCGTCGCGGCCGCTGCCCTGCTGAGCCGCATCATGATCGACTTCAATCCGATCAACCTGCGCGATCCGTCCACCGAATCGGTCAAGACTTTCAAGTATCTGCTCAAGTCTCGCGACACCTCGCCAATGACCCTGGCCTCGCTCGCCTCGAACGAAGAGGATGCCCACGCCAGGATTCGACGGTTCGAGGAACTCACTTCGGTCGACAGCGTGCGCAGCATATTCGATTTCGTTCCCGACCGGCAGGACGAAAAACTTGCCGCCATCGCGGATCTGGCGCTGGTGCTCGGACCTCAGCTGCAGAATTTTCCGGCCGCCTCCGAGGCCAAGCCGAACCTGCAGACCCTGGAAAAACTGCATGCCGCGCTGCGCAAGCGCCTCGAAAAAAGCCACGATCCCGATGTCGCCGCGCTGGACGGCAGCCTCGAACGGCTCCTCGAACAACTCCGTGCATCGCCCCCACAGGCGGTTCAGGACCGCCTCGACGCTCTCGAAAAAAGCGTTCTGGGAGGCTTGAGGAAAACCATCACCCATCTGAGTACCAGTCTGGAAGCCGAGCCGATCACTCTGGACTCCCTTCCCGCGGACATCCGCGAGCGCTGGATCAGCAAGGACGGGCTCTACCGCCTGCAGATCTTCCCCAGATACGACCTGAATGATCTGGACAAACTGCGTGAATTCATCCAGCAAGCCCAGACGGTGGACCCCGACGTGACCGACCTGCCGGTGACCTACCTGGAATCGATGAACGCCGTCATCGTCGCTTTCGCCCAGGCGTTCGGCACGGCGCTCGGTGCGATCACGCTTCTGCTGCTGCTGATACTGAGAAACCTCAAGGATACCCTGCTGGTCCTGTTGCCCCTGCTGCTCGCCTCTCTGTTCACCGCAGCCGTGACGGTGCTCATCCACGTGCCCTTCAATTTCGCCAACATCATCGCCCTGCCGCTCCTGTTCGGCCTGGGCGTAGACAACGGCATCCACATGGCGCACCGGCTGCATTACCTGAAATCCACGCACGATGCCTTGCTGGATTCCAGTGAAGCCAAGGGCGTGTTCTACGGCGCTCTGACCACCGTATTCAGCTTCGCCAGCCTCGCCTTCACCCCGCACCCAGGCATGTCGTCCATGGGCATCCTGCTGGCCATCGGCCTGATGCTGTCCCTGGTCTGTGCCCTGATAGTGCTGCCGGCGTTCGCCGCGCGGCGGGTCAAGGTCTGAGGGGCTTGGTGTAGAATGCGAGATTTGACAATTTACCAAACCCGAGGTTGTCGATGTCGAGTCGTATTGCCGACCTGCTGAAGAACCGCAGAGGCGAAAATTTCGATCTGCATGAGAAACATCTCAATACCCAGATGGTCCGGGTGTTGAAGACGATCGGCTACGACCGGGTGTACGTCCGGGCGCAGGGCCCTTACCTCTACGACGATCAGGACCGCGAATACCTGGACCTCCTCAGCGGCTTCGGCGTGTTCGCCCTGGGACGCAACCATCCCCAGGTGGTCGGGGCGCTCAAGGACGTGCTGGATGCCCAGCTTCCCGATCTGGTGCAGATGGACGTATCCCTCCTGAGCGGCCTGTTGTCGGAAAAGATTCTGCAGCGCTGCCCCGGCGACTTGTCGCGGATGTTCTACTGCAACTCCGGCGCCGAAGCCGTGGAAGCGGCCATCAAGTTCGCCCGCTACACCACCAAGCGGGAAAAGATCGTGTATTGCGAACACGGCTTCCACGGCCTCACCCTGGGAGCGCTTTCGCTGAACGGCGAGCAGGTGTTCCGCGACGGCTTCGGCCCGCTGCTGCCGGCCTGCACCGCCGTACCGTTCAACGACCTCGGCGCCCTCGAGGCCGCCCTCCGCCACAACGACGTAGCCGCCTTCATCGTCGAGCCGATCCAGGGCAAAGGCGTCAACCTGCCGGATGACGGCTATCTGGCCGAGGCCGCCCGCCTGTGCCGGAAGTACGGCGCGCTGTTCGTGGCGGATGAGATTCAGACCGGCATCGGCCGCACCGGGAAATTCTGGGCGATCGAACACTGGGGCGTGGAGCCGGACATGATCCTGATGGCGAAGGCACTGTCCGGCGGATTCATTCCGGTCGGTGCCGTCGCCATGAAAAAGCACATCATGGAGGCGGTGTTCAACCGGATGGACCGCGCCGTGGTCCATGGCTCGACCTTTTCCAAGAACAACATGGCGATGGCGGCCGGCATCGCCACCCTCGACGCCATCGAAGAGGAAGGTCTGGTCGAGAACGCGGCGCGGATCGGCGAGCAGATCACTGCCGGAATCCGGGCGATGGCCGACCGGTACGAGCTGCTGCACGCGGTGCGAGGGAAAGGCATGATGATCGCGGTCGAATTCGGCGCGCCGAAGAGCTTTTCGCTCAAGGCCGCCTGGAGCCTCCTGGAAACTGCCAACAAGGGCCTGTTCAGCCAGATGATCACCATCCCGCTGTTCAAGAATCACCGCATCCTGAGCCAGGTGGCGGGGCATGGCATGAACGTGGTCAAGTTCCTGCCGCCGCTGGTGATCGGCCAGAGGGACGCCGACTGGATACTCCAGGCCATGGACACGGTCATCGCCGATTGCCACAAGGTTCCCGGCGCCATCTGGGACCTGGGCAAGAACCTGACCAGCCACGCCCTCAAGACCAAGGCCGGCTGACCCTTCACTCAATCGGACAGGTAGCCATGTTCCTTCACGCCATCCAGCCATTCGGCAAGCCCCTCCGGGGCATCGCCCTGAGCCTGCTTGCACTCAGCTCCGAGGCCTGGAGTCATGCCGTCGTCACCGAATCGTCGCTGACCAAGGAGCCGGTGGAGCCCCACCACGCAACCAAGGTGGTGCTGTTTTTCAACTCCGGGGTCGAACTCGCGCTCTCGCGGGTGTTCCTAGTCAGCAAAGGCGACGTGTTCCACCCCGTCCACATCGCCAAGGGCAAGAAAGCGGGCGAGATGCTGGTCGACATCCCCCCTCTGGAACCCGGCGACTATGCCCTGAAATACAAGGTGTTCGCGGCTGACGGGCACTTCACCGAAAACGTGATCCGTTTCCGCGTCGATAACCCGTAACCCGAGGTCGCTCCCTCCATGTTCATACAAGGCTTGGCCAATTTCATCGATGACTTCCTCGGCGGCTTGATGCTCATCAGCTATGCGCTGATCGTCGGCAGCCTGATCTGGGCCGCCTGGATCCTGCGGATCTGGGACAGAGCCGTGGGGGACGACGGCGCGCCGGAACCGGTCGTCGCCGTTTGCGTCCGTCTGCTGAAGGGAGGCGCGATCACGCTGGCGGCCATGCAGGGCACCAAACTGCTGATCAAGGGCGTGCTGCTCGCCGCGACGCTCGGCGATTTCCCTCTCGAGGCCTATTTCGGGACGGTGCAGTTCATCGCCGGCCTGCTCCGCTTCTTCCTCTCGTGTGGATTCATTTACGTGGCCGGGCGACTCAGCGTTTCGCCGACTGACCGTTCGGCCTGGAACACCGCAGCGATCCTGACCGTGCCGCTGGTGATCAGCGGTGCCTGGCTGGTGCACGGCGTCGGGCGTTTCGAACACCGCGAACGGCTCATGATACTGACGGTGATCCACCAGCTGGCCGCTGCGGTCTGGGTCGGCGGCGTCGCTCAGCTTCTGTTCCTCTGGCATTCCCGGCGCTCGGAACGGGAGGCTCATCAGTTCTGGCCCCGCGCCATCACGCGTTTCGGGTGGCTGGGGGCGGCCTCCGTGCTGCTGCTGGTTTCCACCGGGCTGCCGCTGGCCGTGGAATACATCGGCTCGCTGGACGGACTTTTCGGCACCGGCTATGGCAGCCTGGTGGCGACCAAGGTCGCACTGATGGCAGGCGCACTCTACTTCGCTTACCGCAACCACAAGGCCGGGAAGGAGTGGAAGGAACGCGGCGCCTCCGCCGATCTGACCGGCAAGGTGCCGTATTTCATCGAAGCCGAGACTTTCGTACTGGTGGGCGTCCTGTTCGTCGCCGCCACACTGTCGTCGCAGCCGCCCTCGGTGGATATCAAGGACACCACGGCGACGGTCTCGGAAGTGGCCTACATGTTCTCACCCCGCCTGCCCAAGATCAGCTCCCCGACCCATGAGCAGCTTCTGGCCGGTGAACCAGGCAGAGTCGCGGTGGTCGACAAGGTCCCTTCGGTCGCCGCCACCGAGTGGTCGGACTACAACCACAACATCTCCGGCATCTTCCTGACCGGTATGTGTCTGGTAGCGATGCTGTCCTATACCGGACGCTTCCGCTGGACCCGTTACTGGCCCGTGGGATTCATCGGCCTGAGCATCTTCCTGTTCTTCCGCAGTGACGCCGAAACCTGGCCGCTGGGGCCGATCGGATTCTGGGAGAGCACCTTCGGCAACGGCGAGGTTTTCCAACACCGCATCGCCACGCTGCTGGCGTTCATGCTCGGCGTCCTGGAGCTGCGCGCCCGCACCCGACCCGATGCCCACCGGCTGCGCTATATGTTTCCGGTCCTCAGCGCCTTCGGCGGCATTCTGCTGCTCACACACTCACACGCCGAATTCGAGCTCAAAAGCGAGTATCTGATCCAGTCGACCCACACCGCCATGGGCCTCCTGGCGGTCGTGGTCGCCAGCGGACGCTGGCTGGAGCTCAGACTGGCGGCTGCGCCGGTGGTGTCTTCGCAGTCTGCCTCGAGCCGCTTCGACACGGGTCAGGTGGCCGGCTTCCTGTCGATCCTCGCCATGTTCGTGATCGGCAATTTCCTGATGTTCTACCGGGAGCCGCTGTACTGACCCAGGGAGGACCACGGCGCGCAGAAAAAAAGCATCCCGCAGGATGCTTTTTTTCTGCCGCCCATCGCAGGGCGAGTCAACTCTTGGAGTTGTTTTCGTTGTTGGCGTAGTCGGTGATCTTCTGAGTCAGCTTGCTCATGAGCACATCAAAACCCTCCCGGTCGATGACGCTGGTGTACTGGGCTTTTTTCAGCGCCAGATCGCTGATGCCGTCGACGACGATGTTGATGATCTCCCACTTACCGTCGAACTGGTTGACCATGTAGTCGAACTTCACGGGAGTTTCCTTGGGCGCCACCATTTTGTAGCGCACCACCACGCGGTCGGGCTTGACCGCCTGATCCGAATCGTACTGGAACTGTTCGCCGGCGTAGCTGTTGAACTGAGCGGCATAGGTGGCAATGCTCAGCTCCGTGAGCTTTTTCACGAACTCCCGCTTCTGGTCATCATTCAAGGTCTTCCAGTGCGCCCCCAGGGCAATCTGGGCCACGGCTTCGAACTGGAAGACCTCGCGCACGATGGGATCAAGCTTCTTGTACCGGCCTTGATAACCCAATTGTTTTGCATTTCTCATCACGTCGATGAGCGCGCCGTTCAATTTATCCACCACCGCGCGCGCGGCCTCCGTACCGGTGTCGGCGGTGGCGACCCTCCCCGCCGACAACATCAAGGCCAGCGCCAACCCGCCAAGCATTCGTAAGAACATGGGATTCCTCACCATAGGCATATTTGCAACAAAATATACCATAAGACCCACATCCCCCGAACCGGTTTTGAACCAAATGGCGGCATCGCGCTCCCTTCGATGCAGGCGTCGCGTTTGAAAGACGGGAGGATGATACGCCCGGGAACACCTTCCCGGGGGAAACGGCAGGGCGCCTACCGCCGCTGCAGACGCAGGGAATTCAATACCACGGAAACGGAACTGAAAGCCATGGCGCCCGCCGCGATCATGGGACTCAACCGTCCCATGACCGCGAGAGGAATCGCGATCGTGTTGTAGCCGAAGGCCCACGCCAGATTCTGATGGACGACCCGCAGTGTGAATTGGCTCAGCGCCATGCCGTCCGCCACCCGGCTGATGTCGCCCTGGCTGATGATCATGTCGGCGGTCTGGATCGCCACGTCGGTGCCGCTACCTATGGCGAAGCTCACGTCCGCGGCGGCCAGCGCGGGCGCATCGTTGACGCCGTCGCCGATCATCCCCACCCGCTCCCCTTGCTCCTGCAGGGCGCGGATGATCTCCAGCTTACGCTCCGGACGGGCACGGGCGGTCACTTCCGCAATGCCCACCTGCTGCGCAATGTGCTGGGCAGCCGCTTCCACGTCGCCCGTCACCATCAGGGTGCGGACGTTCAGGTCCTGCAGTCTCTGAATGGCGGCCCGCGCATGCTCCCGGGGCCGGTCCGCGATGCCGAACACTGCCGCGAGCTTGCCGTCCAGCGCCATGAAAACCGGGGTCTTGCCCTGCCCGGCCAGGTTCGCGACCGGCTCTACCGCCGCCGTAAGACCGACGCCGGACTCTTCCAGCCATTCAGCGTTGCCTATCAATACCTCACGCCGATCCACCCGGGCACGGATACCTCGTCCCGGCACGCTGTCGAACGCATGGGAAACCAGCGGTTCGGCTCCGACGTCCCGAGCCTTGCGGACGATCGCCCGTGCCAGGAAATGCTCGGAATCGATTTCCGCCGCCGCCGCCAGGCTCAGCAACCGGGTCTCGCCCAGCCGCGCAAACCGGATGAGGTCGGTGACTTCCGGCTTGCCTTCGGTGATGGTGCCGGTCTTGTCGAACACGATCGCAGTGAGTTTCGACGCCATCTCCAGGCTTTCGCCATTGCGGATGTAGATGCCCTTACGGGCGGCCTGCCCCGTGCCGACCATGATCGCCGCCGGCGTCGCCAACCCCAGTGCGCAGGGGCAGGCGATGAGCAGCACCGCGATGGCATTGGCGAAGGCCCTGGCCGCGGGCGCGCCGAGCCAGACCCAGCCCAGGAAGGTGCCGGCGGAAATCACCAGGACGGTCGGCACGAACACCGCGGAAACCCGGTCCACGGTCTTCTGGATCGGCAGCTTCGAGGACTGGGCCTGCTCCACCATGTGGATGATCCCGGCCAGTACCGTGTCCTCCCCCACGGCCGTGACCCTGACCTGGAGCGCGCCGGAGCCGTTGACGCAGCCGCCGATCACCCGGTCGCCGGGCCGTTTGATGGCGGGAACGCTTTCACCCGTCACCATGGATTCGTCGATCCCGGAAATGCCGCTGAGAACCTCGCCATCGGTGGGCAGACGGTCACCGGGACGCACCCTTACCACGTCTCCCACCTGCAAAGATTCGACCGGCACCTCGAATTCCTCGCCGTCCTTCAGGAGCGTAGCGGTGGCAGGCTGCAGGTCGAGGAGACGCCGAATCGCTTCATGAGCGCGCCCGCGGCTGGTCTCCTCCACGTAACGCCCGTACAGCACGAAACTCACGATGGCGGCCGCGGCCTCGAAATAAAGCTCCCCGCGCCGCGTCAGCAAGGCCACGACACTGGAACCGTAAGCCGCCCCGACGCCCAGCGCGACCAGCGAGTCCATGTTGGCGGTACCCTGACCGGCGAGTTTCCATGCCTTGGAGAAAAACGAGCGGCCGCTGCCGAGTACCACCGGTGTCGTGAGGATGGCGCTCAGCCAGGCCCATACCCGTCCGTGCGGCATTACCATACCGAGGACGATGACGGGAGCGCTGAGGAGGACCGACACCAGAGCCTGACGCCGCGCCTTACGCAGGCGTTCGGCTTCCCGCGCCGCCATGAGTTTGCGCTGGACGATGCTGTCGGCCGCATGGGCGCGATAGCCGAGCCGCGCGATGGCCGCCATGACTGCATCGCGGCCGAGGACGGCCCGGACGGTGGCGGTTTCCGTGGCGAAATTGACTGATACGTCGCGGATACCCGGCTGCCGCTTCAGCATCATTTCGATGAGCAGCGCACAGGAAACGCAGGTCATTCCTTCGATCGCGAACTGCCACTCCCGCACCGGCCCGTTACCGACCGGGATCCCGGGCGTTTCCGGCGCCGGTCTACGGCGGCCCAGGCTGGCGATCAGGTGATCCGCCACCTGCAGCAAATTCGCACGCGGCAGCTGTTCCGGATTGAAGCGGATCGCCACCGAGCCGAGGTCCGCCACCACCCGCACGGACCGTATGCCGGCATGCTTGAGCAGGAGAATCTGCAAGAGGTAACAACGCTCCGGGTCCTTGCGCAGCGCCGGCGCCTGGATCCGGATACGCCGCCGCAAGGCATGCACGACTTCCAGATTGGGCCAGGCATGCGCGAACGGCGCCGCCGGAGCTCGGGGCGTCGAAGTATCCAGCCCTGCGGAGTCAGACATTGCGGGGGCGCCGGGACCGGACCAGCAGGAAAATCAGGTAGAACACCGCCATCCACTCGTAGCGATAGCGCAGCGGCTGTCGCAGCCAGTGCTGGGTGATGAGATGCCAGTGCAGCTTGATGAGATAGAGCACCAGCACATCATTGAAGAACTCTATGAATCCTCTTTCCCGCGCTGGCGTCAGCAGCCTGGGCGATTTTTTCAGGGTCCGCCCGGCGACTATTTTCATGGCCGCCAGGGTTTCGCCCGCTTCCTGCGCTTTTTCCCGCAGCCAGCCGAACGGCCGGCCGCCCACGATGCCCACCCTTCCCGGCACCCGACCCGACTGTCCGACACCGGCATCGACGAGTTGGGCCAGCCGCCGCGCAATGACTTTGAGATCGCACACGGCGATGTCGAAACGCACCGATAGTTTGCGGCTGCCCGGCGACAGGCTGACGCGGTAAACGCCGTCGAGCGCCCGCAAAGCAGCCTCGATCTGAGTCCGGGCCGAAACCTCGCAGAGCGGGGCCGGCAGCTCGAACCGCACGTGGCCGACACCGTTGTAACGCAAGATGATCTGTTTTTTCAGTGACATGATCTCATCGACGCATCGCCTCGGACTGCCCGCTGGTTTCATCCACCTGTTCAGGCATCACCCCGCTCGGACCCCTCCTGGCGTTCGGCCAGCAGGTCTTCCAGATTTTCCCGCTGCTGAAGGATGAAATCCTTGCCGCCTTCGGCTACGCTCATGGCCGAGCCGATGATTTCCTTGCGGTATTTGTGAATGTAATAGCCTGCGGCCATGCCCAGGCCGAACAGCACCAGCGGATGGGTGAACACCCGCTTGAACAGCGAGCGGCCGGTGTGCGTCCCCGCCGTCGCTGCCGCGCCCACCGCCGCACCCTTGGCCACCGTGGCGACGTTGTGCGACGACTGGACCAGCTGGCGGGCGCCGTGCATCACACCGTGATTCATCATGCCCTCCATACCCGCCATCGGCCCCATCATTCCGTGCTCCATCGCCTTGGCCGCGCCCATCGCCGCGTCCGCCATCGTCTTTCCGCCGTGTACATGAGCCATGATCTAGTTCCTCGCTGACTTTGCCGAACAATCCGACGCCCCTTCGAGGGGAGCGGTCGAGAGCCGTGTCCGATTATCGGTCATCGCTCGAAAGAGGTAAATCCGGCGATCCTGCGCGGGCGGGTCCGGCCTCCGGCAGGATATCGGCCTCGTGCAGCATCGCGTAGATGCCCTGGCAGCCTTCACAGCAGAAGACCTTGAGCCCGCTGGTGGTATTGAGGGGAAAGCCCGGCGGGATCACCGGCAGACTGCACAGGTCGCAAACACGCGGTTCGGTGTCCATCCCTCGCCTCCTTGACGTCTCTAACGAAAAATCAACGAACTCGAGCAGTTATAATAATAAAAAACTCCGCGGCAGCTTGACAGCTTGCGGAGTCTGCACCGGGATTCCCGGCGGGAAGGTTGGAATTCAGTGACAGCTGAAGCTCATGGTCGCAGCTTCGGCGCCGTCGCCCGACCCCCGGATGGCACGGCTGGAAGCCTTCATGAGGGCGATCCGGAGTGCCCCGGTCAAACTGGTCCCCAAACCGACCTGGGTCGCGATCGCAGGCACCAGAATCAATGAAGCGAAAGCGAGACCGGTGCCGATCAGCAGGGGTCCGAGGGGCGCATCCTGCTTCCGCGTGCGGGCCGTTTTTGACTTTTCGACGGTTTTCACATGGGCTACCTGGGAAGTTTTCATGTTCGGCTCGCTCTGATGGAAATGAATGCTGCGACGAAACAATCTTTTTCAACATTCGTGCCCAATACCCAGCCGATTGATTCGCAACGAGCCGCGACGCGACGGTGAAGCGGCGACGCATGAAGTCATGGCGTATCACACAGGCAGGCTGCGTGATATCACGCACTTTTGAAACCAATCTTTCCTCCCCCGCTCGCCAAGATCCGGCGACCGGCGGGATTCGACCTACGGACAAACTGGCAGAAAACCTGCACGCTTTATAATCTCCAGGCATCCTGGCCGTCCTCACACATCTTCCGTACCACTACCCATCGGAACTATGAACTCGACCAACGCAGCGAACCGGCAGTCCCTCGCGAGCCCCTCGACCTGGCTCAGACGGCCTGGCACGATCGTCCTGGGAATCCTGGGCGTCATCGTCATCCTCTTCCTGGACGAACGCATGGGTACCCTGGCCCAGATGCCGGAGTTGGGGCGCGACATGAACTACTGGCTGCTGTTCGTCACCGGTCTTCTGACCGGTTTCCACTGCGTCGGCATGTGCGGGGCTCTGGTGCTGGCGTATGCGGCCAAACCCGCCAGCGGCGGCAGACCCACTCCCTTCTCCCATCTGCTCTACGGGACCGGCAAGACCCTGTCCTATACCTTGATCGGAGCGGGTTTCGGCCTGATCGGCTCGATATTTTCCTTCTCGCCGATACTTCGGGGTGCCATCGGCATCGCCGCCGGCCTGTTCCTGGTGCTGTTCAGCTTAGGGATGCTGCGCTGGATTCCCGCCCTGAGCCATTTCCAGATCAAGACCCCAAGCTTCCTGCTGCGCTTCATCGGCGCTCAGTCGAGGCGGTCCCACAGCCCCTTCGTCATCGGCCTGCTCAACGGTCTCATGATCATCTGCGGCCCGCTGCAAGCCATGTACGTCATGGCCGCGGGCACCGGCAGCCCGCTCGAGGGCGCCCTGCTGATGTTCTTTTTCGGTCTGGGGACGCTGCCGGTGATGCTCAGTTTCGGATGGTTCGCCACGCTCATCTCGGCCGGGCTGAAACCCAGGCTGGTCCGGTTCTCGGGTGTCATCGTGCTGATCCTGGGGATACTGATGGTTAACCGCGGCCTCAAGGCCAGCGAAAGCGGGTTCGATTTCCACTCCCTGGTGGTAAGACTCTCCGGCTTCACCGAATCACGCTGGGGATTCGTCCTGGCCACGCCGGATGCCCCCATGTCACCGGACATGTCCGGGATGCATCACAACCACTGAATGTCCGCTTTCCCCGGCGGCTCGAGGAATCGACCGAACGAGAAGCGGCCCGCCACCGCCGATTTTGAGTCGGCCCGCCGGGCCCGCTAGAATCGGCGCTTCCTCTCTCAATCTCCTCGGGCGAACCTCCATCTTGCACGACACCGAATTCGAAACCCGCGCGGCCGAACTCATCGAAGCCGGCCGCTTCATCGACGACCGCGGTTGGGTTCCCGCCACCAGCGGCAATTTGTCCGCCCGCCTCGGCGACGGCCGGATCGCCATCACGGTTTCCGGCCGGCACAAAGGCCGGCTGCGCCCCGAGGACATCATGCTGGTGGACGCCGCAGGCCGTTCGCTCGATGGCAGAAAGCCCTCGGCGGAAACCCTGCTGCACACCGGGATCTATCGGCGCTATCCAGAGGCCCACGCCGTGCTGCATCCACACTCACCCGCTTCGACCCTGTTGTCGCGGCTGGTGTCCGGCGCGGTCATCCTGGAAGACTACGAGTTGCTGAAGGCCCTGGCCGGCATCGATACCCATGCCACCCGCATCGTTGTTCCGGTCTTCCCCAACGATCAGAACATCCCCCGCCTCGCCCTGAAAATCGAGGAATACCTGGTCCGGCACGACGGGGTTCACGCCTACATCATCGCCGGCCACGGCTTCTACACCTGGGGAAAATCGGTCGCCGACGCGCTGCGCCATGTGGAAGCACTGGAATACCTCTTCGACCTGGAAACCCGCATGCACGGAGTCAAACGATGAGCCTTCTGACCATACACCCCGAGTCCGGAACCTCGGCGCCGGAGATCATCCGCGAAGGCGATGCCATCGCCGCACGGCTGGCCGAAATCGGCGTTTTGTTCGAGCGCTGGCAAGCGGACCGGGCATTCGAACCGGATGCCGAGCAGCAGACGATCCTTGCGGCTTACGCCGATTCGGTCGAACGCCTGAAGGCGAAATACGGTTTCGAATCGGCCGACGTCATCAGCGTCGGCCCCGATCATCCGCAGAAGGACGAACTGCGGGCGCGCTTCCTGAGGGAGCATACTCACGGCGATTTCGAAGTTCGCTTCTTCGTCGAAGGCCGCGGCCTGTTCTACCTCCACCCCGGCGACCGCGTCTACGCCATCCTGTGCGAGCGGGGCGACCTCCTGAGCGTCCCTTCGAATACCCGCCACTGGTTCGACATGGGCGCCGAACCCTGCCTGAAGTGCATCCGGCTGTTCACCACCGCGGAAGGCTGGGTCGCCGATTTCACCGGTAGTGACATCGGCGACCGCTTCCCCCGGCTCGAGGATTACCTGAAGCATTACGCATGATCCGCGCGATTCTCACTGACATCGAAGGCACGACCTCCTCGCTGTCCTTCGTGAAGGAAACGCTGTTTCCCTATGCCCGCGCCCGCACGGCCGACTTCGTGCGCAGCCATGCCCGAGACGCCACCGTGCAGGCCCTGCTCGCCGATGCCAAGGCGGCGGCCGGCGACCCCTCAATGGACGATGAACACGTCATCGCCCGGCTCGTCCGCTGGATCGACGAAGACCGCAAGATCACGCCGCTCAAGGCGCTCCAGGGGCTCATATGGGAAGAAGGCTACCGTAACCGCGACTTCTTCGGGCATGTGTACGACGACGCCGTGCGACGGCTCAAAGCCTGGCATGAACAGGGCATCAGCCTGTATGTGTTCTCCTCCGGTTCGGTGCACGCCCAGCGCCTGCTGTTCGGCCATACCGCCGCTGGCGATCTGCAGCCCCTGTTTTCCGGCTACTTCGACACCCGGATCGGCGCGAAGCAGGAACCCGCCGCCTATAGCGCCATCGCCCGGGAACTGAATCTGCCGCCGTCGGAAATCCTGTTCCTGTCGGACATCGAAGCCGAACTGGACGCCGCCAGGGAAGCGGGCTACAAGACGTTCATGCTGGTTCGGGAGGGCGGGGCCAAGGCGAGTCATCACCCACAGGGGGCGGATTTCGACGCCATCCGACCGGAACTCCTCTGATCCTCGGAGACTGCGCCACTCACGCGACCGCGGCGACTCGTAACGGTTTCGTAACATTCAGAGGGTTGATTTCGCGCGTTCGTAGCGCTTAAAGTTCGGCCTTTGCCCGATCGGGGTGCGTCGATGCGCCCCCGGGCCACCAGGATGTCGCAAAAGCCACTGGCATCGGCTCCGGCCGCAGCGGCTTTTCCCGCACCCTGTCATCAAGACGTTCGACTACCGATAGGGGTAATCATGGGATTCAATTCGTCCTTGCGCGCGCCGTCGCGCGCATCCGAACCCAATCTCAGCCGCCGCAGTTTTCTCACCCGTGCAGGGATCGCCGCCGCCGGGGCCCTGCTGATTCCCAGCTTCGACGCCTATGCGTACTCCTTGAGCAGGGAACGCACCCTGTATCTCTACAACAAGCATACCGGCGAAGACATGACCCTGGTGTGCTGTCCGGAACGGAACTACGACCGAGCTCTGCTGCGGCAATTCAGTCACTTCCTCCGGGACCATCACGCCGATGAGAGCCATCCCATGGATCCGGGGCTGATCGACATTCTCTACGCGATCTCCGCGATGACCCGCTCCAGCGGCACCTTCGAAATCATTTCCGGCTATCGCGCGCCGGAAACCAACCGGATGCTGCGCAGACACAGCCACGGGGTGGCGGAACACAGCCTGCACATGGAAGGGAAGGCGATCGATCTGCGCATGAGCGACGTCAGCACCCGCACGATCCGCAAGACCGCATTGGCGCTGCAATACGGCGGCGTAGGTTATTACCGCCGCGCCGATTTCGTGCATCTGGACACGGGACGCATCCGCTCCTGGTAAGGCCCTGGGCCGGGCACGCTGGACAGGTCGGGCCCGCTTGCGCAAACTATGCGGGACCCGCCGTACGGTCGCCGGTGCCCTCCGCGGCCGGCCCAGCGCTTGCCCGGTTCCCTTCAGGATACTCCGGCCGCAGGACGAGACGGTTCGCCCACCTTTGGAATGGATACTCGCCTACGCATGAAAACCCTGCGCCTCATCCTGCTGTGCCTGATCTTCACCACCGCCCAAAATGCCGCAGCCATGGGACCGAACACGCTGAAGGGCCCCATGAGCTTCATCGAAGTGCTCAACGAGGTATTGGTCATGCGGCCGGTCGGCCTGGTGGCCACGATCGTCGGCACGACGCTTTTCCTGGCAACCAGCCCCTTCACCGGCATCGCCTCGGCGGCCGAGCCACACGACGCCTTCCGCAAGGCCGGCGATGCTTTGGTGGTGGGACCGGCGGCGTTTACTTTCTCCCGCCCGTTCGGCGTCTACGGCTACAACCCCAAAGGGGTTTATCCTGAGCGCCGGCCGGACTGAGCGCGGAAATTCGCAGGCCATGGATCCCGATTTCTGGCACGAGCGCTGGCGGCAGAAGCAGACGGGCTTTCACCAGACACAAGTCAATCCGCTGCTCGAGACCTTCTGGCCCCGATGCATCGGTCCTGCGCGGCCCAGGGTTTTCGTTCCCCTCTGCGGCAAGTCCCTGGACATGGTCTGGCTGCGGAATCGGGGGCATCCCGTACTCGGGAACGAACTCAGCCCCATCGCGGTCGACGAGTTCTTCCGGGAAAACGGCCTGTCGGCGGTTACGACACCGCTCGGAAACGGCTTCGCCCGCGCCGATGGCGGCGATATAAGCCTGCTGTGCGGGAACTATTTCGACTTGACTCCGGACCTCGTCGGCAAGATCGGAGCGATCTACGACCGGGCAGCGCTGGTGGCGATGCCCCCGGAAATGCAGGGCCGCTATGCCGAGCAGATCTTCCGGCTGCTGCCGGAAACCCCGCCCATGCTGCTCATCACGCTGGAATACGACGCCGAGGAAATGAGCGGCCCGCCGTTCCCCGTCCCTGAGGAAGCGGTGGTTCGCCTGTTCGGACCAGCCTACCGGATCGAGCTGCTGTCGGCGCGCGATGCGTTGGAAGGGAATCCACAGCTGCGCGCCAAAGGATTGAGCCGCCTGACCGAAAAGGCCTATTGGCTGCGGGCCCAGGCCTCGGCCTGAACCATGAGGGCAGGCTCAGCGGCGCCCGCGGCCGCCCGAGCGTGGCCCCTTGTCCAAGGCGACATAGATCGTCTTGCCTTCGTAATCGGAACCGTCCAGAGCCTCGATGGCCTTGCGGGCCTCGTGGCCTTCCATGCTGACCGAAGCCGTGCCGCGCGCCTTGCCGGTGAACATGTCGCGGCTGAGCTGCAGCTCGAAGACCTTGCCGTAGCCGGTGAACAGTTCCTTGAGGCCCGCCTCGGTCGTTTGGGGCGGTAAATTTCTGACAAAAAGTTTCAACATGGGCTGGGCACCTTCATAAAGGAGGGTCGAGCGGAGCGCTGCGACGAAGCGCGGCGTCGCGCTGAGTGAAGAGGAAAAAACAGGCCGCTTGAAGCGGCCTGTTTTCGTCAGTAGCGGTACGCGACAAGCGGGCTTGCCGCCCGCATGCCATCCCGGCACAACGAGATGGTGGTTACAGAACCACGACGTTCTCGGCCTGCGGCCCTTTCTGGCCGGCGACCTCGGTGAAGCTCACCCGCTGGCCTTCTTTCAGGGTCTTGAAGCCTTGGCCCTGGATCGAACGGAAATGAACGAAAAGATCACTGCCGTTTTCACGCTGGATGAAACCAAATCCCTTGCTTTCATTGAACCATTTAACGGTTCCCTGTTGCTGTTGTGACATATCGAATCTCTCGAAAAAATGGGTGGAAACGTAAAGCGTAGTATTACGGCGAGTGGGCAGGTGGAGCGGGTATGGTTCCGGGTGGAACGAACGCTACTGAAACTTGCGTGGCACGGACCCCAATACGACGGGGCTAAAGTAAAGTAATTCGGTACCGTTTTCAAGAAAAATCGAAAAATACGGATCGAGTGCTCACCGAAACGGATGGAAGGCGGACAGCCAGCCCCAGTAAACGGCCAGGTTCATCAAGGCCAGGGGCACACCCGCCATCGCAAACGTGTGGAAGCCAAGCGTAACTCGATGTTTTTCCGCATGCTGAGCGATGATGACGTTGCTGGCCGCGCCGAGGATCAGAAAATTCCCCGCCACCGTGCTGCCGGCCGCCAAAGCCATCAGCGCCTCGGTCGAAATACCGGCTTCGCGCAGCATGGGCAGATAAAGCGCAACCAGAGGCACGTTCGAGACCAGTTGGCTAAGCCCGGCACTCAGGCCGAGGACGGTGGGAACGTCCGTCGGATCCAAAGGCCATCGGACCATCCAGGACTGGATGGCGCCGCTTTGCCAGACGCTCGCCATCAGAACGAACATGGCCGGGAAGAATGCCAGGGTCGGCCAGTCGATCCGCCGCAGCAACGACCGCCGTTCCGAGCCAAACAGCAACACGGGGGTTGCCGCGGCGAGGGCGATCCAGCTCAACCGCATCCCCTTCTCGCCGCATGGCAAATGGCGCCAGGCAATGAGCGCAACCATCAGCCAGAGTCCCGCTCTGGCGAGCCTTGCCAGTCGCCAGTCCAGCATCTCGACGGGCGTATGGACCAGACGCGCTCCCCGCAGACTGCCGCGGTAGAGCCAGCGCAGCCACAACCACGCCAACCCCAGGTTCACCACCGTCGGCACGCCGAGCATGCCGAGAAAAGTCGGAAACGGATCCGGCAGGCCGGTCATGGTCGCAATCAGCAGATTCTGGGGATTGCCGATCGGACTCGGAACGCTCCCCAGAGTCACCGCAAAGGCCAGCGCAAGCAGCATCATGCGCGGATCGAGATCGTGCTCCCGAGCCAGCCGCAGCACCAGCGGCGTGCCGACGATGGCTACGGTATCGTTCATCAGCAGCGCCGATGCCAAACCGCCGCCGCACAGCACCACCAGGACCAGCCCCTGGGCCGAGCGGAGACGGGAAAACCACCGATAGGCCAGGTAATAGAGGTAGCCGCTCGCCACCAGCGCGTCCCCCAACACGAACATCCCGAACAGGAACAGCATGACGTCGGGATCGATCGCCGCAAGCGCCTCGCGCCAGCCGATCTCTCCCGTCGCCAGCACCGTCAGCGCCCCCGCGCACATCGCCTGCCATATCCTGACCGGCAAGCCGCCGATGGTTCGGGCCGCGATCAGACAGAAGACCACGCCGAGCGTAACGAGGGAGATATTCATGGACGACTTTGAGAAAAATTCTGCCTATGGTAGAGGCCGCACACTTCCACACCGGTGTGCCCGTCAAACCAAGGAAGCACGGGAAAAAAAGGCGTATCTTACCCTACTCGCCGCGGCCGGCTCCGGGATCGTTGCAGTTTCGGCCCAGGTGGGCGAAACCGGACGGTCCAAGACCAAAGGGCACCTCGAAAAACCCCCAACCTGACCCGCCCGGTAAAATTGCTGCCATCGGACCGTGACCTGTGACCAGAGCGCCATGAACAAGCGCAGTGCCATCAAGACGGACCTGTTTGCGGACACGCATCGTCGGGAGAAGCTCGACAAGCCGGGCGGCCCGCTCATGGCAATCGAAGCCTGTATCGACTTTGCCGCGCTGGCGGCGGAAGTCGACCGGATAGCGCCCCGCCCGGTCGGTCCCGAAGGAGATCGGTCGCCGCTTCCCACCGAAACCATGGTGCGCATTCGGGTTCTGAAGCGCCCGTACGACCTGTCCGACGAGCAGATGGAGTATCAGCTGCTGGATCGCATGAGCGGCAAGCGCTGCTGCGGCCTGGTCCAGGCCATGAACATCCCCGACCGGACCACGGTGTGGCCGTCCGGGAACCGGACCGGCGAAGCCGGCGCCAAGGCGGTCTTCGAGGGCGTCACGGCGCAACTGCTCGAGAACGGCTTCATCGCCCGGGCGCCGGATCATCAATGCCACGCGGGTTCCGGCGCCGAAGCAGCACTTCACCCGGAATGACAGGGAAACACTCAAAGAGGGTGACATGCCAGCCGCCTGGAAACCCGCCAAGCGCCGCCAGAAAGACCTGGATGCGGCCTGGCCCAGGAAGCATGGCCAGTGCCACCATGGCTACAAGCTCTATGGCCGCATAGCGCCCGAAGTGGGCCGCATCGCCGCTGCCCACGGCGGTCCGGAACGAGAATCGGGCGAAGCTGCCCGGAAAAGCCGCAGTTTGTCGAGGAATTGGAGCCGGACTCGGTCAGTGGAACCGCCCGGTGGCGAATTCACTGGAAATCGTGGGTCATTCGAGGGGCCCAAGACTTTTCTTGAGATTGTCCAGCCCGGCGCGGAAAAACCTCTGCATCGCCGCAACGGCGGCCTCGTCGTTCAGCTCGTCCGGCGGGAAGTTTCCGGTATCGCCGCGATAGAGCCGACTCTTCCATTCGATCTGGCTGCCCGTCTCGGTGGCCTTGACCTTGAGCACGGCGGAGTAGGAACTGGCCGGCAGCGCCTTGACGTTGTCCTTGCCCAGCCGGTAGGTGTATTCGTGGGCTGCCGGGTCGTAGGCATCAAGTTCCTCGGTGAGCTGCTCGCCGTTGGGAAAATGGAGGATGCGCTTCTCGCCGGTGGTGTTGCCGCCGGTGCTTTCGCTCTTGGCCAGAGCGGGATTCCACTGCGCGATGGCACCGAAATCCTTCACGGCGTTCCAGACCCGGTCCACGGGAGCCGCGATCTCCACGGTCTCGACGACCTTTTGGGGGGTGGGTCCGTGCGCCAACGAAACGGAGGCGAACAGCAACGCGGTCAGGATGAGCATCGGTTTCATGAAGTTTCTCCTTGTTCTTCAGTTTGAGGTTGAAAATCCAGGACGCGGCAGCAGCACCCGCAGATACACCGCCATCAGTACGGCGAGCGCCAGGGCGGCGGGAATCCAGCGGACGTCTGTGGCGATCCGCTGGCGCCGCGCCAAGGCCGGTGCCGTGAGAGCGCGGCCCAGTCCTTCGGGCGATTCCAGGCGGTGGTAGCCTAGGCCGGCGGCTTCGGCGAGCTGGCGCAAATATCCTTCCTTGAGCTGGGACAGATGTTCCGTGCCCCCGGCTCTCTCGCTGCCGAAGGGAGCGTTGCGGGCGTGGTAGCCCTCGATCTGCTCGGGCGGCAGCTCCGACAGGCCGAAGCTCGAGCGCTGCGGGACTTCGTCCTCGCCATAAACGCCCGAACGCCGTCCCGACTCGTCGTACTTGGGGATGGGCGAGAGGCTCAGTCCTCCCACTCCGACGATCAGCCCCCGGACCTTGCCTCTGAGGTCGCTGAAGCCCGGGCGGTAACGGGGATTGAGTGGCGGCGCCTCATGGCCGTCGGTGACGAAAATCACGTCCGCATCGCCGCGCCCCAGCAAATCCAGGGTGTTGTGCAGACCAGCGGCGATCAGACTGTCGGCAGCCCAGGCCATGCGCCAGTCGAGCTGTTCGATGGCGGCGCTGATGGCGGAAAAGCCGGCGCAGGTTTCGATCGGCTCGAATAGCAGCGCCGGCTCGCGTTCGGTGAAAACGCCCAGCCCCAGGGTGGAGCCGCAGGGCAGGTCCGCCGCGGCGCCAATCAGGCTTTGCCTGACGAATTCCAGCCGCGACACGGCGCGCGCGCCTCGCCGGTAGTCCTCGACGTTCATGCTGCGGGTGATGTCGACGACGACGATGTGGCTGAACACCGGCCGCTCCAGCACCAGCCGGAGCGGGAAACAGGCGGCTACCGCCAGAAGGAGGGCTACAATCAGGCCGGCAAAAACCGGATCGGCAACGCGCTTCCGCCAGATGCTCAAGGCAGGCCTCGCGGGAATCCGGGCAAACCGGTCCACAGCCGTTTGGATTCAGCCGCGGGCGCCTCGTCATCGGCAGGGCTGACCCGGTCCATTTCGGGCATGAGGCGCATGGCCACTTCCAGGTTGTATTTGGCGTCCCAGTGGCCGGGTGCCAGCGACAAGGCACGCCGGTAGGCTTCCTTGGCCAGTTCGGCGAAGACCCGGGCCTGGTCCATTTCCGATTTTTCGACGCGGTCCAGAGCCTGGGCAAGCTGCAGATTGCCCTGGTTGTAATACACGTCGGCGCGGAAGGCGCCATCGCCCCGGGTCTCCAGCAGGTTCAGCAGCTCCAGCGCGTCGCCGTAGCGCTCGTGCCGCACGAAATACACGGCCCGCGCCAACAGGACTCGGGGCGATGCCGCCGCCAGCCGTTCCGGCGCGATGTCGTGCCCCCCCAGCAGCTCGGCGATATCGGCATTGGCCGCCGCGGCCTTCCGCCATTGCCTGAGCTCCAGCAGCGCCGACAAGGCCAGCATCAAGGTCAGCCCGGCCGCGATCCGAACACGCCAGTCGCCTCTCATCGCGCCACCTCCATGCCCTTCGCGGCGACCAGCCAGGCCAGCGCCAGCGCCGCCGCCAGATAACAAAAGGCTTGCAGATCCCGCCGCGGCACCCGCTCGGCATAGCGCAGCGGCCGCTGCTCCTCGCGGTCGACGTCGGCGATGGCGCGCTCGAGGGCGTCGGCGTCTTCCGCCTCGTAGGCGCGGTAGGGGATGCCCAGACTGCTGAAAAACAGATGCAGATAGCGCTCGGGCCGCGCCTGGGCGTTGTCGTCCTCCGGGTTGTCCGGAGTTTCGAAGATACCGTGGCTGCCCGCGGTGCGCAGGAATATCCAGTACAGCCGTACGCCCTTCTCCTTGAACCAGCGGCGCAGCTTCAGCTCGCTGTCCGGGTCCACCTCGGCGGCGCCGTCGGACACCAGCAGGACGATACGCGAACCCGCGCTCGAATCGTCGCCGAAATACGAAAGCGCCATCGCCAGCCCCTTGCTCACATGCGTCTGCGCCAGACCCGGCAGCTTCATGGCGTGGACCGCCGCCAGCACCGCAGCCTTGTTGTCGGTCAGCGGCAGCACGAACAACGGGGAGGTGCTGAAGGCGGCGACCCCGACCAGATCGTTGCGTCCGCTCGAGACGAAACCGCTCAGGAGGCGCTCCGCCGCGGCGGACTTGGATTCCTCGCCGCCCGTGGGGGTACGCCCGGCGAAGCTGTCATCCATGCTGCGGCTGCGGTCCAGCAGCAGCACCATGTGGGCGCCGTAGCCGGTGCGTTCGACGGTATACTCGCGCCGATGCAGACCGGCACTGCCCAGCAGCAGCGCCAGGATGGCGCCGGCACCGGCGAGGCGCAGACTCAGGTCGACGGCCCGCGACGCAGTATCGACGGGCAACAATGCATGCCAGGAACACGGGGCAGGACGCAGCGGCAACCGCCACAACGGAAGCAGCATCAGCGGCAGGCCCCACAGCAAGTACGGCGTGTCCAGCGCCCAATCGGTCATGGCCGCCTCCTTTCGGCAAGCTGGCACGAACGGGCCAACGCCTCCATGCGCGCCAGGTCGAACGACGGCACCGGTGCGCCCTCTCCGAAAAAGACTTCATACGAGGCCAGGAAGAAGTCCTGGATCTCGTCCCGCAAGAGATCGTAGGCCGGATGGCTCCGGAAGAACTCGTCCAGCCCTTCGATGAACAGCGGCTCACCCGAAGTCCGATTGAACGCCTGGTGCAGACAGGAAAAACCTCTGCGCAATGCCTCCCGGCTGTCTCCCAGGCCGCGCAGATCCCGCAGCACCCGGCGGGCCTCGGCGAAATGGCGGCCGCGCGACACGAACGGCAGCCAGGCGCTCAGATAGGCCCACCAGGCCAGCGCGCCCGTGGCTGCGAGGCCGGAACCGACGCTCGCGGCGGCGGGGCCGAGAGTCGGCAGCGGCGCCGGTGCGGCGTCCGGACGCATCGACGGGCCTTCGGCGCGCAGCACCGACAGCTCCCGGATCGGCGCGGTGGTGAAAGTCCAGTCCGGGACCGCCAACCGTTCGCCCGAACCGGCCAGTTGCAGCTCGAAGCCGGGAATCGTGAGGTTCTTCACTTCCAACGGGGCGTAGAAGGTCTGGTATTCCAGCGTCAGTATCCGGCGCCTGCCCTCGCGGCGGACTTCGACCCGCCGCAGCAGCAGCCAGCGGTTGATCCAGCCTTCCCTGGGCAGGGACGCAGCCTCTATTCCCTGCCCCGCATCGGTTTCGACCCGCACCTCGTGGCGGATGAGATCGCCGATGACGTAGCCGAAGGCGCGGGGCGTGTCGAACGAGAGCGAAGTGGCGCCATGAAGTGGAACCGATACCAAGGCCGCGACCGGCAGGAGAGACCAAACCACAATTGCTCCGATTCTGGAAGCCGCATGGGAAATCAGGCGTATCACACCCTCATCCCCACCCCCTCTCCCAAAGGGAGAAGGGAGTAAGTCCCCTCTCCCTTTGGGAGAGGGGCAAGGGGTGAGGGCAAACCACACCGGACGACGCTCCAAGCACCGGCATACGCTCCTCCCCCATTCCTTCGGAAACATCAGCCTGCATGGAAGTAGCGTGTGACCGCGTCGGGATCGAAGCCGCCGGACAGAAACAGCGGTTCCCTGCCGAAGCCTCGCAGCATCGCAGCCAGCCGCTCGCGGCGCTCCTGGAAGGTCTGCGACAAACGGGCGCGCAAGGCCGGGCGCAGCCACATCAACCGTTCCATGCCATTCTCCATGTCCTGCATCCGGGCCAGTCCGGACGCCTCCGGCGCCGATTCCTCCGGATCCCACAGCACGACCGGGACGACGTCGTGATGCGCCAGGGATTCCATGACCTGCTTAAGGAAGCCCAAGGGAAAGTGGAAGTCCGACTGCAGAAACACCAGTCCGCGCCGCGACGGCAGATAGCGGACGGCGTGCAACAGCCCGCGCGCGCTGCCGCCCGTGGGTCGGAAACCGCGCAGACGCTCCGCCAGCATCAAGGCGGCTCCCACCTGCCGGGTCGGCGGCAGATGGAAATCCGGAACGCCACGGTCGGACAGTCCGACGAAACCCATGACATCCCCCGTCCGGTACGACGACAGCGCCAACCCCTCGGTGAAATCCGCCAGCACGGCCGTTTTCGATGCGCGCCCGCGGTAGCCCATCGAGGCGGACAGGTCCGCCAGGGCGTAAACCGCGATCCGCCCCCGCTGCTCGTGCAGACGCACCCAGAAGTGGCCGCCAGGGTCGCCGAGGCTGGCCCGCAGATGCAGCCTGCGGGGATCGGGATGCGCCTGAAACGGCACCAGCCGCTGAAAGGCATGCACGCCCCCGCCCTGCCGGCTGGGATGGGCGCCCGGCTGGACGCCGTCGGCGCGCCAGGTCAGCCGGTAATGGAATTCCTTGTGCTTCATGGCGCCGCGATCCGGCGGATCAGCTTGCCGACCAGCTCCGGGATCAGCTCGGCGCGGCGGTATTCGTAGACCGGTTTGAGGAAGATGCGGTGGCCGACCGCCGGAGCGAACACGTATTGAACGTCCTCCGGCTCGACCCGGTCCCGGCCACTGAGCCACGCCTGCACCCGCGCCAGCCGGACCAAGTAGCTCATGCCGCGGGGACTGGAACCGGCCTCGATCATGTCGCCGGAATCCGCCTCGTGGAGAGCGATGCCGAAATCCTCCGGCCGCCGGGTCGCGCGCCACAGATCCTGGACATAGGCTCTGAGACGGGCGCTGACGTGGATGCCGCCTTGCAGGGCCTCGGCAATGCCGTTGAGTTCACGGAACGAGAGCGTATCGGCCGGCGCGGACGCGACCAGCCGGTCGGGATCGTAGAAACGCGGGTCGAACAGGATTTGGTCGATATGCGCAGGATCGGCCGGCGGCTCGATGGCGATTTCGAGCATGAAGCGGTCGCGCGCCGCCGCGGGCAATTCGAAAGTCTCCTCCTTTTCCACCCGGTTGCGGTCGGCGAACACCTGCAGGTACGGAAACCGGTACTCGCGGTTGAAAGCCGACACGCTGCGCTCGGCCATGACCCGTAGCAGGAGGGAATGCACCTGGGGCCGGGCGCGGTTGATCTCGTTGAAGAAAAAAATGGAAAGCTGCTCCCCGTGCTTGAGCAAAGGCCCCGGCGCGACGCCCGGCCTACCTTGCTCGTCCAGGTAGGTGTAATAGACCAGATCGTTCGGCATCAGGTCGATGGTGCCCTCGATCCGCTCGTAATCGCCGCCGATGCCGCGCGCCACCGCACGGAGCAAGGTGGTCTTCCCGACGCCGACGCCGCCTTCGAGCAGCGCATGGCCGCGGGCGAACACGGCCAGGGTCAGCAGGCGGATCGGGCGCTCCTGCCCGAGCACGACTTGCTGCAGCCCCTGTTCGAAGCGTTTGGCGCGTTCCAGGCCGTCGGCAAGGGGGGTGTCTAGATTCATGGGTGAGTGCCTATCGGCGGCTTTCGATAAGAGAGGTAGCAAGCCCCCAACCCCTCTCCCGGAGGAGAGGGGATTCACTCCCAAAAAGGGCCGGGGATGAGGGCGCGGTTCGATATACCCTTGCCGCCATGTACACGCTGCCGACAGCGTTACACCGCTGCCGTCATTTGATGTCTTCGACCTTGTAGACGAACTTGCCGGTCTTGGCGTAGTTCTCCACGCGCTTCTGGTTGCGGGCTTCCATCGCCTTGATCGACTCCGCCTGCTTGTTGAGCTCGTTCGGGTCGTGCTTGGGGTCGTACTTGCTGCCGGCGACCTTGTCCGGATAACCGGGCTTGGGCTCCCAGCAGTTTCCGGGCGCCTTGCAGTGGGTACCGTCATAGGCCTGGACACCCGCCGCGAACGAAACGGCCATGGCAGCCGCGACGAAACTCGTTTTCTGCATCATGAGGAATGCCTCCTGTCTTGAGGTGAAAGATTTGAGGGCCGTCATTTCAGCCATTCGGCCTTGGCTGGATCGCCCCGGTAAAGGCTGCGGATCCAGGCCATGATCTTGAGCATTTCGTCATTGTTGAGGTTGACGTACTGCGGCCCCATCATGCCCTGCGCGCCGCCGAACAGGATTTCGAACAAACCGACGTCGGTGGCCGCGCGGGGATAGGTCCAATAGTCGTCCGCCAATCCCGGACCGAGCTTGCCTTCGGCCTCATGGCCGTGGCAGCCGGAACAGGCTGACAGATACAGACTATGTCCCTGTTCCACTACCTCCTTGTTGCCGTTGTAAGGGTTCTTGCCGGTCTGCAGGAACTGCTTGACGGCTTGCGTGTCGCCGCCGGCCTTGGCGTAGGACAATTCCAGCGTCTCGCCGGTGACGGCATGCCGCAGGGTAATGTCGGCCTGCGCGGGCAGCGCCAACAACCCGGCGACACACATGCCAGCCACGTCGAACCTCGCATTCTTCAGCTTCATTTTCTCTAGCCTTTCCTTCGATCATGGGAAGCCGTCCTGGCCGGTTTTTCATCCATGGGCAACAGCGGAATGCCTTCCGCCTCCAGCACCGCATTCACTTCCTTGCCGAATCGGGCCAGAACCTGGTCGATCTGCTTGAGCAGGGCCTCCTCGCCCTTGCGCACGCCGACGGAAGTCGAATAGTGGTGGGGCACTTTCTCGCCGTCGGACCGCCGGTTGTCGTCGGGGATGACGGTCATGGCCAGCCCCGCCCCTCTGACATAGCGCGCCGCCGCCGGCCCCCACAACACCGCGACTTCGGCGTTGCCGTCGGCGACTTCCGCCACCAGCTTGGCCGGGTCGTAGCGCACGTACTGGTTACGCCGCGACTTGAAACCGACCAGGGAGTGCATGTAGTTGAACATGTCGTTGTAGCGGCCGATGGTGCGGATCATCGTCTCAGCCGGGGTATCCGGCATGAATGCGATCCGCTTCACGGTCTTCAGTGCCGCGCTGTTCCAATCTTGGATGCTCAGTCCCGTGTCCTTGCGGTAGACGAATACGTAGCCGGACCGGTAATAAGGAGTGCTGGTGAGCATCCGCGGGTCGCCGGCATCGACGCCGATGACCACATCGCACAAACCCCTGTCCAGATAATCCCGGACGAAATAGCGGGCATCGGTCCACCACACGTTCTCGACTGGCCGTCCCAATCCCTTTCCAAGGAGCTCGGCCAACTTATTTTCGAAGCCCTCGCCGGCCTTGTCCGAATACGGCATCTCGTTTTCCGCGGAGCAGACCTTGAGCGGTTCGACGCTCGTCGCTGCCTGCACGCATCCCACGACCGCGAGGTAAGCGGCCCACCCCGCGGCTGCAATACGGTTCATTCGCATGGTTCATCCTTTCGACAGCATGGGATAGGGGCGCTCCCCCGGAGCGCCTCCACCCCTTCGGCTCAAAGCGAGAACACGAACACCGATCCACCCATCTGGGTGTAATGCGCCAGTTCCCTGAACGCACCCACAGCCCCCAGACCTGCGGTCGGGTCCTTCAGGTCGAATACCAGCCCTACTCCTGGCCAGCCGCCGACGCCGGAGTAGATGGCAATGTATTGCTTGCCGTTGTGCTGATAGGTGATGGGATGGCCGATCACGCCGGAGGGCAACTGGAACTGCCACTTCAGCTCGCCGGTACGGGTGTCGCGGGCCTTGATGAAGCCGTCGAGGGTACCGTAGAACACGAGGTCGCCGGCGGTCGCCAAGGTGCCACCCCAGACCGCAAACTTCTCCGGCACTTCCCATTCCATCTTGCCGGTGACCGCGTTCATCGCCTTGACCTGACCCAGCATCCCCTTGGGTCCCGGATACATGTTGAGGGTCGCCCCCACAAAGAACTGGCCGGCGCGGTAGGGCAGCATGAACGGCTCCCAGTCCATGCAGATGTGGTTCACGCCCATGAAGAACAGCTTCTTGTCCGGATCGTAGGACTCGATGCCCTGGTTGTGATAGCCCATGGCCGAGGGACAGATGCCTTTGGCATTGTGGTCCATGCGGGTGCTGTACTCCGGATCGCGGATCGGCAGGCCGGTCTTCAGATCGACCTTTTTCACCCAGTTGACGGTGTCATCGATCTTGAAGGCATTGACCAGGGCGCCGGTTTCCCGGTTCAGCGTATACACCAGACCGTTGCGGTCGGGATGGGTCAGCAGCGGCGTCAGCTTGCCGTCCACTTCCTGTTCGGACAGACCCATGTAGTTGACACCGGCGTAATCCCACTCGTCGTGCGGCGTCTTCTGGTAGCCGAACTTGGCGCGGCCGGTGTCGGCGTCGCGGCCCCAGATGGTCATGGTCCATTTGTTGTCGCCGGGCCGCATGGTCTCGTTCCAGGGTGCCGGATTGCCGGAACCGTAGTAGATCATGTCCAACTTGGGATCATAGGCATACCAGCCCCAATTGGTGCCGCCGCCGATCTTCCAGGCATCACCCTCCCAGGTTGAGAGCCCCAGGCCGAACTGACCGTAATGCGGGTTGTCCTTGTTGAAGTCCTTGTCCAGCAACAAGTCTTCGTCGGGACCGGTGGCATAGGCCCGCCACTCCTGCTTGCCGTCCTTGATGTTATAGGCCGTGACGTAGCCACGCACGCCCAGCTCGGCCCCGGCCGAACCTACCAGTACCTTGTCCTTCACCACGAAAGGCGCGCCGGTGAGGGTGGAGCCCATGGCGATGTCGGAATTTTCCATCTTCCATATCTCTTCGCCGGTCTTGGCGTTGAGTGCGACGATGTGGCCGTCGAGCTGGTTGAGGAAGATCTTCGCCGGACCGTGCTCGCCGGCCGGCACGTAGGCCAGACCGCGGTTGACCACGTCGCAGCAAGCCACCGCGCGGGCCGCCGGATTCTGCTTGGGCTTGTACTGCCACAGCATCTTGCGGGTGTCGTTCAGGTCGACTGCATAGACGTTGTTGGGGAACGGCGTGTGGATGTACATGATGCCGTCCACCACCAACGGCGCACCTTCGTGGCCATGCAACGTGCCGGTGGACAGGGTCCAGGCCACCTTCAGGTTCTTGACGTTGTGGCTATTGATTTCCGTCAGCCGGCTGAAGTGGGTGGCGCTGTAGTCCTTGGTCTGCATGACCCAGTTCCGGTCGTCCTTCGACAGCCGGTCCAGCTCCGAATTGGCGTGCGTGGATTGCGCGGCTAGCACGGCGGCCATCGCCAGCATCGACCCGCCGCAGCCACTTGCCAGTTTGCAAATTTGCATGTGTCTCCTCCAAGAATGATTGATGCCGACCCTGCATCGGCGCTCTACGAACAGCGGCGGAGATTCTGGGACAGATCATGTCGGCGGCGTTACGGAATAACCCCTCGAAGCCGCCTTGAAAAACTCTCGAATGCTCGCTGGAAAAACTCCCACGGCGGGCGGTTCCGCTCGAATGCCCCGGATCCGTCGGGAATATCTCCCTGTCACAAGGACCGCCGATCGAGGCAAACTAATACGATCTTTCCCGGGAGCAAGCGCCCTTGAGTCTGCGGTTTCGCCTGAACCTCATGATCGGTCTGGTCATGCTGGCCATCATCGGCATGGGCACCCTGTTCGTGGTCCACAACGCGCGCCGGTCGGTGGCCGAGGAAGTCCGGTCATCGGTCAACCTGGCGTTACAGCTGATCGATGCCGGCCTGGAACAGGCGGTGGCGGCGGGTCGCTCGCCGGTCGAATGGATCGCCCAGCTCGCCCGGCTCGACCACGCCCGCCACCTGAGCCTCAGCATCCATCAAGGCGAAAGGACGATCATCGATCTGCCCTCCTCTGCCGGCCCCGCGGAGGGTGAGGAAGCGCCCGCCTGGTTCGCCTGGGCCGTCGCGCCGGACCCCCTGGTGGCGGAGAAACATCTGCACCAGATCGGCAACCCGATGATCCAGATCACCGTTGACGCCAACCCGGCCGACGAGATCGCCGAGGCCTGGATCGAAGCACGGGGGTTTCTGCTGCTGATGGTGGCACTCGCCGTCACGGTGTACCTGGTCGTCCACACCACCCTGGGCCGGGCGTTCAAATCCGTGGGCATCATCCTCGAAGGGCTGGAAGACCTGGAAAACGGTGATTACAGCCGCCGCCTGCCGGAGTTCTACCTGCCGGAATTCGCCCGCATTTCGAGGGCCTTCAACCACACGGTCGGCACGCTGGAAAAAACCCGCGAGGAAAACCGTGCGCTGGCCCAACGCTCACTGGCGATTCAGGAGGAGGAACGGCGGTACCTTGCGCAAGAACTCCACGACGAGCTCGGCCAGTCGCTGAGTGCCATCAAGGCGATCGCTGCATCCCTGCGCAAACCGGAGCGGGACGACGGACCGAACGCCGATGCCATCGGCGCCATCCAGTCGATTTGCGACCATCTGTTCGCCGTACTGCGCACCCTGATGCAACGGCTGCGCCCCTTGATGCTGGACGAGTTGGGACTGAAGGCGTCCCTCGAAGACATGATCGAAAACTGGCGCGGTCGCTATCCGGGCATCGCGCTGGACTTCAGCTGCGATGACGGCATCGACGAATGCATCGGCGACGGCCGGATACATGTGTTCCGGATCGTGCAGGAAAGCCTGACCAACGTGGTAAGGCATTCCGGCGCGGCCAAGCTCGGCATCCACCTCAACCTGATCGAGGCGACCGGTGAACGGCCCGAAGTCCTCCTGCTCGAGGTCAGTGACGACGGAGCCGGCTTCGACCCCGCCCGGGTCCCGGCCGGCTTGGGCCTGCTCGGCATCCGCGAACGGGTGGAAAGCCTGCGCGGCCAGTTCAGTCTGAGCACCCGTCCCGGCGCCGGCGTCACCCTGCGCATCGAGATTCCCTGCGAAGGCACATGCCCATGAAATCCAAGATTACCGTGATGCTGGTGGATGACCACGCCGTGGTCCGTGCCGGCTACCGCCTGCTATTGTCCGGCACGCCGAACATCGAGGTCGTCGGTGAAGCCGAGCGGGGAGAGGAAGCATGCCAGCTCTATGCCGACACCCGTCCGGACGTGATCGTCATGGACCTCTCGCTGCCCGGCATCGGCGGACTGGCTTCGATCCGCCGCATCCGCAGCCGGGACACTTCGGCCCGAATCCTGGTGTTCAGTATCCATGACGAGCTGATTTACGTGGTGCGTGCGCTGGAGGCCGGCGCGCGGGGCTACATCACCAAGAGCTGCGCGCCGGAAATCCTGGTCGAGGCCGTGGCCCGCATCGCCTCCGGCGAATCCTTCCTGGAACCGGAAATCGCCCAGCGCCTGGCCATGCAGACTCTGGGGGGAGCCGAAGCCACGACGGCGCTCAACACGCTGTCGGCCCGCGAGTTCGACGTCTTCCTGCTGCTGGCCAAGGGCTACACCACCCGCGAGGTCGCCGAAGAACTGCGGCTCGGCTATAAAACCGTCGCCAATTACAGTACCCTCATCAAGAGCAAGCTGGGCGTGAACACCACCGCCGAAATGGCCCGCCTCGCCTACCAGAACGGGATATTCAAGACGTAACGACGATGGCCGAAACCGCGCATTATTCCCAACCCTTCGCCGAGCTCCTGGCGAACGAACGGCTGAACAGCCTGGTACCGGGCGCCCCCAACCTCGGCATGCGGCCGCGGCTGGATGCGTTGCGGATCGAAACGGCTTTCGAGCCCCGAACGGTCCGCGATCCGGACATGGCGCGGTGCTGTCTGGCGGCGGTCTGGCTCTATCACGATTTTTTCGATGAAAGCCACCGCATCAGCCAGGGCATCGCTACGACCAGCGGCAGCTACTGGCACGGCATCCTCCACCGCCGTGAGCCGGATGCATGGAACGCCAAGTATTGGTTCAAGCGCGTCGGCAGCCACCCGGTTTTTCCCGAAGTGACCGTCGCCGCGCGTGAGCTGGCCCAAGCCGAACCGCCCTCGCACGAGACGGAATTCCTGCTGCGGCAGACCGCCTGGGACCCCTTCGCCTTCATCGACCTCTGCGACACCGCCCGCCTCGGCCATACGCCGGCCGAGCCCTTGTGCCGGCGCATCCAGCTCGCGGAATGGCGGATACTGTTCGATTATTGCTACCGACGGGCCGTGGGGGACTGAAAACTCCGACTCAAGTCACCCGCAACACCTTCGCCCCGCGAATCCGGCGTTGCTTGAGGTCGAGCAGCGCCCGGTCGGCATCCTCGAACGCGTACTCCTCCGTCTCGGGACGGATGCCCATTTCCGCCGCCAGCGCCAGGAACCCGGCCACGTCACTGCGCGCCACGTTGGCGACCGACTTGATTTCCCGTTCCATCCACAAGTGCCGGGCATAGTCGAGTTCGGCGAGACAGGCGCGGTCGTCCGGCGCCTTGCGGATCGCATTGACGACCAGCCGGCCACCGGGAGCGAGGTTGGCGAGCGCTGCGACCACCGGCTTCCACGCCGGCGTCGTGTCGATGATGGCGGCCAGCGGGGCGGGAGCAATGTCAGCGGTGTCGCCGGCCCAGACCGCGCCCAGCTGCAGCGCGAACGCGCGCTCCTCGGGATGACGCGCGAAGACATAGACTTCCGAATCGGGAAACCGGTGCCGGGCCATCATCAGCACCAGATGGGCGGAAGCCCCGAACCCGGTGAGCCCCAGCGGCTGGCCGTTTTTCAGCCCGCTGAGATTGAGCGAACGGTAACCGATGGCGCCGGCGCACAGGAGCGGCGCGGCTTCGGCATCGGTGAATCCCTCCGGAATGCGGAAGGCAAAGGCCGCCGGGACGGTCATGTACTGGGCGTAGCCGCCGTCGACATCGCGCCCGGTGGCACAGAATGCGAAACAGAGGTTCTCCCGTCCCGACCGGCAGAATTCGCATTCTCCGCAGGCAGAAAAGATCCAGGCCACACCGACGCGGTCGCCCAAAGCGAATTCCGCCACGCCGGAGCCGAGAGCCGCGATCCGACCGACCGCTTGGTGTCCGGGCACGACCGGCAGGCGCGGCGGCGCGGTGCGGCCCTCGATCTCGTCGATTTCGGTGTGGCAGACGCCGCAAACCGCCACCCGCAGCAGGATTTCGCCAGGGCCGGGCTCCGGCACCGGGAGGTCGGTGGCGCGTAGCAGAGTTCGCGACGAGTCCAGCGGGCCGATTCGGTCGATCACCCAAGCTTTCATAACCCCCTCCGGCTCTGGCTCCCACCCTCTATGCCAGACTCTTCACCACCACCTCGTAAACATCCTTGGACACCCCGTCCAGCCCGGCGATGCGCTGCAGCTGGCGACGCATGGCTTGCTGCCGCCCCTGATCGTAGCGGCGCCATTGGGTCAGGGCTCCCAGCATGCGGGCGGCGACCTGAGGATTGATGGCGTCGAGGGCGACGATCTGGTCTCCCAAGAATTCATAGCCGCTGCCATCGGCCGCGTGGAAATTGACCGGGTTGGCCTGCGAGAACGCGCCGATCAGCGAACGCACGCGGTTGGGATTACGCAGATCGAAATCGGGATGTGCCGTCAGTGCCTTGACCTTCTCCAGGGTACCGGGCAGGTGACAGCTCGCCTGCAGGCCGAACCATTTGTCGATGACCAGGGCCTCCTCCCGCCAGCGGGCGTAGAATGACTCGAGACAGTCGGCTTTGTCCGGATGGGCGCTGTTGACGATCGCGCCCAGCGCCGCGATCTGGTCGGTCATGGTGCGGGCCTCGCGGAACTGGCGGACGCAGAGATGGTAAGACTCGGGAGTCTCCAGCTCCGCGATGAAACCGAGGCAGGCATTCTTGAGCCGGCGCCGGTTTCTCTCAGCCGGCTCGAGGCCACCCGTTTCGGCCGCGTGATGCTCCCGGTAGAGCCTCAGGAAATCCTCGGCCAGCGCGGTGGCCAAGGTTTTGCGGACAGTCTGGCGGGCCCGGTGGATGGCGTCCGGATCGGCCACGCTCATCAGGGAGGCGACATAGTCTTCCGAGGGCAAGCCGAGCAGCAGCGCCTGATAGGACAGGTCTGCCGCCGGTTGCGCCAGCAAGGTTCGGAAGGTCCCGATCAGGTTCGGGTCGAGGCTCTGCGGATTTTCGCCTGCCCGGATGCGCTCGATGAGGCCGAGCATCACCTGGACCATCAAGCTCTGGCCCGCGTCCCAGCGGTTGAAGGCGTCGGTGTCATGGGTGAACAGGAAGGCCAGTTCCTCGGCACTGCGCTCCATTTTCAACCCGACCGGCGCGGAAAAGCCGCGCAGGGCGGAGACCACCGGGCGTTCCGGGACGTCCAGGAATTCGAACACCTGTTCGGCCGCGCGCACGTGCAACACCCGGGTGGTTGGCCCGGCATCGGCCTCGCCCGCCAGTCGCAGCGGCAATTCGCGCCCGTCCCTCGCCAGCAGCCCGAGGGCCAGTGGGATGTGCAAGGGCTGTTTGACCGGCTGGCCCGGAGTGGGCGGACAGGACTGGCGCACCGACAGGCGCAGGGTCCGCGTCCCAGCGTCGTATACCGGATCGAGCCGCAGCTCGGGCGTGCCGGCCTGGCTGTACCACAAGCGGAACTGGCTCAGATCGATGGCGTTGGCGTCCTCCATGCAGCGCACGAAATCGTCGCAGGTCACGGCCTGCCCGTCGTGGCGATCGAAATAGAGGTCCATACCCTTGCGGAAACCCTCGGGGCCGACCAGGGTCTGGATCATTCGCACCACCTCTCCCCCCTTTTCGTAGACGGTGAGGGTATAGAAATTGTTGATCTCGATGTACGACTCCGGACGCACCGGATGCGCCAGAGGGCCAGCGTCCTCGGCGAACTGGCGGGTCCTGAGCAGGTTCACGTCCTCGATGCGCTTGACTGCCGGCGAGCTGCGGGAGGCTGAGAACTCCTGGTCGCGGAACACGGTCAGCCCTTCCTTCAGGCTGAGCTGGAACCAGTCGCGGCAAGTGATGCGGTTGCCGGTCCAGTTGTGGAAATATTCGTGACCGATGACGCCCTCGATGTGCTCGTAGTCGGCGTCGGTGGCGGTGTCGGGCCGCGCCAGCACGAACTTGGTGTTGAAGATGTTGAGCCCTTTGTTCTCCATCGCTCCCATGTTGAAATGGCTCACCGCCACGATCATGTACAGATCGAGGTCGTACTCGCGGCCGAAATGCTCCTCGTCCCAGCGCATCGCGTGCTTGAGTGACTGCATGGCGTGATCGCACTTGTCCAGATCGTGCGGTTCCACGTAGATCCGAAGCGCGATTTCGCGGCCGGATGCGGTGACGAAACGGTCTTCCCGGCAGGCCAGCTGTCCCGCCACCAGGGCGAAGAGGTAACAAGGCTTCTTGAAGGGATCCTCCCACTTGACCCAGTGCCGGCCGTTCCTGAGTTCTCCGCGGGCGACCGGATTGCCGTTCGAGAGCAGCACCGGATAACGGCTCTTGTCCGCCACGACCGTCGTGGTGAACAGCGACATCACATCGGGCCGGTCTATGTAGTAAGTGATGCGGCGGAAGCCGTGCGGTTCGCACTGGGTGCAGAACATGCCATTGGACAGGTACAGGCCTTCCAGCGCGGTGTTGGCTTCCGGGCTGATCCGGTTGACGATTTCCAGCTCGAACGGCCGGTCCGGCACCGCGTGGATCACCAATCCGGTCTCACTGGCGCAGTACTCGCCCTCGTGCAGCATCCGGCCGTTGAGCTTGACGGATTCGACTTCCAGGCGTTCGCCGTCGAGCGTGAGCACGGACCGCCGGTCTTCCACCGCCGGATCGTGGCGCAGCTTCAACCGGGAAGTGACGCGGGTGGACTGGGGATCCAGCTCGAAGAACAGGTCGACGGCGTCGACCAGATATTCGGGGGGCTGATAGTCCTTGAGGTAGATGGTCTTCGGGGAGGCTTCACGCATCGTTGCGAATCTTGGTTCTGGGAAAAGCGTAAGTCCCGATGATACGGCCTAACCCGCTCCGCTCCAAACCCGTGGCCCGATTCAATCCTGATACATTCCTGAAATTCTGCCGAAACCGGCCTTCGGGATCATGCCATCGCCGGGTGAGACAGCCCCGGCCGTATCCGTTGACAACCCGATCAGGAGATCCCCATGAAACGTTATCGTTCCCCCCTGCAAAAATTGATCGCAGCCTTCGTGTTCGCGGGACTGGCTTCTGTTGTATCGACGGCCGGCGCGTTCCCTCCGCCCAAACCCGATCCGGAGGAACGTCTGGCCGGGATGCTTTGGCGCATCCATGGCGAACTGAACCTGAACGGTGACCAAGAGAATCTTTGGAAACGCGCCGAAGACGACACCCGTCAGTTGACGAAGTCGCACCGCGAACGCTTCGATGCCGCCCAGAAGGACATCAAGTCGGCGCTGAGCGATGGCAACGCCGATCTTCGCGCCCTCTTCGACAGACTGGACGCGGACAAGAGCAGCATCGAAGCCAGGATGAAGGAAAACCGGAAACTGTGGCTGAACTTCTACGACAGCCTGGATGCGACCCAGAAAAAAACCGTAAACGCCCAACTGCTGGCCGAACTCGATAAAATGGGCCCCATGCCGGCCGACGGCAAATGCCGATTCAGTCCCGGCAAAGCCGAAGGCGATCCGCTCCCTCCGAAATAACAGCTCCATGCAGGCACCGACCACACGTATTCTGATCGTGGATGACGACGTCGAGATTCGGAATCTGCTCGGCGGATACCTCTCGCGCTTCGGCATGGAAGCCGTCGGTGTCCATGATGGCGCGGCGATGAAAAAGGCGCTGGCGGAAAGTTCGTTCGACCTCGTCGTGCTGGACCTGATGCTGCCCGGCGAAGACGGCCTGACCCTGTGCCGGTCGCTCCGTGGCGAGAGCGACATTCCGGTCATCATGCTGACGGCCAGGGGCGATCCCATGGACCGGGTGGTCGGCCTGGAACTCGGCGCCGACGACTACGTAGCCAAGCCGTTCGAGCCGCGTGAACTGGTGGCTCGCATCCAATCCATCCTCCGGCGCGCCCGGCACGAGCGCGAACCGGAAAGCCCCGAATCCTCCGACATCGCCGTGGAATTCGAAGGGTGGCGGCTGCACCGGGTGCTCCGGCAACTGACCTCGCCCGAAGGCATGGTCGTTCCTCTCTCCAATGCCGAGTTCCGCCTGCTGAGCGTGTTCATCGAGCGTCCCAACCGCATCCTGACCCGCGATCAGCTGCTCGACTATGCCCGCGGCCGGGCCATGGAAGTCTTCGACCGCAGCATCGACCTGCTGGTCTCCCGGCTGCGCCAGAAACTGCAGGATGACCCCAAGAATCCCAAACTCATCAAGACCATCCGCGGCGAAGGTTATTTCTTCAGCGCTCGGGTAAGCAAATGCGGCGCCTGATCCCGGACACGCTGTTCACCCGGCTGTTCCTGCTGCTGCTGGTGACCTTGACGGCCAGCCATTTCCTGGGCATGGCGGTGGTGTTCAACCTGGAGCTGTCCGAGCCTCCGCCCCCCCCGCCTCCCCCTTCGCCCCTTCCGGCCCCTCCTCGCCTGCCGCCATTGCCGGAGTGGCTATCGCGACCTCCGCCAGTCGACTTCCCGCCACCGAAGGACAACTTCGGGTGGCGCGTGCCGGGGCAGGAGCCTGCGCCGACGCCCACCGTCACCCCGCTCCCCGGCGACGCCCCCGGGACCCGCCTGCCCCTCCCCTACCGTCCGCACGGCGGCTGGATCAGCGCGGCGATGCGGCTCATCGCCCTGGGCCTGACGGCCTGGATCGGCGCCCGCTGGCTGTCCCGGCCGATCAACCGCATCGCCCAGGCCGCCGAGCATTTCGGCGACAGCCTCAGCACCCAGCCATTGGAGGAAAGCGGTCCGGCCGAAGCCCGCCAGGCTGCCCGCGCACTCAACCGCATGCAGGCGCAGCTGCTCGAGCAGATCCGCCAGCGCAGCCAGTTCCTGGCGGCAGTGTCCCACGATCTGCGCACGCCGATCACCCGTCTCAACCTCCGCGTCGAAGGCGTCGAGCCGCCCGAACTCCGCGAAAAACTGCACGAGGACCTGCGCGAGATGTCGATCATGTTGGGATCGACCCTGGATTATCTCCGCGGCCATGTCGAACCCGAACCGCTGCAGCCGCTGGACGTCGAAGCCCTGGTGAACTCGCTCGCGGAGGACGCTCAGGATCAGGGCCAGCAAGTCAGTGTCAACGGCAAGGCCAAGCCCATCATGGCCCGTCCCGTCGCGCTGCGGCGCTGCCTGGACAACCTGATCGGCAATGCTCTGCGCTATGGCCAGAGCGCCGAGATCACACTGAAGGATACGCCCGGCACCCTGATCATCGAAGTCCGGGATCACGGCCCGGGCATCCCCGAGGACCATCTCGAAGCCGTGTTCGCACCGTTCGTCCGGCTCGAAACCTCCCGCAACAGGGCCTCCGGTGGCACCGGCCTGGGCTTGTCCATCGCCCGGGACGTCGCCCTCAGCCATGGCGGTCGCCTGACACTGCGCAACTGTCCCGAAGGCGGGCTCATCGCCCGCCTCAACCTGCCCCGGAAATGATCGCCCGCCCTCTGTATCGGGGCGCATACAAACAGGAGATAAGAGGGACAACCCCGGACCCCACGATGGCGACGTACCTGCAACCGGCGCACTCCTCCGGGGCCCGACATGAATCCAATCGAGAAGATATTCCTCGTTCTGGCTGCCGCCGCATTTGCGGTCATCGGCGGACTCAGCACGCGGGTGCCTTCCGTTGGGCCTCCACCCCCTTCCGCCCTGCCGTGGCTCGCCGTACCCAAATAGCCGGGCGCAAGGTGCGACCGCTTCCCGGCGTCCGTTTCTTATTTCCCGCTAAACTTGAGTCGAAGAGAGGATAATTCCTTTCCGTTCGGCAGGCCCGCCTCAACCCGATGGAGAAACGCCATGAGCGGCCCCAAGTTCAGCGACATCACCCTCCCTCCCGATCTGACCGGTCACGGCAAAGGCACCGGCCCAGTGCGCCGCCGCCGTCCGATCTACGTCGACCTGCTGCCGCCCTGCAACAGCGCCTGTCCGGCCGGCGAAAACATCCAGGCCTGGCTGGCCGAGGCCCAGGCCGGCCGCTACCGGCGCGCCTGGCAGATCCTGATGCGGGACAACCCGATGCCGGCGGTGCACGGCCGCGTCTGCTACCACCCCTGCGAGTCCCATTGCAACCGCAACGAAGTCGACGAGGCGGTGAGCATCCATGCGGTCGAACGCTTCCTGGGTGACCTCGCACTGCGGGAGGGCTGGGAGGCGGAGACCGAGGCGCCGCCCAGCGGCCGGCGGGTGCTGGTGATCGGCGCCGGACCCAGCGGGCTGTCGGCCGCCTATCATCTCGTGCGCCTGGGACATGAGGTCGAGATCCACGAGGCGGGCCCCCTGGCCGGCGGCATGATGCATTTCGGTATCCCCGCCTATCGCCTGCCCCGTCGCGAACTGGAGCAGGAAATCCAGCGCATCCAGCGGATGGGGGTCAAAATCCGGCTCAATCACCGGGTCGATGACGTACTCGAGGAGCAGACCAATGGACGTTTCGATGCCGTCTTCCTCGCCATCGGAGCGCAGCTGAGCAAACGGGTCGAGATCCCCTCCCGCGATGCCGGCAAGATTCTCGATGCAGTCAGTTTCCTCCGTCAGTCCGCCAGCGGCGATCCGCCGAAACTGGGACGCCGGGTCGCAATCTACGGCGGCGGCAACACCGCCATGGACGCCGCCCGCACCGCCAAGCGCCTGGGTGCGGAAGAAGCCCTCATCATCTACCGCCGCGACCGCGAGCACATGCCGGCCCATCCGTTCGAGGCCGACGAGGCGCTGGAGGAGGGCGTCAAGATCAATTGGCTGCGCAGCATCAAGCAGATCGACCAGACCCACATCCAGGTCGAGGTCATGCGCATCGACGAACACGGCTACCCGCAGCCGACGGGAGAATTCGAGACCCTGGAAGCCGACGCCCTGATCCTCGCCCTGGGGCAGGACACCGACACCGCCTTCCTGCACAGGATCCCCGGAATCCGCTTCAAGGAAGACGGCACGGTGCTGGTCGACGCCAACCTGATGACCGGCAAGGCCGGCATCTTCGCCGGCGGCGACATGGTGCCCAGCGAGCGCACCGTGACGGTCGCGGTCGGCCATGGCAAGAAGGCCGCCCGCCACATCGACGCCTATCTGCGCGGCACGACCTATGCCCCACCCCCCAAACATCCCATCGTCGGCTTCGATCAGCTCCACGTCTGGTACCTGACCGAGGCCGACCAGCGCGAACAACCCGTGCTCGACCCGGTCGTGCGGGCCTATGGCTTCGACGAGGTCGTGCAGGGGCTGAGCGAGCCCGAGGCGCTGTTCGAAGCGCGGCGCTGCTTCTCCTGCGGTAACTGTTTCGAATGCGATGGCTGCTACGGCGCCTGCCCCGAGCAGGCCATCGTCAAGCTGGGCCCGGGCAAACGCTACCGCTACGACTACGACCGCTGCACCGGCTGTGCCGTATGCCATGAACAATGTCCCGCCCATGCCATTGAAATGATCAGCGAACCGGGAGCTTGAGACCCATGCATTCGACCATCGAAACCACGCTCGACGGCAATGAGGCGGTGGCTTACATCGCCTACCGGATCAATGAGGTCTGCGCGATCTATCCGATCACCCCGTCCTCCACCATGGCCGAGCTGGCCGACCAGTGGGCGGCGGAAGGCAAGACCAATATCTGGGGCAACGTGCCGCTGGTGGTGGAGATGCAGAGTGAAGGAGGGGCGGCCGGAGCGGTGCACGGGGCGCTGCAGACAGGCGCCTTGACCACCACCTTCACAGCCTCGCAGGGACTCTTGCTGATGATCCCGAACATGTACAAGATCGCCGGCGAGCTCACCCCGACGGTGTTCCATGTCGCCGCTCGCTCGCTCGCCGCTCAGGGCCTGTCCATCTTCGGTGACCATTCCGACGTTGCCGCCGTGCGCCCCACCGGCTTCGCCCAGCTCGCTTCCGGATCGGTGCAGGAGGCGCACGACATGGCTGCCCTGGCCCAGGCCGCCAGTCTGGAATCCCGGATTCCCTTCGTGCATTTCTTCGATGGCTTCCGCACGTCGCACGAGGTCAACAAACTGACCCTGATACCCGACCAGACCCTCCGGGCTCTGATCGACCCGGTCCGTGTCCGCGAACATCGGGCGCGAGCCCTGAATCCAGACAACCCCTTCATCCGCGGCACCGCCCAGAACCCGGACGTCTATTTCCAGGGCCGGGAGACCGTCAACCCGTTCTATGCCCGTTTGCCCGAAATCGTGCAGTCGCAGTTCGACAAATTCGCCGGACTCAGCGGCCGGCAGTACCGGCTGTTCGATTACTTCGGCGATCCCCAGGCCGAGCGGGTCGCAGTGGTGATGGGTTCCGGAGCGCTCACCCTGCGCGAGACCGTCGCCTTCCTGTGCCGGCGGGGCGAGAAGGTCGGCGTGGTGCAAACACGCCTTGCTCTGCCCTTTTCCGCGCCTCACTTCTTGGCTGCGTTGCCGCCGAGCGTCCGGGCCATTGCGGTGCTGGACCGGCTCAAGCTGCCAGGTGCCATGGGTGAGCCGCTCTATACCGACGTCGTCACGGCGCTGGCAGAAAGCGGATCACCGGTCCGGGTCATCGGCGGGCGCTACGGTCTCTCGTCCAAGGAATTCACGCCGGCCATGGCCAAAGCGGTGCTGGACGAACTGGCCCGGCCGCAACCGAAGAACCATTTCACCGTCGGCATCCGTGACGACGTATCCCACACCAGCCTGGATTACGACGAACGGTTCGAGATCGAGCCGGAGGACGTGGTGCGCGCCCTGTTCTTCGGCTTGGGCGCCGATGGCACCGTCGGCGCCAACAAGAACAGTATCAAGATCATCGGCGAATCCACTCCGCTTTACGCGCAGGGCTATTTCGTCTACGACTCGAAGAAATCCGGCTCCCGCACCGTCTCCCATGTACGCTTCGGTCCCCGCCCGATCGAATCGCCCTATCTGATCCGCTCGGCCGGCTTCATCGGCTGCCATCAGTTCAACTTCGTGGAAAAGATCGACGTGCTGGAGCACTCCCGCCCGGGAGCGGTGTTTCTGCTCAACAGCCCCTACGGACCGGACACCGTGTGGGACCACCTGCCCCGCCCGGTGCAGGAACGTATCATCGCTCAGAACATCGCTTTCTACGTCATCGATGCGTCCAAAGTCGCCGCGGAATCCGGCATGGGCAGCCGTACCAACACCATCATGCAGACCTGCTTCTTCGCCCTCTCCGGCGTGCTGCCGCGCGAGGAGGCGATCGAACGGATCAAGACCTCGATCCGCAAGACCTACGGCAAGAAAGGCGAGGATGTGGTCAAGAAGAACTTCGCCGCGGTGGACCATACCCTGGCGCATCTGTATCGGGTGGAGGTGCCGGCGCGGGCCACCAGCCGCCTGGAAATGCCGCCGCCGGTGCCGCCCGAGGCGCCGGATTTCGTCCAGCGGGTAACGGCAGCCATGATGGCCGGGGCCGGGGATACCCTTCCGGTGTCCGCCCTGCCGGTAGACGGCACCTATCCTTCCGGCACCACCCGCTGGGAAAAGCGCAACATCGCCGACACGGTCCCGGTGTGGGAACCGGACATCTGCATCCAGTGCGGCAACTGCAGCTTCGTCTGCCCGCACAGCGTCATCCGCGCCAAGTTCTATCCAGAATCGCGGCTCGCCGGTGCGCCCGCCGGCTTCAAGTCCGCCCCCATCAACGCGCGCGGCTTCCCGGAAACCCGCTATACCCTGCAGGTCTACGTCGAAGACTGCACCGGCTGTGGTCTGTGCGCGGAGGTCTGTCCGGTCCGCAGCCCCCGGGAAGCCGGCGTCAAGGCCATCAACATGCGGCCGAAGGCGCCGGTCCTGGAGCAGGAGCGCAGCAGCATCCCGTTCTTCGAACGACTGCCGGTCAACGACCGGTCGCGGGTGGACTTCTCCTCGGTACGCGGCGCCCAGTTCCTGGAACCCCTGTTCGAATTCTCCGGCGCCTGCGCCGGCTGCGGCGAAACGCCCTATGTGCGCCTGCTTTCCCAGTTGTTCGGCGACCGCCTGCTCGTCGCCAACGCCACCGGCTGTTCCTCGATCTACGGCGGCAACCTGCCGACCACGCCATGGTCCAAGAACGCGGAAGGCCGCGGTCCGGCCTGGTCGAACTCGCTGTTCGAGGACAACGCCGAATTCGGCCTGGGCTTTCGGCTCAGCGCCGACAACCATCTGGCCCTCGCCCGTCAGCGGCTGGAAGAACTCGGGCCACGGCTTCCGGCCGGGCTGGCCGACGACATACTGAACGCGCCGCAACGCGCCGAATCCGAGATCCGCCGCCAGCGCCAGCGCGTCGCGACGCTGAAGTCCGCCTTGCGGGACATCGACTGCGAAGCGGCCCGGGATCTGCTCTCGGTCGCGGACCATCTGGTCCGACGCAGCATCTGGATCGTCGGCGGCGACGGCTGGGCCTACGACATCGGCTCGGCCGGGCTCGACCACGTCCTCGCCAGCGGCCGGGACGTCAACGTCCTGGTACTGGACACCGAGGTGTATTCCAATACCGGCGGCCAGATGTCGAAATCGACCCCGCTCGGCGCCGTCACCAAATTCGCCGCTGCCGGCAAACCGGTCGCCAAGAAGGACCTCGCACTGCAGGCCATCGCCTATGGCAACGTCTACGTCGCCCGGATCGCCATGGGCGCCAATCCCCAACAGACCTTGCTGGCGCTCCGCGAAGCCGAGGCCTATCCCGGCCCCTCGCTGGTCCTGGCTTACAGCCACTGTATCGCCCACGGGATCGACATGCGGCAGGGCTTGAAACAGCAAGATCTGGCTGCCGCCAGCGGTCACTGGCCGTTGCTCCGCTACAACCCGGCGCTGCGCCGAGCCGACCGCAATCCCTTCGTACTGGACTCGCCCCGCCCCCGTATCAAGCTCAAGGACTATGCTATGAACGAGCTGCGCTACAAGATGCTGGCCCACGCCCGCCCGGCGGAAAGCGAGCGCTTGATGGCGCTGGCCCAGCAGGTGGTCGATCAGAAGTGGGAAACCTACGAGGAAATGGCGAGTCGCAGCGGCGCCCACTTCCATCCCGATGCCAGCCTCAAGACCCAATGACCGAGGAAACGCGCCATGGACCTGAGCACAAACTATATGGGACTGTCTCTGAAGCACCCCGTCGTCGCGTCGGCCTCCCCGCTTTCGGAAAGCCTCCACGGCATCAGACGGCTGGAGGACGGGGGCGTCGCCGCCGTGGTCCTGTTTTCCCTGTTCGAAGAGCAGATCCAGCAGGAAAACGAGGTGTTCTCACGGCTGCTGACCGCGGGAAGCGAAAGCTTCGCCGAATCGTTGAGCTATTTTCCGGCAACCACCGCTCATCATGCCGGACCGGAGCGCTATCTCGAGCTGATCCGGCGAGCCGTCGAAGCCGTCGACATTCCGGTCATCGCGAGTTTGAACTGTGTGAGCGACGAGGGCTGGATCGACTATGCACGCCAGATCGAACAGGCCGGTGCCCACGGCCTGGAGCTCAACATCTATGGCATCGAAACCGATCCCACCATCTCCGGCGGAGAAATCGAACAGCGCTATGTCAATAGCCTGACAGCAGTCAAGTCGGCGGTTCACATCCCCGTCGCCTTGAAGCTCAGCCCGTATTTCAGCGCCATGGCCCACATGGCCGTGCGCCTCGAACGAGCCGGCGCTGATGCGCTGGTGCTGTTCAACCGTTTTTACCAGCCGGACGTCGATGTCGAGCGGCTGGACCTCCACCCCTCGCTGGAACTGAGCAGCCCCAGCGAAATACGTCTGCCCCTGCTTTGGATCGCTCTGCTGCACGGCAAACTCCGCCTTTCGCTGGGCGCCACGACCGGCGTCGCCGGCGCCGGAGAGGTGGTCAAATATCTGCTCGCGGGCGCCGATGCCGTCATGACCGCCTCCGCCCTGCTGCGGCACGGACCCAGCTACGCCGCGGTGCTCGTGAAAGGCCTGGAGCACTGGATGGACGCTCACGGTTTCGCATCCGTCACCTTGCTCAAGGGAATCATGGGCCATGACAGGATCGCCAACCCTGCCGCCTACGAACGGGCCAACTACCTCAAAGTCCTGGACTCCTATCAGATGCCGCCCGTGTGAGGGGGGCGACATGAAAGGCGTGGCCGGGAAACCACGCCTTCCCGCAAGGAAAAAACGTCGCGGCTTCAGTGCCGGGGTTTCGCCGCCGGGGTTTCAGCAGGCGCCGGGGTCGCAGTCCCGGGGGGAGTGGCGGCGGCCGGCGCCGGCGAGGCCGCCGTATCGGCCTTGACGGTGATCTTGTCACGATTCTTGGCCAGAATGCCTTCCTTGATGCCCTTTACGCGCTTGAGGTCGTCGACTGATTTGAAGTTGCCGTGAGCCTCACGGTCCTTCACGATGGCCTCTGCTTTGGCTTTTCCCACACCGGTCATCGTCGCGGCGATTTCCTCGGCGGTCGCGGAGTTGATATCCAGCGGTTCGGCCCAGGCTGCAAGGCTGAATAACATGAACAAAAGCAAGGCGAACAGTTTTTTCATGTCAGTCTCCAATATGAGGGTTGCAGGAGTTTTTTACTATAGAAGGGGTTCTCCGGAAATCAATGTGCCCTTGTAGCCGGCGGGCGGGACTTGCCCTTCCCGGCCCTGGCTGGGTAAAGTGCCTTCCCTGTCGTAATCGCCAGATTCCATCCACAACCCTGTCCCGAGGGCACCCCATGGACCAAGATCAAGCTTTCCGCCGGACCCTGGCCGGCCTCACCGCAACCGCCGCGCTGCTGGCCGGCTGCGGCAGCGAAACCCCCGAACCGGCCAAGACTTCGGCGCCGGTCGCCACGACGAGTGCCGCTCCTTCCACGCCTCCACACATTCCGGTGACTCAGTCCGAGCACCAGATTTTCGAAAAACTTTATGTCGAGAAATGCATCAAGGGACAGCAAAACGATCCCGACAGCCTTGTCAAGGACGACCAGGAACTGGGGCGGGTGTGCGAGTGCATGGCGAAGGAGATATCGCAGCGGATCAGCAAAGCCGACGCCGTGCATTTCAATCAGAAAGGGGAATTCCCGTTCGACCTGGTCATCATGAGCAATCAGGCCGCGAACCACTGCCTGGGTTCTTCGTAAGATCTGCCGCATCCAGCCGGCGGCCCCATGAATCCCGGTCGACCGCCAGGCGCGATGGGTGCGCCGGGCGGGTTTTCGAGGACGGCCACCGCGGCGATGCTCCTCAAGGACCGTCGGGCAGATTGCCGCTGATCGTCGACTGTTTCCCTTTGAAGGTGACGGTGCCCGACACCCCGCCGTTGCTGGCCGCGATGTTGCCGGTGATCACGGAACCGGTGACGGTGGTGATCGAGCCCTGGGCACTCTTGAGTCCACCGCCGTCTCCGCCGGCCTGGTTGCCGTTCAATACGGAATTCTTGAGGTAGGCGGAACCGAAGCTGTAAATCCCGCCGCCACCGCCGCCGGCCTTGTTGCCGGTCACCTCGGATCCATACAGCGACAGCGTTCCCCAGCCGGAGGCCGAACTGTTGTTGTAGATGCCGCCGCCGTCCAACCCGGCAATGTTTCCGGTGACCTGAGACTGCTTCAGGGTGGTCGTGCCGTAATTGTAGATACCGCCGCCGTGATTCACGGCGTTGTTCCCGACGACCGTCGAACCGATCAGCGTCAGATCGCCGTAGTTGAGAATGCCACCGCCATCGCCGACACCGCCGCCACCGGTGATGGTGAGATTCTTGACCTTGACCCTGTTGGCCGCTCCCATGATGGTCAACACCGTCCCGCCGCCCGCCCCGAACAAGGTCGGCGCCGTGCCTTTGCCTCGCAGTTCGACGTTTTTCCACACCACGAAATGGCCCACACAGGTGCCCGATATCTCCAGAGTACCCCCCGACTTGATGGCATCCAGCTCAGACTGGAGATTGGTCGGACAATAAACCCGCTTGGCCAGTGCGGGCTCGGCCACCGACGCCAGGAGGAGGAGCACTACCCCGGAGCGGGGTCCTATCCTTGAGATTCCACTGGGCCGTCTCACCTGACGCAGTCCATCGTTCATAACCACCTCGCATTGTTCTTGGGAAAGGCGCGCGGACCGGCCAGCGGCACGCACGGACGAGGGCCTGCCGACATGTACAGCACGTCTCGATACGGCCCCGCCGCGAATTCTACAGGTGTTTCATGTGGATATTCAGGATTTTGACACGGTAGGCGATCTGTCTCGGCGTCATGTCGAGCAGGCGTGCGGCTTTCGCCTGCACCCAGCCGCTCTGTTCGAGTGCAGCGATGATGCGCTCCCGTTCATCCAGGTTCTCATCACCCAGGTCGACTTTGTAGGAAGCCACATCGGCCACCGTCGTCAGCTTCTCCTTGAGCCCGGTCATGCCGATCACCTCACTGTCGATGACCCCTTCACGGCTCATGATCGCCGCGCGTTCGAGCAGGTTTTCCAGTTCGCGCACGTTGCCGGGCCAGTCGTGCCGCATCAGCGAACGGATGGCGCTCTCCTTGATTTCCAGAAGCCGGCCGCCCTGGTTGCGGGAGATTCTGCCCAGCAGGAAGCGGGCGAGCTCCGGAATGTCCTCCTTGCGCTGCCGCAGAGGAGGCATCTGGATGGGCATCACGTTGAGACGATAATAAAGGTCCTCACGAAATGCCCCTTCTTCCACCGCAGACTCGAGATCCCGGTTGGTCGCCGCAATGATCCTCACATCGACTTTGAGCGTGTGGATGCCGCCGACCCGTTCGAATTCACCCTCCTGCAGCACCCGCAGTAGCTTGGCCTGGAAAGCCGGTGAAATCTCGCCGATTTCATCCAGAAAAAGGGTACCGTGGTTGGCCAGCTCGAACCGCCCCTTGCGCTGGTTGACGGCGCCGCTGAAGGCGCCTTTCTCGTGGCCGAACAGTTCCGACTCCAGCAGGTTTTCAGGCAAGGCGGCACAGTTGAGCTTCACGAAGGGGCCACTCGCCCGGGGCGAATTGAAGTGGATCGCGCTGGCGATCATCTCCTTGCCGGTGCCCGACTCACCCCGGATGAGCACCGTCGTGTTCCATTTCGCGACCTGGCGCACGGTCTCGAAGACACGCAGCATCGGCGGCGTCCGGCCGATGATGTTCTCGAATCCGTAATTCGAGCGCAGCGTCTGTTGCAGCTGCTCGCATTGGGTCGTGAGATCGCGCTGCTTCTGTTCCATCCCGCGCAGCAGGCCGACGCTCTGCGCGACCAGATTGCTCACCATCTCCAGGAACCTGGCGCGCTCGCCCAGCAGCTCACGCTCGCTGGGCTGAGCCGCCAGCACCCCGAGCAGTTCATCCTTGCCCACATGGATGGGCGAGCCGATGAAGGGCAACTCCGGATCGTAGAGACCGAGGCGGCCGAGGAAACGCGGCTCGTCAGCGATGCGCTCCACCACAATGGTGCAGTTTGCTTCCAGAATGGTGCCGATCAGTCCTTCGCCCGGCTCGTAACGCACCGGCTCGTTGGAAGTCCGCCCGGCTTCGCCCCGCCGCAGTACCGCCAATACCAGCGCATCGGTTTCCGGCTCCCGCAGCGCGATCATCCCGGAACGCAGATCGGCCTGCTCGTGCAGGACGTTGAGCACACCCTCCAGCCTGCCCTTGAGATCGGCCGTGCTGTTCAACACCTGGCCGACCTGATAGAGGGCGTCGAGCTCCCGCTCGATCAATGTGTAGCGATCAACCATGGGAAACCTTCGCAGGCCGCTCCGGTTGCGTCTGTCTGATCTCGAACTGCATATGGATGCGGCAGCCCTCCTGGTAATCCGGATCGATGCGGATCAGACCGTTGTGCTGGTTGACGATCTCGTGCGCGACGGCCAGCCCCATGCCGACGTGCTGGCGCCCCAGGCTCGCCTTGGTGGTGAAGAACGGCTCGAACACCTGGGTCCGCAGCCCCGCCGGTATCCCCGGACCGGTATCCTCGATGGTGATGTGGATCAGCTGATCACGCGTCCAGGTGAGGATGCGCAGCTCCCGCCGCCTGGAATGCGCCATGGCATCGATGGCGTTTTCGATGAGCTGTTTGAACAGCGAGCGCAGCCGGTTCTCCGAACCTTTCAGGCTGGGCAGGACCGGAGTCGGCACCCATTCCACCACGATGCCGCTAGCGAGCAGACGTTCGGTCAGCAAGGTGATCGCATCGTGCAGCACCTGGTTCAGGTTGACGGGTTTGAACGCATTGTTGTCGCTATGGGGGATGCATTTCTCCAGGGTGCAGATGGACGCTTCGCCGGCCGCCATGACCTGCTGCAGGAGGTCGCGCAGCGCCACGTTGCCGGCGTCGTCACCACGGCGGTCCAGGATGTTCTTGGCGGCGCCGATCAGGTTCAGTGGCCCCTGGATCTGGTGGATGGCGGCGAACAGCGTTTCCTTGAGGCTCTCGAGCTTTTCCTCCTCGGCCATCAAGGCCTGAAGCCCCCGCAGGCGGTATTGTTCCTGTTGCTTTTTCTGCTGGGTGATGTCGTCCACCGTCAGCAGCAGATAGCCCTTTTCCGAACCGGAGAAAAATCCGTCGACCGATCCCTCCTCATGGCGGAACCACTGACCGGCACAGGAAAACCAGCGCGAAGGTCTGCCGCCGCCGGGATCGAAACGCAGCTCCAGATTCCTGAACGCCTTTTCGCGGTGCCAGAAATCGTTCCAGTCCTCCCCGGATTCCTCGCGCAGCAGTTTCAGGAACAACAGCGCGGGTTCCTCGACTTTCAGATCGCTCGCCAGCGCCTTGTACATCAGATTATCCAGAACGATGCGGCCGTTCTCGTCGATCAGCACGGCGGACACGGGAATCGACGCCACCACGGTTTCCAGGAACAGAGTCTGCTGGCGCACCTGCTGTTGCAGCAGATACTCTTCCGTCACGTCGCGGTGCATACCGATGAAATGCGTGGTCTCGCCCGCTTCATTCAGCATCGGCGCCACGGTGAGATCGGCGAGATAGCGCCGGCCGTCCCGGTGGCGGTTCAGCAGGCGCCCTCGCCACGGCTGCTGGCGGGTGATGCAGCCCCACAGTTCCTGATAGACCGCCGGCGGCGTACGCCGGTCCGAGAGCATCGATTCGTTGCGTCCGATGCACTCTTGTGGTGCATAGCCGGTGATCTCACTGAACGCGGCGTTGACATACAGGATATTGGCTTTCAAATCCGTGATCGAAATCGCCACCGGCGCCTGGTCTACCGTTGCGCGCATCAGGGACGACGGCAGATCGCGATCCACGGGGCATTCAGAATTCGACAAGTCTATTGGCACGGCAATCCCTCCTTCGATACCCGTGAGGCAAGATATGTGCCCGTGAGGCTCCTGCGGCGAACTCCCCGGTATCCGCGACCGCCCTGGCCACTACCGGTAGCCGACGGCCCCGGTTACACTACCCGCGTTCCCTCCACGGAGTACCCGAAATGAAAGGCGACACTCAAGTCATCGAATACCTCAACAAGGTTCTCACCAACGAACTGACCGCCATCAACCAGTATTTTCTGCACGCCCGAATGTTCAAGAACTGGGGCTTCGGTAAGCTCAATGAACACGAGTACAAGGAATCCATCGACGAGATGAAGCATGCCGACCGCCTCATCGAGCGGATTCTTTTTCTCGAAGGACTGCCGAATCTGCAGGACCTGGGCAAACTCAAAATCGGCGAGAACCCCGAGGAAATGCTGCGCTGCGACCTTCAGCTCGAACAGCAGGCCCTGCCCTTGCTGAGAGATGCCATCGCCTTCTGTGAAGAACGCGGCGACTATGTCAGTCGCGAGCTTTTGGAGGACATCCTCGAGAGCGAAGAGGAACACGTAGACTGGCTGGAGACCCAACTGGAGCTGATCGGCAAGGTGGGTCTGCAAAATTATCTGCAATCCCAGATGTGAGTGGCCCAAGCGCAGGTCTCCTGCAAGAAGGCCGTTCTCTCGATGAACGGCCTTCGTCGCCGAAATCCTCAACCCTGCTGTCGTTCCATCCGCGCCCGCCTGAAAACCTGGCCAAAACAGAGGCGCAGAACGCCATAGGCGCTCAGGACGACCAGCATGACCACCGTGATTTCCAGCCAGTTCATCTCGTATGTCATCGTACTGTCCCCCGGCCAATGAGAGAAAAGCCGCTTTCGGTCGTGTTGGAATCAGGCAGGCCTGACGGAAATCTCACCGCCCAGCACTTGCGCCTGGCAAGCCAGCCGGTTGTTCTTCCCAGCCATGATTTCCCGCAGGATCTTGTCTTCCAGGACGGAGGGTTCGCTCAGATCGTCCGCCCCGGTTGTGACCACCATGAGACAGGTGCCGCAGTCTCCCTCCCGGCAGCCGTAAACGATCCCTGCCCCCACCTTCTCCGATATTTCGATCATTCGAGTCCCGGCCGGGACGGTGACCGTGACACCGATGTCTTCAAAGGTGACAGTGGCTTTGGCCATCGCTGGGAACTCCCGCATCGCTTGCTTGCGCGCAATCAAGCAGACGTCGTGCCAAGGAACAATCTTTCTTTATTTCATGAACTTGGGGTCTTGCCGCATGTCGGACTTACGACATGCAATCCTCGCTGCTTGTCGCAAAACCAACAGCTTCCGCAGCAAGGGAGGGCGTTTGGATCGCGCCGACACCGCGGTGATGCCGGCGGAAAGAAGAGGCTCGAGCTTGAGGCGACGGGGCAGACTGCCGCGGATCCTCAGTTCGACTCCTTGAAATCGTAGACCACGGCTTTTTCCACCAGCGGCTTGAGGGACTCTTCGATCACTTTCCGATGTTCGGGATGCGCCAAATAGTCCTGCAGCGCCTGTTCGTTCTCAAAAGTGGCGACTATGCCGACATCGTAGGAACCGTCGACTACGGCTCGGTCCCCGGCCAGCACCGTTCCCACCTGATAGCTGAGAACCATGGGCAAGTGGCCAAGACGCCGGCTGTTCTCGATGTACTGCTGCCGAGCGGCCTGGCTGCCGTGGTCCTTCAGCCACACGATGACCACGTGCTGCACCCGTCCTCCATCCGCCGCAGCCATGGCGGGACACACCCCGGCGAGCAGCATCGCCCCCGAAATACATATCCGCTTGAACATTGTCTTACCCCTCGTTGTGTTGAAAAACCTGGACACCCGCACTCAATGCGCCAGCTTGAGTGTCATCACACCGGCGACGATCAGCGCCGCCCCCAAGTAACGTCCCGGGCTGGCCGCATCGCCGAAAAACCACACACCGACGAAAAAGGTACCCGCCGCTCCGATACCGGTCCATACCGCGTATGCCGTGCCCATGGGAATCTCCCGTTGCGCCAGCCACAGGAAAATGCCACTCAGCACCATACACAGCACGGCCAGCACCAGGCCGGCCAGTCGCGTGCCTTCGGTTTGCGACAGTTTGAAACCCAGCGGCCAGCCGATTTCCAGGCAACCGGCCAGGATCAGATAGGCCCAGCTCATGCGCTCAGCGGCTCAGCTTCCAGACCAATACCCCCAGTGCGATGCCGGCTCCCAGCAGCCGAAGCACGTCGTAAGCGAGGTCGTTTTCGGCCGCCGGCACCTGCCTCCGCCCCCACAGCGAACGGACCGCGTCTGCAGGCGAAAGCCCTACCAATGCGAACAATCCTTCTACGTCGCCCGCCTCGATGTCGACGGCGATGAGGCCCAAAGCCGCCGCCAGTTCAGCAAAAAAAGTAAGCGACTCCACGGCCTTCGAACGATAGTGCAGTGTTATGCTGCCGGTCGCCGGGTTGACCGCGGCATGATGGATTCCCGCCACTTTGGAGAGACGTGCGGTGAGCTGCTCCGCCTCATGCGGTCGCCCCTTCAGGCGTTCCGACTTCAACCGGATGCGGCCAGGCACGGCGTGCGTCACGAGCAGGCCGTGCCCGGGAGAACCCTGATGGTTGCCGTCCTGCCCGTTCGTCATGGGAACCTCTCCCGATGAATCATGGAAGCCCACCCGCCGGAGGCCAACTGGTCGCCCGGCTGCACCGACTCCAGCCGGCACGCCATCGCGGGCGCCGCCGTGGTCTCCTCCGCCTCCTTCCAAGCGGCTAAATCCTTGTCGGCGACCGGTGAATAGGCGCCCGGCCGACCACCGTATGCCAGACCCCGCCGGAATTTCGACGGCGCAGTCGCCGCTATCCGCCCGAAGATCGAGCCTTTCGGCGATGCGGCCACGATCATCGAAACACGATACCGAAAATGCCCACTGCGCCACGACCATCGGCTCCCAGCCGTCGGGACGGGAATGACGGTGCGGTCGAGGAGCAGGTACCGGCTTCCATGGCGTCGAACAGGCACTGGACAGAACCCCCTGACACCGGATGAACTTCGGGATTCTTGCGCAAGCGGGCCGAACGCGCGGCTTCTTCGCTCGGTCCGGCCAGCATTCCGGCCGTGATAAGGCTTCATTAGAGGCATATGTCGGCGAACCGTGAACGTGCATTCACGGCGCCAGCGTATCCCGGCCGTGGGAATCGCGCAATCCTGCCGTCCTGAAACTGATAGAATCCGCCGCAGCCCCACGGACCCGAATTACCCTCCTCTGGCCGCCATGAACGCTCCCGAAGCCGCGCCCGCCGAATTCGACCCGGTGTCGGCGCTCTCTGCCATTGCTGGCGTGGCCGACTGGATCGGTCTGCGCTTCGTCGAAGAAGTCAGCCAGCACCGCTCCGTCCGCAACGGCAAACCGGAGCGGAACCAGGTGCATGTGAGGCGGGGCGCAATGGTCGAAGCCGTGGTGGAAGGCAATCTGGCCTATGCGGCGACTCCCGACCTGTCACATGCCGGCCTGCAAGACGCGGCAGGCCGCGCTGCTCGGCTGGCACGTGCGGGTGCCCGCCATGCGGTAGCGGCTTTTTCGCCCGGCCTGCGCCCCGCCGTGTCTGGCGCTTTCGCCGGCCCTTGCGCGCAGTGTTTCGACACCCTCTCCCTGGAAGAACTGACGGCCAGGTTGATCGCCGCCTGCTCCCGGCTACGGGTGTCCGGCGACATCGTCGAGACAATGGCGGAAATCACCCTGACCCAACATTCGAGCCGCTATGCCACCTCCAGCGGCACGGACATCGCCCAGCGCTTTCACCTGGTGAGCCAGAACTTCGTCGCCACGGCCCAGGACGGCCCGGAAATCCAGCGACGCTCCCTGAACGGCCCGGTTGCCCGCTGCCTGCAGGGAGGACTCGAAGTGTTGGACTTCGACTGCATCTACCAGGAATGCGAACGCGCCGGCCGGGAGGCGCTGGAACTGCTGGCCGCGGAAGACTGTCCGGGCGGCACCCGCGATCTGCTGCTGGCGCCGGATCAGATGCTGCTACAGATCCACGAATCGGTCGGCCATCCTCTCGAACTGGATCGCATCCTCGGCGATGAGCGCAATTACGCGGGCTGGAGCTTCGTCAAACCGGAGGATTTCGGCCGACTGCAATACGGCTCGCCCTTGATGAACATCAGCTTCGACCCCACTCTCCCGGGCGAATTCGCTTGCTACGGCTTCGACGATGGGGGCAACCGTGCCCATCGCGAATACCTGATCCGAGGCGGCCTGCTACTGCGTGGGCTCGGCGGCCTGGAAAGTCAGGCGCGGCTCGGCCTTCCCGGCGTCGCCAACTTCCGGTCGGCGGGTTGGAACCGGCCGCCGATCGACCGGATGGCCAATCTCAACCTCGAACCCGGCGGCAGTACCCTGGACGATATGATCGCCTCGGTCGAGCGCGGCATCTACATGAGCGCCAACCGCTCCTGGTCGATCGACGATTACCGGCGAAAATTCCAGTTCGGATGCGAATATGCGCGTCTCATCGAGGATGGTCGGTTAACCCGCGTGGTCCGGAATCCCAACTACCGGGGCGTGACCCTCCCCTTCTGGCATTCGCTGAAAAAGGTGGGGAGTCTCGACACCTTGGGCATTTTCGGGACCCCATTCTGCGGCAAAGGCGAGCCCCACCAGATGATCCGGGTCGGCCACGCCTCCCCACACTGCCTGTTTGCCAACGTCGAAGTCTTCGGAGGTGGCCGGTGAGCTTTGCCCGGGACACCCATCGCCTGCTTGAGCGTCTGAGCGACCACGCCTTCGCCGCGCTCCGCCCGGGAGAAGCACTCAGCTTGAGCCTGTCTGCAGAAAACCAGACCTATCTCCGCTTCAATACGGGCAAAGTCCGGCAAGCGACCGGCGTCCGTCAGTGGCGGCTCGAGCTCGATTTCCGGGCCCGGGACCGCCAAGTCACATTCACGACGGACCTCTCCGGCCGGGTGGATCGGGACCACCGCGATCTCCATGCGCTGCTGGCTCGGGCCCGCTCTGACGCCGCATCCCTGCCGCCCGATCCTTTCGCCGCACCGCTGGAAAATCCCAGTCAGAGCGAGGAGTGGCACGAGGTCGCCACCCCCGACCCGGCGGAAGTCATCGAACAGATTGCCGTCGCGACCGCCGGTACGGATTTCGCCGGGCTATTCGCCGCCGGCCCCCAGATTCGTGCGGTACGGAATTCCACGGGGCAGAACCACTGGTTTGCGACATCCGGCTTTTTCCTGGACTACTCGCTGTTCACCGTGAATTCTGCGGGCGAAAACAAGGCCGTCAAGGGCTTGCTGAGTGGCACGGGCTGGCGTGCCAGCGAACTCGCCCTTGCGATCGAAGCAGACCGCCACCGGCTCGATCAATTGCGTATGCCTTCCAGGACGCTGGCGCCAGGCGAATATCGCGCCTACCTGGCCCCCGCCGCCGTGGCCCATGTCGTCGAGCTGCTGTCCTGGGGCGCGGTCAGCTTCGGCGCATGGAAGAAGGGCGGATCGGCCCTGCGGCGCTGGATCGAGGGAGAAGTGCCCTTGTCCGAGCGGTTCAGCCTGAGGGAAAACTTCGCGCTCGGACTCGGCCCGAGGTTCAACAGCCTCGGCGAGCTGGCTCCCTTGCAACTGCCCATAGCCGAACGCGGCGCGCCGAAAAATCTCTTGACCGGGGCACGCTCGGCCCGGGAATACGGCGTAACCTCCAATGGCGCCGAATCCGGTCTGTGGTCGGAAGAGCAGCTGCGCTCGCCAGAAATACTGCCCGGCGATCTGCCCGAACGGGATGCACTCAAACGCCTGGATTCGGGCCTTTACATTGGCAACCTGCACTACCTCAACTGGAGCGACCTCAAGAGCGCCCGGGTGACCGGTATGACCCGCTACGCCTGTTTCCTCATCGAGCACGGCGAGATCGTCGCGCCCATCCAGGACCTGCGTTTCGACGACAGCCTTTACCGCATCTTCGGCACCGAACTCGAGGCACTGAGCGAGGAAACCCGGCTGTTTCCAGCCACCGAAACCTACGAGCAGCGCGCGCTGGGCGGCTGCAAGGTCCCCGGCATTCTGCTGTCCCGTTTCAGACTGACCCTCTAACCCGATAGCCCCCCACGACCCATCGCATGTTGAAAAAACACCCCACCTTTCCCGGCATCTCCGGCCCCATCGTCACTGTCGTCATGGACGGCTTCGGCTACAGTCCCAAGACCACCGGCAACGCCATCGCCCAGGCCTACACGCCGACCCTGGACCGCCTGCTGGCGACGTGCCCGCATACCCTCCTCAAGGCGCATGGCAAAGCCGTCGGCATGCCCAGCGATGACGACATGGGCAATTCCGAGGTCGGCCACAATGCGCTGGGTTCAGGCCAAGTCTACCATCAGGGCGCCGCGCTGGTCGCTGAAGCGATCGCCTCCGGTGCGCTGTTCGAAGGCACGGCATGGCGGGAAATCATGGACAATGCGCGGCAGCATGGCTCAACCCTGCATTTCATCGGCCTGCTCTCCGACGGTAACGTCCATTCCCACGTCGACCACCTCAAAGCGATGATCGTCCGGGCCAAAGCCGAAGGCCAACGGCGGGTGCGCATCCATATCCTGCTGGACGGCCGGGACGTGCCCGAAACCTCGGCACTGGAATATGTCGGACCGTTCGAAGCGTTCCTCGCGGAACTCCGGGACGAAACCTTCGACGCCCGCATCGCCAGCGGCGGCGGGCGCATGAACATCACCATGGACCGCTACGAGGCCGACTGGGGCATGGTCGAACGCGGCTGGCACACCCATGTGCTGGGCGAGGCGCGGCACTTCGAATCGGCGACCCAGGCCATCGAGACCCTGCGTGCGGAGCATCCCGGCATCATCGACCAAGACCTGCCACCGTTCGTCGTCGCCCACGACGGTGAGCCGGTGGGTCAAATATTCGACAAAGACAGCGTGATCTTCTTCAACTTCCGCGGCGACCGGGCGATCGAAATCAGCCGCGCCTTCGAGGAAGAGGAATTCGCGCCCTTCGACCGCGTACGCCATCCCGGCGTAACCTATGCCGGCATGCTCCAGTACGACGGCGATCTCGGCATTCCCAGACGTTACCTGGTGGCGCCTCCGGCCATCCATGGCACGATGGGCGAATACCTGGCAGCGGAAGGCATCACCCAGCTCGCTATCTCTGAAACCCAGAAATACGGCCACGTCACCTATTTCTGGAACGGCAACCGCAGCGGCAAGTTCAACGAGTCGCTGGAGACCTACGTCGAAATTCCTTCGGACAGGGTACCGTTCGAACAACGGCCGTGGATGAAATCGGCCGAAATCACCGACGAGCTGATCCGCCAGATCAAAACCGGCAGGCACCGCACCGTCCGCGTCAATTACGCCAACGGCGACATGGTCGGGCACACCGGCCACTATCAGGCGACGATCATCGCAGTCGAAGCCGTGGATCTGGCGCTGAGCCGGCTGTTGCCTGTGATCGATGCGCTCGGAGGCGTAGCCCTGATCACCGCAGACCACGGCAATGCCGACGAAATGTATGAGCTGGACAAGAAAACCGGCGAGCCCCAGCGAACCCCCAGCGGCGCGCCCAAAGCAAAAACTTCGCACACGCTCAACTCGGTGCCGTTCATCTATTACGACCGCCTTGACCGCGCCGTCATCCAAAATCCGGGCGATGCCGGCTTGAGCGCCGTGGCAGCCACCACGGTGAACCTGCTGGGATACGAGGCTCCGGACCTGTGGGACCGGGGACTGCTGGCATTTGGATGAACCACAGGGCGATCGAAGCGAAAACGATCGTTTCGCCGATCTCTTTCCGCCTCACCCGGGACATCCCCGACTCCCCACCACGGCATTTCCTGCTGTCCGATCATGAAAAACTTCCGCAACGCAATATACAAGCATGGACATACCATTGTCGTCTGCATGCTCGTCACGACACTGGTGCTCGCCGTCATCACCGTTCGTAGCGGCATCCTCGATCGCACCGACTTCAAGCAACAAGACCAGTTGATCCCCGTCGACGCCTCTGATGACCAAGCAATCCCAATGAACCTGGGCGTTTATGTGGAAAACATCTATAACTTTTCGCCCAACCAGAAAACGTTCGATGCCGAAGGATGGGTGTGGCTGACCTGGCCTCAAGCCGCCCAGGATATTTTTGCTGTGAATGGAATACCTTCGAGCCAGATGCTCGATTTCGTCAACTCGGTCAACGGCTGGGATTTCGCCATGACTCCCGAGCACAGTGAACCGATAAGGCTCCCGAATGGAAATTATTATCAGAATTTCCGTTACTCAGGGCATTTCTACGCAAACGAATTGAACTTCAGGCAATTCCCATTTCAGACCTTGCGATTGGCTCAAACCTTCGAACTGAATTCCGAAGATGAAGCGCTCAATGCGAAACATGTCCGGCTGATTCCGGACACGGCTGAATCCGGCACAGGGGAATACATCGACATCATGGGCTATATTACTCACGGCAGTGAAATCAAGACCTTCATTCACAATTACGGCACCAACTTCGGTCTGGCCGACAGCGATGGCGAACCGACCAAAAAGATCAGCCAGATACGTTTCGAGGTCATTTACAAAAAATCAATCACTTCATCGATACTCGAACTCTTTCTACCCCTGGTGACCGTCATGGCCTTGGTCATGTTCGCTCCCATGCTTTCTTCCTCGCTATGGGACGTCCGTCTCGGCCTCCCACCAATGGTGTTGCTGACACTCATATTCCTTCAGCAAGGCTATAAGACGGAATTGCCGGATCTCCCGTACGTAACATTCCTTGATACGATATATAACCTATGCTATCTCACGACCTTGATCCTATTCTGTTTGTTTATGTGGGGATCAAACAAGCTGGACGAGGCATCCGACGTGGAACGAGCCAAGGTGATCGCCCAAATCAACGCCATGGATCTGCGGTTTCAGATCGGTTTAACCATAGCCTTGATCGGCCTGGGAACCATCAACTGGTTCGTTGTCGGTACACAAACGCCCTAGAAAAAGGGCAGCCGCGGTAACGTTGGACCCTAAATAAAAACCCCGAGTTCCTGTGGAGGGACTCGGGGTTGATTGGGATGAGAGCCTGGCAGTTCCCTACTTTC
>NZ_JBPDXO010000011.1:0-65534 GCF_051295855.1 Methylococcus sp. S1M
GGCGCGAACGAGTCCAGTCCGGCGGACCAGCCATAGACACCTTCGTACCACCGCACCCACAGGTAGAACACGGTGTAGATACCGATAGCGAAAACCAGCCACTTCTTGTCCAGCAGCGGCCGGTCGATGGCGGCGATGCCGCCTGCGGTCGTTGTAGCCATCTGATTTCTCCTGAGTTGGTGTTGGATTGATGCCACGGGCTCCTGCGTCGGGTGGCCGTGGCAAAAACTAAGACCCGTGTCGCCCGAAAAAATTCCCGATTGCCGTTCTGGGGAAACGGCCCGTCGGCTGGAGCCGGCATGCGGAAGGTTGATGATACACTTCCAGCTCGCCGCGTATTCCTTGGTGTTTTGAGAATCGGTCCGGGTCGAGGTCCGGCTGCGATGACGGTGCCAGCAAAATTCGATTATTCAACGGGATTGCCCTTGCCCTTGGGTGTTCATTTCCAGGGGACGGATGCCAATTTCGCCCTGTTCAGCCGGCATGGTTCCCGGGTCCGCCTGTTATTGTTTGCCGACCCCAGCCACACCCGGCCTCACCAAGTCATCGATCTCGATCCCCATCACCACCGTACCGGTGACATCTGGCACGTGGCGGTACACGGCGCACACCGCGGGCTGGCTTACGCCTTTCAGGTCGACGGGCCGCATGAGCCGCATCTGGGACATCGTTTCGATCCCCAGGCGGTACTGCTCGACCCCTATGCCACGGCTCTGGTGACACCGGAGCATTGGGAGTTTTCGGGGGCTGCGGTCGGCGGGCCGGAGGGAGTGGTCGCAAAGGCGCTGGTCACGGCAGACCATTTCGACTGGGGGCATGACCGTCCGCTCAAGCATCACTGGTCGGAGCTGGTCATCTATGAGGCCCATGTGCGGGGGCTGAGCATTCATCCTTCGTCGGCAGTGCGGCATCCCGGCACCTACCTCGGCGTCATCGACAAGATTCCCTACTTCAAACGGCTCGGAATCACCGCCCTCGAACTGATGCCGCTGCAGGCGTTCAATCCTTACGAAGTGACCCGCTACAACCCCGTCACCGGCGAGCGGCTCCGGAACTACTGGGGCTACAACACCATCGCCTTCCAGGCGCCGCATGCCGGTTATGGAACCGGCGCCTACCCCGGCTGCCAGGTGGAAGAGTTCAAGCGCATGGTCAAGGCTCTGCACGAGGCCGACATCGAGGTTCTCCTCGATGTCGTGTTCAACCACACCGCGGAAGGCGATGAGACCGGCCCCATCCTGAACTTCCGCGGTCTGGACAACAGCATTTACTACCTGCTGGAAGAAGACCGCCGGCATTACCGCAACTATTCGGGCTGCGGTAACACCGTCAACTGCAATCACCCGGTAGTGCGCAGCTACATTCTGGACTGCCTGCGGTACTGGGTGGTCGAGATGCACGTGGATGGGTTCCGGTTCGATCTGGCCTCGATCCTGGGGCGCGACCGCAACGGCCATCTGGTGCCCAATCCACCGCTGCTGGAGCTGATCGCCGAGGATCCCATCCTGCGCGACGTCAAGCTCATCGCCGAGGCCTGGGATGCCGGCGGCGCCTATCTGGTCGGGCGTTTCCCGGGCGAGCGTTGGTGCGAATGGAACGGCGTGTACCGGGACGACGTGCGCCGCTACTGGCGCGGCGATCCGGGTATGGCGGGGGCCTTTGCCAGCCGCCTGTGCGGTAGTGCCGACATTTACGAGCATTCCGGCAAGGCGCCTGTGAACAGCATCAACTTCGTGACTTGCCACGACGGCTTCACGCTCAACGATCTGGTCAGCTATGCATGCAAACACAATTCCGCCAACGGGGAGGACAACCGCGACGGTTCGGACCACAACTTCAGCGCCAATTATGGCTGTGAGGGGCCGACCGGCGATCACGGGATCAACGCCGTCCGCCGCCGCCAGATGAAGAACTTGATGGCCTCGCTGCTGCTGTCAAGGGGAGTGCCCATGATCCTGGGCGGCGACGAGTTCTGCCGGACCCAGCGGGGGAACAATAACGCCTACTGTCAGGACAACGAGATCTCCTGGTTCGACTGGCGTTTGCTGGACGAGAACCGCTCGTTCTTCGAGTTCGTCCGCAAGATGATCGCATTCCGGGCCCGCCATCCGGTGCTGTCGCGGGAGCAGTTCTACCGGCCGGAAGATATTCTCTGGTTCAGCCCGGCCGGTGGCCAGCCGGACTGGCAGGCGGACGCTGCGCTGGGTTGCTGCATTCGGGCGGTGGGGGGCGAGGAGCAACCGCTGTGTCTGCTGTTCAATCCGACGGCGGAGGGGCTCTGCTTCCGGCTGCCGGATACGCTTCGCGGCGGGGTGTGGATCAAGGCCGTCGATACCGCCGTGGAATCGCCTTGTGACATCTGCGAACTCGAAGGGGGGAGTCCGCTGCCGGATCAGCGGCGGCTGTTCCTCCCCGACCGCAGCCTGGTGGTGCTGGTGGAAGGGGCCGCGACGGCTGCCGCGGCCCGTGCCTGATCAGTCGGTGACGGTCTGGCTGGCGGTAAAGGTTTTCCCCAGGTTGTCGCGGATTTCCGCTTTGAGTTCCCCCGCTTTGTCTGGCACGAAATAGAAACGGAAATTGGGATCGGCGCTGATGGCGATGTCTGTCCGGGCGGTCAGGACCGGCGTCCCGTCGAAGCTCACCTTGACTTCCTCGACGTAGTGCGCGGGCTTGATCAGGCGCGAGATCTGGTCCATCTGCAGCCCGGTGATGTTCGGGTGGCTGACGAGGAGCTGGACGGCGTTGGGCTGTCCCAGCACCGCCTTGTCGCCGTCCATGCGGAATTTCATCTTTCCCAGTCGCGCCATTGCGGCGTCGAGGTCGGCGCCCAGGGGGGCGGAACAGCCGCCGCTGGCCTTGACGAAAGCCTTGCTCATATAAAGCTTGCCGTCACTGGTTTCGGCGATGGCGCGGACATGGGTATAGGAGTTGACGCGGACGCGCATCGCCAGATCGGCTTTGCCGCTCGCCGGGGTCAGGTCGAAGGAAGCGGCGAAAGGCACGGGGTTGTTGTCGATGATCAGGGTGATGCGCCGGATATATTTCTCCGCTGTCTGCGGAATCTTGCCGGTGATCTGGATGGGGACCAGGGCGGGGTCCTCGGCACGGTAGGGCGCCGTCAGCTCGATGACGCCGTTGCCTTCTTCGATTGGCCGGTCGCCGAAATATTGGGCCCGCAGCGCGCCGGTCCACGCGCCTTCGTCTTGCGGGTCCGTCGCCTGCACGAGGGTGGAGAGAGCGATTCCTGTTACCAAGAGCCAAATACGCGGGAGGATGCCAGTTTGCATGTGTCTATCTCCGGGAGGGTGTGATTATTAGAGAATACTGTTAATCGTCTTCCCATTCCAGCGCGGCGAACGCCGTTGAGACGTTTCTCTTGTTGAATTCGTCGAACAGTCGCCACTCGTCCCGCATCGACGTTCCCACGGTTTCCATGGCCTGCTCCATCGTCCGGTGCTGTCGGATCGCGGCGCGGACCTCGGTTGCAAGACCGTTGAGATAGCGTTCCTCGGCGGCGGCGGCCTGGGGCCAGTCGGCGACGGCCGGGCCGTGGCCGGGAACGGCCAGGCGGGCCGGGACGGCTTTCAGACGGTCGATTTCCTTCAGCCAGCCGGTCAGGCTCCCGTCCACCACCGGCAGATGTCCCATGAACAGGAGGTCGGCCGCCCACAGTGTCGCGGTCTTGGCGTCGTAGACGCTCAGATCGTTGTCGGTATGGGCGGGGCCGTGGGCGGTGAGGCGGAGCGTCCGGTTGCCGAGGTCGAGTTCCATGCTTTCCTCGACCGGCTGGTCCGGTGGCACGAAGTCCTCGGCGGTTAGGGTGTAGCCCAGGTCCCGGGCGGCCTTGTCGATATAGTACGGCGCCCGCAAGGCCATGGCCTGGGCCAGCTTGTGATGGCCGATGAAAGAAACCCCCGGTGACTTGAAGGCGCGGTTGCCATAGATATGGTCCGGGTGGACGTGGGTGTTGATGACGTAACACACCGGCAGCGGCGTGTGGACCGCGATTGCGGCCTTGAGTGCCCGGCCCTGCTCGGGGCTCCCGCCGCTGTCGATCACGGCGACGCAGCGTTCTCCCACGATGAAGCCGATGTTGGCGATTTCCCCCCGGTTGTGCGTATCGGGCAGCTCGTGCCGGCCCTGATGAACGAAAATGCCCGGCGCGATTTCGCGCAGCTCGAGGTCTGACTGGGCGGCGGCCAGACCCCACCACAGGCCGCACAGGGCCCATCCAACGGTTCGGATGAAACGGGGGGGCACGGGGTGTCCTCGGCAGGAGTGAACGATACCTGGGAATGACGTCCGGGCATTGTCTCTTTCGGCGCCGTGATCTTCAACCGTCCCTTGTCTGGTAGGGCGTGGCGAATTGACGCGCATGACCCGGCTCGCCGGGGTTCAAACCCGCGAAAGACGCGGCTTCCAAGGCCGTTTTCCCGCCCCGTCTCGCGGTTGACTTTTATGGCGAAATCCTTCACCTTACGCGTCCAGACGGGCTGGACGGGGCATTTTCATGCCTTTCACCGGGAGAAATTCCGGCTATACCGGCCGCCGTCCTCCCTAGAGTTTTCGGAAATCTTTTCACTAACAAGATGTATTCTGCGGACGCAGATACCAGGAGGAAACAAGATGAAAAAACCCGTGAAAAGCTGGCTCATCGCAAGTTCCATAGCATCGTTGCTGGCAGTACCCGGGGTCTCTTTCGCGAACGCTGAAGTGGAAGCACTCACCAAGGATCCGAAGAACTTTGCGACTTGGGGTGGCAACTACGCGGGCACGCGTTACAGCACGCTGGACCAGATCAATTTCAAGAACGCCAAGCATCTGCAGCCGGTCTGGACGTTCTCCACGGGCATGCTGCGCGGCCATGAAGGCGGTCCGCTCGTCGTCAACGACGTGATCTACATTCATACCGGGTATCCCCACAAGGTCTACGCCCTCGATCAGGCGACTCAGTCCGTGATCTGGGAATATGTCTATGCTCCCGACAAGGGCACCGATCAGTCACAGGTCATTTCCGTGATGTGCTGCGACGTGGTCAACCGCGGTCTGGCCTACGGTGACGGCAAGATCTTCCTGGCCCAGGGCGACGCTACGCTGGTGGCCCTCGACGCCAAGACCGGCAAGATCGTCTGGAAAGTCAAGAACGGCGATCCGAAGACCGGCATGACCGCCACCAACGCCCCCCTGGTCGTCAAGGACAAGGTCCTGACCGGTATCTCCGGTGGTGAATTCGGCGTGCGCGGCTTCCTGGCTGCTTATAACATCAAGGACGGTTCGCTGGTATGGAAGAAGTACAGCATGGGTCCGGATGACGAGGTCGGCCTGGATCCCGAGCACACCATGACCTGGACCGATGGCAAAATGGCGCCGGTCGGCAAGGATTCCTCGCTGAAGACCTGGCAGGGCGACCAGTGGAAAATCGGCGGCGGTACCACCTGGGGCTGGTACAGCTACGACCCGGATCTGAATCTGGTTTACTACGGTTCGGGCAACCCCAGCACCTGGAACCCGGTGCAGCGTCCTGGCGACAACAAATGGTCGATGACCATCTGGGCTCGTGACGTCGATACCGGTGAAGCCAAGTGGGTCTACCAGATGACCCCGCATGACGAATGGGACTATGACGGCATCAACGAAATGATGCTGATCGACCAGGAAATGACCGCGAAGGACGGATCCAAGCACTCCAAGCTGCTGACCCACTTCGACCGTAACGGCTTTGGCTACACCCTGGACCGCGTCACCGGCGAGCTGCTGGTGGCCGAGAAGTTCGACAAGGCCGTCAACTGGGCGACTCACGTCGACATGAAGACGGGCCGTCCGCAGGTCAATCCGAAGTACTCCACCCAGCATGGCGGCCAGGACGTCGACACCAAGGGCATCTGCCCCTCGGCCATGGGCGCCAAGAACGAGCCCCCGGTCACTTACTCGCCGCGGACCAAGCTCATCTACATCCCGGGTAACCACACCTGCATGAACTATGAGCCGTTCGAGGTCGAATACACCGCAGGCCAGCCGTATGTCGGCGCCACGCTGAACATCTTCCCGGCCAGGGCCAACGTGAAAACCGGCGAGAAGGAATCGAGCAACCACATGGGGTCCTTCACCGCCTGGGATCCGACCACCGGTACCATCGCCTGGCAGTTCGACGAACCCTTCTCGCTGTGGAGCGGCATGGTTTCGACCGCCGGCGACATCGTGATTTACGGTACGCTGGAAGGCTACCTGAAGGTGCGCGATGCCAAGACCGGTGAGGAACTGTACCGGTTCAAGACGCCGTCGGGCATCATCGGCAACGTCAGCACCTGGACCTACAACGGCAAGCAGTACATCGGCGTGCTGTCCGGCATCGGTGGCTGGGCTGGCGTGGGCATGGCGGCCGGTCTGGAAGGTGATACCGAAGGTCTGGGTGCGGTGGGTGCCTACAAGGGTCTGAGCAGCCATACCAAGCTGGGTGGTGTGTTCACCGTGTTCGCTCTGCCGTAAGAACTGGTCGGCTTCCAGTTCCATGAGCTGAGCACCGGCGCAGGCCGGTGGATGAATGCCCCGGATCGGTCGCCCGGTCCGGGGCATTTTCGTTCGTGCCGGACGCAGGTGACATGATCGCCTGAAGGACCGTCCGGTCACGGGCGCTTATTTTCGGATCACAGCAAGAATATGATGAAGAAAACAGGTCTGATTTCGGCCGGGATCGCCTGGCTGCTCACTGCCGGCACCGCTCAGGCGGCCAGCGATGCCTTCAAGGTCTGCGCCGACCCCAACAATCCGCCGTATTCCGATCAAAAGGGCGGCGGTTTCGAGAACAAGATCGCCGAGCTGTTCGCCGGGGAGCTGGACAAGAAACTCGTCTACACCTGGTTTCCCCAGCGCATGGGCTTCATCCGCAACACCTTGAAGGCCAAGGAACCCGAATCCGAGGACTACAAGTGTGACGTGGTGATGGGTCTGCCGACGGGCTTTGATCAGGCGGCCACCACCAAGCCTTACTACCGCTCGACCTATGCCCTGGTCTACGTGAAGAAAAAGGGGTGGGACGATGTCCATTCCGCCGCGGCGCTGGACACTCTGCCGCCGGAGCGCAAGGCGAAGCTCCGGATCGCCATGTTCGACGGCTCGCCGGCGACGACCTGGATGCTGAAGCACAATCTGGTGGAACAGGGTGTTCCCTACCAGTCGATGACCGCGGACGCAGCGGTCAACACCACTCAGACGGTGGAAAAGGAACTGCTCGCCGGCAACATAGACATGGCCATCGTGTGGGGCCCGATGGCGGGTTATCTGGTCTATCACAACAAGCCGGGAACCTTCGCGTTGATCCCCATGCAGTCCGAGGAAGGGGTACGATTCGACTACGCCATGTCGATGGGCGTGCGGATTCCCGACAAGGCACGGAAAGAGCAACTGGAGGCGCTCATCGACAAAAAGGCCCCAGAGATCGAGGCTCTGCTGAGGAAATATCACGTCCCGCTGCTGGACAAGGACGGAAAGCTCTTGACGCCGGCGGAGGAGTGACGGGGCCGTTGCGGGGCTGCGTGGACCTGCAACGGCTCGGTCAATGCTCCACTGGTCAGCTTTCGGGCCGCATGTGCGGGAACAGGATGACGTCGCGGATCGAGGGAGAGTCGGTGAAGAACATCACCAGGCGGTCGATGCCGATGCCCTCGCCCGCGGTGGGCGGTAGGCCGTATTCGAGCGCGCGGATGTAGTCGGCATCGTAGTGCATGGCCTCCTCGTCGCCCGCGGCCTTGTCTTCCACCTGCTTTCTGAACCGTTCCGCCTGGTCTTCCGGGTCGTTGAGCTCGGAAAAGCCGTTCGCCAGTTCGCGCCCGCCCACGAAAAACTCGAAGCGGTCTGTGATGAAGGGGTTTTCGTCGTTGCGCCGCGCCAGCGGCGAGACTTCGGCCGGATAGGCGGTGATGAAGGTTGGTTCATCCAGCCGGTCTTCCACGGTCTTTTCGAAGATTTCGGTCTGGATCTTGCCGAGTCCGTCGCCGGCGGCAACCGGAATGCCCAGCCCGGCCGCGATGGCCGCGGCGCTTTCGCGCTCGGCCAAGTCTTCGGCCCGGATGTCCGGGTTGTAGTGGATGATCGATTCCAGCACCGTCATGCGCCGGAACGGCCGGCCCAGATCGTAATCCTTGCCCTGATGGGTGACGACGGTGCCGCCCAGCAGGTTCTGCGCGATTCCCCGCATCAGCGTTTCGGTCAGATCCATCAGGTCGCGGTAATCGGCATAGGCCTGATAGAACTCGATCATCGTGAATTCGGGATTGTGCCGAGTGGACAAGCCCTCGTTGCGGAAGCTGCGGTTGATCTCGAATACTTTTTCGAAGCCGCCCACCACCAGCCGCTTCAGGTAGAGCTCGGGAGCGATGCGCAGATACAGATCCAGCCCCAGCGCATTATGATGGGTGACGAACGGTTTGGCCCGGGCGCCGCCGGGGATCACCTGCATCATCGGCGTCTCTGCCTCGATGAAGCCACGCTCGCTCAAGAAGTCGCGGATGTAGCGCACGATGGCGCTGCGGAGCTGGAATACCCGGCGCGACTCCTCGTTCATGAGGAGGTCGAGGTAGCGCTGGCGGTAGCGGGTCTCGGCGTCGGTCAGGCCGTGGAATTTCTCGGGCAGCGGACGCAGTGATTTGGTGAGCAGGCGGATGTTCGATGCCTTCACCGACAGCTCGCCGGTCTTGGTGCGGAACACCGTGCCTTCCACGCCGATCACATCGCCGATGTCCCAACTCTTGAACTCCTCGTATACGCCTTCGGCCAGTCCATCGCGCTGCAGGAAAATCTGGATACGGCCGGACATGTCCTGGATATGGGCAAAGCTGGCTTTGCCCATGATACGCTTGCCCATCAGCCGCCCGGCCAGCTTGACCGATACGGCGGTTTCTTCCAGTGCCTCGGCCGTTTCGTCCCCGTAGCGTGCCCGTAGTTCGGCGGCGAGGGCGTCGCGGCGGAAGTCATTTGGGAAAGCGACCCCTGTTTGCCGCAGCTTGCCGAGCTTTTCGCGGCGCAGCGCGACCAGTTTGTTTTCGTCTTGCAGTTCACTCATGTCGTTACAGGCCGCTCTTCAGGCTGGCTTCGATGAACATGTCCAGGTCGCCGTCGAGCACCGCCTGGGGGTTGCCGGTTTCCACGTTGGTGCGCAGATCTTTGATGCGCGACTGGTCCAGCACATAGGAGCGGATCTGGCTGCCCCAGCCGATGTCGGATTTGGAGTCTTCCAGCTTCTGCTTCTCGGTATTGCGCTTCTGCATTTCCAATTCATAAAGTTTGGCGCGCAGCTGCTTCATACACCAGTCGCGGTTGGCATGCTGGGAACGCTGATTCTGGCATTGCACCACGATGCCGGTGGGGAGATGGGTGATTCGCACCGCCGATTCGGTTCGGTTGACGTGCTGTCCGCCGGCGCCGCTGGCCCGGTAGACGTCGGTGCGGAGGTCGGCCGGGTTGATGTCGATGTCGATGTTGTCGTCGATCTCCGGTGAGACGAACACCGAGGAAAACGAGGTATGGCGGCGGTTGCCGGAGTCGAAAGGCGACTTCCGCACCAGTCGGTGGACGCCGGTTTCGGTACGCAGCCAGCCGTAGGCGTATTCGCCTTCGAAGCGGATGGTCGCGCTCTTGATGCCGGCGACTTCGCCCGGCGACTCTTCCACCAGTTCGGTCTTGAAGCCTTTGCGTTCTCCCCAGCGCAGGTACATGCGCTCCAGCATCTGCGCCCAATCCTGGGCCTCGGTGCCGCCGGAGCCGGCCTGGATGTCCAGGAACGCATTGTTCGGGTCCATCTCACCGGAGAACATGCGACGGAACTCCATTTCGGCGATGACGCTTTCATAGTGCGCCAGATCCGCGGCGACCGATTCGACGCTGTCCTCGTCGTCTTCCTCGACCGCGAGTTGGAGCAGCTCTGCCGCGTCGTCGATGCCGGCCGCGATCTCGTTCAGCCGATTGACCACACCTTCCAGTTGGGTCCGTTCTTTGCCGAGCGCCTGGGCACGTTCCGGGTTGTCCCAGATTCTTGGGTCTTCCAGTTCGCGCAGGACTTCGGTCAGGCGTTCCTGTTTGGTGTCGAAGTCAAAGATACCCCCTAAGAGCATCCTGGCGGCTCTTCAGGTCTTTGATCTGATTGTAGAGGGGATTGAGTTCGCGCATGGCGGTAATCCGTTGAAAAACCCCATATCCTACTACAACGGTTAAAGCGTCGCAGTAGTCCGAGCGTCCGGCTTGTGCTCCCGACGTTTCAATACGTCAGTGTGATGGTGACGGTGTCGGTGTAAGTGCCGGCGTAAACGTCCTGGAGTGGCGGGATCAGACCGTAAATATTGTGGATCACCTGTTGTACCGGGGTGGTGGGGTTCAGCAGCAAAGTGCCCCGCAGAGGGAATGTGCCGCCGCTTCCATCGCCCCAGATCGTCACCCTGGCGGCGTCCAGATACAGGTTGTAGCCGAGCGATCCCCTCCCGCCGCTCATTCTACGGGGATTGTAACTGCCGCTGGAGCCGCGGCTCAGCGCTATCGTGTATTGAACCTGCTGGGTCTGTTTTGCGTTCTTGAGGTGGCAGGTGATGCCGACGGTGCCCACGCCACTGCTGTTCGGATTGGAATCGGTGGGATCGTAAACCGCATGGGGGACGCTGATGTTGCCGATGTCGCATTGGTAGGGGTCTGCGTCCGAGATTTTGGGACAGGCCAGCAGGGAGAAAGTCATGGCCGCTGCCCGCCATTGGCGGCTTGCCCGAATATCGTGTTTCATCGGTGGACTCCCGCGCAAACGAATTTTCCCAGGTCCGGCAGTATCTCTGCGGATTCCGGATAATCGGCCACGATCGTGCATCGCTTTCCGTTCCATTCGACTTTCATCTCGTTCCGGGGAGACAGCCCCGTCAGGTAGACCTCGCCGTCCATGCCGACGGGAAATACGTCCGCGACCCCCTCCACCGTGACCGTTGCCCCGGCGGGGATCGGTTGGCCGTCCTCCAGCAGGATGGTCAATGTCGCCCCGCGCGAGCGCCGGATGGGGAAGTCGACCACTACGCCACTGCGGAAATAAGGCGTCACCGGCAGGGCGAGAGTCCCGACCTGCGCATCCATCGGCAGATCTTCGCCCTCGACCTGCACGTTGTTGACGTCGTAGGCACGAAGGCGCGGCAGCACCACATACCCTTCCTCGTCGGTCTGGCCGATCAGCTGATTGTCCGCGTAGACCCTGACATCCTTATAGTCGCCTACTTTCGCGATGGCAAAGCCGTCCTGGATTTGCCGCGACAGGAACGGATGGCCTTCGATGAGGCCGATGCCGCCCGAGCCGAAGGCGCGTTCGGCGAAGTCTCCCTGGAGGTGTGCGACTTCGGCGCTGAACAGTCCGAAGGTGGTCTGGGCGGTGAGTTGCGCGGCCTGGCAGTCGTTGGTGCCGGCGTCCAGCCGATAGCCCCAGCCGGGACCCCAGCCGGGAGTATGGGTATACTGGGCATCGAATTCCAATTGGGTAGGGCCGCCTTGCGTGCGGGTCGCCCGCGCGTTGGCTGTCGCATAGGTCCGCTCGCCCAAAGGCAGGGTGAAGATCGCCGCGACCTGGGCGCCCTCGAAGTCCGATCTGGTGTAGACCGCCGCGAGGCTCAGGGTCAGTCCTCCCCAGAGGTTCTGGGTGTAGTTCGCGACATAAGTGTCGATATGGGGCCGATCGAAGTAATTGGCTGAGCCGTAGCGGAGGGAAACGCTCGATCCGCTGGTGAGGGTGAAGCCACAGAAGGCATCGCTCAGCTGCTTGGGCGCGAACTTGCCCTGCTCGATGCCGAGCTGGGTGAAGGACTGGCTGGCGAAATAGGAGCTGGCGCCGTAGCTGAGGGTCTCTCCCTGATGCAAGAAGCCCAGGCCGCCGAGTCCTCCCCAGCCCCGGCCGGCGCTGATGCCCACCGCTGCATCGACCACGCCGTAGGTGCCGATCAGGAACGAGCCGCCGGTGGCCACGGCGACCTGATCGCGGACCACCTGTCCGTGCAGTTCTCCGGTCAGCCACGAATTCAAGCCGCGCCGATAGGTGGCGCTGCCGAACGGCGCGCCATAGCTCATGCTGTCCGTGCCGTAATAACGGCGCAGGAAACCCGCTTCGTAGGAGAAATCGACCAGCCCTTCCCTCAGCATGGAGCTGCCGACGTAGAAGGGTTGTGTGATCACCTGTTCTCGCCCGAGCAGATCCCGCGCCACGACGCGGATTTCGCCGCTGCCGTTGGCGGCGGGCAGGTCGCGTATTTGAAACGGGCCGGCGGGCAGGTTCTGCTGATCCACCAGCGCGCCGTTCAGGAAAATGTCGAGGCTGGACGCCTCGGTCAGACTGCCCGTGACGGCCGGCTGCGGATACCGGTAGAAGCGGGGCTGGAGACCGAAATTGGTGGCGTACTGGATGCCTGCGAAACGGGCCTGGTAGCCGCGCTGCCAGGGACGCACGATGTTGTCGCCCAGTTGCAGGCTGGCCATGTTCGCCGGATCGTCCATGATCCACGTGGTGTAGAGGCGGGTGAACTGGGTTTCCGACCCGCCTTGGCCGCTGTTGTGGCGGGCGAGGAACGCGGAGGTGGCCAGGCCGTACCGGTTCGATATTCCCAGTTCCAGCGCGCCGCCCTGGAAATCGCCTTGGCGCGAATGCATGATGTTGAAATCGTAGTTGAGGAAGCCGGCGAAACTGGCCCGTTCGGCTTTCGGTTGAGCCAGGCGGGTGCCGGCCTCGACCACCGTACCGGCCAGCAGAGAGGGTTCGACCCGGAGCACCAGGGTCTGTCGGGTATCGTCGATGCGGGCTTCGATGATGCCGGGATTCGCCAGCGCCCGGTAATCCCGGCCGTCGTGGGCCAGCGTATTGGCAGCGGGCAACTCCATTCGCCAGCTTTCGATCGCCTCTTCGGGTACGTACAGACTTCCGTCCTGTCCGCGCAGCACCAGCGTTCCTTCCGACACCGTTTCGCCATTCAGCTCCACGGCGAGCAGATGCTCTTCCCGGTCCTCGGGAGGCTGGGCAGTCCCGGCAGGGGAGGGCGGCCGCACCACGGCGGTGACTGAAAGGCTGTCGGACGCGGCGTACTGGAGTTCCGCCTCTTCCCGCGAGCGACCCGCGATAGGCATCAGGAGGAGGAGGGCAGCGACGAGCGCCGGGTTGGAGCATTCAAGGCCCCTCCACATCCACGTCGCCCTCGATGACGCCGGCGTTGGTGGAGGCCCGGACATGGGCGGTTCCGGATTCGCTCCCCAGCACCTCCCCAGGGAATACCCAGCTCTGCCGGCCTCCGGGGAATATCGAAACCGGACCTTGTCCCTGGGGTTTGCCAGCGGTGGCGCGGATGCTCAGTTCGTCGACGGACAGCAATGCCGAGCCTTCGTTCCGCGCGGTGATTTCCAGTCCGCCGTCGGGGCGTTTGGTCCCGCTCCATGCGATCCGTGGACTGGCAGGGGTTGCCGGTTGTACGAGTAGCGGCAGGCTCAGCCGCAGGGCGATCTGGACCCCGGTGAAGCCGGCCTGGGGCGGGGGCGGCACTTCCTGGACGAACAGCCGGTAGGCCAGCTCGCGGCGGGGATCCACGGGCCGGCGTAGTCCTACGCGAAGTACCTGGGATCCGCCCGGCGGAACCGTGGTAATGGGCGGTGTGACGATCAGATCCTTGGTCGGGGCATAGCGGTCCTCTTTGCCCTCGCGGGTCCAGGCGACGATGGAATTCTGGATGACGAGCTTGTCTCCGCCCTCATTCTTCAGCGTCACGGCCGCCGTCGGCTTGGCGGCGGTCAGCTCGATGCGGGTCGGGGAAACGTCGAACTGACCCGCGCCGAGGCGGAAGGGCAACAGGAGAAGGGCGGCCAGGATCGGGAGGTGCCGGCCGGCCGCCCAAGCAAATAAACTCATAACGACTGCAAGGCATCCTTGCGGGAGCTTAGAAGTTCACGGTCACGGTGACGGTATCGGTGTAGCTGCCGGCGGGGACGTCCTGCCCGGCGGGAATCACGCCGTAGACCGTGAGGTTCTGCCATCCGTTGTTACTTGCCGTGTAGCTGTACTGGTTGGAACTGTCGCAGCCCCACACGGTGGTATAGCCGTTGTTTTGATAAAGATTGTACGTAAGCAGGTCCGCTCCATTGGCCATCTTGCGTACCGGGGTACCGCTGCAGGTCGCGCCAGAAGCAGTGCCGGCTCCCATGTAAATGGTGGACGTCGAACCTTTCGTGCACTTCACCCGAATCTGACCGCTGTTGGTCGCAGTGTCCGTCGTGCTGGTGGGATCATAGGTGGTGAAATTCACGTTGCTGGTTGACTCGATCTTGCAGGTGTTGGCGACGGTGGCGCTTATGCCGAGGGATGCCGTTTCCGTTCCTGCTGCCATTGCGGTTCCCGCGTCGGCCACGAGAACGATAGCGGCGGTCAGGCCGACAAAACCGGCGGTACGGCGGGAGATCCGGTGTTTCGAGACTAAGGTGTTCATGACTTGACTCCTTGGTTTTTCGTGGGGGGATGCAATCGGGGACTCCGACCGTTCAAGGACGCTTTCGTCCCCTCGAGCACGAATGAGCCATCTCCTTATCTGCTTTTCAGACGATGCCGAAAAAACTCACAGCTCATTGCTTTTGATAAAATTAAATAATTCTCTGACATGCGTCAACTTTAATTAAAGTTTATATATTTCAATGTCTTGTCATCCGTGCTTCCGTATTCCGTCTCCGGGGGCAGCGGGGTGAGTGCGACGGCCGAGAACCAGGCAGCCGGCGGCGCTTTGGGAAGCCGGGCCGCGGTGTTATCTTTGGAACGTTGGGCGAGACCACCGAGGGTGGAGCTGGTATGGCTGAAGTGACAGTGACTCGACGCGACGATTCGGTCTTTGAAGTGGTGGTGAAGGGCGCGACCACGACTTCGCATGCCGTGACGGTCGATCCGTCCTATGCGGCCCGGATCGCAGGGGCGGCGGTGCCCGTGGAGATGCTGGTGCGGCGGTCCTTCGATTTCCTGCTGGAACGGGAACCGAACACCGCCATCCTGCGGCGCTTCGATCTTTCCGTGATCGGGCGTTACTTCCCCGAATATGAGCGTGTGATAAAGGGTATGTTGCCGTAATGGCTGTCGGAAATTCCCTTTCCCAGGGCGGAAGGGATCAGGTCGAGGAAGGATTTGGATCATGGTGGAATCGGACGAAATCGGAACGGAAGCGCGCGCGTTGCTGAATCAGGCCTATGACGGCGTGCTTTCCACGCATTCGGCGGACGTGCCGGGCTATCCCTTCGGCTCCGTGATGCCGTACTGCCTGGACCGGGAGGGGGTGCCCGTCATCTACATCGCCAACATCGCCCAGCACACCCGGAACATCCAGGCGAACCCCAAGGTCTCGCTGATCGTGCTCGACCGCAGCGTGGGGGACGTGCAGACCAATGGCCGGCTGACCCTGCTCGCGGATGCGCAGCCCGTGTCCGAGGACGACGAGGATGCCGTCGGGCGTTACTTCTCCTTTTTTCCGGACGCCCGCCGCTTCCATCGCACCCATTCCTTCGCCTTCTACCGGCTGGTGCCGGTGCGCCTGCGTTACATCGGCGGTTTCGGCCGTATCCACTGGCTGTCACCGGAGCGCGTGCTGCGGCCGAACCCTTTCCGGACGGAGGAGGAGCGGGCGATGCTGGAGCACATGAACACCGACCACCACGAGGCGCTGCGCCGGTATTGCGAGGCGGCCGGGGTTGCCGTCGACGCCGGCTGCGAGCCGGCCATGGTCGGGATCGACAGGGAGGGATTCCAGCTCCGGGTGGGTTCCAGGATCATCCGTTTCGTTTTTCCCTCCCCTGTTTCGACCCCGGCGGAGGTGAGGGCGGCTCTGGTGGCGATGGCGCGCTTGGGCCAGTGAGGCGGGCTATTTCGCCAAGAGCACGATCTCGTTGTGTTCGTCGTCGATGGTGACGCGGAACCGGTTGAGAAAGCTCATGCCCAGCAGCATCGCGCCGTTGAGACGCTTGTCGGCGATGAAGCTGACCGGGACGTTTTCGGCGGAGGCGGGGCCGACAGTGACGGAGGGAAGCACGCCGGTCTTGGTGCGAACCCGGCCGCTCGCGGTCTGGCTGATGCCGGCGGAAAGCCTCTCGGCATCGAATCCCAGGGAGGTGATCATCGAGGTTGGCAGCACCACGGTCGACGCGCCTGTGTCGACCAGGACAGACACGGTTTGTGGAACCCCGTTCGGGCCTACCAGGAGGGCTTCCACCTGGTGATGGGCGCCGACGCGAAGGGTGGGGATGGTCGAGCTTGGCGGCGGTCTCCCTCCGCTGCGGGCGATGCCGGTGATGACCAGCCGTTCGATGTTCCCCGGTCGGCTTTCCACCAGGACGTAGTTGTAACCCTGCAATAGCGTCTGCAAGCGGTCTTTGAAGCTGCCTTCGGCGCGGCGAGCCGGTTCGTCACTCAGACGCTCGAGCCCTTCGATCGCGAATCCGCTCTCCGTTGCCAGGCCCTGGAGCTGGTCCGCCAGCCCGGCGGCTTCCGCGGCAGCGGGCCACAGCCCGACGATCATGCAGGCCAGCAGAAACGGCTTGGCGGCTTGGGGGCAAGCCGTTCCAGCGATCATGGTGACCCGCGATCCTGGACGATGCCGGATCGGCAGGAATTCCGAAAGGACGGGTCCCGGCCGTGGTGGCCGTCCGCCGGGCCATGGCCACGCTCCATCTCCGGCCTTGCTCCCCGAAGGAGAAGGGGTAATGATGCGGCGACTTTCACGTTAAAGGCCGGTGTTCGAATAGAACAGGATCTTCTCGCCCACGAATTGCACACTGATGGTTTTGGGTGTCTTGCCCCAGACGCAGCTCTTGACCGAAACCACGGACTGGCAGTTCTCCGGCTCGCCCAGCAGCTCGACGACCTTGGAGTATTCCATGCCGATGGCGAGCTTGTCGTAGTTCTCGCGGGTCACCTTGTTTTCGCAGGCAGCCAGGATCAGGCCGATTGCCGCCGGCAGCAAGGTGCGTGTCATGCCACGCAGGCGTTGCTTCATGATCGTCACTTCCGGAAGTGGGTGAGGACGGTCCGATGATCCCTTAAACCGTCCGTAGGAGGCAAGCGGTGCAATCCGGGGAGACTTGCCGCATACTGCCTTTCCCCGCTCCTGGGGGGGCGTCGTGATCGGAACCTGTTCAAGGGAGGACCTGCCCATGAATGCGCGAATCCGGATGTCGGGTTTTCTGCTGGCGGTGGCGGCTTTGTCCGCCGTGCAGGCGGGTGAGCAAACGCCATTGACTTACGATCGGATCGACCTTGCGTCCGAAGCTCGGGGCGATGTCGAGAACGACATCCTCGTCGCCGTGCTTTCCAGTGAGATGGATGGCCCCAAGGCCGCGGCTCTCGCCGCCGAGGTCAACAAGACCATCGCCAAGGCGGTCGAACGGATCAAGCAGCAGTCGGAGATCAAGGTGCAAACCGCCGGTTACCAGACTGCGCCGATCTACCAGAAGGAGCGCATCGGCGGCTGGCGGGTGAAGCAGTCGATCCGGCTGGAAAGCACCGATGCCGCCAAGCTCGGCGGCCTGCTGGGGGAGCTTCAGCAACAGCTTCATCTCGAGTCCATCGATTACGAGACATCGCCGCAGAGGCGGAAGGAAGCCGAAAACGGTCTGATCAAGGAGGCGCTGGGGGCGTTCCGCCAGCGTGCCGAGCTGTTGACCCGGGAGTTGGGCCGCAGCCGTTACCGGATCGTCGCTCTGCGGGTCGATACCGGCGGTGCGCCCGTCAGGCCGATGGCACCGGGCATCCGCGCCATGGCCGCGGAAGCCGCTGCGCCGGTACCGATCGAGGCCGGGACGCAGAGGATCGAGGTGAATGTGAGCGGCACCATCGAGCTCCAGGCGGACTGACTCGTGCCGTTTGTCCGGCTGCCCGAATAGACAGGAGCCGATATGGAAAATTCGAACTCACCCTGGGGGCGCATCGCCAAGCCACTCTCCGGATCGTTGCCGGCTTCGCCTGCCCGCATCGTCCTGATCGTCTTGGCGCTCATGGGGCTGTGGACCGCCTATTATACGATCCCGGCCGAATCCGAAGGCGTGGTGCTCCGGTTCGGCAAGTACATCCACAAGGTTCCGCCGGGTCTCCATTTCAAGCTGCCTTACGGTATCGACGGCGTCATCGCCGTGCCGACCCAGCGCCAGCTCAAGCTGGAGTTCGGATTTTTCTCGCCGGGCGCGACCAATCCGGATCAGGCCGGTCTGGAGCCCGGCAAGGAACGGTCCATGGTCACCGGCGATTTGAATGCGGCGCTGGTGGAGTGGATCGTCCAGTACCGCATCACCGAACCTCAGGACTATCTGTTCGCGGTGCGCGACCCCGGTCAGACGTTGCGCGACATTTCCGAATCCGTCATGCGCGCCGTGGTTGGCGACCGCACCGTGGACGAGATCATCACCATCGGACGGCAGGAAATCGAAGATACCTCGCTGCAACGGATGCGGGCGCTGGCCGAGCTTTACCACCTCGGCGTATTCATCAGCCAGGTGCAGCTCAAGAACGTGAATCCGCCGGAGCCGGTCCAGCCGTCTTTCAACGAAGTCAACCGTGCCCAGCAGGACCGCGAGAACGCCATCAACCTCGCCAACGGTGACTACAACAAGGCGGTGCCCCGCGCCCGCGGCGAGGCCGATCAGCAGATCCGGGCGGCGGAAGGTTACCGCTTCAAGCGGATCAACGAGGCGGAAGGCGACGTCGCCGCCTTCAGTGCCGTGCTGGAGCAGTACGTCAAGGCGCCGGAGGTGACACGCATGCGGCTCTACCTCGAAACCATGGGCGAGGTGCTGCCCCAAGCCAAGCAGTCGATCGTGGTCGACGACACGGTGCAGCAGATATTGCCGATGCTGCCCCTGCCGGTCGCGGTGCAGGAGGAAAAGCGATGATCGCCGCAAGACACCGGGTTTCCCTCGTGGCCGCGCTGGTGCTGCTGGCGCTGTATCTGTCCGCTTACACCGTCGACCAGACCGAGCAGGTCATCGTCACCCAGTTCGGCCGGCCGGTGGGCGAGCCGATCACCGAACCCGGCCTTCACTTCAAGCTGCCCTTCGTCCAGCAGGTCAACCGCTTCGACAAGCGCTACCTGGCCTGGGACGGTCCCATGGTCGAGATGTCCACCAAGGACAAGACCTACCTCCAGGTCGATACCTTCGCCCGCTGGCGCATCACCGATGCCATGCGCTACTACCTGCGGCTGCGGGACGAACGCAGCGCCCAGTCGCGGCTGGAGGACATCCTCGGCAGCGAAACCCGTACCGCCATCGCGCGGCACGAACTGATCGAAGTCGTGCGCAGCGACAAGGAGCGCCAGCCCTTGCGGGACGAAGGCCTGGCTGCTCAGTTGCCGGAAGGCGGGCTGCGCCCGATCCGGGTCGGGCGGCAGCAGATCGAGAAAGACGTGTTCGAGAGTGCGGCCCCCAAGCTGGCGGAATTCGGGATCGAGCTGCTCGACGTGCGCTTCAAGCGCCTCAACTACAATCCGGAGGTGCTGGAACGCATCCACCAGCGCATGATCAGCGAGCGCCTGCAGATCGCCCAGCGTTTCCGTTCGGAAGGGGAAGGCGAGGCCGCCCGCATCGCCGGCAACAAGGAGCGTGACATCAACGAGATCGCATCCACCGCCTACAAGCGGGTCCAGGAGATCGTCGGCGAAGCCGATGCCAGGGCCACCGAGATCTACGCCAAGGCATACACCCAGAGCCCCGAGGCCGCCGAGTTCTACCGTTTCCTCAAGAGCATGGAGACCTACCGCAGGATCATCGACCGCGACGCCACCCTCGTCCTCTCCACCCGCAGCGATCTGTTTTCTCTGCTCAAGCGTATCGAGGCGGAGCGGAAGCCTTGATGCGCAAGCGCCAGCGACGAGACTCGAATGGTCCGGAGGGCGGGTGCCGTGGAATCGGCAGCGGTGGTCGAAAGTCGCAGAACGGTCGTTCACTCCTTCCGCAGGACCCGCTTCACCGCCTCGCGCATCTCGTCCTTGGATGAAGCGAAGCGCTCGAACTGATCGGGCGTCAGGATCTGCCGCAGTTCGGCATCCTTGTTTTCCTGGATCGCCTGGGCTTTGAGCATTTTGCCGAGACCGCCGTCGGCGCCCTTGATCACGGGTTCCATCTGTTCGGCGTATTTTTGATTGATGGCGGCGATCTTGGGCATCTGGGCATCCGTGAGACCCAGATGGTTCTTCATGTACTCGGTCTGGGCAGCTGCTCGCTCGCTGGGCGTCGTGGCTTTGAGCTGGTCGAAGTCGTCCGCGCGGGCAGCGGTGCCGAAGGTTATCGCCAGGAAGAGGCCGAGTTTGAGTGTATTGGTGACGACGTTGTTCATGGGGCTCTGACTCCTGTGGTGGTGGGATTGCCGGCCGTCGCGGTGTGCAGGGGACTCCATGTTTTCAGGCAGGCGATTCGAGGCACGGGATCAGGCTCGCCTGCTTGCGGATATGAGACGACTGGTCGTATCATTCTCGCATGGCGAAGACCGCAACCAAACAACTGATCCGGGAAAGGCTGCTGAACGAAGGCGTGGCTTTGCTCATGGAACAAGGCTACCACGGCACCGGACTGCAGGACATACTGCACAGCGTGGGCGTGCCGAAGGGGTCGTTCTACAACTACTTCGCCAGCAAGGAGGAATTCGGCGCCGAGGTGATCCGGCACTATATCGAGCCGTTCATCCTGCAGCTCGACGGCCATCTCCGGAATTCCGCACTGAACGGCGCCCAAGCCCTGCAGGCGTATTTCCATACACTGATCGGAGAAGCCGCCCGCCGGCAATTCAAGGGTGGCTGCCTACTGGGCAACCTGATGGGCGAGATCGGGGACACCAGCGATACCTGTCGTGAGGCACTGCGGGAGGCGCTGCACCGTTATCGGGACAAGCTGGCGCAAGGCATCGCCCGTGCCCAGAGCGAAGGTGCGTTCCGGCGCGATCGGACTGCCGAAGACCTGGCCGATTGCCTCGTCGACGCCTGGCAGGGCGCCTTGCTGCGGATGAAGGTCGAACAGTCCGTCCGGCCGCTGGAAGAATGTTGCCGCAACCTGTTGGAGGGATATTTCCGAGCCTGAAAAATTTTTGAGCTATTTCGAGACGACCGGTCATATAACATAGAAGAAAGAGGTTATGCCATGAAGAGATTCATCGTTTCAGGACCATCCATGCATTTCGCTTTGCGGGCACTGGTTTCGGGTTTGGCCCTAGCGCTCGCGGCGCCGGCCGGCGTGAGGGCCGACGAAACTTGCGCCTCGCCCTACATGAAGAAGATCACCGGGCAGGAGGATTACATCTACGTCTGGACGCTGGGGGCCGAAGGCGTCGGTGACGAGCAGGACAAGCTGGTCACCGTGGACGCCAACCCTAAATCGCCGCAATACGGCAAGGTGGTGAACACGCTTTCGGTGGGCGGCCGCAACGAGGCGCATCATTCGGACTTCACCGACGACCGCCGGTACCTCTGGGCCGGCGGGCTCGATACCAGCAAGATCTTCGTGTTCGACGTGCACAGCGATCCTGCCAGGCCCGTCCTCTCGAAGACCATCACCGACTTCGTGGAGAAGAGCGGCGGCGTAGTCGGGCCGCACACCTTGTACGCCCTGCCGGGACGCATGCTCATCACGGGGCTTTCCAACAACAAGGACCACGGTGGCCGCACGGCGCTGGTGGAATACACCAATGCCGGCGAATACGTCGCCACCCATTGGATCCCGACCGACGGCGACCTGCGCGGGGCGATCAAGACCGGCAAGTATGCCGATGGCTACGATTACGACGTGCGTGCGCTGCCCCGCAAGAACCTGCTGGTGACCTCGTCCTTCACCGGCTGGAACAACTACATGATGGATTTCGGCAAGATGCTGGCGGACCCCGAGGCCATGAAGCATTTCGGCAACACCGTGGTGACCTGGGATCTGCACACCAAGCAGCCGAAGAAGGTCTTCGACGTGCCCGGCGCGCCGCTGGAAATCCGCTGCGCCTGGGGCGAAGCCCACAACTACTGCTTCACCAGCACGGCGCTCACCTCGCAGCTCTGGCTGATCTACGAAGACGGCGAGGGCGAGTGGCAGGCCAAGGCCGTGGCCGACATCGGCGAGCCGGCAAAGGTTCCGCTGCCGGTCGACATCTCCATCTCCAACGATGACAGCCGGTTGTGGGTGAACACCTTCATGGACGGCAAGACCCGTTTGTTCGACATCAGTGATCCGCACCATCCGAGGCAAGTCTACGAAAAGACCATCGGCGCCCAGGTCAACATGGTGTCCTCGAGCTGGGACGGCCAGCGGCTGTACTACACCTCCTCGCTCCTGGCCAACTGGGACAAGAAGGGCAAGGACGACGAGCAATTCCTCAAGCTCTACTACTGGGACGGCAAGGAGCTGAAGGAGCAGTTCGCCATCGACTTCTACGCCGAGAAGCTGGGGCGTCCGCACCAGATGCGGTTCGGGGCGCGGGCGCTTTATGCGGGGCCGGCGGGCGACGGAAACCGCGTGGTGCAGGCCAGGGCGGAATGAGTCTTCGTCACCGGAAGTTTCCGGCGTGAATCTTGTTCCCCTTTCGTGCCGGCTCCTGGCCTGCCTGCTTCCGGCGCTGCTGTCGGCGGCGCCGGTTCTCGCCGGCGGACTGGCGCCCGGCTACCGCAACCTGCCGTTCTCCGCGCCGGAACCGGGCAGCTACGAGCTCCCGGTTCTGGGCACGGCGGCGGACGGTGTCGTGCTGGATTCCGACGGACGGCCGCTCCGGCTCCATGCCTTGTACGACGGCCGTATCGTCCTGTTCGGCTTCATCTATTCCACCTGCGACGACGTCAACGGCTGTCCCTTGGCGACGGTGGTGTTCCAGAAGCTCAGGAATGCGTTGAAGTCGGAGCCGGAGCCGGCCGGCCGGCTCCGCCTTCTCACCCTGAGTTTCGATCCGGAGCACGACACGCCCGAGGCCATGCGTCGCTACGGCGAGGGCTTCCGCGACGGAGGGGTGGACTGGCATTTCCTCACCACGCGCTCCGAGGCCGAACTTCAGCCGATTCTGGAAGCCTACGGCCAGTCGGTGCAGAAGGAATACGACGCGGCTGGACGCTCGACCGGCAAGTATTCCCATCTGCTGCGGGTGTTTCTGATCGATGGGCAAAAACGGATTCGCAACGTCTATACGGTTTCGGTGCTGCATCCGGATTTGGTGCTGGCGGATGTGAAGACGCTGCTGCAGGAAGTCCCGGTGCCTGTAGGCGGACAGGCGGCATCCCCGCCGCTTCGGGCCGGCGATGACAAGACCGGCTATGCCAGCCCGGCTTATGAGACCCATGCCTTGGCCTTGGACGCGCGCCGTGGCCGGCCGGCCGATCTGTTCCAGCGGGCGCAACGGCCGGTGCTGGGACTGCCGAAACTGCCCGTGCCGGCCGACGACCCGCTGACTCCCGCCAAGATCGCCCTGGGGCGCAAGCTGTTCTACGACCGCCGCCTCTCGCTCAACCAGACCTTCTCCTGCGCCATGTGCCATATCCCCGAGCAGGGATTCACCAGCCAGGAGCAGGCCACGGCGACCGGCATCGAGGGGCGCACGGTCCGGCGCAATGCGCCGACGCTCTACAACGTCGCCTATCTGACGAAACTGTTCCACGACGGCCGCGAATCATCGCTGGAAAACCAGGTCTGGGGGCCTTTCCTGGCGGCCAACGAGATGGGCAACCCTTCCGTCGGCTTCGTGTTGGATCGGATCGAGTCGCTGCCGGATTACCGCGGCCTGTTCGAACAGGCCTTCGGCCGCGGACCGGGCATGGAGACCGTCGGCCAGGCCTTGGCCTGCTACGAGCGCGTCCTGGTATCGGGCGATTCGCCGTTCGACCGCTGGCGTTATGGACACGAAAGCGGGGCGCTGTCGGAAGCCGCGCGCAAGGGATTCGAACTGTTCACCGGCAAGGCAGGCTGCGCGGCCTGCCACACGGTTGGGGACCGCCATGCCCTGTTCACCGACGACGCGCTGCACAACACCGGCGTCGGCTACCGCGCCAGCATGGACAAGACGCCTGCCGCCCGGCGCGTCCAGGTGGCGCCGGGCGTGTCCTTCGAGGTCGACGCGAAAACCTTTGCCCAGGTCGCCGGGCCCGTCCCCGGCGATCTCGGGCGCTACGAAATCACCCAGAACCCGGCCGACCGGTGGAAATACCGCACGCCCACCCTGCGCAACGTCGCCCTCACCGCGCCGTACATGCACAACGGCGTCTTCGCCAGCCTGAGGGAGGTCGTCGAGTTCTACAACCGGGGCGGCGAGCCCAACGAAAACCTCGACCCGCTGATCCGCCCGCTGGGGCTGTCGGCGCAGGAAGTGGATGCCTTGGTCGAGTTTCTCTCCAGCCTCACCGGCGGGGACAATCAGACCCTGGTGTCGGATGCGTTCGCGGCGCCGGTGGGGAATGGACGCTGAGAAGCGAGCGCCTTTTGCCGGCTTTGCCCGGACTCGATTGGCTGATGGACTTCGAGCCATGGGTAAGCATCTGAAAAATCTTCTCGACGGCGCGTGGCAGGTGCTGGTCATGTGGCCGGAGCGCGATTACGTGCGGCCGAGCCGCGGGGATTTCGGCAAAGATAGCGACAACTTGCGTGCGAATGCGCGACGCATCGCCCGCGGTTTGCGCGATAACGTGAAGAAGAAAAAGCCTGGGAAGGCATACGACGGCGCATGTGCGTGAGCGCGGATCAATGCGCTGGCGGACCGCGCCCCGCCTTTGGCCGTCATCGAGGGGCCCGAGGCCCGGTTGCCGCAATGGGGACGCATGGCCGGTCTGGAGCGGTTCCGGCCGGGGTAGGCGTTATCAGTCGGCCAGCCAGGTCCGGAACCGGGGCAGCACCAGCAGTCCGGGGATGGCGAACAGGGCGCAGAGGATGAAGAAGTTCTGCCAGCCTACGGTCGTGGCCAGCCAGCCGGAGGGGGCGGCGGCGATCACGCGTGGCACGCCCATCAGGCTGGACAGCAGCGCATATTGGGTGGCGGTGAAGCGGCGGTCGGTCTGGTTGGCCATGAAGGCGACGAAGGAGGCCGTGCCCATGCCCGCGGACAGATTCTCGAAGCTGATCACCGCGGTCAGCGCCGGCAATTGCGGGCCGGTGTGCACCAGCACGGCGAAGGCGGCGGTGGAAAGGAGCTGCAGCAGGCCGAACTGCCACAGTGTGCGGTAGATGCCGTAGCGCAGGATCAGCGCGCCGCCGGCCAGGCCGCCGAGCACCGTGGCCCAGAAGCCGAACAGCTTGACCACCGCGCCGATCTCGGTCTTGCTGAAGCCCATTTCCAGATAGAACGGCGTGGTCATCTGCCCGGCCACGGTGTCGCCCAGCTTGTACAGAAGGATGAACAGCAGGATCCAAACGGCTTCGCTGCGCCGGAAAAATTCGACGAAAGGCAGCACCACCGCGTCCTTCAGGCTGTTCGGATGCGCTTCTCCGGCAGCGGCCTCCGGCAGCAGCAGGGTGACGAGCATCCCCGTTGCCATCAGCGCCGCCATCAGGCCATACATGTCGGAAAAACCGATCCAGTCGGCAAGGATCAGGCCGCCGCCCGAAGCCAGCAGCATTCCCAGGCGATAGCCGTTGACATAGAGCGAGGCGCCCAGGCCCTGTTCACGGTCGTGCAGGCTTTCCCGCCGGTAGGCATCGATCAGCGTATCCTGCGAGGCGGAAAAGAAGGCGACGGCCAGCGCCAGTCCCGCCAGCACGAGGGCGGAAGCGCCGGGGCCGTAAACGGCGAGACTGCCGATCGACACCGCCAGCAGGAGCTGCGTCAGCAGCAGCCAGCCGCGCCGCCGCCCCAGCCGGGGCCAGTGGAAGCGGTCGAACACCGGCGCCCAAAGGAATTTCAGGGTATACGGCAGACCCACCAGGGCGAACAGGCCGATGGTGGTCAGATCGATACCGCGCTCCTCCATCCAGGCCAGCAATACCGATCCCGTCAGCAGCAGGGGCGCGCCACCATAGAAGCCCATGGCGAAGGCGGCCAGCATGCGGCCGCTCAGGATTCGGCGCGCGATCGGTTCAGAGGGTGAGGTCATAGTCGATGATGAGCGGGGCGTGATCGGAGAAGCGCTCTTCCTTGTAGATCGCCGCGGAGCGGATCAGCTCGCGCAGTCCCGGACTGACGACCTGGTAGTCGATGCGCCATCCCACGTTCTTGGCCCAGGCCTGCCCGCGGTTGGACCACCAGGTGTACTGCTCCGGTTCCGGATTGACCGCGCGGAAGGCATCGACCCAGCCCGCTTCCTCGAACACCCGGTCCAGCCAGGCGCGTTCCTCCGGCAGGAAACCGGAGTTTTTCTGATTCGAACGCCAGTTCTTCAGGTCGATGGGCTTGTGCGCGATGTTCCAGTCGCCGCAGAAAATGTATTGCCGGCCGGAGCGGGCGCAATCGTCCAGGAAGGGGAGGAAACGGTCGAGGAAACCGAATTTGACGGCCTGGCGCTGTTCACTGGATGAGCCGGACGGAATGTACAGCGACACCACACTCAACTCGCCGAAGCGGGCCTCCAGGTAACGAGCCTCCGTGTCCATGTCGTCCCAGCCCAGGCCCTGGATCACATCGTCGGGCTCCTTGCGAGCGTAGAGGGCCACGCCGCTGTAGCCTTTTTTCTCGGCTTCCAGGTAATAACAGGCATAGCTTTCCGGCCAGAACAGTTCGTCGTTGAGCTGGGTGGTCTGGGCTTTGATTTCCTGCAGACAGACGATGTCGGCGTTCTGCTTCGGCAGCCAGTCGAAGAAGCCCTTGCGCGCGGCCGAGCGGATGCCGTTCACGTTCAGCGTGATGATTCTCATGGGGAGACAGGGAATGGAGGGCGAGGGTTTCCGGGGTCGCGGCTTGCTGCGGTGGTCCGATTACAGTACCATGCCAGATTTCGTCCGTTCGAGCCCCTTGGAGTACCTCGTACCATGAAGCCAGACATTCATCCCGACTATACGACGGTGACCGTAAGCTGCAGTTGCGGAAACACCTTTGAAACCCGATCTACGATCGGCAAGGATTTCCACGTCGAAGTCTGCTCGGCCTGTCACCCATTCTATACGGGTAAGCAGAAGATCGTCGATACCGCGGGCCGCGTCGACAAATTCCGCCGCAAATACGGCCGCGGCTGACGAAGCGGGGGCGGCCGCCGCTGCTCGGGCGGGGCTCAGTCCGTCTCCCCGTTTTCCGTGCCGGCCGCTCTCCCGAGCAGGGTGCGCAGCTCCCGGATCGATGCCCCGCCCTCCCTGTTTCCCGCAGCGGCGGCCCGCCCGGCCGCCGTCGCCGGGAATATGCACAGCTCCATCGGCGTTTCGTCCACGTAGAACGAGAGGGCGGGGAGCGTCGCGTTCTCACCCCGGAGCCGGCATCGGCACGAGGTTTCGCGGAACGGCACATGGGCGTCGAGCAGTTTGCGCATGACTTCTTCCGGCGCATCGGCAAACACCTGCAGCGTGATCGAGCTGTGGCGGCCGGCGGTTCCGTCCAGTGCTGCGCCCGTGAGGCGCGGATCGAACTCCGCGAGGAACTCCATGGCCTCCAGAGCCAGAACGCGCTGTCGGTCCAGTTCGGCGCTCTGCATGGCCGGCCGGAACAGCCGGTTATACTCGATCAGGGCTGCGTCGACCTCATCCGGTTCCGGCAACTGACGTCGGTCGGTCTGGCCTAGCCGGGCGGCAGCCTTGTTCAGTGCCTGCTGGGGGTCGTCGATGCCTTGCTCGGCCATCAGCCGGGCAGCCGCCCAGGCCAGGTGAGAGCGTGTTTTCTGGCGGGTTCTCACTTTCCGTTCCCACCGTCAAAACAAGGATTCCGTCGGCTTTGGCGTCTCCGCGGGCTGCGCCGGTGGAGCCTCCCCGATTTCTTCCTCTTCGGGGGGGATGGATTCGGGGGCGCGCGCGCCCGAGGCATCGGACTGGGATGCCGGGGCGGCGACTTCGGGCTCCTCGGCGGCGGCATCGAAGCCGGGTTGGGGCGTCGGCCGCGGCACCAGTTCCACGATCCCGCCGGGGACGCTGGCGGGCAGCCGGTTTCCCGTCGCGGGGTCGATCCGTGCGGTCATGATCCCGGCAGGCTGGGGAAATTTGCGCTCGGGCACGTCGCGCAGCATCTCCTTCATGAACTCCATCCAGATGGGCAATGCAGTCTGTCCGCCGGTTTCCTTGTCGCCGAGCGTCTGGTACGAGTCGAATCCCACCCACGCCACCGTCACGAGACCGGGCACATAGCCATTGAACCAGGCGTCGCGGTACTGATTGGTGGTGCCGGTCTTGCCTGCCAGGTCTGATCGTCCGAGCTCCAATGCCTTGGTGGCGGTGCCCCGGCGAACCACATCCTGCAGCATGGAGTGCATCATGTAATGGACTTCTTCCGAGATGACCCGTTTCGCCCGGTTCGCCGTGGATTTGCCATCGGCGCAGTCCAGGCAGGCGATGGCCGGCGTGGCCTGATACAGCAGCCGACCGTTCTGGGTTTCGATGCGGCTGATGAGGTAGGGGTCGACCCGGTAGCCCCCGTTGGCGAACACGGCATAGACCTGGGCCATCCGGAGCGGGGAGGCGGTACCGGAACCCAGCGCCAGCGTGTACGAGCGGGGCAGTTCGTCCGGCGTGAAGCCGAATTTTTCTGCCAGCTCGATTACTTTGGGCAGACCGACGGCGCGCAAGAGTCGGATGGACACCATGTTGCGCGATTTGGCCAGGGCTTCCCGCAAAGGGGTGGGCCCTGCGTATTTCATCGAATAGTTGTGCGGCCGCCAGATCCCGCCAGGCGAGGCGGGGTCTGGGAAGGATACCGGTGAATCGTTGACCACGCTCGCCGGGGTGAACCCCGAATCCAGGGCGGCGGAATACACCACAGGTTTGAATCCCGACCCGGGCTGGCGTTGGCCCTGGCTGGCGCGGTTGAACTTGCTGAGCCGGTAGTCGAAGCCGCCGGCGACGGCGATGATGGCGCCGCTGTCGGCATCCAGCTCGACCAGCGCGCCCTGGACCTTGGGAATCTGGGTCAGCACCCAACGGCCGTCGGCGTTCTTGCGGATCCGGATCACGTCACCGGGCTTGAGTACCTCCTTGACCGAGCGGGGCGGCACCCCATGGGCATCCACGCTGATGAACGGTCTGGCCCAGCGGACGGCGTCGTAGGAGAGTTCGGGTTCGCCGTGATTTACGGTATAGAGACCCGCGGTCGTGTCGGTGGCGGTGAGTACCAACGCTGGCACGGTGTCGCCCGCGGGGCCTTGGTCTTCCAGTATCTGGTTCCACGCCGACTTGGCCTTCAGCTGTTTGAGATCGATGTGAACCTTGGCTTTGCGGTAGCCGTGCCTTTCGTCGTAGGCTCGCAAACCCGACTGCAGGGCCGACTCCGCCGTTCGTTGGGCATGGCTGTCGATGGTGGTGTAGACCGCGTAGCCACTCTCGTAGGCATCATCGCCGTATTGCTGATACATCTCGGCGCGTACCATCTCGGCGACATAGGGGGCGTCCAGCTCGATGAGCCGGGTGTGGATGCGAGCGGTGATCGGCTCGTTCAGGGCTCTCTGGTAGACCTCGTCGGTGATGAAGCGTAGCTTGCGCATGCGCCGCAGTACGTAGTTGCGACGGGTCTGGGCCCGCTCGGGGTTGGCGACCGGGTTGAAGGCGGACGGTGCCTTGGGGAGCCCGGCGATCATCGCCATCTCACCGAGGGTCAGTTCACCCACGTGTTTGCCGTAGTACACCTGGGCCGCGGCCTCGATGCCGTAGGCGTGCTGGCCGAAATAGATCTTGTTCAGGTAGAGCTCGAGAATCTGGTCTTTGGAGAGTTCCGAATCGATCCGGATCGCCAGCATGATTTCCTTGATCTTGCGGAGAAAGGTCTTCTCGCTGCTCAGGAAGAAGTTGCGCGCGACCTGCATGGTGATCGTACTGCCGCCCTGACGTTTTTCGCCGGTCCGGGCGAAGGTGAGCACGGCGCGCAGGATGCCTTGGTAATCCACTCCGACGTGGTCATAGAAGCGGTCGTCTTCGGCCGCAATGAACGCATGGATCAGGTCCTGGGGGACGCTGCCGATGGCGACGGGGCTGCGCTTCTTCTCGCCGAACTGCGCGATCAGCTTGCCGTCGCGGCTGTAGACCGACATGGGGATCTGATAGCGCACTTCTTTCAGTATCGCGATGTCCGGCAATTGCGGTTCGAGATGGCGGTACAGTCCGAACAGCCCCAGCGCGATGACCAGGATGGCGACCAGCAGGACTTCGAGTGTCATCAGCCAGTAACGGGGTCTTCTGGTCTTTCGGGAAAAAATTGCCACGACGTTGGTTTCGGCGATGGCGGTGACATCCGCGGCTGCCCGAGGGGTGTTCACCGGAGAGGATTTTGTAGGGGGAGCGTTTTTATATTAAGGTTTGCATGATACCCCAGTTGTCCGAAGGGAGCGAACCGCCACCGCGGGCTGCTTCGGCCGATCATTCCGTGTCTCCTCCGTGGGTCCCGTTTCGGGGTATCTTTGAATTATCAAAGATGTCGTTTTCCAGTAGCATGTTGCGGCTTTCCGAGCTCCGTTCCATTTTCCGGTGACATGTCAGCCATGTGGGGCCTAGGAAGGAAGAAACCGCTCCTGCTGGGGATCGACATCAGCGCGGCGGCGGTCAAGCTGCTCGAGCTGAGCAGAAAGAACGGCGGCTACCAGGTGGAAAGCTATGGCGTTGTGCCTTTGCCCCGCAACACGGTGGTCGACAACACCCTTGCCGAGCCGGACAACGTGTCGGCGGCGGTCCGGGCCGTGGTCAAACAGTCGGGGACCGCGCTCAGGCACGCGGTGGTCGCGGTGCCCGGCTCGGTGGTCATCACCAAGCGCATCGCCCTACCCGCCAACCTGGAGGGCGACGAACTCGAGGCGCAGATCGAACTGGAGGCGGACCAGTACATTCCTCACGCCAGGGAGGAAGTCAGCCTGGATTTCGAGGTACTGGGGAAGAATCCGAAGAATCCCGATCTGCTGGATGTGCTGCTGGTGGCGACCCGCCGGGAGAACGTGGAAGACCGGGTCTCGGTACTGGAAAATGCCGGACTCGGCGTCGAGATCGTCGATGTCGAGTCCTATGCCATCGAACGCGCCTTCGAACTTGTCCGGGATCAGCTTCCACCGCTCCTCCGCGACCGGGCGGTTGCCGTAGCCGATGTGGGCGCCATGGCCACGACGCTCAACGTCATCCATGGCGGTTCCATCATCTACACGCGGGAACAGGGTTTCGGCGGCATGCAGCTCACCGACGAGATCCAGCGGCGCTACGGTTTGACCTACGAGGAAGCGGGGCTGGCGAAGAAGGAGGGGAGCCTTCCCGGCAACTATGCCGAAGAGGTGCTGGAGCCGTTCAAGCATGCCTTGGTTCAGCAGATCAGCCGATCGTTCCAGTTCTATCTGTCGTCCACTGCGCAGCGTGGTTTCGATGCGGTGGTGCTGGCCGGCGGCTGCGCCATGATTCCGGGGATAGACCGTTACGTCGAGGCGGCGTTGCAGGTTCCCACCGTGATTGCCAATCCCTTCCGTCACATGAGTTTTTCGGGAAGGGTGCGGCAGGAGCGCCTGAGTTACGATTCATCCGCCCTGATGCTGGCATGCGGCCTGGCACTGCGGAGTTTCGACTGATGGCGCGCATCAACCTCCTGCCCTGGCGCGCTGCGCTCAGGCGCGAACGGCAGAAGGAATTCGCCCTCTGGACCGGGCTCGGTCTTGCCCTGACCGCGGCGATGATGCTGCTGATACGGACCCAGATCAGTGCCGCCATGGATACCCAGAATCGGCGGAATCAGTATCTCGAGGGCGAGATAGGGGCGCTGGAGCGCCAGATCGCGGAAATCAGGGACCTGGAAGCCAAGAAGAGCCGGCTGGTGGCCAAGATGGAAATCATCCAGCAACTGCAGTTGAGCCGGCCGGAAGAAGTGCATCTGTTCGACGAAATCGCGCGGACGGTGCCGGAAGGTGTCAGCCTGCGGGACTTGACCCAGGAGGAGCGCGCCATCACGGTCAACGGCTTCGCCCAGTCCAATGCCCGGGTTTCCGCCTACATGCGCAATCTGGAAGGATCGGAGTGGTTGTACGATCCGGTCCTGGAGGTCATCGAAAACAAGCAGGATGCACAGGGAAGGGGCAAGGAACGGGAGAAGGGTAGCCGGTTCACCCTGCGAATGAAACAGGGTCCCAGGGGCCGGACCGGCGAAGAGTCGCTGCCAGGGGGCAAGGCGGCGCCGTGAACCTCGCGAAAATCAACTGGGACCTTGAGTATGCCGGGTCCTGGCCGACGCCGGTCAAACTCGCCGTCATCGCCGTGCTGAGTACCGTGCTTGCCGGTGTCTGGTATTACCTCGACACCCGTACCCAGTTGGCCGCACTGGAGGATCAGCAGCGCCGGGAGCAGGAGCTCAAGGAAACCTTCGAGATCAAACAGAAAAAGGCGGTCAACCTCGAAGAATACAAGCTGCAACTTGCGGACATCGAGAAGACCTTCGGTGACCTGCTGCGGCAGCTTCCCGACCGCACCCAGGTGCCCGATCTGCTGGTGGACGTTTCCCAGACCGGTCTGGCAAGCGGCCTCGAGTTCGAGCTGTTCAAGCCGGGCGGGGAGGTTTCCAAGGAATTCTATGCCGAACTGCCGATCGAGATCCGGGTGGTCGGAACCTACATGGAGTTCGGAGCCTTCGTAAGCGGCCTGGCGTCGCTTCCCCGGATCGTGACCGTCCACAACGTGAAGATCGTTTCGCGTTCCGCCGATGGCGCAGGACCCAAGCCCGGCGAGGCCGAACTGGTCATGACGGCGCTGGTGAAGACTTATCGCTACCTCGACGACGGCGCCGTACCGTCCTCCCCGGCTGACCGCGGGCGACGCTGATGATGGTTCGTGCGAAGTACGCATGGGCGCCGGCGGTGCTGGTTTGCTTGTCCGGTTGCGCCGAGGACGAATTGGCCGACCTCAGGAGCTATGTGGCCGACGTCAAGGCGCGCCAGAAAATCACTATCGAGCCGCTGCCGGAAATCAGAACGGTATCGCCATTCCTGTTCAACCCGGCCGGTTTGCATGATCCTTTCAAATCCATCGAAAAGCCCGACGATGCCGGGACAGCGGCGGCCGACAACGGGATTCGCCCGGACTTGTCCCGCCAGAAGGAGCAGCTCGAGAGTTACGAGTTGGATACCTTGAGAATGGTCGGGACGGTCCGGATGTCCGGAATCATGTGGGCGCTGGTGCGGGCCGCCGACGGCACGATACACCGGGTCCGGACCGGTAACCACATGGGCAGGAATTTCGGCAGGATCACCCGCATCAGCGAAAACGGGGTGGAGCTGGTCGAAATCGTTCCGGATGCACAGGGCGGATGGCTCGAGCGCATCACCACGATGACGCTGATCGAAGCCGGTGGTGACAAAAAATGAAGAGGGCCGAGTGAGACGGTTTGTTATTCGATATGTTGGGAGCGGCAGAGTCCCGCCTTGCTGGATTGCGGGCATCTTCGCCCTATGCTGGGGTGGGGTGGCTCTGGCGGGCGGAGTGGCGTTGCAGTCCGTCGATTTCACGGCCCTGCCCAGCGAGAATTTCCAGCTTCGCCTGGGTTTCGACGGACCCGTGCCGGAACCCCGGTCTTTCACCACGGAACATCCCGCACGGATCGCGTTGGATCTGGCCGGTGTCCGAAGCGATCTGGACAAGAAGCCGATCCCGGTGCACCAGGCCGGCGTCGAAACGGTCCAGGCCATCGCGGCCGGCGGCAGGACACGGGTGATCCTGAATCTGGCCACTGCGGTCCCTTATACCACCCGCGTTGCCGGGCGCTTCCTGTATGTGACCCTGCAGAGTGGGAAGGCCGGGAGCCGGGCCGACGATTCGGCTTCGGCGCCGGTCGTCGTGACCGAACGGCCCGTGGTCGGGGGACCACAGGTCGAGAGCATCGATTTCCGGCGCGGCGAGAAGGGCGAGGGGAGGTTGCTGGTCACGCTGAGTGATCCGAATTCCCTCATCAATCTCCGCGAAGAAGGGCGCAGCGTCGTCGCCGACCTCCCCGGCACCAGCCTGCCGGGCCGGTTGGCGCGCAGGTTGGAAGTGATCGATTTCGCCACCCCGGTGAAATGGGTCGAGGCGATGCCCGTCGGCCGGGGTACGAGACTGCTGATTACGCCGGTGTCGGACGAATACGATTACTCTTCCTATCAGTCCGGCAAACTGCTCACCGTCGAACTGCGCCCCCTGAGCCGTGCGGAAAAAGAGGAGGCCAAGAAGCGGCGGCTCGTGTTCACCGGGGAGCGTCTTTCCCTGAACTTTCAGGACATCCCGGTGCGGAACGTCCTGCAGATTCTGGCGGACTTCACCAATCTGAACATCGTGGCCTCGGACTCCGTGCAGGGCAGCGTCACCTTGAGACTCAACGAGGTTCCCTGGGACGAGGCCCTGGACCTGGTGCTCAAGGCCAAAGGGCTGGGCAAGCGGCAAGAGGCGAACAGCAACGTCATCCGTGTGGCTCCGCTGGATGAGATCAACCGGAGCGAGCGCGACGAACTGGAGGCGTTGAAAGTCGTCGAGGACCTGGAGCCGCTGCGCACCGAGATCATCCAGATCAACTACACCAAGGCCGACGACATCAAGAAGGTCATCATGGGCACGACCGAAAAGGCGGAAAAAGCCATCACCCGGCCGGAAGCCCTGACCGGTGGACCGGGTGTGACGTCGACGGAGGCCTACGACGTCACCCAGTCGATCCTTTCGAGTCGCGGCAACGTGACCACCGATCCGCGCACCAACCAACTCATCGTCCAGGATACCCCGAGGAACCTCGAACGTATCCGCGACCTGGTGCGGCAGCTCGACAAGCCGGTGCGGCAGGTGATGATCGAGTCACGGGTGGTCATCGCCAACGTGGATTTCCTGCGCGAGCTGGGGGCAAAGCTGGATTTCCGGCCTAAAAACCTGACCGCCGCCGAGCGCCTGAATCCCACCGGAAGCATGGCGGACTTGGGGGTCGATCTGGCCAAGCTCACCACGCTTTCGCCCTACGGCACGGCGCAATACGTGGTTTCCATGGGCGATTACCTGCTGGATCTCGAACTGTCGGCAGCCCAAAAGGAGGGCCGTGGCGAAATCGTCGCCAATCCCCGGGTACTCACCGCCGACCAGTCCAAGGCCAAGATCATGCAGGGCGTGGAGCTGCCTTACCAGATTACCCAGCAGGGTACCGGTGGCGGCATTCCTGTGCAGAACGTGGCGTTCAAGCCCGCCGTGCTGGAACTCGATGTGACACCGCACATCACGCCGGACGACCATATCCTGATGGATCTCATGGTCAAGAAGGATGACAAGGGCGAACTCGCGCCCAATGGCAATTTCGCCATCGAAAAACGTGAAATCGACACCGTGGCGCAGGTGGCCAACGGCGAAACGGTTGTGCTCGGCGGCGTATACGAAGGCACGCGCCGCAACAACACCGACAAGGTGCCGTTTTTCGGCGATCTTCCCGGCATCGGTTTCATGTTCCGGCGCAACGCGGTCGAGGACAGGAAGAAGGAACTCCTCATCTTCATCACGCCGAAGATCGTCAAGCAGACGAGCATGACTCCCTGAGACCGCCGGGATGGGGGGCGGCGCGTGTTATCATTCTCCGCTTCAGTTGGGGCGGGAAACGATGCGAAACCGTCGAAACATCTTCCTGATCGGCCCGATGGGAGCGGGCAAGACCACCGTGGGACGTCTGCTCGCCCGTGCCCTGGGGATGGAGTTCTGGGACAGCGACAAGGAAATCGAACGCCGGACCGGCGTCACGGTGCCGATGATTTTCGAATACGAGGGCGAGGCCGGATTCCGGCGCCGCGAATCGGAAGTCATCGCCGATCTCACGGGCAAGGAAAGGATCGTGCTGGCCACCGGCGGCGGTTCGGTGCTGGCAGCGGAGAACCGGGAGCATCTGGCGGCACGGGGGCTGGTAATTTACCTGCAGTGTTCGGTCCAGAAGCAGTTGGAGAGGACGCACAAGGACATGAACCGGCCCTTGTTGCAGACGGAGAATCCCAGGCAAAGGCTGGAAGAACTGCTGCGGGTGAGGGATCCCATCTACCGCGAGCTTGCCGACTACGTCGTCGATACCGGCCAGCATTCGAGCCGCAGTGCCGTGCGCCGGATCATCAACGCCTACGAGAAATCCGGAACCAGACTGCGGACGGAATGAAAACCTTACACGTCGAGCTGGGGGAGCGCAGCTACCCCATTTATATAGGACGGGGCCTGCTGGGCCATCCCGACCTGATACAGGCCCATCTGCCGGGCGGGCAGGTCCTGGTGGTGACCAACGAAGTGGTGGCGCCGCTGTACCTCGACCGCATGCTTGCATCCCTGGCCGGCAAGGACACGGGCAGTGTCGTGCTTCCCGACGGCGAGGCCCACAAGACCCTGGACTCGGCGATGGCCGTGTTCGATGCCTTGCTGGCCCGGCGTTTCGGCCGCAACGCCGCCATCGTGGCGCTCGGCGGCGGGGTGATCGGCGATCTGGCCGGTTTCGCGGCAGCCTGCTATCAGCGCGGCGTGCCTTTCATCCAGGTGCCCACCACCCTGTTGTCTCAGGTCGACTCCTCGGTGGGAGGCAAGACCGCGGTCAACCATCCGCGCGGCAAGAACATGATCGGCGCCTTCTACCAGCCGCGCTGCGTTCTGGCCGACACCGACACTCTGGATACGTTGCCCGACCGCGAACTGAGCGCGGGTCTGGCCGAGGTCATCAAGTACGGCTTCATCCGTGACCCGGAATTCCTGGCCTGGCTCGAAGCGAACGTCGAGCGCTTGCTGCAGCGCGATCCCGAAGCGCTCGCCTATGCCATCGAGCGGTCCTGCATCAACAAGGCGGAAATCGTGGCGGAAGACGAGACCGAAACCGGGGTGCGGGCGACGCTGAACCTGGGGCACACTTTCGGCCACGCCATCGAAACCGGCATGGGCTATGGTGTATGTCTGCACGGCGAAGCGGTGGCGATCGGTATGTGCCAGGCGGCCGATCTGTCCCGTCGCCTGGGCTGGATCGGTGACGACGAGGTGGCGAGGGTGATCCGCCTGCTGGAGCGGGCGCGGCTGCCGGTCGTCCCGCCGCGCGAGTTGGATGCGGACGCCTTTCTCGAACACATGGCGGTCGACAAGAAGAACGTCGACGGCGGTCTGCGACTGGTTCTGCTCAAATCCCTGGGTGAGGCGACCCTGCCGGTGGCCGTGGACGCCGGACTGTTACGGGCCACATTGGAATGCTACGGCCGCTGAGGCCATCGAACCGACGAAGGACATGCCATGACTCATTGTTTCATTCGCGCCCTGCTGCGCCAGCCGGTCGAACGGACGCCGGTCTGGATGATGCGCCAGGCGGGCCGTTACCTGCCGGAATACCGCGAGGTCCGGGAGCGGGCCGGCAGCTTCATGAATCTCTGCACCTCCCCCGAACTCGCCTGCGAAGTGACTTTGCAGCCGCTGGAGCGCTACCGGCTGGATGCGGCGATCCTGTTCTCCGACATTCTGACCGTACCTGACGCCATGGGGCTGGGTCTGGAATTCGTCGAGGGCGAGGGACCGAGGTTCCGCAACCCGATCCGGGGGGCTGCGGACATCCACCGGCTGGGTGTGCCGGATCCGGAAGCGGAGCTGGCCTACGTGCCGGCCGCGGTGCGGCTGATCAAGCAGCGCCTGGGTGATCGGGCCCCGTTGATCGGGTTCTCGGGCAGTCCCTGGACCCTGGCGACCTATATGGTGGAAGGGGGCAGCAGCCGGGAGTTCCGCAAGGTCAAATGCCTCATGTACGAGGAGCCGGCGCTGATGCACGAACTGCTGGAAAAGCTTGCTGATGCGGTCGCCTTGTATCTGAACGCCCAGATCGCGGCGGGCGTCGATGCCGTGATGGTGTTCGACACCTGGGGCGGCAATCTGGATACGGAGCACTATCTGGCATTTTCGCTGCGCTACGCCGAGCGCGTGCGCCAGCAGCTCCGGCTGACCGGGCGGGGCCGCATCCCCGCGATCTTCTTCACCAAGGGCGGCGGGCAATGGCTGGAGGCGATGGCGGACGCCGGTTATGACGCGCTCGGTCTGGACTGGACCACGGACATCGGTTCGGCGAGACAGAGGGTCGGCGACAGGGTGGCTTTGCAGGGCAACCTCGATCCGGTGGCGCTCTATGCCAGACCCGAAATCATTCGCGGGGAAGTCCGGAAGATCCTGGAGCGTTACGGTAGGGGCAGCGGCCATGTGTTCAACCTCGGCCATGGGGTCACGCCCGACATCAAGCCCGAGCATGTGGGCGCGATGATCGAGGCGGTGCACGAATTCAGCCCGGCGTTCCACCGGACTTGATCCTGTGGCGGAGCCGAATCCCTGGCGCCTGCTGAGCCGGCGGGAGATCTACGACAACCCCTGGATCCACGTGGATGAGGACAGGGTCGTCAACCCCGGCGGCGGCATCAGCCTGTACGGTCGCATCCACTTCAAGAACCGGGCGATCGGTATCATCCCCCTCGACGGCCGGGGCAATACCTGGCTGATCGGCCAGTATCGTTATGTACCCGATGCCTGGTCTTGGGAGATCCCGATGGGTGGTTCGCCCGAAGGTGAACCCATCCTGGAGTCGGCCCGGCGCGAGCTGAAGGAGGAAACCGGTCTCAGCGCCGCCTCCTGGACGCTCCTCATGCGACTCCACACCTCGAATTCCGTCACCGACGAGGAAGGCTTCGTGTTCGTCGCGGAAGACCTGGAGGAAGGCGAGCCGGAATTCGAGGAAACCGAAGACCTGCGTATCTGGAAGCTTCCGCTGGCCGATGCTGTCGCCATGGTGATCTCCGGGGAGATCACCGATGCCATCAGCGTCGCCGGTCTGTTGCGCCTGGCTTTGGAGCGCGCCTCGAATCAGGTCGGATCCGGATTCAAGTGACGTTCCAGGTAGTCTCGCAGGGCGACGGCGCTGCTGCATTCGCCATTGCGGGCACTGTAGAGCAGCGTCACGGTACCGCGGCTGCAGGCTTCCAGCAGGAGGGTCAGCGCTGCCGGCGCGCGGTCCAGTTCGGCAAGGTAGCGCTGCCTGAATTCCCCCCATTTGCGGGGATCGTGGCCGTACCAGCGTCGTAGTTCATTGCTGGGCGCGATGTCTTTCAGCCAGCCGTCCAGCGCCAACGCCTGCCGAGAGATGCCGCGCGGCCAGAGCCGTTCCACCAGGAAACGCTCGCCGTCTTCCGGGGAACTCGGTTCGTAGACCCTTTTCAGCCGGATGGTCACGGCCGCGTCAACAGCCAGTCCAGCCAGAGCGCCGACAGCTTCTCCTGCACCGAATTCTGCCGCAGCCGGGCCTGGAGATTCGGGAAATCGACGCGATCCAGTTCCTGGTCCTGGTTGTAGCAGGAATACACGAAATACTCGCGTCCCGTTTCCGGATCCACGTGTTTGCACAGGCACTGGGCGCACACCCCTTTCATCATGCACTGCATCGGTGAGTTGATCGAGCCGATGGCGGCATGGTGCGGTTTGAGGTAAGGCGCCAGCAGGCCGTGGCGGGCATGCTTCACCGCTTCCATCATGCGGTCCGAGCCGATCACGATCATGTGGTCCACGTCGTCGAGATGGATGGGGGTGGGGCCCAGTTCGCCCTTGGCATAGGCCAGCATGGCCTCGACGATGTTGCCCATGAAGGACTTGTCGTCGGGGCGGGTGATCGGAATGGGGGTGTTGCCCTCACGTTTGTCCACCGTCCAGACCAGCAGATCCGATGCCGCTTCGAGTTCTTCGGCCTTGAAGACGTCCGCGCTGTTGCGGTAGCCGGCGAAGTAGATCACCTGGTTGCCGGCGCTACGCAACGCCTTGCCGATCGAAAACAGCACCGCGTTGCCCAGGCCTCCGCCGACGAGGGCAACGGTCTGGCCCGAGGGGATTTCGGTCGGTGCGCCGGTGACGCCCATCACCACCAGCGGATCACCGGGTTTCCACTGCGCACACAGCCTGGAAGAGCTGCCCATTTCCAGCGCGATCAGCGAGATCAGGCCGTTGTCCTTGTCCACCCAGGCGCCGGTGAGCGCGATGCCCTCGGTGGCGAGTACCGTGCCTTCCACCACCGGGGCCAGCGCCTCGTAGTTCTGCACCCGGTAGAACTGGCCGGGCTGGAAGTGTTTGGCGGCGGCCGGAGCACGGACGACCACTTCGATGATGGTCGGCGTCAGCCGGTTCACCGCTACGATGCGAGCGGTCAAGGCGTCATCGATGACCGCCTGGAAGGCCTGCAGGTTCCGGTCGCGGTGGGACTGTTCGGCAGGATCGAGCCGCTTCAGCTCCTGTTCGAACAGGCGGACGATGTAGGGGTACCCGTCTTTGGCGCTGGCCATGGCTTTGACCACGTTGCCGGCATAGACCGGATGGTTGTCGCCGTAGAAAGTGATGAACTTGCCGCCTCGGTGATAGGAGGTGAAGGGGGCCGGCTTGCCGATCTTGGGCCATGGTTCGTCCCGTACCGGCACCAGACCGGGCGTCTCACCCACCCATTCGGGCTCGTGACGCCTGTAGAACTTGTGATCCATCTCGAAGGTTTCCGGATGCTCGGATTCGTAGATGGTGTTGGGCGAGGTGCCGGCGGCGATGAAGAGGCTCCGCAGCGGGATCTCGATTTCTCCGGCGGGTTGCCAGCGGCCTTCCCGTTCTTCCAGCTTTTCGAAGCGCACCGCCTTGAGATGGCCGTGCTCGTCTTCCAGCGCGACCAACGGATTCAAGCCTTCCGCCAGCACGATGCCTTCGTCCATGGCTTCCCTGATTTCCTCGTGGTTCTGGCGGTAAGCCGGCGAGTCCTCGATGCCCTTGCGGTAGAACAAGGTGGCTCCCCCCCATTGGTTCAGCAGCGGCAGGAAATCTGGCGTCTCGCCTGCGGCTTCGGCGCGCCGTCGCTCGGCCTGGATGGCCCGGCCGTGCGCCAGGAATTCGTCGAGTATCCCGAGTTCCTCGGTGTCGTAGCGGGCCCGTATGGCCGACTCGCCATGGGCCGCGCAGAGCTTTTCGTAGCGGTGCAGGATCTTCTCGACCTGGACCGGATAGTAGGCCAGCAATTCGGTGGCGGTGTCGATGGCGGTGAGTCCGCCACCGATGACACCGGCCGGCAGTCGGATCTGCAGGTTCGCCAGCGAGGATTCCTTGGCCGCGCCGGTGAGCTGCAGTGCCATGAGGAAATCGGAGGCCTTGCGGATGCCCCGGATCAGGTTGTTTTTCAGCTCGATCAGGGTGGGCTTCCCGGCACCCGAGGCGATGGCGATGTGGTCGAAGCCCAAGTCCCAGGCCTCGTTGATCGTGATCGCCCCGCCGAAGCGCACGCCGCCGTAGCAGCGGAAGGTCTTGCGCCGAAGCAAGTTCAGGTAGATGACCTTGAGGAAGTTCTTGTCCCAGCGCACCGTGATGCCGTATTCGGCCACACCGCCGAAGCCGAGCATGATGCGCCGGTCCAGTCTTTCATAGAGAGCGCCGAAGTCGCGGATCGGCTGGGGCGGATGGTGTTCGTCGCCGACCAGCTCGGCCGGCAGCGGCTCGATCTTGAGTCCATCGATGCCCACCACGCCGAAGCCTTCGTTCAACAGATAATGCGAGAGGGTGTAGCCGGCCGGTCCCATACCGGCCACCAGCACGTTCTTGCCATTGTAGGGCAGGGCGTAGGGGCGCTTGACATTGAGCGGATTCCAGCGCGTCAGCAGGCTGTAGATCTCGAAGCCATAGGGCATGAACAATACGTCGGTGAGGACGTTGGTCTCGATCTGCGGAATGTTGACCGGCTCGGTCTTCTGGTAGATACAGCCTTTCATGCAGTCGTTGCAGATGCGGTGGCCGGTGCCCGGACAGAGCGGGTTGTCCACCGTGATCAGCGCGAGGGCTGCGATGTTGTCGCCCTGGCGTTTGAGCCAGTGCATCTCGGAAATCTTTTCCTCCAGGGGGCAACCGGTGATGGGTACGCCCAGTGGGTTGGCCTTGAAGCCGCCGTCCTTCTTGTTGCGCATGCCCTTGGAGCAGGAGTCGGCGTCGCGGTCGTGGCAGTAGATGCAGTGATCGACCTCGTACAGGACCCGGCGCTCCGGGAAGCGCGGATCGGTCAGGGCGAAACCGTCGCGGCGGCGGTGGTGGCCGGGTTCGGCGGCCCAGACGTGGTAGCCGTCGCGGTGTTCCACGACGTGGTGGACCAGGTGCCGGAAGTCGGTTTTGGCCGGAACCTTGAAGCTCACCCAATCCTTGACCTGAGATCCGAGCCGGTCATCGCAGCTGGCGGCGAAGCACCAGCGCTCGAACTCCGCGAACAGACCGGCGGCGAAATCGGCATCACCCAGTGATGTCGCATCCTTCCACAAGGCGGCCCGCGGATGGGCGCCGAGCTGGGCACGAAGTTTGGCGGTGCGGGTTTCAGGGTCGGAGAGCGGGCCGCCGCCCGGCTGTTTCGCCTCCTCCTCGTAGTGCCTGTGCAGATTCTGCAATGCCAGGCCGACCCTGGCCACCGCCGCCTCGCGGTCCGTGGTCGCGTATTCCGGCGCGAAGGCTTCGACGAGAACGTCGATCTTCGCCGCCAGTGCCGCCACATCCCAGTCTTCGACGGAGACCTTCTTGAAGCGGCTCGGCAGCTTCGCCACGATTTCCGAGCGGAAGGTGAAGATCGTGGCGAAGCTGTCCCGAATCTCGGCCATCTGCCGTTCGCGCTCCGCCTCCACGCCGAACAGGCGGGCGACGAACTCACCCACGAGCGGAGCCATCTTGACCAGAAGCTCCGAGACGGCTTCGGGCGCCATGTTCGTGCCGTTCGAGGCGCGGTAGTCCCGGAATGTCGCGAACAGGTCGGGGTCGTGTTGCAGGGTCCAGTCGTCGAACGTCTGGAGCAGAAGCCGAAGCTTTTCGGGTTCGTGGAGATCGGGGTAGCGGAGACCGGCTATGCCGAGGCCGTGCATGGCGTCGTCGTTCATCGAGAGTGTCCCTGGAGAAAAATGTCAATACAATAACGTGTTGGAGGCCGTACCGCCTAGGGGCCGCGGATCGGAAGCCTTCGGCCAGCCCTTCGCCGTGGATTTCTTTATAGAGAGATGTTCCTCTACCGCTGCGGAGAATTTCAATGCGTCCGATTCGTTCTTTTCAAAGGAGATGAATCGATGAGCTCTGACCGTAATTTCAAACACTTGCTCCGGGTCAAGGAATTCAACATACCCCCGATTTCCGACGGCGTGGTGCTCGGCCGCGAGGCGCCGATCGGTTGCGCGGCCTTCCGGAAGGCCCTGGAACTTTTGGTGGTAGCGCCCTTCGAACATATCCAGCTGGACGACGATGTGATCAGCGACATTCTAGTCCGGCGCGCTTTCTTGCGCCGTGTTCCCCGGGAATATCTGGTCCAGTTCGTGCTCCAGCGGATCAAGCCCCTGATGGGATCGGAGGAGATCATGCAACTGGATCTCAACGCTGAAATTCTGATCGAGGATGAAGCCCTGTGACTCTCGTCCGTGCCCGCGATGCTTTGTGCGACAGCAGGATCGTCGTGCGCGTCGAGGCCGACGCCCGTCCGCCGCGAGACCGCCGGAGTCCGGCGATTTACGCGGTTTTCCACACGGATGAACCGGACGGTAGCCGATTTCTGGGGCTCGTCACCGAACACCAGATCGCACGCTTTCCCCAGCGGATTTTCGCCGACCTGATCGATCCGCGGGTGCCGCCGCCGGTCGCGTCTGATACGCCGCTCGAGCAGTTGATCCACGCCGTGGGCGAACGGGGCCAGACCCTGGGCATGCCGCTGGCGGTGCTCGAGCGTGACGGTTCGTTCCTCGGCGTGCTGACGCCCCACAGCATCGTCGAAGTGCTGCTCGAGCGTGAGCGGCGGTTGCTGGAGGATGCCAGGAAAATCAATGCGGAAATCCGGCGGGAAGCCGATAAGGCGATCGAACAGCTCGATATCAAGGCGCATTATGACACCGTGACCGGTCTGCCCAACCGGCAGTTGTTCTGCGACCGCCTGCTGCAGGCGTTGGCTGCGCATGAACGGGATGGCAATCCGGTCGTCCTCCTGTTCCTGGATGTCGACAATTTCAAGTCCATCAACGACAGCCTCGGCCATCTCGTCGGAGACAGGCTGCTGAGGGCGACGGCGGAAAGAATCAGGACCGCGGTTCGCGACGGCGATACCGTGGCGCGGATCGGGGGTGACGAATTCACCATCCTCCTGAACGGAGCGAAAGACACGCTCAACGGCGCCCTCGTGGCGCAAAAGATTCTCGATGGGCTGGCGCAACCTTTCGTATTCGGCGCGCAGCAGATCGTCATCAGCGTCAGCATCGGTATCGCCGTGTCCCCGGCCGATGGCGAGACGATGGAGCAGCTGTTGCGTAATGCCGATACCGCCATGTATCACGCCAAGTCGCGGGGTAAGAACAATTACCAGTTCTTCTCGCCGGAACTGAACGTCCAGGCCTACCGGCGGCAGGAAATCGAAAGGAACCTCCGCTGCGCCCTGCTCCAGGGCGAACTCGGCCTGAGCTATGCGCCCCGGGTGGATTTGCGCAGCGGCAGGATCGTCGCCCTGGAGGTGTGTCCCTTCTGGCTCAGTTCCGAGCTGGGAAACGTGCCGCCGGACGACTTCGTTCCCGTGGCGGAGGAAACCGGTCTCATCGTGCAGATCGGTATCTGGGCTTTTCGCACCGCCTGCGCTCATGCGGCGGTGTGGCGGACGCAAGGACTCGACGACCGCTGTCTCTCTTTCCGGTTGTCGCAGCGGGAACTGGATGATCCCCAGTTCGGCGATAGGATCATGAGTTTGCTGGATGGCTGTGGTCTGGAACCGGAGAACCTGCAGTTCGAACTCTCCGAGCGCATGCTGATGACGCATGCCGCACACACCCTCGCCGTGCTGCAGGAACTCAGCAACCGGGGCATCCGCTTCTCGGTGGGGGACTTCGGCACGGGCAATGCGTCCTTGCGGCGGCTGCGGCGGTTTCCGATCGATGAACTCAAGATCGATCTGTCATCCGTCCGGGACATCGAGCCGGATTCGGACGATGCCGCCGTCATCACCGCGATGATTGCCATGGCCAAGAGTCTGCGGATGGACGTCGTCGCCGTCGGCGTGGAAACCCCGGAGCACGTGGCATTCCTGCTTGAGCGCGGGTGTCGTCACGGGCAGGGCCGTCTGATCGGGGCGCCGCTGCCACCGGAGAGGATCGCCGCCCTGCTGGCAGGGGATGCGGTCGACCTATTCGTCGCCTGAAAAAATAGGGCGTTTTTCGCTCGGGAGACGAAAAATGCCCGGCGGATACCGTCCGGGTCTTTCCGCTCGCGGCCGCCACCTGGGCGGGCCGCGAGCGGTGCCGGCTCCTGGATTTCTACCGCTCGAAGCTCTTGCTCAGGCTGTGGCAGAGATTGCACGCCACCGGCTGACCCGCTTTGATGCTGACGGTTTTGCCTTCCACCGAAAACCTGCGGTCGGCGGCGGCGCGCGAGAGGACGGTTCCGAGATGATCGCTGCCATGGCAGGCACCGCAGGTGCCGCCACCGGGCTGCCGGTTCTGGTTTTCCGCCAGATCCCCGTGGGCATCGCCGTAGAAGCGGCTGTCATTGACCAGGTGCATGCCGTGAGGCCCCCCTTGGGTGCTGCTTGGGAGGCTGCCGGCAGTGTGACAGGTGTTGCACTCGGCGATCGTGCCGGTGTGGCCCTGCAACTGCAGGGCGGCCAGGTTGTCGTTGGCATTGGCCGTGGCATTCGGCCACTCGGCGTGGGTCGCGCCGTGGCAGCCTTCGCACATCACCCCGCCGTGGCCAGTGCTGACCCGATACAGCTTGGGATTACCCGCGCCTGGGTTGTTGAAGCCATTGAACTGGGCGGGAATGGCCGGCTCGGCGAAGCGCTTGTTGCTGGGTACGATGGGCGTGGCCTTGGCATCGCCCGTGCGGAAGGCCTGGCGCAGGCGGATGCCGTCCTTGTTGCCCTTGCTGTCGACCTTGTTGACGATCACGTTGGCCGAGCCCGTCAGGTTGCCATTGGCGTCGCCCGTGTGACAGGAGCCGCAGCCGGGTTCGTTGGCCCAGGGTACCCGGGGCTGGCTGCTGGCCGGATCGTAGAAGTTGCCCTGGTTCAACACGAAGGCTCCAGGGTTGGCGGGGGAGACGCCGGTGGAGAAGTCGGCGCCGATCTGCTTCATGTCGCCGTGGCAGTCGCTGCACAGCATGCCGCCGTTGAACATGGCGCCGCGCAGGCATTTGGTTTCCTTGCCCGGATGGCACTGGTAGCAGTTCTGTTCCAGCGCCGTCAATCGTTCGGCCTGATTCCGGATGGCGCCGGTCGCAGGATCCTGGTCGGGTGCCGGAATGGCCGTGAACAGGTTGGTGAAGGCGCCGTGGTGGTTGTGCATCACCCGTGAATTGCTCTGGTGTGCCAGCTGGTTGCGGCCGTTGGCGGGGCTGCCGATGGCGCCGGCCTGGGGGCCGACCTGTGCCAGGTCCAGGGCTGGGGTGTAATGGCAGCTCTGGCATACCACCGGCTTGTTCTGCACCACCGCCTTGTAGGTCAGGCAGTTGGCATCACCGTTGGAACTGGCAGGGAGGCCCGCCTTGATATCGCAGGGCGTTTTCGCGCCGGTGGGATCGACGTAGTTCGCGCCCTGGCGGAGGTCATGCAGGCGCAGGATGTTGATGTCGGCGGCGTATTCCACGCTGACCTTGGGGGGGTTGTTGGTGTCTGGGTCCTGGACCCTGGTGGCGACTTCCAGGCCGGCGCCCCGCAATGCGTCGGTCGGCCAGCTGGACCGGCTGTTCGCGACGTCCGCGGGGTCGGAATGACAGTTGGTGCAGCTCGCTTCGCTCGATACCGGGAGCACCGTATCCACGGTGGCAAGCACGGTAGTGCCGCTCTTCGCCTGCACTCTCACCAGCGGGAAAGGGTTCTGCCGGCCGAAATCATCGAACGGCGCCAACGGGATGCCTGCTGCCTCGAACCAGTTGACGCCGTTCGCGACGTAGCCGAAGGGGAAATTCACGAACATCGGCTTGTGGGTGTAACGCTCTTCGACGCGCTGCGGAGCGTTGGCGGCATACGGACTGGAGAATCCCGGCATCGCATGCTGGGCGACGGCGAGCCGTTCGTCGCCGCTGTTGACCCTGCCGTCGCTGCCGATATAGAGCTTTTCCGCGTTGGGCACCGGCAACCCTTTGTCGACGGGCACCAGATCGGCCAGTCTCGTGCCGGCGGGAAGATTCAGCGGCGGCTGGTCCAGGGGCGGATAGAAGGCATCATAGGCGCCATTGACGACGCTGTCCCAGAAATTGGTTTTGAAGGTCGTGCCGTCCGCGGCAATGCCGTTGAACAGATCGTTCCGGGACAGGATGGGGTCTTTGGGGTTCGATACCGCCGAATAATAGAGCTCGACCCCCTGTGGGTTGATGACCGGTTTCGCGCCTTTCTGGATGACCTGGCCGAGCATCACCTGGAAGGGCGGCAGGATGTTGACGATGCGGGTGTCGAGATCGACACAGTGCATGCCCAGGTCATTGACCGCCAGCACGCTGTAGTTGCCGCTGGTGACCTTGGACGGCTCGGGCACCGGGGTGGTGACCTTGGCCAGCGAGGCGGCACTGGTGGAATTGATCGAACCGGCGGAGGAGGCGGGCGGCGCGGCGACGGTGACCTGGACCGTATCGGCGGCGCTGGTCGCCCCCTTGTCGTCGGTGACGGTGAGCGTGAAGACATATGTGCCCGCGGTCAGGATGACGCCGGGGCTGACCGTGTCGGCGGGATCGGGATTGCCGGTCCATTGGTAGGATGCGATGCTGCCGTCCGGATCGGAAGAGCCGCTGCCGTTGAGGGTGACGGCGATGCTGCTCTGGCCCTGGGCGAGGGTGACGGCCTGGTCGGGGCCCGCGTTGGCAACCGGCGGCTGGTTGGGGGCGCTGCCGGAGCAATCGGCGGGAGCATTGGCCACGTCGCGCTCGGTCGCCGAGTCCTTGGAGGTCGCCCGAACGCGGCAGGGCACGGCCGCGGGTTTCGAGAGCGTATTGCTCCAGGCGCCGCTCTTGCTGGCCGTCACAGAGGCGAGTTTCGCGTTGGTTCGGGCATTGTACAGGGTGACCACGGCCCGGTTTTCGCTGGTCCCGGCCAGGCTCAGGCTTTTGGTCTTCGCATTCCAGGATGCCGAGGTGATGGTCAGGTCCTTGGCCTGGACCATGCCGGCGAAAGCGGCAATGGAGACGGCGAGCGCGCTCGCGATCCCCTGTTTGAAACGGTGGTTTGTCGTATACATTAGTGTACTCCCCTTCTTTCGTTCGGGCGCCGCCGCAAAGAACGGGCGGAACCCCTTGTTTTGCTGTCGATGCGCCGACAGGATGTCCCCTAATCCAATGTTCCGGCATTGATGCCGGTCAAAGATTTATTCGGAATTTCTGATGCGCCAGAACGCACCGACGCTTGGAAACGGTTTGGCAGCGATACGCCATGGCCTTGGAAAGATTAGACAATATTTATATTAATGAAAGGTGATTGGGTTGACTGGAGCACTTGCCCCGTATCTCGCCGTTGCAGTTCTCGCAGGGATCGTCCTGCCGTTGTGGATTTGCCTGTTTCTTTGTCTGCGCCAAGGGCGGCGGCTGGCGTCGCTCACGTCCGAGCGTGAACACCTGGAGCGCCTGCTGCGCGAGGAGCTGAGCCAGCTCAGGGCAGAGATCGGCCGTGCATCCCGCGACAGCCGCGAGGAGATCGGCGGGGCGATCGGCCGGTTCCAGATGGCGCAGCAGGATCAGGCCGAAAGGATGCGGCTGCTGATGGACGAAAAGCTCGTGCGGGTCCAGGCCGATGCCCGGGATGGACGGGAGGAGATGAGCCTGGGACTGAAGCGCTTCGGCGAAGTGCAGAAGGAACAGCTCGACAGCGTCGGCCTGCTGCTGAAAAACCAGCTCGAAACCCTCGCCGGGACGAACGAGAAGAGCATCGAACGCCTGCGCCTCACCATCGAGGAAAGGCTGCAGGCGCTGCAGCACGACAACGGCGAGAAGCTGGAGCAGATGCGCCAGACCGTCGACGAGAAGCTCCACAACACCCTGGAGCAGCGGCTGGGCGAGTCCTTCAAGCTGGTCAGCGAGCGCCTGGAGCAGGTGCACAAGGGCTTGGGGGAGATGCAGTCCCTCGCCTCGGGGGTGGGGGATCTGAAGCGGGTACTCACCAATGTCAAGACCCGCGGTACTTGGGGCGAGGTGCAGCTCGACGCCCTGCTGGAACAGATATTGACTCCGGAGCAGTACGGCAAGAACGTGCCGACCCGACCCAACGGGGCGGAACGGGTCGAGTTCGCGATCCGGCTGCCTGGACGGGATTCGGGCGATGCGCCGGTGTGGCTGCCGATCGACGCCAAATTCCCCATCGAGGATTACCAGAAGTTGCTGGATGCGCAGGACGGCGCGGATCACGCCGGCATCGAGGCGAGCGGCAAGGCGCTGGAACAACGCCTGAAGAACGAGGCCCGGACCATCCGCGACAAATACGTGGAGCCGCCGCACACCACCGACTTCGCCATCCTCTACCTGCCGATCGAGGGGCTGTACGCCGAGGCACTGCGCCGGCCCGGGCTGGCCGAAACCCTGCAGCGCGACTACCGGGTGACCCTGGCCGGCCCGACCACCCTGGCCGCCATGCTGAACAGCCTGCAGATGGGTTTCCGGACCCTGGCGATCGAGCGGCGCTCGTCGGAGGTATGGACCCTCCTCGGAGCGGTCAAGACCGAATTCACCAAATTCGGCGATGCCCTGGCCTATACCCGCAAGAAGCTGGAGGAGGCCACCAGCTCCATCGACAAGGCTGAAACCCGCACCCGCGTGCTGACCCGCAAGCTCAAGGAGGTCGAGGCCATCCCGGCGCAGGAGGCGGGGTGGTTGCTGCCCTCGACGGCGGAGGCGGACGACTGAAGACTCAGTCGGCGCTCAGCGCCTCCAGGTCGCGGTCCAGCTCCAGCCGCATCTCGCCGTCGCGCCACACCGCCCGGCCGACGTCCTCCCAGGGTTGGGCGAGGTTGTACCGGCGCAGGCCCGGCTCCCAGTCCATCGGTGCTTTGACCGTTTTGAGCTTGAGCACGAACGTGGTCCGGTTCAGATCCAGCCCGAGGCGGGTGCCCCAGAACGCCGTCACCTTGCGCACGAATTTGTCCAGTCGGCGTGGGTCCATGTGTCGGGTCACCGCGACGTTGGCCCACATGGAATGCACCCGGCCCCAGTTCGGCGACACGATCCGGCCCTCCTCGTCCACGAACGGCAGCCAGCGTTCCTTGCCGTCGGAGTCGAGATGGACGATCCCCAGTATGTGCTCGTAGCCCTGGAAATGGTCGTGCAGGTAGAGTGGATGCGGGGTGATGCCCAAGAACGTGTGGGAGGCCGAAATCAGCGCATTGCTGAGCATCGTCAGCACCTGTCCGGCTTCGTTGGCCTTGGTGTCCACGCCCAGTCGATAGAGGATGGCGTAGTGCAGGGTGCAGTTGAGTTGCAGGATCAGCACGACGACCAGCATCCGGCTGATGCGGTTGGCCCGCTGCTGCAGGCTGCCGCCGACCCATCGGCCGATGCGCTGGGCCAGGTCGGGCTCCGTCCGGCCCGGCGCCGGCGCGCAGGACGCGTCGCAGCCCAGCCGGACGCGGTTGTCGGCGATACGCCGGTAGACCCGGTCGGCGATCGTAGCGAGGCCCGGCAGCCGCATCGCCAGTCCCGCCAGCGCTGGATAGCGCATGGCGACCAGGATGCGGGCGTAGGTCGCCACCCCCGAATAGCGTCGCCCTTCGCGGTCGACGGCGTAGAGATCGCCCAGCAGGTCCCGTTCGGGAATGTCCTCGAGAGCGGGTGCCGTCGCGGCGTGGGTCTGCAGTCCGCGGAATTCCACGGCGCGGAACACGTCGAAATGCTCGATGGCGAGGACGGTCTTGAGGCACAGCGGGCAGCGCTCGTCGTAGAACACCTGCAACGCCGGCTCCGCCGGGCGCAGGGTTCGCCCGAGGGTCCGCCACCAACGGAACGGCACCATCAGGAAATAATGCACCAGCATGCCGAAGCCGAACGGGTAGATGTTCAGCGACACGATGATGCCCGCGTGCAGCGATAGGCCGACCAGCATCAGGGGCACGCGGAAGCGGCGGAAATACAGCAGGAACAGGAAGGCGAACTGGAACGCGATGATGGTGTAGCCGATCGCCCGCTGCAGCGGCTCGATCTCCAGCAGCCAGCCCATGTCCAGCGGCGACATGTAATAAGGCAGCGAGGAGGGAAGCCAGGGCCCCAAGCCGTTGCGCCAGAACTCGGCGAATAGCTTGTGGATCACCGAATCGAAATAGATGAAGCCGAGCGACACCGCCAGCGGCAGGAAATAACACAGCACCGGCACCGTCCGCGGCAGGGCGTAGCACCGATCCACCGTCGAATGGCGCCAGGCGAGGCGCAGCCGGTCCAGCGACCAGGCGCGTTCCGAGGGCAGGAAGATCAAGAGCAGGCTCGATCCCAGCATGAGCTGGTCGAAGCCGCCGTCGAAGTCCTTCCACATCGGCGTGAACACCGTGAACACCAGCCAGAACAGGTAGTTGGCGATGGCGGCGAGCCGGGTGTACAGTCCCAGCGCCAGGCACAGCGCGGCGATCGCCCACAGCACCAGGAACAGATGGACCGAGGGCGAAGCGATGTCCAGGTAGGGCACCGGATCGAAGATCAGCTGGCGGAAGTAATACAGGAAACAGATTTCCTGGAACGCGACCAGTCCGAACGCCAGCCGGAACAGGCCGAGGCCGGTGGCCGGCACCTGCTTTTCCAGGCCGCGCAGGACGAGATTGAACAGGGCTTTTTGCATAGGGGCTCTTCAAGGGTTCGCCGGATTTTCCGACGCCGGATGCGGGAATTCGGGCGGCTAATGGTATGCGCAGGCGGGGGGCGCCTCAAGTTCGGATCGGCGGGAGTCCAGGGATCAATGCTTTCTTCTCTCGGGTTCGCAAGCGCCCGGTCGATCTCGGTCTCAACGAGGAACGGGCGGAGCGTGCCCGCCGGTCGACCGATGACCTGTCCGGGGTTGTCGAGCCCTGCTTGCCGAATTCGTCGAACGCGAGTTGCAATGCCGGCCCGAACAACCTCGACGCGTCGAAGCGACCGTTGTCTCGTGGAATGACTTCGAGGAAAAACACGGTTCTTTTGCCGACGAGCATTCGACGTTCCGATGGCCCAGTTCGATGTCCGCCGAAATACCGGCCGCCCGCACGGGGACGCCGTCCCGTCTTCGCTCTTCGACGATTGTCGGCGCAGGGTCGTGGTGCCGCTGGTGCATCGGTGGCGGTAGCCCGATTGGGGGAGCGGGCAGGATCGTCATCGGCTATCGGAGACCAGATCATCGGGGCCACGGACCCGATGCCGAGCCGGGCTTGGCGGTAAGCCGTATCTGGAAAACGGCTGCCGAGAGGATGGCCGAGCCTGTGGCTTTTGCCTTCCTTTGCCCAACCGGTTCAAAATTGCACTTTGTCAGTCGAGCGAGGGCGGTACAGTGGAATCCATCGATATCCGGGGCTACCCGACGATTTTGAAATCCGACGGCAGGGAACCGCCCAAGATCCCTTCGGTCGCGCCGGGGCGGACCGGCGCGGCGGTGCTGGACGAACAGGCATTCCGGGTCATCGAGGTGGACAAGCTGTTCGAGGCCGCCGATCATGCCACCACGGCCATCGGGCGGGCCGTGCTGTACCGCTCCCTCGCGCAGCCGCCGGTCGACGCCGGGCTGATCCGCGCCAAGCAGGAGGCGGTGCGGGAACTGGAGCGGAACGCTGAGCTGCGGGCGGGACTCGAAGTCCTGCTGGCCGAAGCCGCCAAGCTGGAAGGGGAGTTCTACAATCTCCTCTACGCCCAGTTCCTGGGGCTGATCGGTTCACCTGCGCATCCCCTGGAAATCGACGGCTACGGCTACGCCACCTATATCAAGGGCACGCGCTTCATGCTCGAGCTGGTCGAGCGCGCCAACCGTTTGCCCGAACCGGACAGCGCCTATCTCAAGGCACTGGTGCGGGAAGTCCGCGATTTCGCCCGCTCACGCGCCTACGCCCTGATGAAGGGGCCGGTGTACCGGACCGAGAGGCGGGTCTGCACCCGGGCCGAAAAGGGGTGGTTCACACCGGGTATCCGGTTTCGGCCGTCGCTGTTCAAGCCGGTCGGCCTTACCGTCACGGTGCTGCTGTTTCTGGCCGCGATCGAGTTTTTGCCGTTCGCGCTGGACATTGCGGCGTCGATCGCGCCGGTGTTCTGGCTGTTCCTGCTGCCGCTCGGCTTCGTCTACGTGCCCATCGTCGGCGGGATGGACCGCGATGGCATCATCTATCCTCTGCGCGAGGTTTACCGCCGCTCCGAGGAGGTGCAAGCCACGCTGGATACGCTGGGCCAGCTCGACGAACTGATGAGCTTCATCCGGTTCCGCGAGTCCTTCGGGCATTTCATGACGCTGCCGGCCATCCTGGACGGGGAGCGGCACCGGATGTCGCTGCGCGGGGTGCGCAATCCGGTGTTGGCCAAGAACGATCCGCTCTATGTGCCCAATGACATCGACCTGACCGAGCAGCGGCTGACTTTCATCACCGGTCCCAACAGCGGCGGCAAGACCGCGTTCTGCAAGACCCTGGCGCAGGTCCAGATCCTGGCGCAGGCCGGCTGTTACGTGCCGGCGGAGCGGGCCGAGCTGACCGTCGCCGACCGGGTGTTCTACCAGGTGCCCGAGATCAGCCATCTGACGGATGGTGAAGGCCGCTTCGGTACCGAACTCAAGCGGACCAAGGACATCTTCCTGGCGTCGACGCCGCGCAGCCTGGTCATCATGGATGAGCTGTCGGAAGGGACGACCAACGAGGAAAAGATGGACATCTCCGTCGCGATCCTCGACGGCTTCCGGGAAAAGGGCAACACCACGGTTCTCATCACCCACAACCATGAACTGGTGGACGTCTACCAGGGGAGGCGGATCGGGCAGGCGCGGCAGGTGGAATTCCGCAATGAACAGCCGACCTACCGCCTGATCGAAGGGGTGTCTCGGGTCAGCCATGCCGACCGCATCGCCCGGAAGATCGGTTTTTCCAGGGAGGATATCGCCAGATACCTGCAAGGCAAGCCCTGATGCTCGAAATCCTTCAAATCCCCGTGCTCGAAGACAACTATGTCTATCTCCTCCATGAGCCCGGCAGCGGCGCCACCGCGGCGGTGGATCCGGCCGTCGCCGGGCCGGTGCTGGAGGCGCTCGATGCCAGGGGCTGGCGGCTCGGCCATGTACTCAATACCCATCACCACGGTGACCACGTCGGCGGCAATCTGGAGCTCAAGGCGGCGACCGGCTGCGCCATCGTCGGTGCGGCAGGAGATCGCCATCGCATCCCGGGAATCGATGTCGCGTTGAAAGACGGCGAGGAATTCCGGCTCGGTTCAGCGTCGGCCCGGATGCTGGATGTCCCGGGGCATACTTCCGGCCACGTCGCTTTCTGGTTCGAGGACGACGCCGCGCTGTTCTGTGGCGACACGTTGTTCGCGTTGGGCTGCGGCCGTTTGTTCGAGGGCAGTGCGGAGCAGATGTGGCGTTCCCTGGAGCGGCTGCGCGCGCTGCCGGCGGAGACGAAGGTTTTCTGTGCCCATGAATACACCCAGGCCAATGCCCGATTCGCCGTGACGATCGAGCCCGGCAACGTCGCCTTGCGCGAACGCGTGGAGCGGGTCGAGGCCTTGCGGCGTGAGGGGGCGGCCACCGTACCCTCCATCCTGAGTGAAGAGCTGGCGACCAATCCCTTCCTGCGGCCGGAAAGCCCCGAAATCAGAGCGAGGCTGGGTTTGCCCGATGTGCCGGAGGTGGAGGTGTTCGCAGAAATCCGGCGCAGGAAGGACGTTTTCCGAGGTTAGTCCGCCAGCCTGCTGTGGCGGTAGGAGTAGGCGAAATAGATCCCGATCCCCAGCAGCAGCCAGACCACGAAACGCAGCCAAGTCAGGGCCGGCAGGAAGGCCATCAGGGCGCCGCAGGAGAGGGCGCCCAGGATCGGAAACCAGGGCACGACGGGTGTCTTGAAGGGCCGGTGGAGCTCCGGCCGGGTGACGCGGAGCACGATCACACCCAGGCACACCAGGACGAAGGCGAAGAGGGTGCCGATGTTGACGAGTTCGGCCAGTTCGCCCAGCGGCACGAAGCCGGCGACCAGGGAGATGAACAGGCCGCACAGGACGATCACCCGTACCGGGGTCTGGGTGCGGGTGTTGACGGCGGAAAACCAGGGCGACAGCAACCCGTCGCGGGACATGGCGAAGATGATCCGGGTCAGCGCGTAATAGAGCACCAGCATGACCGTGGTGAGCCCCGCGATCACTCCCGTGGCGACCAGCCCGGAAGCCCAGCGGATGCCCAGCAGCTGCAGCGCATGCGCGACCGGCGAGGAAACGTTGAGTTCGGTGTAGGGCACGACGCCGGTGAGGAGTCCCGCCACCACGATGTAGATCAGGGTGCAGAACACCAGCGAACCGATGATGCCGATCGGCACGTCGCGCATCGGGTTGCGCGCTTCCTCCGCGGCGGTGGAGACCGCATCGAATCCCACGTAGGCGAAGAACACGATCGAAGCTCCGGCCAGCACGCCGGTCGGTCTGCCTTCGGCATCGTGGCCGAACCAGCCGAACGGCAGGAACGGATCCCAATGGGCGGGATCGACATGGGCGCTGGCGACGGCGACGAACACCGCGATGGCCAGTACTTTGACCGACACCATGACGGTGTTGAGGCGGGCGCTCTCCTTCACTCCGACGATGAGCAGAGCCATCAGCAGGATGATGATCGCCGAGGCCGGCAGGTTGATGACCCCTCCCTTCTCGGGCGCCTTGGTCAGGTAGTCCGGCAATTCCAGACCGACGGCGGTCAGCGCGTTGGCGAAATAGCCCGACCAACCGTTGGCGACCGCGGCCACCGAGATTGCGTACTCCAGAATCAAGTCCCAGCCGATTATCCAGGCGATCAGCTCGCCGAAAGCCGCGTAACTGTATCCATAGGCGCTGCCGCAGCCGCCGACGCAGGCCGCCAGTTCGGCGTAGGCCAGGGCGGCGAAGGCGCAGGCCAGTCCGGCGAAGACGAAGGACAGAACCACGGCGGGGCCGGCCTGGGTGGCGGCGGCGATGCCGGTCAGCACGAAGATGCCGGTGCCGATGATCGCGCCGATCCCGAGCAGGGTCAGGTCGAGCGCGCCCAGACAGCGTTTGAGGCTGCCGCCTGAGCAGTCGTCTGTGGAAACTGCCTTGGTTCGAAAGATTCGCATGTCGCCTCTCCGTATCTTTTTTTGGAAGTTTGGGGCGATTATGCCTGAACCAGCACATCCGCCGAACGGTGCTCGCGGTTCGTCAAGGTGAAATGTTGCAAGACGTTGAAATCCTTCATCGGGACACCATGTCAGAGCCATGAGACGCCCACGGTTTGCGGGCGAGGAGAATTTCCGATGACTATCGAAATCACGATGTATCTGCTGTTCCTGGCGGTGGGCTTCGGGCTGGGGGTGGTGGTGAGCCTGAATCTTTCCGCCCAGCGGCTGGAGAAGCGCATACAGCGGTTGACCGAGCCGGCGCCGCCGCGTGTCGAGATCAACGTCAGTGAAGAACTGGTGGCACGCTATCTCGATTCCTTCGATCTGGTCGCGATACCGAAGGACTTGGTGGTACGGGTGGGGCAGGCGCCGACCCGGCACTGACCTGGCGGCGTGGCGGTTGCAAACTGGCGCGTAATTCCCTATAAGAACGCGCTGGACCCGGCGATACCGCCGTTTGAAAACAACACCACACCGAGGAGGAAGTCACCATGTTCACTCTACGTTTGCTGACCGGCGCCCTGGCCCTGGCCGGAGCGTCGGCGGCGGTTGCCGACTGGCAGGCACTGCCCGCCAAGGCTCCCGAACCTGCGGCCAATCCGAGCACCCCGGCCAAGGTGGAACTGGGCAAGATGCTTTACCTGGACCCGCGCCTGTCCTCCACCGGCACGGTGTCGTGCAATTCCTGCCACAACGTGATGCTCGGCGGCGAAGACAACCGCGGTGGTTCGGTCGGCGTCCACGGCCAGGTCGGCGGCCGCAGCGCGCCGACGGTCTGGAACGCCGCCTTCAATTCCGTGCAGTTCTGGGACGGCCGCGCGCCCAGCCTGGAAGCGCAGGCCAAGGGACCCGTAACCAACCCCATCGAGATGGGCATGAAGAGCTGGGACGACGTCGTGGCCCGGCTCAAGGCCATTCCGGGTTATCCCGAAGCCTTCGCCGCTGCCTTCGGCAGCGGTGATGCGGTGACGGCGGACAATGCCGCCAAGGCCATCGCCGCCTATGAGCGCACTTTGATCACGCCGAACAGCCCCTACGACAGGTACGTCGGCGGCGACAAGACCGCCCTGACCGAACAGCAGGTGCGGGGCATGAACACCTTCGCCGAGACCGGCTGTTCGAACTGCCACAGCGGCCCGGCGTTCAATGGTCCCACCCTGCCGGAGGGAACGCCGTTCTTCATGAAGTTCCCGACTTTCGAGAACGGCATGTTCGAGGCGAAATACGGATTCTCCCGGGACAAGGGCCGGGCCGAGGTCACCAAGAAGACCGAGGACGAACATTTGTTCAAGGTGCCGACCCTGCGCAACGTCGCCCTGACTGCGCCGTACTTCCACAACGGGAAGGTCAAGACGCTGGACGAGGCGGTGAGGGTGATGGCCAAGCTGCAGCTCAACAAGGACTTGAGCGATCAGCAGGTCGCCGACGTGGTCGCGTTCCTGAATGCGTTGACCGGCGAATTCCCCAAGCAGCAGATGCCGCAGCTGCCCGGTTTGCCGAACGGAACCTTCGATTACGACTAAGTTCCGTCCGCTTTCTCGGCACCAGGAGCCAGCCCCTCGGGGCTGGCTTTTTTGTGAGTGATGGCCTGGGAGTCGGGGGCGGTGTAAAGTGAAAGCCGGTCGATCCGCTCGTCGATGAGCTGGGTCAGCCGTTCGAACTGCGGGCTGTAGACATCCCGGAACCGCTCGAAAAACTCGGCGCCACGAAGGCGCTCCGGCAAGTCTCCCACATTCGGCATGAAGACCGCATCGTCGGTACTGGCGGCCAGTATCCCTTGGATCCGTCGGGCATACTGCGGCTGGGTCGCGCGTTTGCCGAACACCGTGCCGGCGCGGTCGGCGGCCAGGTCGGTAAAGCTGAATCCGCTACCGCTGTGTGTGTCGTTCAATTCCTTGATCAGACCGATGGCGTCGGTCAGGGTGCGCTGGCCCGCCAGGGCGAAAGCGGCGGAGGTCATGAAATGCCTGCCGAGGTCCTGCCGTCCCTGCAACAGCACCGACCGTACCGGCAAGGGCTGAGCATCGCCGTCCGAGCCGCTCATCAGGTCATAGCCGTTCACATAGGCCGCCAACAGCAAAATGACCGCCCGGTTTTCCGCTGCCGGATCGGTGATCCCGGACCTTTGCGCCGCCAGCGCGAACAGCGCCCGCGTCAGTATCCCCAGACGGATGAAGTGACGGGTGTTGGATTCGCTCAGCGCATTGGCGAGCCGGTCATGGTAGGAGCGAATCCGTTCGGCGCCGGCGGCTTCGGTGATCAGCGCGCGAAGACGTTCCGTCGTCTGTGATTCGCCGGTGAAAGTCAGTTCCAGCTTCCCGTCGCGTATATGCGCCGACAGGATGAGACCCTGGTCGCCCGGCACGTTCGGCAGCAAGCCCTTCTTTTCCATCTGGTGAATCACGAAGGCGTTTACCACCTTGGGCGGCAGAGGGAGCGACCCCACGCGCAGGCCGGTCACGGCGGGCAAGGGATCGCCGTCCTCGACGGTCAGCCGGATGTTCAGGAACCAGCCCGCCAGGTAAGGGAGCCGCAGGGTGACGGTCGCGGCCAGACACCCGCCTTGCATGTCGGTGCGGATGGCGCCGTCGAGTTTCTTTCGGGCCATCAGGTCGTTGACCGCGGCTTCGATGTCGCCGGCAGTCAGGTGAACCGCTCTTGCTTCTCCGCCGCGCTTGCGTGCCCTGAGCAAGTCCTGTCCGTCATAGGCATGCGAGGCGGGGAGCGGAGCGTTCACCAGCGGGTTCGGCTCCAGGGCGGACCATAGTGCCGCCATGGGTAGCACGACGAGCGCGACCAGGATGCCGCGGACGATTGCCGCTCGGCTGGGACGTTTCACGACATGATTTCGTTGGCGAAGGCGAGGGTGGCCATGGGGACGAATTTTCCGTTCGCAGGGATATTAACGAGAGTGTGGCTGGTCAAACGGTTGCGATACGGAACCGAAGGACCTCCAAGATAGTGCGGGGCCAAGGGAATCGCAAGTGAAACCGTGGCTCGCGGGCTGTGTAAATTGCCTTGCCACCGTGCGTGAATTCGCGCCTGGAAGTGAGCGTAATGACACATTGGATGTGTGAAATGACTCAAATCGTCTTTGCTGGTAATAGGAATGTATCGTTTTATCATGTAGTTGCAATATGGGTGGCCGTGGCACGCTTAGTGTCTCATTCAGTAGGCTTCGCCTTTTCGAGAACGCATAGGTAGAGAGAAACAGCAATGTCCAATACGAACAAATTTCTGTCGTTGTCCCTGCTGAGCGCAGGAGTCGCCTTGAGCGCCGGCCAGGTGTTCGGCCATGCCGGCTTCCAGGCTTTCCCGGACGGCTCCTCGGTGAAGTACATCGAAGGCAAGACCGTCTATCCGACGGCGATCATTCCCCATGACTGCAGCGAAGGCGAGAAGCACTTCCCGGTCGTGGAGGTCGTCGTAATGCCGCCGCAGGGGCATACTCTGAACCGCATCGCCAAGCCGGTTTCGGGCCAGCCCGTCCAGGTCATCGAGAACGCCATGATGTGGGACTGGGGTACCGCGCTTCCCTCGATGACTGCGGGGTTCGGCAAGGTCGAAACCCGTAACGGCCCCATTCATCCGACCGGCGATGGCACTCGGGCAATGGTGTGGAAGAACGGCAACCTTCCCGGTACCCAGTACGCCGGTTTCACGTTCCGGGTCAAGGCCGGCTGGCAGACGCCGCTCTTCCCCGCGGACGCCTGCGTCAATCAAGCGGTGTATTACATGCCGACAGTCCAGTACTGCAGCAAGAAGAAGGTCGAGGCCTGGCTGCTGGAGCCGACCGCGAGCTTCCCTGTCTCCTCCCTGGGCGATGCCAACGGTGCCGCTCCGTCCGTGACCGTGGTGCGTGATACGGCCAGCAATCCGCTGCCGGCAGGTTGTACCTCGCCGGAAACGTGGTACTTCTACCCCTCTTCCAGCGACATCGATCAGTTCATGTATCGCTGATCGAGCGGCGCCCTTCCTCGGCAACGAGCCCTTCCGACCGTGAGGCGGAAGGGCTTTTTGCAGGCCGTTTTTTGAAATCAGCGAGGGGGGACCGGCGCTGCCGGTTTCCAGGCCAGATCCGGATGGCGGGCGGCGCGCACTTCGTCCAGCCGGCGGACGGGCGTGCAGTGCGGCGCCTGTCCGAGCCGTTCCGGTTCTTCCGCGGCTTCCTTCAGGATCGCGGCCATGGCGTCGACGAAAGCGTCCAGGGTTTCCTTGTTCTCGGTTTCCGTGGGTTCGATCATCAGGCACTCGGGAATCAGCAGCGGAAAATAGACGGTCGGCGCGTGGAAGCCGTAGTCGAGCAGCCGCTTGGCGAAATCGAGGGCGGTGACGTGATGCTCCTTTTTCTGCCGCTGCACGCTGAGGATGAATTCGTGGGCGGCGCGGCGGGTCGGAAAAGCGGTGTCGAATCCGGCCTCCACCAGTCTCTTCTGTAAGTAATTGGCGTTGAGGGTGGCATATTCGGCGACTCGCCGCAGACCTGGATATCCAAGCAGGCGGATGTAAACATAGGCCCGCAGCAGCACGCCGACGTTGCCAGCGAAGGCGGAGAGGCGGCCGATGCTTTGGGGACGGTCGCTTTCGGCGAGCCAGCGATAACCGTTCCCGCTTCTTGCCACCATCGGCAGCGGCAGGAACGGCTGCAACCTGGCGTTGACGCCGACCGGCCCGGCACCGGGGCCGCCGCCGCCGTGCGGGGTCGAGAAAGTCTTGTGCAGGTTCAGGTGGATGACGTCGAAACCCATGTCGCCGGGCCGGACCTTGCCCAGGATGGCGTTGAGGTTGGCGCCGTCGTAATAGAGCAGGCCGCCCGCCTCGTGGACCAGCGCCGCGATCTCGGGAATGCGGTGTTCGAACACGCCCAGTGTCGAGGGGTTGGTGAGCATGATGCCGGCGGTCTTCGGGCCCACTGCCTGCTTCAGTGCCTCCAGATCGACGTCGCCGTCCGCGTTGGTGGGAATCTCCCTGACTTGGTAGCCGCACATGGCGGCCGAGGCGGGATTGGTGCCGTGGGCTGCATCGGGGACGAGGATTTCGTTGCGCTCATGGTCGTTGCGGGCGTCATGGTAGGCGCGGATCATGGCGACGCCGCAGAATTCGCCCTGGGCGCCGGCAGCCGGGCTGAGGCTGACGGCGGTCATGCCGGTGAGCGTTTTCAGATATTCCTGCAACTCGTAAAGACAGCTCAAGGTGCCTTGGCCGAAGCGTTCGGTACCCAGGGGGTGGAGCGCCGCGAAGCCGGGCTGCCGCGCCAGCACGTTCGCCGCCTTGGGGTTGTATTTCATGGTGCAGGAGCCCAAGGGATAGAAGTGGGTGTCGATGGAGAAATTCTTTTGCGACAAACGGGTGTAGTGCCTCACGACGTCCAGCTCGGTCACTTCCGGCAGCGGTGGCGGCGTCTGGCGCAGCAGGTGGCCGGGCAGGCCGCGGATGTCGGCGGGGGTTTGCGGAAACAGGCTGGCGCAGGCGCGGCCTTCGCGGGAACGGTCGAAGATCAGCATTCGAGTACCTCCGCCAGCGCGGCTGCATAGCGGTCCATATCCTCCGGGCCACGGGTTTCGGTGGCGCAGATGAGGAGGGCGTCGCCGAGTTCGGGATAATCGGCCGAAAGGACATGGCCGCCGAGTATCCCTCTTTCGGCCAGCCCTGCCAGCACACGGTCCGCCGCCCGCGGCAGGCGGATCGCGGCTTCGTGGAAGAACGGAGCCGGGAAGACCGGTTCGACGCCGTCGATGCGGGTCAGCCGCTCGAGCAGCGCCGAGGCGTTGGCGTGGCAGGCGGCGGCGACGTTGCGCAGTCCCTTGGGGCCCATCAATGCCATATAGAGGGTTGCCGCCGTCACCATCAGTCCCTGGTTGGTGCAGATGTTGGATGTCGCCTTGCCGCGGCGGATGTGCTGCTCGCGGGGTTGCAGCGTGAGGGTGAAGCCCTCGCGGCCGTCCATGTCGACGGTGCGTCCGACCAAGCGGCCGGGGAGCTGGTGGACGAAGTCCTGGCGGCTGCAGAGGAATCCGAAATAGGGGCCCCCCGCGGAAAGCGGAATCCCCAGGGGCTGGCCTTCGCCGCAGGCCAGGTCGGCGCCGTGTTCGCCCCATTCGCCCGGCGGCTTCAGCAGTGCCATGGCAGTCGGATTGACCACGGCGATGCTGCGGGCGCCATGGCGATGGGCCCAGTCGGCGAGGACGTCCACCTCTTCGAGCACGCCGAAGTGGTTGGGCTGCGGAATGACCACGGCGGCGAACTCCCCCCCCTCGAACGTTTCCAGCGCGTTTTCGGCAATCCGTCCCAAGCTCCGGTCGTAGTCCAGATCGACCAGTTCGACCCGCTGGTTGCGGGTGAGGGTCCGGGCGACCCGCTTGTAGACCGGATTGAGGCTTCGCGGCAGCAGGATCTTGCGCGAGCGGGATTCCGGATTCGTGCGCAGCGCCATCAGGATCGCCTCGCCCAGCGCGGAGGCGCCGTCGTAGAGCGACGCATTGGAGACATCCATGGCCATCAGGCCCGCCATCATGGACTGGTACTCGTAGAACACCTGGAGGCTGCCCTGGCTCGCTTCCGCCTGGTAAGGCGTATAGGCGCTGTAAAACTCGCCGCGCAGGGCGATCTCCCACACCGCCGCCGGAATGTAGTGCTCGTAGGCGCCGGCGCCCGCGAAGCAGAGGGCGCTGCGGTTCTCGGCCGCGCGTTCCTCCATCAGCTTGCAGACCTCCATTTCCGACAGCGCCTCGGGCAGGTCTTTCAGTTCGCCGCAGCGCAGGTCCGGCGGGATTTCGGCGAACAGCTCGTCGATCGATCCGGCGCCGATGGCCGCGAGCATGTCGCGGACTTCCGCTTCGGTATGGGGGATGAATGGCATGGCGAAGTTTCCTCGCTGTTTCAGCAGGCGGTTTCATACCCGCATGATGACCGGTCTTCGGGACTCTTTCGACCGGCATCCCTCGCGGCGATGCTAGCAGATATCGATCAGCGATGTGCCGCGGCGGACGAAGCGCGGTTTCACCACCGTTGCGCGCTTGAGGCTGCCGCGGATTTCCACCCGGCACTCGCGCCCGGTCGCCGCGGGTACCCGCGCCAGGCCGATCGAGCGCCGTAGGGTTGGGGAGAAGCCGCCGCTGGTCACGACGCCCTCGCCGACGTTCGCGACGGCCACCTTCTGCCCGCTGCGAAGGATTCCCGGTTCCTCCAGGATCAATCCGACGAATTTCGAAGGCGAGCCCCCGATGCGTTCCCGTTCCAGGGCTGCGCGGCCGATGAAATCGCGCTCTTCGGGTTCCCAGGCAACCGTCCAGCCGAGGCCACAGGCGAGGGGCGTGACCGTCTCGTCCATGTCCTGCCCGTAGAGGCGCATGCCGGCTTCCAGCCTGAGGGTGTCGCGGGCGCCGAGTCCGCAGGGCCGGGTACCGGCCTGGAAAAGCTGGCGCCACAGCGAGCCTGCTTCGGCGTGAGGCAGGATGATTTCGAAGCCGTCCTCGCCGGTATAACCCGTACGGGCGATGAAGCGGTCGCCTCGCTGCGTGGCGGTGAAGGGTTTCAGTCCGGAGCTCCCGGCGGCGACGACGGCGTCGGCGATGCGGGAGGAGTCCGGGCCTTGGAGGGCGATCATGGCCAGATCGTCACGGGGAGTGACGGTCACAGAAAAAGGCGCAGCCTGGCGGTGGAGCCACCTCAGGTCTTTTTCCCTTGTCCCGGCATTGAGAATGAGGCGGAAGCGCCGATCGTCGATGAAGCCCACGACGAGGTCGTCGACGATGCCGCCGTCCTGGTTGAGCATGCAGCCGTAGAGCATTCGTCCCGGCTCGGCGAGCCGGGCGACGTCGTTGGCGAGGACTCGGCGCAGGAATGGGGCTGCCTGAAGCCCCTCGACGTCGACCACGCCCAGATGGGAGACGTCGAACATGCCGGCGGCCCGGCGTACGGCATGGTGTTCGGCGATCTGCGAGCCGTAATGGAGCGGCAGTTCCCAGCCCGAAAACTCGGTCATCCGCGCTCCCAGCGCCAGGTGTTCTTCGTGGAGTGCGGTGCATCTGCCCATGGTGTCGTGTCCTCGAAACCGCGGGGTTGGGGGTTCCCTCGGCGGAGCGTAGTATTGGCACATGCGTGCCGGCCAGGGAAGGATCGAGCGCCGAAGCGCCCCGAACGAAGTCCGCAGGCCAATCCGGAGAAACCATTATGAACAAAGACAGGCTTCCGAAAAATTATGTGCTGCTGCAACAGGAGTACCCCGGTTTCATGGCGGCCGTGGAGCGGCTGGGTGCGGCCTTGAAGGAGCAAGGTCCCCTCGACGACAAGACCGCCCATCTCATCCGGCTCGCGGCGGCCGTGGCGATCCATTCGGAAGGCGCGGTTCACAGTCACGTAAGAAGAGCGTTGGCCGCGGGCGCCTCGCGCGAGGAAATCAACCATGCCATCATCTTGCTGACCAGTACGCTGGGGTTTCCGACCGTCAGCGCCGCGCTGAGCTGGGCTCAGGATATCTTCGCCGAGGGCAAGGACTGAAGGCAGCGGGTGTGCCCGCTGCATTCGGCGGAAGCTGAAACCCAAACAACCCACGATACAGGAGCATCCATGAAAACATTGATCATTTCCGGCAGCCGGGGGACCGACGATCCGACCATGGCGACCCTTCCGTTCATCGCCGCCAAAGCGGCCCGTGAACAAGGCCACGACGTGATCCTTTGGCTGTGGAACGAAGCCGTCACGCTGGCCCGCAAAGGCACTGCCGATCACGTGGTCGGCGTCAACCTGACGCCGCTCAAGGACCTGCTGGCCGCCGTTCAAGCGGCGGGAGTTCCGATCTGGGTCTGTGGCGCCTGCGCGGTGGCACGCCAGATAGGCGAAGCCGATTTGATCGGCGGGGCGGCGATCAAGGGCATGCCCGACTACATCGTTGCCGTGCTGGAACGTGACCGGAACATTGCATTCTGATCCGACCGAAACGACGAGCAGTCCCTCGCGGGCATGACAAGGTGGGATTGTAAACCTCCCCGAATTAGTGTCATCCATTAGTCGAGGTTTCGAGGTGGTGAAACACTCCGCACTTGAGGGGTGTCGGGTCGCCGAGCGCATCGTGCGGTAACTCTCCGTTGTAATCTTTCATCCAGGCTTCGGTGCGCTCCCGTACTTCCTCCCATGTTGACCTTGCCCTGTGCCCTGCAAAGTGGAGTGCTTAGCCCTTGTTGAAAATGTCGACAAGGAGAGAAGCGATGAGTGACAAGCAGGTGCGTG
>NZ_JBPDXO010000012.1:0-44391 GCF_051295855.1 Methylococcus sp. S1M
TTCTGGTCGCCAAATTTTTCCCGATAGAAGCGCCGCCAGCATTGAATCGTCGCCAGCCAGGCGCGTCCGCGCTCGCCTCGCTCGCCCGTCGCCTGGGCGAACAGCGCCAGCAGCGCTTCATCGTCCTGCTGCCGGGCCTCAGCTTCTCGGGCCGAGGCTTCGGCCATCTGCCGGGCGATGGCTTGGCCGGCGCGGTATTCGGGGGAGCTCTCCAGCGCCGCCAGCTCGGCGGCGAGGCTGGCCTGGCGCTGAGCTTCCTTTTCGCGTGCCTGGATCAGCTTCATGACGGCGGCTGAGGGTTGGTATTCGCGGCGCATGCCGTTTTTGCCTCCCTTGGTGCTCGCCTCCCGGAAGGCCCAACCTTCGCGCTCAACCAGATCGCGGAACCCGCGCTCCGAGCCGGGATATCCCGGCAGCTTGAGCGCAGCCAGCTCGGCGCAGGAATAGTGGGTTTTGATAGCGCTCATGCCCGGCCCATCCCAAATTGGCGAGGGTTCCGGCCCGCTTTAAACTGGCGTTGCCAAACGACCATTACGGAAGAACCCTCAATGAAAAATTTTGACCTGTTCCGCGTTTTTACAGAGCGTGCGCTGGATTGCTCCCTAGAGTCGCTGGAGCCGCAATTCATAACGGGGTGGCAAGGCGTTGAAGCGCTGTGGCCATTGAGTGAACGATTTCGCGAAAGCCTGACGCGCATTCGTTCTCTACCGTACGACGCCTCTTTTGAACCCGAAGCGGATGCCGCTATCGAGCTTCTAATCGACGATCCAGACAGTAGCTGGGAGCACATTTCAGCGGGTGCTTGGCGTGTATTGCTGGAGCGCCAACAACAGGCCATCCTGGTGGCTCTAGCCAATGAAGCCGCTGGCAACTCCTTCATACCGATTCCTCCCGGTCTTTCTGAATCGCAGCGCACAGTGGCCGTAGTGTTGTTTCTGCTTCACGGAATGAAGCTCCCGTGGCCACCAGAAGATCGATCCGACTTTTCAATTCCAACAGGTGGGATTCCTTCATCGCTGCGGCCACACTGAAAGCTCGCGCATGAGTCACCTCAAGAAGCGACATCATGTCTAAACCTCTGCCAGCGCTTTGCCATTGCGCACAGCGCTGGCGCGGTGATGCTGGATGGCGCGAAAGCCTTGCGGCTTACGCTCGCCACTCATCGCCCCACCCCCACAGACCGGAGGGCTTCCCTTTCTCGCTGGCCCGCCAACTTTTTCACCATCACCGCCCGACCTACTTCAAAGGCGGCAATGTCGTCGCCGTAGATCACCTTGCCGCCAGCCGCTTCGGCATACAGCTCGAGTAGCGCCCATTTCCCAGTGACGGCATCGAATGCCATGGCCTGCAGCAGACTGGGGGTGTGGTCGGGCCGGCTCATGGCGGTCTGGGCGTTCAGCACGGACAGCGGCAAACGCTTGCCGGTCAACGCGGTGATCCGCGAGGCCAGATCGGGCCGATCGACCCCTGAGGCGTCGATGGCGCGGCTCATGGCGACCGCGACCCGGTCACCCAGAGCGAAACGCCCCGGCGCGATGGGGATGGGTTGCGGCAGGTGGACGGCGCCGCCGCCGAACAGGTCTTGCTGTGCTGCGTTCATGACTGCTCCTCTTATGTCGTGATGACCCCGGCGTATTGCCGTCAGCCGTTCCGCTAACGTTTGCCTTGTGGCCCGCTAACGCGCTCTGTATCGTTCTCCCTCAAGCGGCGTGCTGTTTCTGAGCGCGGTTCGGATCGGGTTTCAACCCCATCGCCACGGCGATGGAAAAGCTCCGGCCATAACGAGCCTTGATCTGCCCGTTCAGCACCAAAGAAACCTCGCGCGGCCTGAACCCGCGCTCCCTGGCCCAATCCGCCATGGTGATGCCCTGGAGCGCGAGCCAACTACGAAACTGGTCCGGTGTGATAGTGCCGCCCTGCGCTTCGATGAAGGCGCAGAACGGGTTTGCCTGAGCCCCTGCGGCTTGATTTGTATTCGACATGGCGCGTTTCCGTGGTTGTGTTGTGTCAGTGTTTGTTCTGCTGTTTGACATAGCGTATTGAAGCTCGGAGCTTCCGTCAACAAGATTTTTTTGCTTCCGAGCTGCTCCAAGATAGGCTGATAGGTGAAAATAAATGAAATACCCTAAAATCATAAACTTGGATAACTCGGAAGTGGCTAAATGACTTCCGAGATAAATTCCGAGATAGGTGCGGGGAGCTCGGAAGAGTGGTTTTCCGCTGCCGACCTCGCGAGGATGGTTTTGCCAGGCTGGCCTAAATCTGACCGCGGATGGCGTGACGTGCTGGAAAGACAGCACTGGCCGTTCAGGGAAGTGCCCAGCAAGGGCGGTAAGCGGGGGATGAAGCGCGAATACCAGCCGCCTCCAGAAGTTCTTGCGCTCATCAGGCAAAAGCTGCAAGGCGAGCCCCAGGCCGCACACGCCTATCCGACCAAGCCAGGCGGCCTGAACGGCGATAAGCATCTGCAGCGGCAGCCTGCAGTCTATTCACCGGATGACTACGTTGCGCTGCCGCTCTATGACGTGCGTGCTGCGGCCGGAGGTGGCGTAGTCCCAGACACGGAAAACGTCGTCGATTTCCTGCATTTCAAGAAAGCATGGTTGCGCACCGAGCTGCGCAGCTCACCCGATGATCTTTACTTGATCTATGTGGACGGCGAGAGCATGGAGCCCACACTGTGTAAAGGCGACGTGATCTTGGTGAATCATCGGGATAAGTTCCAGGGGCGCGATGGCGGCATCTACGTGCTGCGGCTGGACGGTGCGCTACTGGTCAAGCGCTTACAGCGCAAGATGGGCGGAATCATCAAGGTAACCAGCGATAACCCCGTCTACGAGCCGTTTGAGGTTGGGGCGCAGGACTTGGATAGAGCAGACTTTTCTATCATCGGCCGGGTGGTATGGGCCGGTCGCCGAATGTAGGGCATAAAAAAACCGCTCGAAAGCGGTCTTGTTTGTGCCAAATATTGCGCTAAATCCGTTCGTTTCCGCTCAGAGCGCGCGAATTTATGCCAAAACGAATTTTCGCGCGAAATTCTCTCAACGCTTTGATTTGTCCGGCGAAGTCCAAATTTGTCCAGGCTAGTCCAGAGTGCCAAATCGAGAACTAACCCACAACCGTCGCCGAGGGTTTCCGGGGGTCGTGTAGCCTCGTTGCATGTCTCATTCGTGGTTCTGTTCCAGCTGCCCGGGCCTGCTCGGCGGCGCGGCGCGGTCGTGCGCACCCCAGTTGCCGGCCACGCAGCCCCGTGCCCGTCGGATCGGGTGAACCGGTAATTCAAGGCGGATCGTCCGAATCAGCCGTGGGTGCCGGACTTCGACTCCATCTCGGCTGAAACCATCAGCGACCTGTACAAGGCCGAGTCGAGGCTGAGGCAAACTACGACCGTCGGCTCGCAGGCAACACCACGGAAGCCACTTGACTCAAACCCAACGGCCTCTCCAGAGGCTCGGGGCGGTTCAAGGAGCCTTTCCATAAGGCTTTGATTTCATGGAGCTGGTGACAGGATTCGAACCCGCGACCGGCTGATTACAAATCAGCTGCTCTACCGACTGAGCTACACCAGCATGGGAAGGGGGGCAATGCCCTGCAGGTGTCTCCGGGAGGGGACCTGCTATGGAAATTATAACGTCCGGTCGTGCGCCGGGAAACCGCGTGGTCATTTTCTCCCGGGCGCGGCTGTCTTGTCCGGATATTCGCACAGGTCGGCAATGGGGCACTGCGAACATTTGGGCTTGCGGGCGATGCAGGTGTAGCGGCCGTGCAGGATGAGGAGGTGGTGGGCGTCCTGCCGGAATTCGCGAGGGGTGTGTTTTTCCAGCGCTTTTTCCACCGCAAGCACGGTCTTGCCCGGCGCCAGCCCGGTGCGGTTGGCGACGCGGAAGATATGGGTGTCGACCGCGATGGCGGGCTGGCCGAAGGCGGTGTTGAGTATCACGTTGGCGGTCTTGCGGCCCACGCCGGGCAGGGCTTCCAGCGCGTCGCGGTCGCGCGGCACTTCGCCGCGGTGGCGCTCGATCAGCAGTTCGCAGAGGCGGATGATGTTCTTGGCCTTGCTGTTGAACAGCCCGATGGTCTTGATGTATTCGCGCAGGCCTTCTTCCCGTAAGGCGAGGATGGCCTCCGGCGTATTGGCGACGGGGAAGAGCTTCGCGGTGGCCTTGTTGACGCTCTTGTCGGTGGCCTGGGCCGAGAGGACGACGGCGATCAGGAGTTCGAAGGGGGTGCCGTAGCGCAGTTCGGTGGTCGGCTCGGGGATGGCGGCGGCGAGGCGTTCGAAGATCCGCCGCCGCTTGTTCGCGTTCATGCTTTCCGGACGGCGGGCGTGAACGCCACGGGTTGGCCTGCCGCGGCCTGGGCCCGAACTTTTGCGCGGGCGTCGATCACGTTCTTCAAGGCGATGATGAGTCCAAGTCCGATGAAGGCGCCGGGCGGCAGAATGGCCAGCAGGAAGCCGTCGTAGTTCTCGATGATCCGCACGCTCCAATTCCGGGCGGTTTCGCCGAACATCAGTTCGGCCCGGTTCAGCAGGGCCCCGGTGCCGACGATTTCGCGGAAGGCGCCGAGCGCGACCAGTGCCGCGGTGAATCCCAATCCCATGAACAAGCCGTCCAGGACGGCGCGGTCGACCGCGTTCTTGGCGGCGAAGGCTTCGGCGCGGCCGATGATGGCGCAGTTGGTGACGATCAGCGGGATGAATATGCCGAGGATCTTGTACAGGTCGTGGAAGAACGCGTTCATCAGCAACTCGATGACGGTGACGTTGGCGGCGATGACCAGCACGAAGACCGGCAGGCGCACGTCCGGGGTTATGCGATTGCGGATCAGTGAAACCACCCCGTTGGAGAACACCAGCGCGACGGTGGTGGCCAGCCCCAGCCCGAGACTGTTGACCACGGTGCTGCTGACGGCGAGCAGCGGGCACAGGCCGAGCAGGGCGACCAGCGCCTGATTGTTGTGCCAGAGGCCATCCAGGGCGATCTTGCGGTAGGGGCCGAGTTTCATGGGATCTCCTTCGGGGGTAGCGGGGCGAACACGAGGTCGCGGTTGTCGCGGAAGAATTGCAGCGTCTTGCGCACGGCTTGGACGACGGCGCGGGGCGTGATGGTGGCGCCGGTGAACTGGTCGAAGTCGCCGCCGTCCTTCTTCACGCCCCAGCGTGGTTCGGGCGGGTTCTGCAGCGACAGGCCGGCGAACCGTTGGATCCAGTCCGACTTGTGCTCTTCGATGGGATCGCCGAGGCCGGGGGTTTCCTTGTGGCTCAGCACCCGCACACCGGCCAGGCTGCCGTCGTAGTGGACTGCAACCAGCAGGCGGATGGCACCGTTGTAGCCGTCCGGAGCGATGGGCGAGAGCACAGCGGTGACGGGTTTGCCGGCTTTGCGGGCGCGGTAGACCGGCACCGGCTGGCGTGTGCCGAGCAGGGGGGCGGTGAGTTCGATGGTGTCGGTCAGCGGATCATTGTCGAAGGAGTCCGGTGGTACCAGGACTTCGATGGAATGGAGCAGGGTGGCACGCTCGTTGGCCTCGATCAGTGGTTCGGTGTGGTGAAAGACCGTGGACACCAGGCCGGTGCCGGCGATCGAAAACACGCCGAGGAGGAAAGCGGCGGCGATGACGGGATTGCTCGTTAGGGACATGACGGAACCGGATCAATCGTTGGGGCAGAGCCGTTGCCGCCGAGGTACCCCCTCACCCCGGCCCTCACCCAGGGGGAGAGGGAGAAAATGTACTGCGAGATTCTTATGGGCCTGGTTCATCCGGGATGCCCGTAAACCCGGGGGCGGGTGTAATGGTCAATGGTGGGGGCGGCGAGGTTGAGCAGCAGCACTCCGAAGGCCACCCCGTCCGGATAACCGCCCCAGGCACGGATCACGAAGACCAGGCTGCCGATCAGTGCACCGTAGATCAGCCGGCCTTTCGGGGTCGTGGAGGCGGTCACGGGGTCTGTCGCGATGAAGAAGGCGCCGAGCATGGTGGCACCACCGAGCAGATGGAACAGGGGGGTTGGATAGGTCTGGGGCTCGAGCAGGAAGAAGACCAGGCTCCAAGTGCCCAGCGCGGCCAGAAAGCCCGTGGGGATCTGCCAGGCGATCAGCCCGCGGCGCAGCAACCAGAGCCCGCCGGCGAGGTAGCCCAGGTTCACCCACTGCCAGCCTTTGCCGGCCAGCGCGCCGAACAGCGGACCCGACTGGATCTCGTCCATCATTCGGCCCAGGCCGAGCTGGGTCTTGAGTGTATCCAGGGGCGTCGCCATCGTCACGGCGTCGAAGCTCGATCCGTCCGGCCCCGTGTGATGGACGATGGCATTCCAGGCATCGCTCAGACCCCAATAGGTACCGGTTATATCCGCAGGGGGCAGCCAAGCCGTCATGGCCTTGGGGAAGGAGATGAGCAGCACGGCATAGCCGACCATGGCCGGATTGAACGGGTTGTAACCCAAGCCGCCGTAAAGCTGCTTGCCGATCACGATGGCGAACAGGGTGCCGAAAACGGTGACCCACCAAGGGGCGATGGGCGGTAACGATACCGCCAGGAGGGCTCCAGTGAGCGTCGCGCTCCAGTCGGACAGCCCGGCGCGGCTGTGCCGGGCACGCAGGCGCAGCATGGCGTATTCGGCGGTCAGGGCAGTGGTGACCGCCAGCGCGAGGTTGACCAGCACGCCCGGCCCGAACTGCCAGAGCTGGGCGGCGGTGCCGGGGATCATCGCCAAAAGCACCCATTGCATGATGCGGTGGGTACTGGCGGTGGGGGCGAGATGGGGCGCGGGAGCGGTAGGGAAGCGCATGGTTCAGTTCCGGGGCGGTTCCTGATGCGGGGCCGATTCATGGGATGTCCCGTCCGTCACGGGCGTGGCATCGGGCAGGCGCTTGCGGGCCTTGGCGCGGGCGATGGCATCCTGGATTTCGGATGCATCCGGTTTGGCCAGGGCCGCTTTCTTGCGCTGGGCGGCCTCTGCGCGTTCCTGCTTCTCGCGTTCCTTGCGGATCTGTCGTGCCTCGAAGCGCTCCCGGGCACGATCGGCCTTGACGCGGTCGCGCTGCTTGGCGACGAGTTCGCTCTTGGCTGCGCGGAAATACTGCACCAGTGGAATGTGGCTGGGACAGACGTAGTCGCAGCAGCCACACTCGATGCAATCGGTCACGTGGTATTCTTCGACCCGCCGCAGATTGTCCGCGCGGCTGTACCAGTAGAGCTGCTGAGGGAGCAGGTTGACCGGGCAGACCTCGGCGCAGGCGCCGCAGCGGATGCAGGGCAGTGCCTGTTTGGGGCCGGTGGTCTCGCCGCGGCCGGTCACCAGCACGCAGTTGGCGGCCTTGACCAGGGGCAGCGCATCGGAAGAAAGCGAGATTCCCATCATCGGCCCCCCCAGGATCAAGCGTTCGGCCGCGCCGGAATAGCCGCCGCTGTAGCGGACCAGGTCGGCGATGGGGGTGCCGATGCGGGTCAGCCAGTTGCCAGGATTCCTGATGCCTTCGCCGGTAACGGTGACGATGCGCTCGATCAGCGGTTCGCCCCGGACCACCGCCCGATATACCGCTGCCGCCGTGCCCACGTTCTGGCATACGACGCCGGCATCGGCCGGGATGCCGCGGGTCGGCACTTCGCGTCCGGTGAGGATGCGGATGAGTTGTTTCTCGCCGCCGCTGGGATAGAGGGCCGGCACGGTGATGACGTCGATGTCCTGATATTCGCCGGTTTCCTGGATTTCCCGCAGCGCCCGGATCGCCTCCGGCATGTCGTCCTCGATGCCGAGCAGGCAGCGTTCGACCCCCAATACCCGCATCAGGATGCGCGCGCCTTCCAGCACCTCGCGCGGGAAATGCCGGAGCAGGCTGTCGTCGCAGGTGATATAGGGTTCACATTCGGCGCCGTTGAGGATCAGGGTGTCGATCGCGCGGTGGCCGGGGTCGGTTTTCACTGCCGTCGGGAACGCCGCACCGCCCAGACCCACGATGCCGGCTTCGAAGATGATCCGGCGCAGCTCGTCCGGGGCGAGTCGCTGGTAATCGGGATGCGCCTCGGTTTCGAATGCCAGATCCTCGCCATCGGTATCGATCACGATGGCCAGGTCGGCGAGGCCGGAAGGGTGCGGGAGCGGGCGCGGCTCGATGGCGCTGACGACGCCTGAGCTGGAGGCATGGATCGGCGGATTCATCGGTCCGTCGCCGCGGGCGATGACCTGCCCCTTGTGGACGTGGTCGCCGATTCTCACCACGCTTTGCGCGTTCTGCCCGCCGCGCTGCTGCAGGGGGAAGATCAGCCGCGGCGGAACCGGGGCCGTCGCCAGTGGAGCGAAGCTCGAATCCTCTTTGTGGGCGTCCAGGTGCAGACCGCCGTGGAATCGGTGCAGCGTGAACATCAGCGGGTTCCGTCGGGTTTGGGCCAGCGCCAGGTGCCGAGATTCTCCCGGACCGGCTCCATCGCTATGCAATCGACCGGGCAGGGCGCTATGCACAATTCGCAGCCGGTGCATTCGGAGGCGATGACCGTGTGCATCAGCTTGGCCGCGCCGAGGATGGCATCCACCGGGCAGGCCTGGATGCAAAGGGTGCAGCCGATGCACTTGGTTTCGTCGATGACGGCGACGCTTTCCGGCTTCTCGGCGCCGTGTTCGTCGTTCAGCGGCTTGGGTTCGACCCCGAGCAGATCGGCCAGCGCCTGGACGCCATCCTCGCCGCCGGGCGGGCACTGGTTGATGTCCGCCTCGCCCCGTGCGATGGCCTCGGCATAAGGGCGGCAGCCGGGGAAGCCGCATTGGCCGCACTGGGTCTGCGGCAGCAGGGCGTCGATCTTGTCGGCCAGCGGATCACCCTCCACCTTGAAGCGCTGCGAGGAATAGCCCAGCAGGGCGCCGAACAGGGTGAACAATACGCAGACCGCGAGAAACGCCAGCATCCTTGTCCGCTCCCTTCAGCCTCTGACCAGGCCGGAGAAGCCCATGAAGGCGACGGAAATCAGGCCCGCGGTGACCAGTGCGATGGCACTGCCGCGGAACGGCGCCGGCACGTCCGCGGCATCGATCCGCTCGCGCAGGCCGGCGAACAGCACCAGCACCAGGGTGAAGCCGGCGGCGGCGCCGAAGCCGTAGAGGAAGGATTCGATGAAATCATGGCCCGCCTGGACATTGAGCAAGGCCACGCCGAGCACTGCACAGTTGGTGGTGATCAGCGGCAGAAAAATCCCCAGCACCTGGTATAGCAGCGGGCTGGTCTTTTTTACGACCATTTCGGTGAACTGGACCACCACCGCGATCACCACGATGAAGGCCAGGGTGCGCAGGTATTGCAGCCCCATCGGCTCCAGTAGGAAACGGTCGACCAGGTAACTGCTGACCGAAGACAGGGTCAGCACGAAGGTCGTCGCCAGTCCCATACCGATCGCCGTCTCCGATTTGCGGGACACGCCCATGAAGGGGCAAAGTCCCAGGAACTTCACCAGGACGAAGTTGTTCACCAGGGTCGTGCTGACGAGGATCAACAGATAGTCTTTCATCGGGAGGGATGAGGATACGACGGCAAGGGAACGCGAAATTATAAAGCCGACTGTAATACTCGGGAAATGGCCGTCAGCGCTTCTTCACGTGACGGATCATCCGCCGGCGCTTCCTGATTTGGCGCTCGGTCAGTTCGTTGCGGCGGCCCTGGAACGGGTTCTCGGCGCTCTTGAACACCAGCTTCAGCGGCACGCCTTGCAGCTTGAAGGCGTTGCGGAACTCGTTGCCGAGATAACGCCTGTAGGCGGCCGGCAAGTCCTCGGTCTGGTTGCCGTGGATCACGACGACCGGCGGGTTGTGGCCGCCCTGGTGAGCGTACTTGAGTTTGATGCGGCGTCCCCGGACCAGCGGAGGTGGGTGGGCGGTCAAACAGTCCTGCAGCACTTGGGTCAAGCGCGAGGCCGACAAGTCCAGCATGGCAGACTGGTAGATCGGCTTGACCGCATCCATCAGGACACCCACGCCGGTGCCGTGCAGGGCCGAGATGAAATATTTCTTGGCGAATTCGAGAAACGGCAGCTTGACGTCGATCTGCCGCTTGACCTTTTCGCGCTGCTCCGGGTCCAGCCCATCCCATTTGTTGAAGCCGATCAGGAGCCCTCGGCCGATTTCCAGCACCATGCCGAGCAGGTTGGCGTCCTGGTCGGTGAGGCCCTCGCTGGCATCCACCAGGTAGATCACCACATGGGCTTTCTCGATGGCCTGGAAGCTCTTGATGACGCTGAATTTCTCCACCCCCTCGTTGACCCGGGCCCGGCGCCGGATGCCGGCGGTGTCGATCAGGGTGTAGCGCTCGCCGCGCCGCTCGAACGGGATGTAGATGCTGTCTCGGGTGGTGCCGGGCTGGTCGTAGACGACCACGCGCTCCTCGCCGAGGATGCGGTTGACCAGGGTGGATTTGCCGACGTTGGGTCGGCCCACCACGGCGATGCGGATGCCGCCTTCGGCTTCCGTCTCCCCGGTTTCCCCGGATTCCGGCAGCAGCGCTTCGACCCGCTCCAGCAGCGCATGCACACCGGTGCCGTGCGCGGCTGAAATGAGCAGCGGCTCGCCCAGTCCGAAGGCGTGGAACTCCGCACCGGCGATCAGCGCCTGGGTGCCGTCGATCTTGTTGGCGACCAGCAGCACCGGCTTGTTGATACGGCGGAGGCGATCGGCAATGAGTTCATCGCCGGCGGTCATGCCGGCATGGACGTCGACCAGGAACAGGATGACGTCGGCCTCGTCGAGAACGTGGTCCACCTGTTTCATGGCCTGGTCGTCGATGCCCTCGGCCGCCTCGATGATGCCGCCGGTGTCGACCACGAAATAATCGCGCTCGCCGCGCTGCACCCGGCCGTACTGGCGATCGCGAGTCAGGCCGGGGAAGTCGGCCACCAGGGCGTCACGGGTCCGGGTCAGATAATTGAAGAGGGTGGATTTGCCGACATTGGTGCGGCCGATCAGGGCAACGACGGGCAGCATGCTCAATCCACCGTAATCGCGGCCAGGGTGCCGTCGGTGGCGTAGACATAGACGATGTCGCCGTACACCACCGGAGGATACTCGATGGGGGCATCGGTGACCTGGACGCGTCCGACGATGCGTCCGTCCTCCTTGTTCAGCACGTGCAGATAGCCTTCGAAATCGCCGACCACCAGGTAGTCCTTCACCAGCGCCGGGGCGGTCAGCCGGCGTTGGTGCAGTTCGGTCTGCTTCCATTGGTCTTCGCCGTTGCGGATGGCGAGCTGCCAGAGATCGGCGTTGGCGTCGGTGACATACAGTTCCCTACGGTCGGCCGTCATGCCGGCGGGCGAGGAAATGCTCTCGCGCTTCCATTGCACTTCCCCGGTATTGAGTCCCAGCGAGGCAGTGCCGCCCTGGTAGCCGGATACGAACACCACGTCGTTTCGCACCACGGGCGTAGCGCTGAGATCGACCAGTCGTTCGATTTCGGAGCGGCCGTGTGGCAGGGACACGTTGGCCTCCCAGTCCAGCCGGCCCTCCTTGAGCTGGATGGCGCTCACCTTGCCGCCCCCGAAACCATCGATCACCAGGTCGCCGGCGATGATCGGAGCCCCCCGGCTGCGTATGGCCAGCGGCGGAGCATGGCGCTCGAAATACCAGAGGGTGGCGCCGGATTTCCGGTCCAGCCCGGTCAGATGGCCGTTCGTGCCGCGGACCACCACCACGTCGTCCGCGACGGCAGGGACGGAAAGGATTTCGCTGGCGAGGGTCGATTTCCAGACCAGGGCGCCGTCGGCCGCGTTCAGCACGATGACCGCTCCTTCCGCGGTGGCCAGGAACAATTCACCGTCGTCGAAGACGGGGCCAGCGGACAGATCCATTTCATGGTCGACCGACCACAGTTTCTCGCCCGTCAGGCGGTTGAACGCCTGGACCGTGCCATGCCGTTCCGCGGCGAACACGCGGCTGTCGTCCACGGCGGGGCCGAGATTGATGCCTTGGTCGTCGTAGCCATCACCGATCTCCGCCATCCAGAGCTTGTCCGCCTTCACCTGCGGCGTGATTTCGGCCAGCGGCGCAGGCGGCTCGGCATTGTCCTTGCCTGTGAAGTAGTCCTGGATGCCCTGGTAGGCATTCTGGATGGCATCCAGGCCGGCGCAGCCGGCAAGGGCGGCCAGCGAGGCGATGAGCAGGGCGCGGCGGATCATCGGGTGGCGGGGGTACCGAGATCGGTCAGCTTGAGTTCCAGCTGGGGTGAAGGCTGGCCGTCCCGACGCGCCTTCAGATAGGCGGCGCGGGCTTCTTCGGGGCGATTCATGGCGAGGTAAACGTCGCCTTTCAACTCCTCACGGAGTGCAGCGGATTCCGGGGTGCTGCCCGTCAGGCTTTCCGCCAGTCTCAGCGCCTCCTCGGTTTCGCCGAGGCCGAGCTGGATTTCGGCCAGCCGCAGTCGCGCGATCTGCAGGATTTTCTCGTCCTTGGTGGTCGCGATCAACTGTTGCAGCTGAGTCTTGGCGCCGGCCAGATCGTCCGCCTCCACTTTGAGCCGTACCAGGAACAGCTTGCCGTAAGTGGCATAAGCGGAGCCCGGGAACTGCTGGCCGATCCGTTCGCCCAGTTGGACGGCGGCCTCGGTCTGCTTGTTCGCCACGGCATCAAGGAGCTGCTGGTACAGGGTTCCGCCAAGCAGAGCCTTTTCCTCCTGGGAACGTTTCCACGCGCCCCAGCCGACGATCACGGCGATGCCCAGCGCCACGCCCCAGACGATGGAATTGGCGTTGGCTTTCCACCAGCGCTTGAGCGCTTCGAGGCGCTCTTCTTCGGTCAGATAAACTTCCATGGCAACCTCTCGTTCAGATTGGGACACAGGATTGGATGAGCCGGACCAGGTCGGCCTGGGCGACCGTCTGCTGGGCATCGTCCGAGCGTAAGGGTTTCAGACTGATGCTGTCGTCGCGCATTTCGTCCTCGCCCAGGACGAGGGCGAAGGCCGCCGCGCTCTTGTCGGCGCGTTTGAACTGGTTCTTGAAGCTGCCGCCGCCGCAGTTGACCACCAGCCGCAGGCTGGGAAACGCATCCCTGAGCATTTCTGCCAGCACGGCGCCGCGCCGTTCCGCGGCCGTGCCCACCGTGATGAAATAGATGTGCGGGGCGTTTTCGGCGAAGGTCTCGCCGGTCAGCTCGATCAGGCGCTCCATCCCCAGGGCGAAGCCGATGGCACTGGAGTCACGGCCGCCGAGCTGGGCCACCAGGCCGTCGTAGCGGCCGCCGGCGCAGACGGTGCCCTGGGTGCCCAGTTCGTCGGTCACCCATTCGAACACGGTGTTGCAGTAATAATCCAGGCCGCGCACCAGGCGGGGGTTGATCACATAAGGGATTTCGGCGGCATCGAGCAGCTCGGTCAGGCCCTCGAAGTGGGCCCGCGAGGCGCCGCCCAGATGGTCAGCGAGCACCGGCGCGCCGGCCAGCAGATCCTTCATCGCCGGATTCTTGCTGTCGAGGATGCGCAGCGGGTTGGTCTCCAGGCGCCGAGCGCTGTCTGCGTCCAGCGCGTCGTAATTCTCGCGCAGATAATCCACCAGGATCTGGCGGTAGGCCAGCCGTTCGTCGGGCGTGCCCAGGGAGTTCAGCTCCAGCCGCAGTTTGTGGGCCACCCCTAAGCGCTGCCAGAGCCGGCGGCTCAGGAAGATCAGCTCCGCATCGATATCCGGGCCGGGCATGCCGAAGACCTCGACACCGACTTGGTGGAACTGCCGGTAACGCCCTTTCTGGGGGCGCTCGTGGCGGAACATGGGGCCGGCATACCACAGCCGATGAGTCTGATTGTGGAGCAGGCCATGTTCGAGGCAGGCGCGCAGACACCCTGCGGTGCCTTCGGGGCGCAGGGTCAGCGAGTCGCCGTTGCGGTCCTCGAAAACGTACATCTCCTTTTCGACGATGTCGGTGACTTCGCCGATGGAGCGCTTGAACAGCTCGGTCTTTTCGACGATGGGCAGACGGATCTCGCGGTAGCCGTAATTGGCCATGACGCTGCGGATCTGGTGTTCGACCTGTTGCCAGCGTGGTGTCATATCCGGCAGGATGTCGTGCATGCCGCGGATGGCTTGGATTTTTTCGCTCATGGAGTCGATCGGTCTAACGGTGGGCAAGCGCGGTCACGGTTGTGCGAACAGGCGCCGCGCCTGCACGGCTTCGCCCGAATCCGGGAAATCCAACCCGATCCGGTCGGCCAGCCGCCGGGCCTCGGCGGCATCGCCCAGGGCCAGTTCGGTCTGGACGCCGAGCCACAGGGTTTCCGGCGTATCTCCGGCGACGGCCTGGTAGCGCTGCAGGAAGGCGCGGGTGGACAGGTATTGTCGCGTTTCCAGGCTGACATGGGCCATTTCCAGTAGCGCTGGGGGGTAGCCGGGGTTCTTCTCCAGCGCCCGGCGCAGATACGGCTCGGCTTCCGCGGTCCGGCCCGCACGGCGCAGGCAGGTCCCGGCATTGGAGAGAGGAATCCAGGGCTGGGGGTACAGCGGCGTCGAATAGGCGACCTCGAATCGCGCCAGGGCATCCTCCGTGTGGCCGGTATGGCAGAGAAAACGGCCGTAGTTGTTGTAGGCGCTGTAATTCTCCGGGTTCAGCGTCAGGGCTTCGCGGAAGTGCAGGTCGGCCTCCCCGGTCCGGCCCAGCTTCTCGTACAGGATGGCCAGCGCATCGTGCGCGTCGCTGTTGGCGGGATCCAGCTCCACCGCATGCTTCAAGTCTTCCAGAGCCACCTCCAGTGCTCCCTGCGCCATGTAGCGGACGCCCTTCTGCACGTAGACGTCCGCGGTGCTGAGCTCGCCGTAGGGGTCGTTGGTCGCGTAGGGCCGCTGCTCCGGCGTGGCGCAGGCGGCAATGGCTCCCAGCAATGCAGTCAAGGCCGGCCATCCTCTCATCGTCAATGCGCAAGATGCAGACGGAACTGGCGCCGGCTGCGGTCGTTGACCTTGCCCACCAGTTGGCCGCAGGCGGCGTCGATGTCCCGACCCCGGGTCTTGCGGGTGGTGGTGATGAGCCCCGCATCCTGCAGCGTCTGGGCGAAGCGGGCGATGGTCTCCGGGTGCGAGCAGCGATAGGCCGAGTTCGGGAAGGGGTTGAACGGGATCAGGTTGACCTTGGACGGCACGTGGCTCAGTAGCCGGACCAGGGCGCGGGCATGTTCGGGACGGTCGTTCACGCCGTCCAGCATCACGTACTCGAAAGTGACTTTACGCCGGTTTTCCGTGCCGACATAACGTTTGCAGGCGGCCAGCAGCTCCCTGATCGGGTACTTGCGGTTGATCGGGACCAGTTCATTGCGCAGCGTGTCGTCGGGAGCGTGCAGCGACACCGCCAGGCTGATGTCGCTGACCTCGGCCAGCCGGTCCAGTGCCGGCACGATGCCGGAAGTGCTGAGCGTGACCCGCCTTTTCGACAGGCCGTAGGCGAAGTCGTCCATCATCAGCCGGGTCGCTGCGACCACGTTGCCGAAGTTGAGCAGCGGCTCACCCATGCCCATCAGCACCACGTTGCTGATGCGCTGTTCTTCGTCGAGCCGGTGCTGCGCCACCCAGAGTTGACCGATGATCTCGGCCGTGGTGAGGTTGCGGTTGAAGCCCTGGCGGGCGGTGGAGCAGAACGAGCATTCGAGCGAGCAGCCGACCTGCGAGGACACGCACAGGGTATTGCGACCCTCCTCGGGGATCAGCACGGTCTCGACCCGGTTGACGGCGTCCACCTGCAGCACCCATTTGCGGGTGCCATCGGCCGAGCGCTGCTCGAGGACGAGTTCGGGCGGGCGAATCTCGCTCACGGCTTCCAGCCGGCTGCGCAGCGCCTTGCTCAGATTGGTCATCAGGCCGAAGTCGGTGACGCCGCGCTGATGGATCCATTGCAGCAGTTGCGATGCGCGGAACGGCTTTTCGCCGAGGCGGACGAAGAAGGCTTCCATGCCTTCCCGGTCCAGATCGAGCAGATTGACGCGGGTTTCCGTGTCAGCGGGTACGGGGGCAGAGTTCATCGCTCTCGAAAAAATAGGCGATCTCCTGGGCCGCCGTTTCCGGGCCGTCGGAGCCGTGCACCGCATTCTCGTCGATGCTGACGGCGAAGTCGGCGCGGATGGTTCCGGGAGCGGCGTCCCTGGGGTTGGTGGCGCCCATCAGCTCGCGGTTCTTGGCGATGGCGTTCTCGCCTTCCAGCACCTGGATCATGACCGGGCCGCTGATCATGAACGACACCAGGTCGTTGAAGAACGGGCGTTCTCGGTGTACGGCGTAGAACCCTTCGGCCTGCTCACGGGAGAGCTGGGCCATCTTCGCGGCCACGATCCTGAGGCCGGCTTTTTCGAAGCGGGAATATATCTCGCCGATGACGTTCTTGGCGACCGCGTCCGGCTTGATGATGGAAAGGGTGCGTTCTACCGCCATGGAGTCTCCTTGCATTCTAGAGTGGACTGAAACAGCGCGGGGGCGGATCCCCTCCATCCGTGGCGATACCGCCAGGATGGAAAAATTTTTGGATTCTAACGGATTTCCGTAAGGTTTTGGAGTGTCGCGCCGGGGCCGGAGCGACTTCACACCGCAAAGCTTTCGCCGCAGCCGCAGCTCGCGGTGGCCTTGGGGTTGTGGAAGCGGAAGGTTTCGTTCAGTCCTTCCCGTGTGTAGTCGATCTCGACGCCATCGAGGTAGGTCAGGTCGGCGGTTTTGACCACGACCGTGACGCCGTGCTGTTCGAATACCGCGTCGTCAGCGGAGATTTCGTCGGCGTAATCCACGACGTAAGAATAACCCGAGCATCCGGCCTGTCGGACGCCCAATCGCAGTCCCAGCCCGTGTCCGCGGCGCCGGAGTTGCCTGGCTATCTGTGCGGCGGCATTTTCGGTCACTGTAACAGTCATGATGATGTCCTCAAAATTGTAAGTGAAATGTCAATAGGGCGGCCCTGTTTCGAGGATTCGACCGAGCGCGGTCAACAGTCGTTCCACCTCCGCTTCGGTGTTGTCCTTGCCGAGACTGATCCGTACCGCGCCGGTCGCCAGGGCCGGATCGACCCCCATGGCGAGCAGCACCGGGCTGGGTTCGCGTGCGCCGCCGGCGCAGGCTGAACCGCTGGAAACCGCGATGCCGTGCCGGTCCAGCAGCATGACGAGGGTCTCGCCGTCATAGCCCGCCACGGCGAACTGAAGGGTATTGGGCAGCCGTTCCGCGGTACGGGCGAAGACCGTTGCGCCGGGGAGTTTTTCGATGCCCTGCTCCAGGCGATCCCGTAGCCGGCGAAGCCACCGGCTGCGCTCTTGCAGTTCCGATGCGGCAAGCTCTGCGGCCTTGCCGAAACCGACGATGGCGGCCACGTTCTCGGTGCCGCCCCGCAGCCCCTTTTCCTGTCCGCCGCCATGGATGAGCGGCGTCAAGGGGACCGAAGCGTCGGCAATCAGGGCGCCGGCTCCTTTGGGGCCGCCGATCTTGTGTCCCGACAGGGACATCAGGTGGACGCCGGTCCGGGCAAAGTTCAGCGGGATCTTTCCTGCTGCCTGGACCGCATCGCAATGGAGCCAGGCGCCCGTGGCCAAAGCGGCGACGCGGCCGACATCCTGGATCACGCCGGTTTCGTTGTTGGCCAGCATCACCGAGACGATGTCGGGCGGGTTTTTCGCGATCGCGTCGAGGGCGGCATCTTCGATCAGCCCCCGCGCGTCCACCGTCAGGGTTCGACAGTCCCACCCATGCCTCGCGAGGAGCCGCGCGGATTCGACGACAGAGGGGTGTTCGGTGGCGCCGATGCGGATGTGACCGGGTTTCAGGCTCCAGGCCAGTCCTTTGAGGGCGAGGTTGTTGGCTTCGCTGCCGCCGCTGGTGAACACGACCTGGCTGGCTGTCGCGCCGACCAGCGCGGCAACCTGGGCGCGGGCGGTTTCCACGGCGTCGCGGGCGATACGACCGGGGCGGTGCAGGCTGGAGGGATTGCCGTGGCAGGATTTCAGATAAGGCAGCATCGCCTCCAGCACCCGCCCGTCCAGCGGGGTGGTGGCGTTGTGATCGAAATAGATCATCCGGTCTTGGCCGGCTCCTGTCCCATGAGGAGTTCGACGCGCCGCTGGCTCTGGCGGTCCTGCCGTTCGGCAACCTGCCGCACCGGCTGACGGGTCAGCACTTCGCCCAGACTGATGGAGGCGAGGTATTCACGAATCTGTTCGCTCAGACCCATCCACAGGTCGTGAGTGAGGCAGGGCTGGTTGTTCTGGCAGTTGGCCTTGCCGCCACAGCGTGTGGAGTCGATCGGTTCGTCGACGGCGGCGATGATTTCGGCGATATTGATCTCGCTCGCACAACGGCTGAGCTGGTAGCCGCCGCCGGGACCGCGGACGCCTTCCACCATGCCGGCCCGGCGCAAGCGGGCGAACAGTTGTTCGAGATAGGATAAGGATATATTCTGCCGCTTGGCGATATCGGTCAGCGTGACCGGATTCGTTTCGCTGTGATACGCGAGATCCAGCATGGCGGTGACCGCATAGCGGCCCTTCGTCGTCAGTCGCACGACATTTTTCCTCCCCAGTTGACGAAATTTCAGGATTCAGCCGATTAAGCGACGTTGGCCAGATATGCCCGAGCGATTTAGTAAATTATTCTGTGGTTTTTCCGCGCTCAATTCAACCGATCCGGGTGTCGGCTCGAAAGTTTTTTTCCCGGGGACGGTTCTGCGGTTCCGGCGCCCATCGATCGGGCGCCGGGGCTTTTCGGCATGGACAGCCTCGGTCGTTAATTGGACAATCAGCGGCGGGGTTACAGAGTGAGGGGCGCAGGGTAAACGCAGATGGCCGATCATCACCACGCATCCGAGCTGGAGCACGGCACCGCCGGCAGGAAGGCGGCCGCCGTCGTGTTCATCGTCGGGATCACCGCCCTGATCGTTGCTCTGGATCGGTTGGGTGTGTTCGGTCCGGGCCACGAGGGCGGTGAGGAGCGCACGGAACAGACCGCGGAGCGGGCAGGCCGCCCTCCTGTGACGGAGCCTTCGGTGCGGCAGGACGAACAGGCGCCGCTGGCTGGCGAGGGGAGTGAAGCGCCGCTGCCCGTTTTCGTGACCGGCAACTATTCCGGCAGCGAAATCCGTACCGCCGGTTACAGCGAAGGCATGAGTTTTTCACTGGAGATGTCCCTGGACCAGCGCGGCCAGGCGGTCTACGGGAACTATTCCAACAGCGCCGGTGACGCGGGAAATCTCAAGGGCTCGGTGGAGGGGCAGGTCTTTTCCGGACGCACGGAGTCGCTGATGCTGCCCGGCAATTTCTGCGATTTCGAAGCCGAAGCCCGGCAAGGTGGCGTGATCATCCAGGGCGAGTTCCATTGCTCCACGGGGGATCGCTCCAGGTTCACTCTCAAGCGCCGTTAACTGGCGCCCGACTGCCGGCGCGGTGGGAACAGGCGCGGGTTGCGTGCCACGAAGCGCCGGACCAGCCGGTCGGCGATGAGCGAGTCGCCGTTCTTGACGTAGTGGTAGCCCATCCAGGCGGCCAGGAAGGCGCCTGCGGCATCGACGATGAGGTCGGTCATGGTGTCGTGCGCCGATTTCTGCATGTTGAATCCGAAGCCCTGATCCATCAGGAATTCGAAGATCTCCCACAGGGCACCCACTGACATCGAGTAACAGAACGCCGTGATGGCGACATAGAACGGCGCCATTTTCACCCTATGGGTGCTGTGGAAGGCATAGATCAGCAGGAACCCCAGGAGTCCCATGATCAGCGCCGAAACACTGTGCAGCAGCAGATCCCACCACCAGAACCGTTCGTAGAACATCGCCACTTCACCCAACCCGAACGAGGCGTACAGGAACAGGCAGGTGACAAAGGTGAACTCCACGGGCAACTGGACCTGGAACTGGCGGGCGATCATGGCGGGCAAGAAGGTCAGGGCGAGCACCGCGAGCGAGGTGAAGGCAACCAGCCACTGGGTTTCGTAGAGGGCGCCGATGAAGACACCCAGGATCAGAGCCTGCAGGACCAGCGACAGCCAGATTTGCAGGCGCTCGGCCCAGTCTTCCGGCGCGAGCGCCACGCGCAGGCGCGACGGTTGACTACGGCGCCGGCGTAACGCTCCCATGGGTTCAGCGGGAAAGGATGTCCAAACCGGCGCCGTGTTCCGGCGTCGTCTCCGCTGTGTTACGGAGGGAGTCGAGGGCTGCAAAGTCGAACAGCCGGCTGTCGGCGAGCTGCGACGGAGCGACGTTCTGGAGTGCCGTGAACACGGTTTCGACCCGGCCGGGGTGGCGCTTCTCCCAGTCCTTGAGCATGGCTTTCATCGCCTGGCGCTGGAGGTTTTCCTGGGAGCCGCACAGATTGCAGGGGACGATGGGGAAGGCTCGGATCCTGGCGTATCTGGCGATGTCTTCCTCCTTGCAATAGGCCAGGGGGCGGATCACGATGTGGCGGCGGTCGTCGCTGAGCAGCTTGGGCGGCATGGCTTTCAAGGTGCCGCCGTAGAACAGGTTGAGGAAGAACGTTTCCAGTATGTCGTCGCGGTGGTGCCCCAGTGCGATCTTGGTGATGCCGTGGTCGGCGGCATAGCGGTACAGCAGGCCGCGCCGCAGGCGGGAACACAGCCCGCAGGTGGTCTTCCCCTCCGGGATGATGCTCTTGACGACGCTGTAGGTGTCCTGCTCGATGATATGGAAGGGAATGCCCTGCTCGGACAGGTAGTTCGGCAGGACGTCGGCGGGAAACCCCGGCTGTTTCTGGTCGAGGTTGACCGCGACGAGGTCGAAGTTCACCGGGGCGTTGATCCGTAGTTTCAGCAGGATGTCCAGCAGGGTGAAGGAGTCCTTGCCGCCGGACAGGCAAACCATTACCCGGTCCCCTTCCTGGATCATTCCATAGTCGGCGATGGCCTGCCCGGTGAGCCGCCGCAGCCGCTTCTGCAGTTTGTTGAACTCGTAGCGTTCCTTGGCGTAGAGAGGGGCTGCTGCGTTAGCCGGCATAGCGTTGGAAGATCAGGGTCGCATTGGTGCCCCCGAAACCGAAGCTGTTGGACATCACCGTGTCGAGGCGCGCGTCGTCGATTCGCTCGCGGGCGATGGGGACACCCGCCGCACCGGGGTCGAGGTTCCGTATGTTGGCCGAAGCGCAGATGAAGCCGTGTTCGAGCATCAGCAGGGAGTAAATCGCCTCGTGTACCCCGGCGGCGCCCAGGGCATGGCCGGTCAGGGACTTGGTGGAACTCACCGGCGGCACATCCTCGCCGAACACGGTCTTCATGGCCTCCAGTTCGCGGATGTCGCCGACCGGCGTGCTGGTGCCGTGGGCATTGACGTAGTCGACTTTCGCCCCGGACATGGTGGCCATCGCCTGCCGCATGCAGCGCACCGCGCCCTCGCCGGAGGGCTGGACCATGTCATAGCCATCGGAGGTGGCGCCATAACCCGTGAGTTCCGCATAGATCCGGGCGCCGCGCGCCTTGGCATGCTCCAGTTCCTCCATGACGAGGACCCCGCCGCCACCCGAGATGACGAAGCCGTCACGGTCGGCGTCGTAGGGGCGGGAGGCGCATTCCGGCGTGTCGTTGTACTTGGCCGACAGTGCCCCCATCGCGTCGAACAGCACGCTCATGGTCCAATGGACTTCTTCGCCCCCCCCGGCGAACACGATGTCCTGTTTGCCCAGCTGGATCTGTTCCGCGGCATTGCCGATGCAGTGGGCGCTGGTCGCGCAGGCCGAGCTGATTGAATAGTTGACGCCTTTGATCTGGAACGGCGTGGCGAGGCAGGCGGAGTTGGTGTTGGACATCGAGCGCGGCACCATGTACGGCCCGACTTTCTTCACGCCCTTTTCGCGGAAGGTGCTCCAGGCGGCCAGCATATTGGAGGTCGACGGGCCGCCGGAGCCCATGATCAGGCCGGTGCGCGGATTGGAAACCTCGCCGGGTTCGAGTCCCGCGTCGGCGATCGCTTCCTGCATGGCGAGATAGTTGAACGCGGCGCCGTCGCCCATGAAGCGGCGGATCTTGCGATCGATGAGCTCGTCGGGATTGAGCCGGATCGGGGCGTAGACCTGGCTGCGGAAACCGAGCTCGCCGTATTCCTCGGAACGGCAGACGCCGGAGCGTCCCAACCGCAGGGATTCGACCACCTCGCCTTTGTTGTTCCCGATGCTGGAAACGATGCCGATGCCGGTAACGACTACACGTCTCATAGCTGTGCTCCTTAGAAGTCGTCCGTGCTCGTGAAAAGACCGACGCGAAGGTCGTTGGCTTCATAAATGACCTTGCCGTCGCATTCCATTTCCGCGTCGGCGATGCCCATGACCAGTTTGCGCAGGATTACCCGTTTGAGGTTGATGCGGTAGGTCACGAGCCTGTTGTGAGGGAGGACCTGGCCGCGGAACTTGACCTCACCGACGCCGAGGGCGCGGCCACGCCCCTTGCCACCGATCCAGCCCAGGTAGAATCCGACCATCTGCCACATGGCGTCCAACCCCAGGCATCCTGGCATGACCGGGTCGGAGATGAAATGGCAATCGAAAAACCAAAGTTCGGGTTTGACGTCCAATTCGGCGACGATCATTCCCTTGTCGAAGGTGCCGCCCACCGAGTCGATGTGAGTGATCCGATCGAACATCAGCATGGGTGGGGCGGGCAGTTGGGCGTTGCCGGGTCCGAACATCTCGCCTCGGGCGCACTGCAGTAACTCGTCCCACGTATAGCTGTTGCGTCTTGACATCGACTTTTTCTTCTTATGGTTATGGTGGTCTGGGAGCGGCGAAATTTTTATATCATATCAAGAAAATACCGGTTTCAGGAATGGCAGTGGCGCTCGGACGTCCGGATCAGCGGTACAGGAGCACCGATTCCCGTTCCTCGATCCACGAGGTTTCGTCCGTGCGCGCCAGCGCGTCGAGATCGGCCGGCATCGCGGCAGGATCATCCACCCACAGCCGCAACAGTTCCGAGCCGTTGATCAGGTCGATGGCGAGGCGCTCGAATTCGTATTCGTAAGGGAACTCCCGCCAGATCGGATAATCCGGTCGCAGCTCGCGCAGGGCCTTGAGTGCCAGCGCCATCAGTCGCCAGGGGCGGAAGCGCTCATGATGGTAAGCGGCGGTTTCGGTATGGATCTGGAGGCCCGAGCACAGTCGGCCGGCATGTTTGTGGAAGGTCGGTTCGAACCAGCAGTCCCGCAGGACGCAGCCGTCGAGCCAGTGAGGCGCCAGGGAGCGCATGGTGCCCAGGAGCTTCCGCGCGTCGATGTCCGGCGCTCCGAACAGCTCCAGAGGGCGGGTGGTTCCCCGTCCTTCGGAGAGGGTGGTGCCTTCCAGCAGCACGGTTCCGGCGTAGCAGCGCGCCATCGAGAGATTGGGGGCGTTCGGGCTGGGGTTCACCCACGCATATTCGTCCGCCGGCCAGCCGTAGCCGGGAGGGGCGGCGGGCTTCCATCCTTCCATGGCGACCACTTCCAGGTCCAGGTCCAGGCGCAGCGTGCTCACGAACCACCGAGCGAGTTCGCCCATCGTCAGTCCGTGGCGCATGGGAAGCGGGCCCGCACCGACGAAGCTTTCCCATTCCTGCCGCAACCGCAGTCCCTCCACCGGCCGGCCGGCCGGATTGGGGCGGTCGAGTATCCAGACCGCCTTGCCATGGTCGGCGGCGGCCTCCAGGACGTAGCGCAGGGTGGTGATGAAGGTGTAGATGCGGCAGCCGAGATCTTGCAGGTCGACCAGTAGCACATCGAAGCTGTCCAGCATGATTCGAGTCGGCCGACGGGTTTCCCCGTAGAGGCTGAACACGGGGATGCCGTGGCAGGGGTCGAGAAAGTCCGGGGATTCGACCATGTTGTCCTGTTTGTCGCCGCGTAGGCCGTGTTGGGGGCCAAACGCCGCCGTCAGCTCGATGCCGCCGATCGCGGCGAGTGCATCCAGCGTATGGGTCAGGTCGCGGGTGACGGACGCGGGATGCGCCAACACGGCGATCCGGCGGCCTTTCAAAGGCGCGCGCAGCCCCGGGTCTTGCAGTAGGCGTTCGATGCCGAGCTTCATGCGATGTCCTGATTTTTCATTGGCTTTCCGGTGTCCATGCGGTGTGCAAGCGTGAGTGCGAAGCCGTCCGGATGGTGGAAGTCGGGCGTTTCCGCCGGATGGTGGAGGGCCCAATAGGAAATACCGCTCCGACGGTCTTCGACGACGGCACACAACGCGATCCGCAAGCCGGTGTATACGCCGAGGCCGGCGAGAAGTCCGGCGTCCAGGGTCGCGCCCAGCTCGAGCCGGTTTCCGGTCTGCCGCCGGGTCACTGCGGGCTGCAGCCCTTCCCCGAATGCTTCGCCGACGCGATAGCCGGAAAAAACGAATGCGGCCCATTCGCCAGAAGGCGAAAAATTGAGTTCGAGATACCGTGTGCCGTCTTCCGGTCTGAGGAATGCCTCGAAGCAGGTATGTTCCCACAGACCGCGGGTCCAGCGGCGGGGGGCGGGCGGAGGAAGGGAGAGTGCCGCCAGGTCGCCTTCGAGCACGAAGCGCAGTTCGAGGATTCCGTCGCGGGGCTGATTCACGCTGGCTCCGATGCGGTGGATCGGCGGACAGGAGCAAGCGCGATGGCAGATCAGTTCCGCCATGCCGTCGTAAGGAGCCTTCATCGGGCGGACGGCGTCAGTTTTCACCGGCAGGTCCCGTTGCGGTATCGTCTGGAACGAAACTCGGCGGCAGAGGCGGCCGGTCGCCGTGTTCCTGACGGCCTCGCATCAATAGCGTACGGATGCGTTCGGACAGCTCGTGCCGTGTTTTGGCCTTTTCGGCCTCGATTTTTTCCGCGGCCGCCCGGGCCGCCCGTTCCTGGTGAAGGCGCCAGACTTCGACGAGGGACTGGGAGGTCAAGGTCCCCAGAAACACGCCGATCGCGATTTGCAAAACCAGTTTCATCGCACTCGTTGGGAAGGGAATTCCGCGGGAATCGTTACCATCCCATTAATCCTACCGCGGGACAGCGCGTCGTGAATATTTTTTCGCACGCATCTGCGATGCTGGACGGTGTGGTGGTTTTCCCACAAAATAATCGTAGATGACGCATTTCACAGTCCGCCAGGCCTTGATGATCGATTTGCTGCCGCCGTGCTGGCCTCCGGACCGAGGCGATCGGGGCCGGAATCGGCAAGGGTTTTCATCCTGGCTCTCGAAATTTCCCGAGTTCGGCAAGCCGCGAATTTGAACGCTCAATACAAGGAAAGCATCGGAGAGGTGCCCGGCGGGGTTGCACGGCGCGCCCGTGCGGCCATGAAGCATCTGCTTTCGCTGCAGCGGTCTGCCGGGGACTGGGAAGGGGAGATGGTGTGGTGCACGATGATCCTCGCCCAGGCGGTCATCGTGCGCACGGTGGTCGGGCGCCCTTACGACGCTCGGGAGCGGGCTGCCATCATCAGACATTTCGAACTTTCCCAGCTTGCCGACGGTGCTTGGGGTATGCACCCGGAAAGCCGGGGCTATGTGTTTTTCACCGTCCTGGCCTATGTCGCCTTGCGTCTTTTGGGACTGGGGCCGGAGACCTCCATGCTCGCCAGGGCAAGAGCATGGCTCCATGCGCAGCCGGAAGGCGTCAAGGCGGTTCCCACCTGGGGCAAGTTCTGGCTGATGCTGCTCGGGCTGTATGGACGGGAGGGCGTCAATGCCGTGCCACCGGAGCTGTTCCTGCTGCCGCGCTGGCTGCCTTTTCATCCGAGCCGGTTCTACTGCCATACCCGCCTCATTTATCTGGGCATCGCCTATCTTTCCGGGGTCGGGTTCAGCGCCCCCCTCTCGGACCCGCTGCGGGATGCGCTGAGGTCGGAGCTTTATGCCGAACCCTACGAATCTGTGGACTTCGGCGCATTCCGCCATACCGTTGCCAGGACCGATCTCTATGTGCCGATCAGCCGCGTCCTGAGGCTGGTTTACGATCTTCTGGCGCGTTACGAGCGTCGGCCTTGGAAGGCGCTGCGGCAGAGGGCTCTGACCCTCTGCTTCGAGCAGATATTGCGGGAGCAGCGCTCCACGCGTTACCAGGGTATCTCCCCGGTCAGCGGTTTGTTGAACTGCCTGGCGATCTTCGCGCACGATCCGCGCCATCCCGATCTCGCACCCAGCCTCGAAGGTGTCGAAGCTTGGCGCTGGGAGGACGAAGCCGAAGGGTTGCGCTATGTGGGCGCGCGTTCCAACGCCTGGGACACGGCTTTCGCGGTGCAGGCACTGGCCGAACTGCCGGAATTGGACGAGGAGGCGAAGCATGCGCTGAGCCGGGCTCACGCTTTTCTCGACCAGGCACAGATGACCGCGGAATTGGCCGATTACCGCGAAGCTTGGCGCGACCCCGCGCTGGGGGGATGGTGCTTTTCCGATGGCCGGCATTGCTGGCCGGTGAGCGATTGTGCCGCGGAGGCGATGAGCGCCCTGTTCGCTCTTTACGAGCGCGGGGATGTCCGGATCAGCGAGGCTCTGGGCGCCGATCGCTTGCGTCTGGGCGTGGAATTCATCCTGTCCCGCCAGAACGCGGATGGCGGTTTCGGCACCTACGAGCGGCGGCGGGGCGGGCGGTTGCTGGAGCTGGTCAACCCTTCCGAGATGTTCGGACAGTGCATGACCGAGCTGTCCTATGTGGAGTGTACGGCTTCTTCTCTCGGGGCATTGGCGCATTATTTGCGTAATTATCCGGACCTTCCGGGAGGAAAGATCACCGCGGCGATCCGGAAAGCGGAGAGGTTTCTGAGGAGCCGGCAGCTCGATGACGGCTCGTTTCCGGGCTTCTGGGGCATCAACTACACCTATGCCGTGTTCCATGTGGCCAAGGGTCTGCGGATGGCTGGTGTCGAGCCGGCGGACCCGGTTCTGCAAGCCGCTGCCGGCTGGCTGCTCGAGAAGCAGCGGTCCGATGGCGGCTGGGGCGAACACTATTCGAGCTGTCTCGAAGGGCGCTACGTAGAGAGCGGGCACAGTCAGACCGTGATGACCGCCTGGGCGCTGCTCGCGCTCATGGAGGTTTATCCGGCCGCGCACGAGGCCGTCGAACGGGGCATCGCCTGGTTGTGCTCTCAACAGGGTGAGGACGGCGGCTGGCCCCGGCAAGGGGTGAATGGGGTGTTTTTCGGAGCAGCCATGCTGGACTACCGGCTCTACCCCGTTTATTTCCCGACCTGGGCGCTGGCGCGCTACGTCCGGCTGGAAGGCGCGAAAGCTTCGACGAGCGCTGGTTTGAACGACGCTGGTCCGGCCTGTGCCGGAGCCGAAGGACATCATGACACGGGTTATCGCAGATGAGTTCGATTGAATTGGGGGAGTGGGACGTTCTGATCGCCGGCGGCAGCGTTGCCGGTTCCGCGGCCGCAGCAGCTTTGTCGGGACTGGGCTTGCGGGTCCTGATCGTCGAGCCCGATCCAGATCCCGGCCGCAGACTGGCCGGCGAGCTGATCCACCCGCCCGGTATCGACGGGCTGCTCGAACTCGGACTGATCCATGACGATGTGCCGCAAGGAAGCGTGGTCAACGGCTTTGCGATCTTTCCCTTCAACGATGGCGAGGGCGCACCGGCGACACTGCTGCCATACGGCGAGATCCATGGGCGTCAGCGCTGTGGCCGGGTGATCGAACACACTCTGCTCAAGAGCCATCTGCTTGAAACGGTGCGTGGTTTCGAGCGGGTCTCCGTTTGGCTCGGCGCCAGGGTGACGGGGATGGAGCACGAAGACGGCAAGGGCTATGTCGCCACCGTAACTCACGAAGGAACCGAGACGCGGATGGAGGTCCGGTTGATCATTGGGGCCGACGGCCCGATGTCCCAGCTGCGGAAAATGGTTGGCATTTCGCACGAAACCCAGCGTTATTCCGGCATGATCGGTCTCGAGGTCGAGGATACCCATCTGCCGAACCCCGGCTACGGCAACATCTTTCTGAACCCGGCTGGCGTCTCCTATGCCTATGGCATCGGCGGCGGGCGGGCGCGGGTCATGTTCGAGGTGCTCAAGGGGGCGGATTCGAAGGAGTCCATCCGTGACCATCTGCGCCTCTTCCCCGCGCCCTTCCGGGGCGACATCGAGGCGGTGCTGGCACAGGGCAAGCCCTTGGCGGCGGCGAACTACTGCATCGTTCCGGAGGCAAGCGTCAAGGCCAACGTCGCGCTCGTCGGCGACGCGCGGGGATGCTGCCATCCGCTGACCGCTTCGGGCATTACGGCGGCGGTCAAGGACGCCTTCGTCATGCGGGATGCGCTCCAGGCGACCGGGCTGAATTTCGAGGCGGCGCTCAAACGCTATTCGGTCCAGTGCGGTCGTTTGCAGCTTACCCGCCGCACGCTGGCGGAAGAGCTGCGCGAGGCGTTTCTGGCCCAGACGCCGGAGGCCGAGCTGCTCAGCCAGTGCATCTTTTCCTATTGGCGTAACAGCCCGAAGGGGCGGCAAGCATCGATGGCCCTCTTGTCGACGCTCGACAGCAGCATTTTCTCGCTGGCTTCGCAGTATACCTTGGTGGGGCTCCAGGCGTTCCGTTTGCTGCCGCAGTGGCTAGGTGCCAAGATGGGGGGCGACTGGTTCCGTGGCGTGGCGCAACTGGTGTCCAAGAGCCTCAAATTCCAGCAGGATGCGCTGAATCAGGCGCTGCGGGCGAAATGATGCGGCGCGCGAGTCTACGCGGCGATCCGTGTAAACAGATCTGCCGGTGTTCGGAGTGCGGCCGCAAACTCCTGGTGGCGGTCGCAATGGCAGAGCCAGGCGCGGGTCGTTCCCGCCCGCAAAAAGCATCCGAAGGCTTGGTCGACCAGGCCTGATGCCTGTGCGGCGCCGACGCTCGCCTCGACGGGCGGCAGCGGCGCCGATTTGATCAGCACGAGGTCACGGGCGCCGATTCTCCCGGCGAGCCACACGGCCAGGCTGTCCGAGGTAACTGCCCATCCCGGTTTCACGGCGATGTCGTCGGGGTGGGGAAGCCATATCGCGGATTTCCCTTCCTCCAGGATCGTTCGCAGTGCCGCCGGGTTCCGGGTGGTTTCCAGGACCGGCTCCAGTCCTTTCAGCATCAATCCGTACTGCGCCATCGCCAGAATGGCCATGGCGTGGGCGGCCTCATCGCTGAAACCCAGGCGTGCCTGGGTCCGGCGTACCGTGTCGGCGAACTCCCCGCCGCCGGGGACGATCGCCACTCCGGAACTTTTCAGGGTTCGCAGCCAGTCGGTCAGTCTCGGAGACCGGCCCAGGCTGCCGCCGAGCTTAACGACCCACATGGTCGCCGGTGCGGGCGATACGGAAACGCTCCAGCAGGTTCAGCAGTGCAGCGGCCTTGTCGAAACATTCCTGGTACTCCGAGGCGGCCGAAGAGTCCGCCACGATGCCGCCGCCGGCCCAGAACCGGACGGTGCCTTCCGACTGTACCAGGGTACGGATGGCGATGTTGGTATCCATGTTGCCGTCAAAGCCGACATAGCCGATGGCGCCGCAGTAGACGCCACGGCGGTGAGGCTCGAGTTCCTCGATGATTTCCATGGCGCGGATTTTTGGTGCCCCCGTGATCGAGCCGCCGGGGAAGCTGTCGCGCAGCAGGCCGATGGCGTCGTGGCCGCGCGCCAGCGTACCGGTGACGGTGCTCACCAGATGGTGGACGGTGGCGTAGCTCTCGATTTCGAACAGTTTGGGCACCCGTACCGAGCCGGGCTGGCAGTGTTTGCCCAGGTCATTGCGCAGCAGGTCCACGATCATCAGATTCTCCGCCCGGTCCTTTTCACTGTGCCGCAGGGTTTCCTCTTGGCGGCGATCCTCCAGCGGATCGGTGGAACGGGGTCGGGTGCCCTTGATGGGCTTGGTTTCCACCCTGCCGTCGAGTACCCGCAGGAAGCGTTCCGGAGATGAGCTGAGAACGCGTGCCTGCGGGCCGTTGATGAAGGCGCTGAAAGGTGCGGGGTTGGTCTGGCGCAGGGTCTGATACAGCGTCCAAGCGCTGCCCCGGCAGGGTGCGGCGAAGCGCTGCGCCAGGTTGACCTGATAGCAGTCGCCTTCACGGATGTAATGCTGGATGCGCTCGAAGGCGGCGACGTAGTCGCGCCGGTTCATGTTGGCCCGCACCGGTGCCAGTACGTCGAAGCCGGTACGCTGCCACCCCAACGTCTGGATCTGGCTGAACGACCGCACCAGATGCGGCCAGCGGGCGGCGGTGGCGGGCGAGCGGCCCTGGCTTACCAGCCAGCTGCGGCCTTGCAGATGATCCACGATGACTGCCCAGTCATAGATGCCGACGGCCATGTCCGCCATGTTCTCGGCGTCGACCGCACGTTCCGGCAGTTTCTCCAGGCGCCTGCCCAGGTCGTAGCCGAAATAGCCCACGGCGCCCCCGCTGAACGGTAGTTCGCCGACAGGATCGGCGCGGGTGCCCAATTCCCGCCGCAGAAGGGAGAAGGGATCTTCCGGCGATAGTGCGACCTCGCCCCCCCGCCGGCGGATCTCGCTGATGTGGCCACGGGTCACCAGCGTGGCGAGCGGGTCGGCGGCGATGATGTCGTAACGGCCATGTCTGCAGTGCGGAAAGCCGCTGTCGAGGAATACCGCCCAGCGCCGGTCCGCCCACGGTCCGAACAAGGCGGCGCTGTCTCGGAAATAGGGGAGTTCGGTGATCCGGGGGGTCATGCTTTTTCCAGGAACGGGCGCGCCAGGAGGGCTACGGCCGCCGCCGGCAGGCAGTCGGAAACCGGGAGCGCCGTGGTAACGGTTGGGCGGGGAAGGAGGTCGATCGCATCCACATAGGGCCGGCCCGAGCGTACGGCGAGGACGCGGGCCAGGAACCGTCCTGCACCGGCTCCCACCAGCGGGCTCTCTGCCGGTAGCGTGTTTCGCGAAAACTGGCGCTCGATCGCCCGGGTGATGCGTGCCAGCTGGCGCTCTCTCAAACAAAGCGCCAGCTGTCGCCACTGCTCGGCGGTGCCGTCTTCGCGGTCGCGTCCCACGAGCCGCGCCAGGCGTCGTTCGCTGCCGGCGATGCTCTTTTCGCCGTCGTCCGCAGCGGGCATCTGGTCGGTGTGTTCTGCGAGTTCGCCGGTGAGGCGATAAATGTCGGCGGTGGTCGCAAAATGTTCCGCCATGAGGTTGACCCATTCTCCTTCGAAGGGAAGCTCGTCTGCCAGCGCCATGGCGGAGGTGCGCACGACGCCGGTGTAGATGAGTTCATCGTAGCGCAATCTGTCATAATCGGTATAGCCTCGCGCGCGGACCTCGCCGCCGCCCAGGACGACCAGGTCGGTCGTCGTGCTGCCGATGTCGACGAACAAGGCCGGCTCCCGCAGGCGATGAGCGATGAGCGATGCGCTCGCCAGCCAGTTGGCCGAGGCGACGTCGAGTGCATGGCGCGGTTGCACGGCGTCGGCGCGGAGGAAGCCGACGCGTCCGGCGAAGACCAGGATTCCTTCGGGGCCGAAACGCCGAAGCATCGTCGCGATCAGCGTCTGCACGCCGGTCATCCGGTCTTCGAAATGATCGGTCAGCTCACCGGTCATCGTGACGGCGTGACGGCAGGATGAGTCGATGCCGAGTTCGTTCACGGCTTCGGACAGCGCACTTTCCAGTCTTTCCAGGCCCAGCCAAAGGGGGCAGGGGTATTGCCGGACGTCGGCGATGGCTCCGGTGTCCGTGAGGGCTACGGCTTTGAGGTGGGCTCCGCCGATGTCCCAGCCGACCAATTCAATGCGCATAGGGATGCTCCAGTTTCAGGACGACCGGCGTTCCCTTTCGAGTCCGGGGCGCGGGCAGGCGGCCCGTCCGGAGGAGTTCGATCGTCATGGCGGCGGGATTTTCTCCGGTGGCGGCTTTCAGGCCGGCGTAAGACGTCGTGAGCCGGGGGTTGACTTCGAGGATGACCGGGCCGTCGGCCGTCCGGATCAGGTCTACTCCGGCATAACCCCAGAGTTCCGGCAGGGCGGCCGCCACGCCGCTGGCGAGTGTCTGCCAGAGACCGTCCGGATCGTCCAGGGCATCGACGGTGCAGCCGCGAAGGACGAAGCCGTCGCCGGTGTTGTCCACGTGCTGGCGGTTGCAGCTCAGCAATCGGGCGCGGCCGTGGGAAAACAGTGCGCTGAGACTCAAGGAATCGCCTTCGAGCATGGGCTGGATGACCCAGCGTCCCGGTCCCGGCGTGAATTCGCGGCCGGCCCGGACCAGCCGGGCGCCCTCGCAGCCGGCGCCGTCATCGGGTTTGATGACCATGGCGTCCGGAGCGGGCTCCGGTCGCGCCATACAGAGCCGGGTTGGTACGACTGCCAGGTGGTGGCGTTCCAGCGCTTGGGTCGTGGCGAGTTTGCTTGCTGCGACCGCGACGGCGTGTGCGGGACTGGTCAGCAGCGCGGTCGCCGTGTGCTCCACTTGCCGGCACAGCCGTTCGAGCACGCCACCGGTTTCCGGAGCGATGGGCCAGACGGCGTCGCAGCGTGCGATGGCGTCCCGCCAGATCCGGTCGAAATCGTCAGCGGCCGCGACGGGTGTGACCATGACGCCGCACGGCAGGTGTTCCCAATCGAGGCGGTCGTCCCGGAGAATGAGCGGCCGGACCCCCGGCACCTCGAGCAGGTCCTGGAGCAGGGCGCGCAGCATGAGTTCGCCTTCGGCGGCAAGCCCCGGAGGCAGAGATTCACGTCGCAGGCCGCCGCCGGTGATGAATTCGAAAACCAGTACGTTCATCTGTCCGATTTCTGGAAAGAGGCGGACAAGGTCATTGAATCAGTGAAGATCATACCCGTACTCGATCTCATGCAGGGGCGCGTCGTTCACGCCGTCAAAGGGCGGCGTGAGAATTACCGGCCGCTCAGCAGTCCCCTCTGTCCCGATGCCGATCCCCGCGCGGTGGTTGAAGCCTTCCGGAATCTGTACCGGTTCGATACCTTTTATATCGCCGATCTGGATGCTCTCATGGGTTTGGGTTGTCAGAACGAACTCATCGCAGCGTTGCGGACTGCGTTTCCGGATATCGTCTTTTGGCTGGATCAGGGGCTGCCCGAGGCGGGTGAGGCGGCGCTGGATGGCGTCGTCCCGGTCATCGGCAGCGAGTCGCTCCCGACGGTGGAGCGGCTGCAGCGAATGACGACACGTGATTGGATATTGTCGCTGGATTTTTTCGACGGGACGCTGAAAGGCTGCTCCCGCCTCCTGGCGCAACCGCAATGTTGGCCGGAGAGGGTGATCGTCATGACTCTGAACCGGGTCGGCAGTTTCGACGGTCCCGATTTGGACCTCCTCGACCGCGTCCGGCGACTGACGCCGCACAGGGCGCTGATAGCGGCGGGAGGCGTGCGCGATGCCGGCGATCTGGAGATTCTGGAGCGGAGGGGGATTCATGCTGTCCTGGTGGCCAGCGCCTTGCATTCCGGATCGCTCGAACTGAGTCGGCTCGGCAATGTAAGGTCCTGAAAAAGGAAAAGCGCTCGAAACAGCGCTTTTCCCTTCCCCGTTGCGGGAGTGCCGCCTCGGCGGCGCTCCCGGCAGCACGCAATCAGTTGTGAGCCGCGAACGGATGAGCTTCGCTGCCCTTGCGAGCGACCACGTCGGCAGCTTTGGGCTCGCCGGCAACGGCGCGCTTGATGGCCAGCTTGGTTGCTTCGTAATTGTAATCCTGGATCTTCGCGTCGTCTTCGGCCAGCCAGTGGATGAACACGCCCACGCAGATGAACAGGTCGTCGGCTTCGTCGGCCGGAATGGTGCCGTCTTCCACGCAATCGGCAACGGCCATGGCGACACCGCGCTGCGCGGGTCCGAACATCTGGGTGGCCTGCTTGCCGTTCTTGATGGTGACCTTGTTGAACATGACGGTGTTCGGCTTGCACAGCAGGTTGGGGGCAACCACGGCCAGCAGGGAGGTGAAGCCGTCTTTGTTGTTGGTCAGGGTATTGGCGAAAGCCGTCTCCGCTGCGCTGCCGCGGGGGCCCATGATCAGGTCGATGTGAGCGATTTCGTTGCCGCCGCCGCACAGTGCTTCGCCGACCAACAACTTGTTTACTTTACCCATCTGAATTTCCTCTTGTGAAAAAAACGAAAAAAACTTTTTTAATAAGGACATGGTTGTTCCCCCGGGAAAGGTTTTCGAGACCGAAGTTTCTCGCGGAGTGCCCGCATCGGCCCCACGTGTCCGAAGGTTTAACCCCGGCCCGTCCCGGTAAAAATCGCCTCCAGGCGCACGGCGAGCAGACCGGCGACCGTCAGGTCGGCAGTCGTTCCAGGGTTAATTCCGCGCGTCTTGAATTCGGCATCCACGTCCCGTAGAAGCCCCAAAACCGAATCAGGTCGCACGGCATAGGACAGCGTTTTCTCGAGGAGCACCATCTTCTCCGATACCCACGGGGAGTAGCGGGGCCCGAATTTGCGTTCGATGTGGCTGTCCGGTATGCGAGCAAGCATGCCGGAAAACGCAGCCACCGCCGCCCAGCCTTCATTGTCCCATCGGGACAGCGCACTATGATAGCGTGGAATCATGAAATCAAAAACATCCGTATAGTCGCAGGTGTATTGAAGGGCAATGCGGTCCCGGCCGGCGGCGAGCCGCATCGCGTCGAGCAGCGGGATGTTCGGGGGGGTGCGCACGTCATGCGCGGGGGCTTCGCCGAGGCCGCCGGGTTGGGCCAGGCAGATGGCCCGGTAGACCCATTCGGCGTCTTCGACGGTACTGGCATGCAGGATTCGGCTCAGGCTCTGCCGCAGCGTTTCTCCGCTCCGCCGTGTTTGGGCCGCCGCGATCAGCGGCGCGGCCAGCAGGACGATGCCCAGGTTGGTGTTGCACGCCACGACGTGGCGGGTGGCCGCGACCGCCCGGTAAATGCGTTCGCCCAGGCAGGTTTCCGTCCGGCACAGCTCCGGCGCGCTGGCCGAAGCGCTCCGCCGGAAATGTGCCGCGGTCATGCCGTGGCCTTCGGAGTGCACGCTGACGTTGCCGGGTTTGAATGCCTGCAGTTCGGTTTCGCAGGCCCAGCGGTAGGCGGCTTCGAGTGTTTCGGCGGAGACGCTCATGTGGCGGTGCAGCGCGCGGACTCCGGGCGTCGGCAGCGGCCGAGGAAATCGTCTGCCAGCAGCTCGGCGATGACGACGTCGCTGACGCCCTGCAGCCCCTTCCACGCCGGTACGCTGTTGACTTCCAGCACCGTGTAACGTCCGTGCTGGTCCCGGATGATGTCGACGCCGGCGTAGGCCATGTCCAGCGTTTTGACGGCGTCTTCGGCCAGCCGGCACAGGAGGATGTCGTCGAGCCGGGCGGGTTCGCAGCGTGCGCCTTGCGCCACGTTGTTCAGCCAGGTCACGCCGCAGCGGCGCATGGCAGCCACCGTACGCCCACGGATGACGAAGACGCGCCAGTCATGGGGGGCGTCATCGTCGCTGCAGACGTAACGCTGGAGGTAATAGATCCCGTTGGTCGGGGTCAGGTTGACCAGGTCTTCCGGGCAGTCGTGGCGTTGCAGGCCGGCGCCTTGGGAGCCGAACAGCGGCTTGGAGACGAGGCGGTGGCCGGCCGCCAGTTCGCGGCGGGCGATTTCCATGGCGGTTTCGCGATCGCCGAGGACCCAGGTCGGTGGCGTGGGAATTCCGGCCCGCTGCAGCAGGAAGCTGGTCATGCCTTTGTCCACGGTGCGCTCGATGGCCCGGGCATCGTTGTAGACGGGGATGCCGAGGAGGGCGAGGCCGTGCAGGATGTCGAGATAGAAGGTTACCTGTTCCAGCGAGCCGCCGGGGATGCCCCGTACGAACACGCCCTCGGGCAGCCGTCCGGAAAACCCCGGCAGGTGGAGAGGCAGCGCCGGGTCTTCCAGGTCGAGGCGGCAGCCGGTCAGTGAAACATACGTGCAGCCGAAACCGCGCACGGCGAACGCCTGTCTCAGCCGCGCCCCGTGCCAGCCGGGGTCGTCCGTGACGATAGCGATGTGCCCCGATTCAGCCACCGAACGATCGCTCCAGGAGTTCCACGTCCACTTCCCCGGCATGGAAGCTGCGGCCGGAGTCCACGGTCGTGACGATGACGCTGGCAGGGCTGAACAGCATGGCGTCGACCTTGAAGAAGTCGTATTTGTATTCCTTGAACACTTCGGCGAAAGGTTTGCCGTAGTCACGCGACACCGAACTCGGCAGCTCGTTGGCGAGGGTCTCGGCGGCTTCGTCGCTGCCCTTGACGAACAGATGGACACGACCGCCGAACAGGATGGCGTCGTTGGTTCTGCCCATGGCTTTGATGAAGTTCGGGTGCGGTGGTGGGACCGGGGCGCAGCCGGTGCCGTCGATGATGTTCTCCAGAGGGAAGTGCAGGGCATGTGCCTTGTGCAGGGCGACTTCGAGCACCCGCGCTACCACCTGCATGCCCCCGGCCAGACTGCTGGTGGGCGTCAGGATCACGGTCAGGTGGGAGGGGTCCAGCTTGCAGGCGCGGGCAATCTTGTCGGTCACTTCGACGGGTGGAACCTTGTCGACTTCCATGACGATCGCCGTTTCGGTGTGTTTGTCGCGGTAATTCAGTTCCTTGTACAGTTCTTCCACGGGCTCTTCGTTGCCGTCCTTGATCTTGGTGGCCATGGCGCGCGCCGGTCCCGAGCCGAGTGCATAAAAGCCGTCCTTCCCTTCTCCGTGCGAAAGGCTCCAGCCGGCGTACTGGCTGCCCAGGCAGGCGATCACCGGGTTGGAGGTGTGGACGTTGACCGTCAGCGGCCATTTGGTGAAGGTGTCGGTGTGGGTGAGGGTGATGCGTCCGAGTCCCCCCATGCAGATTTCGCCGATGAGGCGGCCGGCTTCCAGGCTGCCCGGAACCTTGATGCCGGCGTCGATGACGGTGCAACCGTTGGGCAGGCGGTCGATCTGGAGGCGCAGCTTGTCGGCATAAGTGATCAGATACTTGACGATGGGCTGGCTGTGAGCATTGACGCTGACGCGATTCTGCATGATGGTCCTCTTCAAAACAGGGGGGTTACGGGTCTTCATGTGGGTTGGGTTTCGGCCATGCGGTTGCCCGCCGTGCTCATCGTCCGGAGCACGGCGGTCTTCCGGGCAGAGAGGCTTGAAAGCACTTCGCTTTCGTCCATTCCTTCGGCCGTGATCGTACACAGCGGTGCGCCTTTTGGGATGCGGCATCCTGGGCCGGGCCGGTCCCTGCACCACGCCGGCCATTCTAGTGTCCCCGGTATCTCTACGTCATGAGGGGCATAGACGATTTGGAACGCACGGGTCGGGAAGGGGGGGAGGGCGAAGTCGGGCAGTCCTTCGAGGCAGGTGCGGATATGAAGTTCGATCAGACCGGACGGGAATTCATCGTCGTAAAGCGCCACGGTGGCGCTGGGGCGCGGATTGAGTTCGAGGACGCGGATTCCGTCGTCTTCGTCCGTCATGAAATCGAGGCTGTTCAGGCCGCGCAGCCGCAGGGCCGGGACGAGCCGGGCCACGATGCCGCGCACGGCCTCGCGTTGAGACTCGCTGAGCGATGTCCGGTTGATCGCTCCGGCGAACCGGAACGGCCGGCGCGGATCGGCCGCTGAGGTCCAAAGGGTGTTGAAGCCGACGATTCTCGATACCGTGCCGTCGGCCAGAAACAGGGCCGACCTGGGGGGTGTTTCGAGGCGACGCTGGAAGTACCGGTCCGGTCTTGAGATTCCCATCTCGCCGGGCAAATTGATGGCGCCTCCACCTTCGCTGCCGCCATGCTTGACCAGCCAGCCGCGAACGTCGCGGGGGGCTTCGAAGCGCGTTTCCGGAAAGGGTATGTCCAGGCCGGAAAGCAGCGCAAAGAACAGAGTGGGCGTCTTGGTGATGCGCATGGTTTCCGCGGCATTGCCGCAGAGGATGCGCCCGCGGGCGAGGTGTTCGATCACGCCGGGCAGCGAATCCAGACCGCCGCCATAAAGTGCGACGTCGGTGGGTTCCATCCGGTCGATGGCGGAGCGCAGGACGGCGGCGTCGAAGCCGTTCCTGTCGAGCGGCACGACCCGATAGTCCCGGCAGTGTTCCCGCGTGTCCAAGTCACCGAATCCGTCGATCACGAAAGTCGTCCATCCGGCCCGCTGCAGTGAACGGGCGAGCGAGGAGGCGGATGCCGCGACTACCAGGGCGGAGCCGGTTTCCCGCATGGATGCGCTAGGCTTGCAGGGAGGCCGGCTCGGGGGCCGCTATCGCAAGCGTCACATCGGCCCCCCTGTTGCGCGGCCGAGCGATTCTGAAATCCAGGTGCGCTGCGATGTTCCGATTGGCGGCCGCCGCTGCCAATCGCCGCGCCTCCGGTTCCGAAGCGACGAGACAGAATCCCGTGGGTCCCCAGGAACTTTGGCCTATGCCGACAGCGCCTTGCGTCGCCAGCCAGTCGAGGGCGGCGGCGACGCCGGGGCTGGTGAAGCGCCCCCCTTGCGCGGGGGCGAAATAATCGCCTACGGATCGCTGGATCTCGGCGATGCCTGCGCCGAAGGTTTCGAGTCGCTGTTCCGCCAGGGCAGGCAGGGTCTGCATCAGGATCAGATGACTCAGGCGGGCGGCATCTTGCTCCGGGAACGGTGGCAAGGTCTGGAAGGCGTCGATTTCCTGCTTGCCGTGAAGTCCCTGCCCGCGCGAGTCGAACACCAGGATGAAGCGCCAGTCCTCCGGCACCGGCAGTCGGGCGACCACCGGCGGACTGAGGGTCTCCGGGCCGCGCCCGCCGTCGACGATGAGTCCACCTTGTTCGAACGACGCCAGGCCGATGCCCGATCGCGCGCCCCTTTCGATGAGTGGAGCGAGATCCCGGGGCGTGAGCGGCAGCCCATAGGCACGGATGATCGCGCTGCCCAGGGCAAGAGCCATCTGCGTGCCAGAGCCCAGGCCCACATGCTCGGGAATCGCCGATTCGATTTCGACCGTGGCCGAGCCTGGCAGGCTCAAAGCGGCTTCGATCTTTTCCAGGATGGCCAGCGCCTTTTCCGCCGAGGGGCCGGCGGCGCGCGGTTCCCGACTCGGCCACAGACTCAGGCGCGTCGCTATATCGTCGATCGCGACGCCGATGCTGCCGAATCGGCGCCCGAACGTGCCGGAGATGTCGATGAACCCGAGATGCAGACGGGCGGGGGCGTGGACACGGACGCGTGGAGACGGTTTCGGCATGGCGTTGGGGTGGTGCAGAGCGGGGTCGGCCAGGGGCGGTCGGTGCCGCAAAAAGCCGTTAGCGTAGAGGAACAGGGCCGTTTTGTCGATCGTGCGCGCCGTGGGGCGCCAAGTTGAAAAACAGGGCCGGATTCCCTATTCTTGCCAGCCACGCGGATGGCTGGGTGGTTCCCGCGTGGCGTGGGCTCGGAACCGCTTCAGACGCTCCATTCGAAAACCATATCTCTATATAGGAAAGGCATGACCGACAAGACCTCGGCCAAGGTCTGGGAGAACGTTCCCAGCCCGTTCTGTGGTATCGCTTCCGACGACCTGAGAATCGAGGTTTGCGGTTCGAGCGTGCGGGTGCTGGCCAATGGGGATGCCGTCACGGTTCCCGGTTTCGAACGCCCCGTGACCGATACCGCTCCCCGTATCGCTGGCGAACCGGCCTCCCTGGAGGATGCGGTTCGGCGGGCGGCGGAGATCCTGAAGGAAGCCAGGCTGCCGGTATTCAGCGGTTTCGGTACCGATGTCAACGACACCCGCGCCGCACTCGCGCTGATCGACAAGGTTCGCGGCATCTTCGATCAGGCCCGCGCTGCCGGCGGCGTCCGCAATCTGCTGGCACTGGCCGATTCCGGCTGGATCGCGACGACGCTGGCTGAGGTGAAGAATCGCGTTGAAGTGCTCCTGGTTTTCGGCAGTGATGTCGAGGCCGCGTTTCCACGTTTTTTCGAACGTTTCGTCTGGAACCGGGAGACCTTGTTCGGGCAGGATCCTGCCCGGCGGGAAGTGATCTGCGTCGGTCGGGCGCCCAGCGGTGATGCGGCGGTGTCTCCGGACGGGCGGCGCCCGCAGGTGGTCGAATGCGATCCCCGGCATCTGCCAGAGCTCGCCGCTGCGCTGTCGGCCCTGGCGCGGGGAGCATCGCTCCAGGCCGAAACGGTGGGTGGCATACCGGTCGTGGTGTTGCGGGAGATCGTGGAGCGGTTGAGGCGGTCGAGCTACAGCGTGGTGACGTGGGTGGCCGGTCAGCTCGATTTTGCACATGCCGATCTGACGGTGCAACAGGTTTGCCAGATGGTGGCCCTTCTCAACAAGGAAACCCGCGCGGCGGTTCTGCCTTTGGGAGGGCAGGACGGTGACCGGACCGCCAGCCAGGTCTGCGCCTGGCTGACCGGTTATCCGACGCGGGTGAGCTTCGCCCGCGGCTTCCCCGAATACGACCCCTATCTCAATGACGCCGTGCGCCTGCTAAAGGACGGCGAAGCCGATGCGCTGGTTTGGGTGTCCAGCCTGTCGCCGGCGCCGCCGCCAGCGGCCGAGGTGCCGACGGTAGTGATCGGTCGCTCCGGCATGCAGTTCGACGAGGAGCCGGAGGTATACATTCCCGTCGGTGTTCCGGGTATCGACCATGCCGGTCACATGTACCGCTGTGACAACGTCGTGGCCATGCCGCTCTATGCGCTGCGCGATTGTGGGCTGACGACTGCCGCCGCCGTGCTGGCCGCGATCGAGCGGTCGCTCTGACGCCTGCTTCCTTGGGAGATTCGAAATCATGCTGATCAAGCTTACGGGCGGCACCGTTTACGATCCGGCGAACGGCATCGATGGTCAGGTGCGTAACCTTTTCATCCGCGACGGTAGGATCGTCCATTCGCTGAACGGCGCCACGCCGGATCAGGAGTACGATCTGCGCGGCAAGGTGGTGATGGCCGGTGCCATCGACATGCATACCCACATCGGCGGCGGCAAGGTGACCATCGCCCGCAACCTGCTGCCGGAAGATCATCGTGCCGATCCCGAGCCGCGCCGGGGGCTGATGCGGGCCGGCTGCGGCCATGCCGCACCTTCGACCCTGACCACCGGCTACCGCTATGCCGAGATGGGCTACACGGCGGGGTTCGAGCCCGCGGTGCTGCCCATCAATGCGCGTCAGGCCCACATGGAGATGGCGGACGTGCCGCTGTTGGACGTCGGCGGCTATGTCATGCTGGGCAGCGATGATTTCTTCCTGCGGCTCTTGTCCGCGGGCAGCGATCAGAAGCTCATCAACGACTATGTCGCCTGGACGATACGCTCCGCCAAGGCGATCGGGATCAAGGTGGTCAATCCCGGCGGTATCAGTGCCTTCAAGTTCAACCAGCGCATGCTCGATCTGGATGAAAAGCATGTGTACTACGGTGTGACGCCGCGGCAGATTCTGAAGTCGCTGGCGCGCGCCGTACATGAGTTGGGGGTGCCGCATCCGCTGCACGTCCACGGCTGCAACCTGGGAGTGCCGGGTAACGTCGAGACCACGCTGAACACCATCAGCGGCATCGAAGGTCTACCGATGCACCTGACCCACATCCAGTTCCACAGCTACGGCGTCGAGGGTGACCGCAAGTTCTCCTCCGGTGCAGCCCGCATCGCCGAGGCCATCAACGCCAACAAGAACATCACGATCGACGTCGGCCAGATCCTGTTCGGCCAGACCGTCACGGCTTCGGGCGATTCGATGCGGCAGCATGCGAACGCCGGCCACGCGCATCCCGACAAATGGGTGTGCATGGACATCGAATGCGATGCCGGCTGCGGGGTGGTGCCGTTCAAGTACCGCGACAAGAACTTCGTCAATGCGCTGCAGTGGTGTATCGGTCTGGAAACCTTCCTGCTGATCGACGATCCCTGGCGTGTCTTCCTGACAACCGACCATCCCAACGGCGCGCCGTTCACCACCTATCCGCACCTGATCCGGCTGCTGATGGACAAGAGCTTCCGCAATGACATGCTGGCCACGATCAATCCGGAAGCGGCAGCGCTGAGCACCCTGGGTTCGATCGACCGTGAATACTCTTTATATGAGATCGCCATCATGACCCGGGCCGGCGCGGCGCGGTTGCTCGGACTGACCGACCGAGGCCACCTGGGGGCAGGAGCCGCGGCGGACATCACCGTCTACACCGATCAGGCCGACAAGGAAAAGATGTTCACCCGGCCGGATTACGTGTTCAAGGACGGCGAACTGGTCGTGCGCAACGGCGAGGTCGTCAAGGTCGTCTGGGGCAATCTGCACACCGTCCAGCCGGAATTCGACAACGGCATCGAAGCGCGGTTGCGCGATTACTTCGACCGCTACCACACCATGAAGCTCGATAATTTCGTCATCAACGATTGGGAAATCGAGGGCGATGGCCGCAGCAAGATCCTCGTCCATCCCTGCCATCAGGGGACACGGTCATGATCATCAACGGCGTACACATCGACGAGACGTTCGCGGAGGCGTTCCCGATGCGCGCCACGCGCGTGATCGTCACGGCCCAGAACCTCAAATGGGCCCATCACGCTGCCCAGGCCATGACAGGCTTCGCGACATCGGTCATCGCCTGCGGCTGCGAAGCCGGTATCGAGCGGGAACTCGATCCCGCCGAAACGCCGGATGGACGTCCCGGCGTATCGGCGCTGCTGTTCGCCATGGGCGGCAAGGGGCTGGCGAAGCAACTGGAGACACGGGCCGGGCAATGCGTGCTGACCTCGCCTACCTCCGCGCTGTTCGCAGGGATCGTCGAAGGCGAGCAAATTCCCCTGGGGAAGAATCTGCGCTATTTCGGTGACGGCTTCCAGATTTCCAAGCGGATCGGCGGCAAGCGCTATTGGCGCATACCGGTCATGGACGGAGAGTTCCTCTGCCAGGAGACCACCGGGATGATCAAGGCGGTCGGCGGCGGCAATTTTCTCATCCTGGCCGAATCGCAGCCCCAGGCGCTGGCCGCGTGCGAGGCGGCGATCGAGGCGATGCGCAGGATTCCCAACGTCATCATGCCGTTCCCCGGCGGCGTCGTCCGTTCGGGTTCCAAGGTCGGCTCGAAGTACAAGACCCTGCCGGCGTCTACCAATGACGCATTCTGTCCGACCTTGAAAGGGCAAACGCGGACCGAGCTTTCGCCGGAAATCGAGTCGGTGATGGAAATCGTGATCGATGGCTTGAGCGATGCCGACATCGCCAAGGCGATGCGCGCAGGCATCGAGGCGGCTTGCGGACTGGGCGCGGCCAACGGCATTCGGCGCATCAGCGCCGGCAACTACGGAGGCAAGCTCGGCCCATTCCTCTTCCACCTCCGCGAAATCATGGCTTGAACGCCGTCAGGCCGCGGCCAACAAGGAATCGATTATGACTGCACTGAGTTTTACGCTGAAGTCGCCGCTACGGCAGCGGCTGGACGCATCTCCGCTCGTTCCGGATCGGCTGTTGGGCAAGTCACCCAAAGAGATCGCCACGCTGGACCTGCAGTACGGCAACCGCCGGATCGCCGCGGCAGATCTGTTCGACATTGCAGGGGACGATGCGGAGTCGGTCCGCATTTCCGGCTCACCGAAGCTCGATTTCGCTGGCAGGGGGATGACACGAGGTTCGCTCATCATAGACGGCGACGCCGGGGCTTACGTCGGTATGCATATGAAGGGGGGACGTCTGTGTGTGTCCGGTTCGGCTGGTCTGTACGCAGCGTGCGAACTCAAGGGGGGTATCGTCGAGATTTGCGGAAATGCCGGGGATCTGCTCGGGAGCGCTCTTCCCGGCAACAAAAAAGGTATGTCGGAAGGCGTCGTGATCGTTCGTGGCGATGCCGGAGACCGTGTTGGCGATCACATGCGCCGCGGTTCGATTTTGATCGAAGGTAATGCCGGGATGTATCTCGGCGCACGAATGACGGCCGGCACGATCGCGGTACGGGGGCGCATCGGTGCCTGTGCCGGTTATGCCATGAAGCGTGGGACCCTGCTGGTGTATGGTTCTCCTGTGTCCATCGGCGCCACCTTCAACGACTGTGGTTTACATACCCTAGGTTTCCTGCCTTTGCTCCTCAAAGGCTATCAGGGCTTGAATACCTGCTTCTCGGAGACTCGGGCGTGCCGGTCCCGGGTGCGTCGGCTGGTCGGAGACCTCTCGGTCCAAGGCAAGGGTGAAATCCTGCTGGTCGCTTGACCCTCGTGTCCGGCGTACGCCGGCTACGATCACGGTCTGTCGCAAGCCCGCTTGTTGATCTGGACTCCTTCCCAGAACGAGCGCAGCGGAGCCTCCCGTTCCGCGCCGTCCATTCTCTTTTTCATCCAAGTGCCCGGCTCATGAGGTTGGCTCACGAGGCTGAGCCTGCGTCAAAATGACGCAGATTTTTCTTGACAGCCTCGGGTTGGGTGATAGACTGCGACCCACCAAGGGGCCGGTCCAGCCCGTGGGCGCGGCTCTGAGGGGTGGCAAGGATGCATGAACCAAGCAGGGAGGTGAGAAGCGATTCACCGGTGCAATACGCCGGTGTTCACATCGATATAACAGTTGGAGGTAAAAATGGCAGCAACAACCATTGGTGGTGCAGCTGCGGCGGAAGCGCCGCTGCTGGACAAGAAGTGGCTCACGTTCGCAC
>NZ_JBPDXO010000013.1:0-38304 GCF_051295855.1 Methylococcus sp. S1M
CGATCAAGAACGCGGCCTTTGTGACGGTCGTCGTCGCGAAGGCGGGTCGTGGGGCTGCGATTTTCGGGCATCGTGGCACACGTCGCTGTGCCCGGTTGACGGACCACCGGGCGGGTTGCGACACGAAGCCCTGAAAATGCCTCTCTCCATCGATGTGTTGAGAAAGAATGGTGGGCCCTGTAGCTACTGAACAATCCGGTGTAGCCAAGGATTCATAGGTCAATGGCTCGTCGCGTTTCCTCGAATACCATCAGAACTACCATCATTCATTCGGCGCTTAGGTGAAACTCCGCGATCCTTGATGATACAAAAAAGCCCGCCCGATGGCTGGCCCACCACGTGGTGGTCGATGTCGGATTTGCCGCGTCGATCCGCACCCGGATTCTCGACAGGTGCTCCGCCGAGTGTCGATTTCTTCCGGGAAAGCCAACATGTGCCGGATCACTCCCGACCGTCTTGGGTCTCTGCCTGCTCGACCATCCGCCGGACCTCCACCGGGTCCAGCCCTAGCAACCTCGCCCCATGCTCCCAGTCCGACAGCCGATACCGGGCCAGGGTCTTCAAGGCTGTGGCCCTGAATCTGGCGGCCGTCTGCTCCATCTCGGCGGCCTTGACCAGCAGCTCGAGCGATGCCCTCGGCTCCAGCTCCGCCAGCCCTTCCTCCCGTGTCATGGCGCGGCCTCGATCACGGGCATGCCGTCTTTCGCCGGCACGAAATTGATGACCAGGTTAGGCGGCGGTCCCAGTGGTGCGCCGTTCGGGCCGGATAGCTGGACCTTCTCCAAGAACAGCCCCAGCGACTTTGCCAGCAGCTCAGCGGCCTTGATGCGATCCCTCATCTCCTCGGTGGGGCTGCGCAGCACACTTGTCCAAAACTCCCGCAGCTCCACCACATCGGCGATGCGCTTCGATCGCAGCTTTTCCGCCAGCTCCTCGACGTAGGCCGCGATACCAACATCTGACAACAATTTCGGTCCGATCCGGTTTGCTGACCGCTCCGAATACCCCGCCGCCCGCGCCGCCTCCGTGGCGTTACCGGACTTCGCGTAGTGCTCCGCAAAGGCCGTATCGCCGCCGTGGACATGGCCCCGGCTAAAAATTCGGCCGCGGTGGCGGGTTTGATCGACCAGGAGAAGGCCGCTCTGAAGGAACTCGGGAAAGAGCTGGCTGAGTGAGAGTGAGATAAATGAACGGGAATGTGTGAGATAAACTGGAAGACCAGGGATGAAGAAGGAAGAAACTGGACGTCAAAGGGATATCGCCCCAGGGAATCGGATGTCCTTTCTTCGAGCCGGCATGGCGTCCAGGTGCCGCCGCTCCGCTGGGGTGGAAACGAATTCGCGGAAGCTCCGGTCCGGACCTTCGCGGAGTTGCTTACGGCGCTTCGCTCGGGTGGTCATCGGATCACCTCGCATGAGCCTAAGCGCCGGCCGTACCGCTGCCGCAGATCGCCCATCAGTTCATCGGCGGAACACTCGCCGACGGCAACGCCGCCGCCCTGGCCCGCCTTCAGCCGGAACCGGATCACGGCCCGGCGGTTTCGTGCATTGTTCTCGGCTTCGATTTTTTTCGGGGTTACTGGGGTTACCAGGGTTACCGCCCCGCCATCCGTGGCTTTCAGCGGTAACCCCTGATTTCTTGCTGGGGTTACCGGGGTTACCTCCTGGCTTGCGGCCTTCCACTCCAGGCGGGATAACAGCTCATCAAGGCTCATGGTCGCCCCCCACTTTTTCGGAAGCCAGCGGGTATAGCTTCACCACGCGACCACCGATTTTGTAGGCGCGCGCCCGCTTCCCATCCGCCCCGGCCGCCGGCAATGCCCCGACTTGCTCCAGCACGTCCAAGGCCCGCTTGAAGTCGAAACCTTTGAGCGCCTCGCGCAGCCCGTCCGCCGTGAACAGATAGGTTCGCCCGCCGGGCCCGTCCTTCCACCAGCCGGCCCGATCCCGGATCAAGGGTTCACTACCGCCATCAGTAGACGAAAACCGGCCATCGCCGTGGCGGTCGATGAACGCCGAAACCTGCTCCAGCACTTGCCGGCGCTCGTCATTGCCCTGGCCGCGCGTTGATCGCCATAGTAGGAATCCCTCGGCGGCCGCCTCAAGCGCCATGCCCTCCGTCCATCCGGTGACGCTGTACTCGGTCGCCAGCTCGCCGGCCAGCGCCAGCAAGGCGAACCGCGCAGCCGCCCGCTTGTCTTGACCTTCGCCGGGATCGCCCCAGATCGGCAGGGCCTTGAGCCGTTCGTAGAAGGCGCAGAAGTCGCGGGTATCACGGGTGAGTCGTTCCAGGAAGGCGCGGCCGGCGTGACCGTGACAGCTCGCAGCCGCTCGCTTGATTGCATCGGACAGCGCCGCGCCGGACTCGAAGCCGTGCAGCGCATCGAAACAGCCGAACGCACGCGCCGCCGGCACATCCAGCAGCCGCACGCCCTGGCCCGCCTTGGCTCGGTGCCCGCCCTCGGCCATTGTGGTGCCGATGGTGCGCTCGCCGCTGGACATGACCAGGCAGCGCCAGCGGACCACGCCCCGCGCGCCGCCGCTCCGGCTGGCCCGCTGTTTGCCCCGACCGTTACCCAAGGCGTAGACGATTGCGCCCACCTCTCGGGGATCGCATTCCGAGATTTCGTCCAGCGCCAGCAGGCCATCATTGAACAGCGCCGCCGCGCCTTCCATACCGTTCGCCGTGGCGCGCCAGCTCCGGCGGTAATTCGGCCCGCCCCAGACGGAACAGGCAGCCTCAAGCAAGGTGGTCTTTCCGGTAGACGAATCGCCAACGAAGTGCAGCCCGCCGGATTCGGCGTTGCACTTCGCCAGCAGCGGCCCGGCAAAGGCAGCGGACAGCGCCAGCATCAGCAAGGGGTTACCGGCGGCCCGCCCGGCAATCTCGGCCTGCCAACCGTCCAGCGTGCCGGCGGTGGTGTACTCGTCGTGCCCGCGCTCGCCGGATTGGAAGATCACCCCGGAAGCCGCCTGGCCGATCACGGTGTCCGGCAGCACGAACGACGATCCAGACCAGCCGGTTTGCAAGGCGCAGGTGACGCGCCGCTTCGGGGTTACCGCCTGCAAGTATTGCCCCAGAAGCCGGTGGGAACTGGGGTCGATCCGCACGCCCATCGCCAGCAGCTCGCCGCGCAGCTCCTCGCCCGATCCGCGTAGCAACTCCATCGGCATGGCCCATTCCCGCCAGCGGCCCAGGATATTCTTGAACCGCAGCAAGAGGCCGAAATTGCCGTCGGCCGCGTCGTGGGTGATGGCCTCGACGTGCAGCGGTGAACATATCCATTGCTCGGTCAGCATCTGCGGGCCGTCGTCCTTGCCTCCCTTGATACCGAACAGCCACACGCCGGGGCGATACGGTCGGTCGCCGTGTTTGGTCCAGTCGTCCAGCACCACGAACTTAGGGCGCTCGTATTCGTTAGGGATGGGGCATGCGCCGGTTCTGGTAACCCCGGTAACCTCATTCGATTTTTCGGGGTTACCGCTGGAAGCCGCGCCATCCGTGGGCGTAACCCCGGTAACCTCGGTAACCCCTGAATTCAACAATGTCCGAACGAATTCCAGCCCGCACGCCGTCGCCATGTCGTTGAAGTCAGTATGCCCTGGTGCCCGTTCGTATCCGAACTGCGGGACCGCTAGCACGCCGCCCACGGCTCTCGCCGCTGCCGCCGCATGCTCGTCGGGGCATCCGGTCGCTTTAACCAGATCGGCCAGAATGACCAGCTGCGCCGCCGGGTAGCGCTCCCGCATCTGCCGCGCCACGGCTTCCAGGTTTCCAGACGACAGCGCCGCCAGTACCGGCCAGCCGGTGGCCTGCCGCACGGATAGGACCGTCGCAATGCCTTCGCCGATGGCGATGATTTCGGCGTCCTCCGGGATCGGCTCGGGCGTCCAGCAGCCGCCGGCCTTCCGCCCTCCGGCAATGGCGGACTTCCGGCCTTGCTCGTCGATCAACTCACAGGTGGACAGCTCGCCTTCGACGGTGACCGGGGCAATCAGGATGCGCCCGGCCAGCGCCTCACCCCTCGATGCCGGCGCATAACCCAGGATGGCCTTAACCCGATCCAACGGCAGTTCCAGCAGCGCCGGAACCGGCTCGATGTTCTTACGGACCAGGTAGGGGTGATCGGCCGCGGCCGGGGCAGCCTCGGCGGCCAGCTTTCCCGCCTTGCGTGCGGCATCCTTCCGGCGCTTGGCTTCGTCAGCCTGGCGCTCCTTGCGGGCCTGCTCGACTTGCCGCTTGAACTCGGCCAGTTCCTCGGCGGTCCAGTCGCCGCCGGATCGGCCAGCCATCCAGTTGACGGAAAGATCGCTCGACCAGTCGCCAAACACGCCGCCCCGGCCATCGGGGAACAGCTTGCACCAGCCGGCATCATCGCCGTTGCGTTTACCAGCGCCGGGGAAGCGGTGCAGCTTGCCGGGTGTGATGTGGTCCGGTGGCTCCAGACCGGCGGCCTGGATGGCGTCGCGGAATTGCTCAATGGGGTCAGAGGTCAGCATAGGCGCGCCTCCTTGCCTGCCGCCCACGGCTGGCCTAGACTTCCGCTTGAGCCGTCCCCAAAGCTCAGAACGCCCAGATGAAGCCCGCCGCCACGCGGGCTTTGTCGTCTCTTACGTTTCCACTTTCGTTTCGGCGTCCTCCGCCGGCCGGGTTTTTCTGGGTAGTCGTTGAAGGCTGGCATCATGCGGCCTCCTCCTCGCCGTACTCGGCGGCCAGCTCATCAAGTCGAAGCTCGGTATCAGCGGCGCCGACATAGCCCCAAAACCACCACATGACTCTGCCCGTATTTGGCGCGATGGCGTAAACGTGAATCGCTCCGGTTCGGGTGATGCGGAAATTTTTGGCGCCGAACCGGGCCTCGAGGAGGGTTCTGATTTGAGGGATCGAGTACGCCGTTTTCATCGCGCGCCCTCCCGCAGACCTTCAACGATGCCGCCCAGGTCGACGGCAGCGTCACAAAGGGTGTCGATGACCACTTCCAGGCGTTCGGCGGATGCGAATTTCGGCGACTCCGCCGCCAGCTCCAGCAGCGCTTGAGCCGAATGAACACGGGCGGCCAGGCGGGATAGGACAGATTGCGGGCGCAGCTCGCCCAGGGTGGGGTGGTTCATGGTGTGGCTCCTACGTTGGTGTGGGAACCGCCACTGACCGTCGCCAAACGGTTGGGGTGGCGGATGATGCGGGGTTGGCGAACCGGACGTAGGACCGGCAGACCCGAAGGTCTCCCCGCACCACCCGCCGTCGAACATCGCCGGGCGCAAAAAAAAGCGCCGACGTGGGGCGCGTGGTGCGCCTACGTTCTCCGAGTCGCCAAACCCGGCCCAGTTTGCGAACTGGGACGCGGAACAGCTTACAGCGGATCCTGCCGGCGCATTATCAGACTTCTTGATGGAAGCCTTGCCGAAGACAAGGGAAGAACTTATCGGCGCCCGATCCCGCAGGCCAGGCTTGATCGGCTGGTCGTGGGCGAAGGCGCTCATGCGGCCTCCGGAGTTTGGGATTCAAGCCACTGACGAACTTCCGACGTTCTCCAGCAGGTCGTTCCGGGCCCAAGCTTGATTGGCCTGGGAAATCTACCGTCTCGCACCATCCTCCAGAGCGTGGCTCGGCTTACCGGAACGACGTCCGGCGTTATGTCCCAGATTCGGAGAAAACCTGCTTCAGAAAGCTGGCGTACTGTCTTGTTTTCGCTTCGTGCTGCCATCATGCCTCCGTAGGGCATTTGTTGAGACGGCACGAAATATATGCACTCAATTTGAGACTGTTAACCCGGAAAAATTTCCGCCTTAACAAACTTGAGTAATTGTGATACGGGGTGAGACGGGATGTTATTTCATTATCTTGCTTGCCGGATCGGAATCACCTCCGCGCCAGTCCGCAGCCCCTCCAGATACCGGGCCCAGGTCTCCATCATCGCCTTGCGCTCATCAAGGAAGGTCGTCCGGTTGTAGGCTCGGCCGAGCGGATCGCGCACCACGTGGCCGAGCTGCTGCTCCACGATGTCCACCCGGAAGTTCAGCTTCTCCACCAGCAGCGTGCGCGCCGTAGCACGCCAGCCGTGGCCTACCAGGGTGTCCTTGGCGATACCAAGGGAACGGTAAGCCCCAAGTACGGCACCTTCCGACATAGGCCGGATGCCGGACGGTGACCGCGCCGAAGGCATGACGTAGACGCCGCGGCCCGTCAGCGGTCGAAGTTCCTCGATGATCTCCAGCGCCAGGGCAGACAGTGGCACGATGTGGGGTGTTCCCGTCTTGCTCAGGGTGAACCGCCACTCGCCGGCCTCGATGTCCAGGTCTTCCCATTTCATGGTGCGCAGCTCACCCGGACGGACGAATACCAGCGGGCCCAGCCGCAAGGCTGCGCGTACTGCCGGCGTTCCGCTGTAGCCGTGCAGGATGCGCAGCACCTTGCCTATCTCCTGCGGCTCCAGTAGCGCCGGGTGATGCACCTTCGAGACTGGAGCCAAGGCTCCGCGTAGGGATTGCGTCGGATCTGATTCAGCGCGTCCGCTGGCGACGGCATACCTCATCACCTGCCCGACGATACCCTTGATTCGGTGGGCGCTCTCAACCTTGCCGGTATCCTCTAGCCTTCGCAGCACGGCAAGGATGACAGGCGCGGTCAGCCCCGAAACGGGCTTGCCGCCCAGATAGGGAAAGATGTGATTCTCCAGCCGCTCCAGCACCCGCTTGGCGTGGGTCTGTGCCCATGACGGCGAGAACCTCGCGTGCCATTCGCGGGCGATGGCCTCGAATGTCTCCCGTTCGGCGGTCTTGGTCGCCTTTCGCTCCGCACTCGGGTCGATGCCTTGCGCCAGCAGCCTCCGGGCGTCGTCGCGGCGGCTGCGGGCGTCGGCCAGGGTGACGTCCGGGTATTGCCCGAAAGATAGGGTCTTCTGCTTCCCCTCGAAGCGGTAATTCATCCGCCAAAGCCTCCCCCCTTGCGGGGTAACGAGCAGATACAGACCTCGTTCGTCGGTCAGCTTGTAGGGCTTGTCCTTCGGCCTAGCCTTGCGGGCCTCGATGTCTTGCAGCATGGGCGATTGCTCCGGATTGATGGCATCGAACCCGCTGGTATGGACGATGCCAACAAAGATACCATCGGGAATGATGGTACTGGATGTTATCCGGTGATATGCCGTGAGACAACAAAAAACCCGCAAAGCCTTGTAGCTTGCGGGTTCTGAGTCGTCTTGAGACGGGGTGAAACTCTAAAATGGTGGGCCCTGTAGGACTTGAACCTACGACCTGGCGATTATGAGTCGCTCGCTCTAACCGACTGAGCTAAGGGCCCAAACTCGATGTCCGTCATTCGATGTCCAGAAAGCTGCGCAACTGTTCGGACCGTGATGGGTGGCGCAATTTGCGCAGGGCTTTGGCTTCGATCTGGCGGATGCGTTCACGCGTCACGTCAAACTGCTTTCCGACCTCTTCCAGCGTGTGGTCGGTGTTCATGTCGATGCCAAAACGCATCCGGAGTACCTTCGCCTCCCGGGCGGTCAGTCCGGCAAGCACCTGTTGGGTGGTTTCGCGCAGGCTGGCCACGGTGGCATGCTCGACCGGTGACAGGACGCGGGAGTCCTCGATGAAGTCCCCCAGGTGCGAATCGTCGTCGTCGCCGATGGGGGTCTCCATGGAAATGGGTTCCTTGGCGATCTTCATCACCTTGCGCACCTTGTCTTCCGGCATGTCCATGCGTGCGGCGAGCTCATCCGGCGTCGGCTCGCGCCCCATTTCCTGCAGCATTTGCCGCGAAATGCGGTTGAGTTTGTTGATCGTCTCGATCATGTGTACCGGAATACGGATCGTGCGCGCCTGGTCGGCGATGGACCGTGTGATGGCCTGGCGGATCCACCAGGTTGCGTAAGTCGAAAACTTGTAGCCCCGCCGATACTCGAACTTGTCCACCGCCTTCATCAGGCCGATGTTGCCTTCCTGGATCAGGTCCAGGAACTGCAGTCCCCGGTTGGTGTATTTCTTGGCGATGGAGATGACGAGACGAAGGTTCGCTTCGATCATTTCGCGTTTGGCCAGGCGTGCCTGGTTCTCCCCCGCGGACACTCGGCGATGAATGTCTTTGATGAGCGCGATGTCGAGCCGGTTCTCCTTCTCGATTTGAGCCAGTTTGGCCTGAATCCGGCGAATTTCCTCCGCATGGGCCTTGATCGCAGCCGCATAGGGTTTCGCCGGATCGCATACCCGGTCGAGCCATCCCTCGTCGGTTTCACTGCCGCTGAACGACTCTATGAACTCCGCCTTGGGCATCTTCCCTTTGGTCACGCAGATGTCCGTGAGCGCGCGTTCCTGCTCGCGGATTTTCGCCACGGTGTCGCGCAGCGTATCGGTCAGTTCCTTGAAGAACTGCGGGGTCTTCTTGAATTCCATGAAGGCCGTGGCCAGGGCATCGAACGACTTCTGCGTCTTCTCGTGGCCGTAGCCGTACTTGTGGTGGGCGGTGACGGCTGCCTTGTGCAGCTTGCGGAAAGCCGCCAATTTTTCTTTTACCAGCTCGGGGTCGGGGCCGGTATCGCCTTCATCGATGATTTCCGCTTCGGCGTCGTCTTCGGTTGCCACCGTGTCTGCCGTGGCGGGATCGAAGAAATCGGAGATCAGATCGGAGAGTCTGAGTTCGCCGTTGTCGACGGTCTCGAAGGCTTTGAGGAAATGTTCCATGGCTGCCGGGAACCGTACCAGTTCGTTGGCGGCGATGTTGAGCCCCTCTTCGATGCGCTTGGCGATGCTCAGCTCGCCTTCGCGGGTCAGCAGCTCCACGGTCCCCATTTCGCGCATGTACATCCGCACGGGATCGGTGGTGCGCCCAAGTTCGGTATCGACCGACGAAGCGAGCGCCGCTGCGACTTCCGCGGCTTCATCCTCGTCGGATTCGGCCACCACCGCCGTGTCCTGGATCAGGTCTTCGTTGTCGGGGACATCCTCGTGGACTTCGATTCCCATGTCGTTGATCATGCAGATGATGTCTTCCATCTGCTCGGGATCGACGATGTCGCTGGGGAGATGATCGTTGACCTCGGAAAAGGTGAGGTAGCCCTGCATCTTGCCCTTAGCAATAAGTTCCTTAAGCTGGTGCTGCTGCTGTTCTGGCGTCATTAACGAACTCGCGCTGGAGGGGTGGGTGGTACTGAAGAACTTTTCATTGTAGAAGATGGGGTGGCGTTAGTCGAGTTTCAAGATTTTCCTCCTGTCAGTTTCCGCAGCTCTTCCCGTTCACTATCAGTGAGTTGGGCGACCTTCGACTTGTCGATCAATTGGCTCAGCCGCTCGTCCCGAAGCAGTGCGCGCACCCGGTCCAAGGCATCGACGAATTCCCTCTCCATTCCTTCTTCCGGCGTGAGCAACCCCGGTTTCAAGAGGTTTCGGGCCAGTTCGCCTTCCGGTGTTTCCCGCAGATGTTCGAACAGCATGCCCGCCGTCGGTGTCTCTCGCAGATCGGTGTATTCCAGGATGCGTGCGATGAGGGGGCCGGCGCGGGGGTTTTCGATGAGCCGGGCCCTGATTTCCGGTGAGATGAGTTTCGCGAGCCGAGGGCGGTGTAATAGGAGGGTGACCACATTCCGCCACGCGGACGGGGGGCGTACCTGCCCGGAAGGATGGCCCAGCCGGTTTTCGAGGGATTTCGAGGCGGGCGCCTGGGTCACCACACCGGTGAATTCGCTCAGCCGTTGTTCCATCAATGTCCTGAATGCTCCGACCGGGAGGCGGTCCAGAAGTTCCCGGGCCTGTTTCTGCAGCGTCGCGCGTCCTTCGATGCTGCGTAGATCCAGGTCTGTTTGCAGCGTTCGAAACAGGTAATCGGAGAACGGTGAGGCTTGGCCAATACGACGCTCGAATGCCTCGCGCCCTTCCTTGCGGATCAGTGAATCCGGGTCTTCGCCTGCCGGCAGGTGTATGAAGCGTATTTCGCGTCCTTCCTGCAGCAGCGGAAGGCTGGCTTCCAGCGCCCGCCAGGCTGCCTTATGGCCGGCGGCATCGCCATCGAAACAGAAAACGATTTCCCTGGTGAAACGGAACAACAAGTGCACATGCTCGGCGGACGTGGAAGTGCCGAGCGTCGCGACGGCGTCGTTGATCCCGTGCTGAGCCAGGGCGATGACGTCCAGGTAGCCTTCGACCACGAGGATCCGCCGGGGGCGGGGGGTCGATTCCAGCAGCTCGTGCAGACCGTACAGTTCCTTGCCTTTTCTGAACACCTCCGTTTCCGGCGAGTTCAAATATTTCGGCGTGTCATCGCCCAGGGTGCGGCCGCCGAAGCCAATGACGCGGCCGCGCCGGTCCCGAATGGGAAACATGATCCGATGGCGGAATCGATCGTAGCAGGAGCGGCCTTTCTCGATGACCAGACCGCTCTGGATCAGAAGCGTTCTGGGCCAGTCCGCCGGCAGGCTGTTCCAGCCCGGCGGGGCGTATCCGAGCCGGTAGCGGCGAGCGATTTCACCGGTCAGGCCGCGCTTGCGCAGATAGATTTTGGCCTGTTCGGCATCGGGATGGTCGCGGAGCTGCTGGATATAGAAGCCTGCCGCCCGCTCCAGAATGTCATAGACTGGTTGGAGCGAAGCAGAAGGATTCGCCCCCGGGGTGGCCATGGCTTTCGGCAGATCAATCCCTGCCAGCGTGGCCAGGGTTTCCACGGCTTCCGGGAAGCTCTGGTGTTCGTAATCCATCAGAAAGCTGATGGCATTGCCATGGGCGCCGCAGCCGAAACAATGGTAGAACTGCTTTTCCCGGCTGACGGAAAAACTGGGCGTCTTTTCCGAATGGAAGGGGCATCGGGCCAGGAAGCTGGAGCCCGACTTCTTCAAGGGGACGCGCGCGTCGATGAGATCGACGATATCGATGCGCGCTATGAGGTCGTCAATGAATTCGCGAGGGAGTCGGCCGGCCATTGGGGAAAGAGGGGTTCCCACCGGCTCGTCCTTGCCTCATCGGCGGGGAAACGCGAACTCAGCTCAACAGTGATCTGACCCGCGCGCTGGCTGCGGACATGTCTGTCCGCCCCTGCAGCTTCGGCTTGGCCAGGGCCATGACCTTTCCCATGTCGCCGATGCCCTTCGCGCCGGATTCCTCGATGGCCGCCTGCAGTATGGCCGAGACCTCTTCTTCGCTCAGTGCCTGAGGGAGGTATGTCTGGATGATCGCGAGTTCTGCCTGCTCGACGGCAGCCAGATCGTTGCGTCCGGCGGCTTCGTACTGGGCGATGGACTCGCGCCGCTGCTTCGCCATCTTGTCGAGCACCATGACGATTTGCGCGTCGTCGAGCAAGATGCGCTCGTCGACCTCCTTTTGCTTGACGGCGGCGAGGATCAGGCGGATCGTCGCCAGGCGTTCTTTCTCACCTGACTTGAGTGCCGCTTTCATGTCGCTCTGCAGGAGTGCTTTCAGCCCCGCGTCTTGCTCAGCCATGTGTGCGTTCCGAATGGATCCGTTTATTGCTGAGGACGGCCCTTGCGCAGGTTCTGCAGCGCGAAGCGTTCGCGCGAGAGTTTCTTCAGATGCCGTTTGATGGCCGCGGCGGCCTTGCGTTTGCGTTCCTCGGTGGGCTTTTCGTAATATTCGCGGCGGCGCACTTCCGACAGGACGCCGGCCTTTTCACAGGCGCGCTTAAAGCGGCGGATGGCAATTTCAAAAGGTTCGTTCTCGCGGATCTTGATCGACGGCATGTAGCATCCCAAACAGTTCAAATGGATTCTTGGAAAAATGGCCGGAGTCCGGCCGCCTCTTGAATAAATGGCGCATTATACCCGGACCGCCGGGTAACGCAAAAAGAGCCGTGTTGGTCTTGGGCATCGAAACTTCCTGCGACGAAACGGGCGTCGCGCTTTATGACTCGAGCAAGGGGCTGCTGGCGCACCGGCTCTACAGTCAAGTCGACGAGCATGCGATGTATGGTGGCGTGGTGCCGGAAATCGCATCGCGCGACCATCTGCGCAAGCTCCTCCCGCTGGTCCGCGAAGTGTTGGCCGCAGGGGGCGTCCGGCGTACCGCGATCGGCGGGATCGCCTACACGGCCGGACCGGGCCTGATCGGAGCGCTCCTCGTCGGGGCGGCCGTGGCCCGCAGCCTCGCCTGGGCCTGGAGCGTCCCTGCCATCGCTGTCCATCACATGGAAGGCCATCTGCTGGCGCCGCTGCTGGAACCCGAGCCTCCCGAATTCCCCTTCGTCGCACTCCTGGTTTCCGGCGGCCACACTCTGTTGGTCGAGGTGCGTGGCATCGGGGTCTACCAGGTGCTGGGCGAATCGCTGGACGATGCGGCCGGCGAGGCTTTCGACAAAACCGCAAAGCTTCTCGGGCTGGGTTATCCCGGTGGGCCGGCATTGGCCCGCCTCGCCGAGAAAGGGCGCGCCGAACGGTTCCATTTCCCCCGTCCGATGACGGACAGGCCGGGTCTCGATTTCAGTTTCAGCGGACTCAAGACCCACGCATTGAACGTGCTTGCCGCGCTGCCGGGGACGCCGCAGGACAAGGCGGACATCGCCTGCGCATTCCAGGCGGCCATCGTCGATACGTTGGTGCTGAAGTGTCGCCGGGCGATGCGGGAAACCGGGTTGGGGCGCCTGGTCGTCGCAGGGGGCGTGAGCGCCAATCAGGCGGTGCGCAAGGGGCTTCAGGCGATGGCTGAAAGCGAGCGCTGCCGGGTTTACTTCCCAAGGCCGGAGTTCTGCACCGACAATGGGGCGATGATCGCCTTCGCCGGTTGCTGGCGTCTTCGGGCCGGCCAGTTCGAACCGTCGGCGATCGAGGCGAGGGCACGCTGGGCGATGGAAACGCTCACAGCCGTTTAGCGCCGAGCCGAGCTTCTTCGCCCTTGAGCAGCCGTTCGATGTTGCCCTTGTGGCGGTAAACGAGCAGCGTGGACATGAACAGGGTTGCAACCACCAGTTCGGCGGAGCCCAGCCAGAGCCAGACGTAGACCGGAGCAAGGACCGCCGCTGCCAGTGCGGACAGGGACGAAAAGCGGAACAGCGCGGCCACGCCGATCCAGGTCAGGAGCGCCATGAGGCCCACTGGCCAGGCGAAGCCCAGCAGTACGCCCAGGGCGGTTGCCACGCCTTTCCCTCCCTTGAACTGGAAAAACACCGGGTAGAGATGCCCGACGAATGCCGCGAAGCCGATCGCGGCGAACAATGGCGGAGATACCGCCATGCTCTTGGCGATGAGCAAGGGAATCAGCCCCTTGGATGCGTCACCCAGCAAGGTCAGGATGGCGGCCCGTTTGCCTCCCAGTCGCAGCACGTTGGTGGCGCCGGGGTTCTTCGAGCCTTCCTGGCGCGGATCGGGCAGCCCCAGGGTCCGGCTGACGATGACCGCGCTCGAAACCGAGCCGAGCAGATAGGCAAAGGGAATCAGCAGCCATTCGACCGGCATGATCGCTCCGCAGTTGTCATGAATTTGAATTCTATGTTACGAATGGCCGTCTTGAACGCGCGACCGACAGAGGCCGGAAATGGACATTATATTTCTGCGGGGCCTGCAGATCGAGACGATCATAGGCATCTACGACTGGGAACGGGAGATCCGCCAGACCGTCGTTCTCGATCTCGAAATGGCGACCGACATCCGCAGGGCGGCGGAGACCGATGACATCGCCCATGCCCTTGACTACAAGGCGGTATCGAAGCGTCTCATCGAATTCGTCGAAAACAGTCAGTTCTTTCTGGTGGAAACCCTGGCCGAGAAGGTCGCGGCCACTCTGCTGAACGAATTCTCGATCCCCTGGGTGCGTGTCACCCTGAACAAGCGCGGCGCCATTCGCGGCGCCAGCGATGTCGGCGTCTTGATCGAGCGCGGGGAAAAGCCGGCCGATGCCTGAGGTTTTCGTCAGCATCGGCAGCAACGTCGACCGGGACAGGCATATTCCTTCGGCGCTCACGGCACTGCGCGATGCTTTCGGACCGCTGCGCGTGTCCAGCGTCTACGAGACGGCCGCCGTGGGGTTCGAGGGCGACCCTTTCTACAACCTCGTCGTGGGATTCACGACGGAGCGGCCGCTCGCCGATGTCGCTAATGAACTGGCCCGGATCGAAGCGGATCATGGACGTACGCGGGAGTCGAAGAAATTCAGCGCCAGGACCCTGGACCTCGACCTGCTGTTATACGGCGATGCGGTCGTCAGCGAAGGGAAGCTCAGGCTTCCGCGCAAAGAGCTGACCGAATACGCCTTCATGCTCGAGCCGCTTGCGGAAATCGCGCCGGATTTGAAGCATCCAGTCCTGGGAGGGAGCTTTCGGGAGCTTTGGGAGCGTTACGACAAGACCGGTCTGCAACAGGTGCGCATCCGCCCGTCCTGGCATTCCTAGCCGAACAGGCTGCGGCCGCCATCCACAGCGAGCACCTGTCCCGTGACATAGGGGGCTTGGTCCAGGAACCAGGCGACGGCCTTGGCGACGTCCAGTGGAGTGCCGGGCCGTCCCAAGGGGATGCGGTTCAGGATTTCGGCCTGTACGTCTGCATCCGTGCCCTGTTCGGGCCATAGAATCGCACCCGGCGCTACCGCATTCACGCGGATGGCCGGTGCCAGTTCCTTGGCAAGCGACCTGGTCAGCGCAACCAACCCCGCTTTGGCGATGCTGTATGCCGGATGGTTTTTTAGCGGCCTGTCGGCGTGGATATCGACGAGGTTCACCACGCAGCCCCGGTTGGCCGACAGCCAGGGCAAGGCGTGCTGGACCAGGAAAAACGGCGCGCGGAGATTGCTGCCCAGTAGTTCGTCCCACTGCTGGCTGGTCACCGATCCCATGGGGGTCGGATAGAAGACCGATGCATTGTTGACCAGTGCGTCGAGTCGGCCCCAGCGTCGGGCCGCCGCCGCGACCAGTGGCTCCAGGGCTTCGAGTACCAGCAGATCCGCGCCGATCGCCGCGGCCGAGTCGTCGCGGCGGCGGTTGAGGTCGTCGCAAAGCGTCGCGGCATCCGTTTCCGAGCGATGGTAATGCACGATGATGCGGTAGCCTTGATCGTGCAGGTGGGCGGCAATGGCTGCACCGACTCGGCGGGCCGCTCCCGTGATCAGAGCCACCTTCCCCGCCGCCGGTCCCACTGAAGTCTTCATCGAATCGTCACCGTAGCGACCGCTTGCTGTCATGGTCGTCCTCTATGCTGGCCGAAGCATTCGTTTCCCCGGAGCGTTGCCATGAAACTGATCCACGCGATTCACCGTTGCGACGTATTCATGTTCATCTGGTTCATGAACCGCAAGCACCTCGAGCTCTGCGCGCGGTGCAGCCGTTGGGTTTCACGCACCGGAGACGGTTTTCTCTACGCTTTGCTCGGCCTGTACTGGTTCGCCGCCGGTGACGACCTGAGCCGGGCTTTGCTGAAAGCCGCTCTGCTGGCGTTCGCGATCGAGCGGCCGCTGTATTTCATCGTCAAGAACGGCCTGCGCCGCGACCGGCCTGCCGCGGCGATCCGGGATTACCACAGCTTCATCATTCCTTCCGACCGGTTCAGCTTCCCGTCCGGCCACACCTCGGGCGCGTTCCTGATGGCGACGGTCGTCGCCAGCGCCCATCCCGCCTGGTTGCCGGCATTATACGGCTGGGCTGCTGCGGTGGGGCTGTCGCGCATTTTCCTGGGCGTCCACTTTCCCACCGATGTGCTCGTGGGGTTGGCCATGGGTACGAGCATCGCTTTCCTCAGCGTGGGAGTCTTTCTGACGTGAGAATCTTTTACGGCGTCCAGGCTACGGGCAACGGCCACATCACGCGGGCGCGCGTCATGGCGCCCGCGCTCAAGGCGGCCGGGTTCGAGGTGACCTATCTGTTCACCGGTCGGCCTTGGGATCATCTGTTCGAAATGGAGGTTTTCGGCGACTACCTGTGGCGCAAAGGGCTGACATTTTCGACCAAGGCCGGACGGGTCTCCTATCTGAAGACCTCGGTTCACAATGACGTCCTCCGCTTCGTCCAGGACATCCGGACGCTGGATCTTTCCCATTACGACCTGATCATCACCGATTTCGAGCCGGTCACGGCCTGGGCAGCCAGGATGCAGAAGCGCGAAGTCATCGGCATCGGCCATCAATACGCATTCGGCTATCCCATCCCCAAGACCGGGGACGACATTCTCGCGCGTACCGTGCTCAAATATTTCGCCCCGGCCAGCGTCGAGCTGGGCCTGCACTGGCACCATTTCGACCAGCCGATCCTGCCGCCGGTCATCGAAACGCCGCCGGAACCGGAAGCGGTGCTCGAGCAAAAGATTCTGGTCTATCTCCCTTTCGAGGACATCCGCGAGATCGTGGCGCTGTTGGCGCCCCTGCGCGAATACGAATTCCACGTCTACAGCCCGGCGGTCAGCCGGGACCGGCCCGAGCACATCCATATCAAGCAACTGTCCCGTGCCGGCTTCCAGCGGGACCTGCGTGACTGCAGCTCGGTGATCTGCAATGCCGGATTCGAACTGGCGAGCGAGGCCTTGCAGATGGGCAAGAAGCTGCTGGTCAAGCCGCTGAGAGCGCAAATGGAGCAGCTTTCCAACGCCCTGGGGCTGGAACAGACGCAGCTCGGCGCGGTGATGCCGGAGCTGGACCGGGCGTCGGTGATACATTGGCTGAGGAACGGCCATGCCGTCCGGGTCGTCTACCCCAACGTGGCGTCCCACATCGTCGGCTGGCTGAAAAGCGGCGATCGGCACATCGACCATGCCTGGGTCCGCAGCGTGTGGGACGAGGTCCGCTACGATTACGGCGCCGATCCCGAACGCCGGGCCAACGCCGCCTAGCCTTCGATTCCTCGCGTGTAGTCGAGCCAGGGACGGCTCTTGTCGCCGAACACCAGGAAGTAAGGATTCAACAGACTGTCTCTTGCGTTATACACGAGCGGGGCGCCCGTGAGGTCGGTCACCGCGCCGCCGGCCTCGGTGACGACGCAATGTGCCGCCGCCGTATCCCATTCGGAAGTCGGACCGATCCGGGGATACAGATCGGCGGTTCCTTCCGCCACCAGACAGAGTTTGAGCGAACTGCCCATCGGCCGCAATTTACATTCTCCCAGCCGGTTCAGATAAGTCTCCATCGCAGCATTCACGTGCGACCGGCTGCCGACGACGACGGGATGCAGCGGTGCCTGGGCGCGCACCCGGATGCGTTGCGGTGTCTGGTCGCCGTGCTGGCGAAAGGCGCCACAACCTTCGGCGGCGAAATACGTCAGGTCCAGCGCAGGGGCGTGAACGACGCCCAGGACGGGCGCGTGTTCATGGATCAGGGCGATGTTCACCGTGAATTCCCCGTTTCTTTTCACGAATTCCTTGGTGCCGTCCAGCGGGTCGACCAGCCAGAGCGAAGACCAGTTTTTCCTGTCTTCGAACGCGTGAGCCGCTGACTCTTCCGAAAGTACCGGAAATTGGGGTCTCAGACGAGCCAGTCCGGCTACAATCAACTCATGCGATGCCAGATCCGCCGCCGTCAGTGGTGATTGGTCGGATTTCTGCGTGACGCTGAACTCCGAGTCATAGATCGCGAGGATAGCCCGGCCGGCCTCCTTGGCCAGCGCGACCACGGATTCGAGCAGGCGGGAAGGCTCCTTCATGATGGGCATGGACTGATTTCCTTGGCTACTCACTGGGCTGGGCTTTCGACAAATCAAGCGAAACATGGTAACCGATGATTCCCTGGAAGCGCATGCGCAGCGTGTTTCTCGACATGGACGGCACGTTGCTGGATCTCAATTTCGATAACCACTTCTGGCTCGAATTCGTGCCCCGGCGCTATGCCGAGCGCAACGGCCTGAGCCTGGCGGAAGCCAAGGCGGAGCTGATGCCGAGGTTCCGGGCGATGGAAGGCCGGCTGGAGTGGTATTGCCTGGATTACTGGAGCCGGGTGCTGGGGCTGGACATTCCGGCCATGAAAGCCGAAATCGCCGGATTGATCGCGGTCCTGCCCCATGTGACCGAATTTCTCGATGCGGCGCGGTCGGCGGGGCTGCGGCTGGTCCTGGTGACCAATGCCCATCCCAAAAGCCTGGGACTCAAGCTCGAGAAAACCGCCCTCAACGTCTTCTTCGACGCCATCATCAGCTCGCATGCCATCGGCCTGCCGAAGGAGGACCCTCTGTTCTGGCGGCGCCTGCACGACGTCGAGCCCTATGATCCGGAAACCACTCTGCTGGTCGACGACAGCCTGCCGGTGCTGCGTTCGGCTCGGCAAACGGGGCCCAAGTACCTCGTGGCCGTGCGCAAGGCGGACAGCAAGCGGGCGGCGGCGAATATCGCCGAGTTTCCAGCCATAGATGACTTGCGGGCGATCACACCACAGTGAAGACGTTTGCCGGCATCCCGTGAGTGGAAGAGAGGCTTTCGTCGTCGTCACCCATCGAGGGACGGGTCATCGATGATTGCCTCCTTCCATCATCCTGGCCCCGCATGCCATTTCCATTTCCCGCCGGTCGCTGGATGAGCCGTCTTTTCCGGGCTCCCTGGGCTGGAACGGGTTTTCGGTCATGTCGGCGTCCATGGCGGCGCGCTTGTGCCCTTTCCAGACCATCGGCCCCTTAGGGCCCAGCACCATGAGCGCCGCCAGCAGGCCGATCGTGACCAGGCTGAAGGAGCTGAGCTGGGCCAGGGTCAGCGGTCCGCGCAGTTGACATTTGCCCGCTGCCACACCTTCCTTGTAGAAGAGATAGGTGAACCAGATCAGGATCAGCAGATTGGCCGTGGTGAAGACGGGCATGAAGATCAGGACATGGTCGGGAATCATCATGACGACCACCATGGCACCCATGGTGCCCCCCATCACGCCGGCCATGAGGCCATGGATGACGGCCATCGGCCCGCAGCACCAGGCTGTGAGGACGCCATAAAGCGTGCCGAGCGACATGCCGACCATGGCGCCGACGAAAAAGCCGTTGGTCGCTCCCAGCACGCCCCCGATCATGGTGCCGACCTGCATGCCGATGGTCATGCCTATCACCATACCCATCATGTGCGAGGCATGGGCGTATATGTAGCTGCGGAGATACCCCAATGTCGCGATCAGCGGCACGACGCTGAGGTCGAGGTACACCATCCACCATCCGTAGCGGTCGAGAAACTGGGGATCGTCGGCGAAATAGTTCCAGTAGACGAGTCCCTGCAAGGCCAGAACGGCGCCGATGACCACGACGACGTTCAGGCCGAGCCTCAAAAGCGGGCCCAGCGAAGGTCCAGCGGGCGTCGTTTCGGTGGCTGGCGTAGAAGTGTCTGGAATGATCATGCCGGTGAACGATGTCCCGTCGGAATCCTCGCAGCATGGATCTTCGACCGATGGAGGCAGGGGGAGCGTGATGTCGTTGACCTTGATGGATACCACCCGGTTGGCGCTGTCGAACCTCAACTGCAGATCGAAATATCCCGACGTCTTGGTATTTTCTTCTGGCATGTCGTTTCCTGGTATCGTTGGGAGCGTGGTGGCTGGCTGCGGTCTGGAGAAAAATGACACTTTTACGGCGTGACCATTCCGCAATAACGGTGCCAATGACATTGACGGGGCATCCGATGCGCAGTGTACGGCGGTGCCTGGCTCAAGTCGTTAATTCGGGCGGGGCGCTTTCGATGATGCGTGCCCGCTCACCCAGGACGGCACCGGCGCGTCTTCGGCGAAGCAGCCGGCGCTGCGACCTCGTGCCGCAGGGGTGAGGAGCCGGCGCCTTCCCGTCCATGCCGTGGACGGCTTCATGTGGGAGCAATGGGGAGATGCGATTGCGTGATATGCCGGTTACACGAGTGATTTCACTTGGCCGCCGGAGGTCGTACCAGTCAATGCTTGGTAGATGAAGGCGGGCTCTTGATTTCTTCGGAGAACAGGACGCCAATGTCGACGAGGTCGAACTGATAGCGCTTGTTGCAGAAGTCGCAATCCACTTCCACGCAGCCTTTTTCCGCCAGTATGTCCTCCACATCCGCTTTGCCCAGGGCCAGCAGCATGTCTTCGATGCGCTGCCGCGAACAGGAGCAACGGAATACCACGGGTTCGGCTTCGAATAGCCGTACTTTTTCCTCGTGATAGAGCCGGTAGAGCAGGTCTTCGAACGGCAGATGAAGCATTTCGTGTTCCGTGACCGTGTCGGCCAGGGTGACCAGCCGCATCCAGTCTTCCTCGGTAGGCGTCTGGGTTGGAAGGGCCTGCAGGAACAGCCCGGCGGCACGCTGGCCGTCCGCGAATAGCCAGAGTCGGGTCGCCAATTGTTCGGAATGGGCGAAATAACCTTCCAGAGCCGCTGCGAGGCACTGTCCCTCCAGCGAGACCACGCCCTGGTAGGATTCCTCCCCCTCTTTCTGGATCGTGAGGACCAGCCTGCCCTCCCCGAAAACTTCGCTCAAGTTCCCTTCCGGCACCGGATCGCGCCAGTGGGCAAGGCCCCGTATCGTCTGGCGATGGGTGGCCTGGACCACCAACGTGTGCAATGGTCCCCGGCTCTGGGTCTGGATGATCAAGGCCCCTTTGAACTTGATCGTTCCGGAGAGCAGCGTCACGGCGGCGAGGGCTTGGCCCAGCTGACGGCTCACGTTGAGGGGATAGGTGTGCCGCTGAAGCACGGCCTGCCAGCTGGCATCGAGGCGGACCAGTTCGCCGCGGATGCCCATGTCTTCGAACAGGAAGCGCTGAAAGGTGTCGGAATTTTTCATGATGCCCGCATTCTTCCGATGGAAAGGCCGGCATTATAGGGTTTTTCATTTCCCTCTCATTCAACGCGGGAGTTCGCTATGTGGTTCAAGTCAGCCGGGTCGGCGTTGCCCGATCCTCACGATGCCCTGCCGGGTCGCGCCACGCCTCTGCAGGTGACCGAGACGCACTTCGTCCATGGCCGGCGGATCCGGCCGCCTTTCCCGTCGGGCACGGCCAGAGCGTTCTTTGGGATGGGGTGCTTCTGGGGCGCGGAGCGGCGGTTCTGGACCTTGCCCGGCGTCTATTCGACGGCGGTCGGGTACGCCGGAGGGTCGACGCCCAATCCCACTTACGACGAGGTGTGTACCGGCAGAACCGGCCATGCCGAGGTCGTCCTCGTCGTATACGAGCCGGACAAGGTCGGTTTCGACGCCCTGCTGCAGGTGTTCTGGACCTCGCACGATCCGACGCAGGGCATGCGTCAGGGCAATGATGTGGGGACACAGTATCGCTCCGTGATTTTCGCCACCACGCCGGAACAGCTCCGGTGGGCCCTGGTGTCACGCGATGCCTACGAGAGGGCGCTCGAACGGGCCGGCCGCGGCGGCATCACGACGGAAATCCGAATGGCCCCCGAATTCTATTATGCCGAGAGCTATCACCAGCAGTACCTGGCGCAGCATCCGAACGGCTATTGCGGGCTGCGCGGCACCGGGGTCGAGTGCCCGCCTTTCCGGATTGAACAATCGCGAGCCGATCCGATATGATCCCGGCCCTTCGTTTCGCCTCGACCAGCCGCCATGAAGAAAGCAGCCGTACCGCTTCTGGGTATCGTGATGAGCGCCTGTGCCACTTCGCCTCTGGGGCGGAACCAGCTCATGCTGTTGCCGGAGAGCCAGATGGCGATGCTGGGCGATCAGTCCTTTGCCGCTGTGAAGCGTGACGTGCCGGTCGATCCGGACCGGCAGGCCAACGACTACGTGCGCTGTGTCGCCGACGCAGTGACGCGCGAAGTCGGCGGAAGCTGGGAGGTCGTGCTGTTCAGGCAGGACAGCCCCAATGCCTTCGCCCTGCCCGGCGGCAAGATCGGCGTCCATACCGGCATGCTCCGTATCGCCCGCAACCAGGATCAACTGGCGACGGTGCTGGCCCATGAGGTCGCCCACGTGCTTTCCCGTCATGCCAACGAGCGCTTGTCCCAGCAGGTCGCCGTCCAGCAGGGACTGAATGCCATGCAAGCCTTGGCCGATCCATCGTCTTCTTCCGGCAAGACGCTGATGGGGCTGCTGGGGCTCGGCGCGCAGTACGGGATTCTGATGCCTTACAGCCGCACCCAGGAAAGCGAGGCGGATCTGCTCGGCCTGGATCTCATGGCGCGCGCCGGCTTCGATCCGCGCCAGAGCATCGAACTATGGAACAACATGGCAAACTCAGGGGGCGGCCAGCCGATCGAATTTCTGTCCACCCATCCTTCGCACGCCACCCGCATGCAGGATCTGGCAAAGCGGATGCCCCAGGCGCTCGATTTACAGCGCCAGGCGGCTGCACAAGGACATCGACCGCAGTGTGACGGGATAAGGGCGGGAGGCGGTTGACGAACCCGGGGCAGGTCGAAGGAACAAACAAAACGCAGGGGGATCAGCCCTGCGTCGAAAGAGGAGGAGTCGCTCGCACTACCGTGCGGCGCGTCAACTCGAGGGAGGTAGTCTCGATGACGGGTTTAGGTTATCAAGCCACACCTGTGACGTGAATGTGACAAATTGTCGCGTGGCAGGATGTCGCACTGTTTGTCAAGTACCGTATCGGGACGGTAGACCGAAAGCCTTTGTACTGCCGAGTATCCTTACCCGTGCACGGACTCGACATGCCGCTTGCCTGCCCGTTCCGTCCTCTGTGGCAAATTGCCGCAGATATCCTCCCCGTCCTCCCCAACAGTAAGATAGGCGTATGAGCGATTCCATGAACATCCCTATCCCTTCGGATTCGGACAATACCAACCGTAAGAATCTCCAATGGTTGTTCGTTCTCCGCAATCTGATGATCGGCGCTCAGGCCTTCATGATACTGTTCAGCGTCTACGGTCTCGAGATTCCTTTGCGCCAAGCGCCGCTGTGGGGGATCGTGACGATCCAGTCGCTGTTCAACTGGTGGACTTGGCTCAAACTGTCGGATACGGAACCGACCACACAGATCGATTTGTTCATACAGCTCACGGAAGACGTCTTCGCCATTGCCTTGATCCTTTATTTCACCGGCGGGGCCAACAATCCCATCGCCTGGTTTTTCCTGCTCCCGCTCATCATCGCCGCGACGGTGCTCTCGCGTGCCTTCACCTGGCATCTCGTCATCCTGGCTTCCGGCTGCTACACGATTTTGATCGGTTATTACCAGCCGCTCCCGGCGCTCAATCCCGAAACACTGACGCCCCCCATCCCGGCCCATGCATTCATGATCGATCCTCAGCATGCCCATCTGCATGCGGTCATCGAGGAACATCACGTGCAGCTGCACGCCTTCGGCATGTGGTTCGGGTTCGTCTTCAGCGCGGCTCTGGTGGCCTATTTCGTCGCAGAGATGGCGGAAAATCTGCGGGAACGGGAGCGCAAGCTCGCCGAGGTCAGGGAGCAAAGCCTCAGAAACGAGCGCGTGATCGCATTGGGAACACTCGCCGCCGGTGCCGCCCATGAGATGGGAACCCCGTTGGGTACCATGGCCATCCTGATCAGCGAGCTGGAGCAGGAATTCGAGGCCGAGCAGCGCGACGATCTCCAGGGGAAGATGCGGATACTTCGCGAGCAGGTCAAGCGTTGCAAGAACGCTCTCGCGGTGATGTCGGCTTCCGCGGGCGAAGGGCGGGCGGAGAGCGGCCACGTGATGCCGTTGCCGGACTACCTCGATGCCGTCATCGAAGACTGGAAGCAACAAAGCCTGCCGACGCCGCTCGGCTATTACCGCAACGGCACCCGGCCCATTCCCTCGATCATTGCCGAGCGCAGTCTGACCCATGCGCTGGTCAACATCATCAACAATGCGGCGGACGTGTCTCCGGAAGGGATACAAGTCGAAGCGCGCTGGACCGCGGAACGGGTGACGCTGGACGTCATCGACCATGGGCCCGGGGTGACGCCCGAACTCAGGCAGCAGCTGGGCAAGTCGCCGGTGACGACCAAGGATCATGGCCTGGGCGTCGGTTTGTTCCTGGCGTTCTCCACCATCGAACGGCTGGGTGGCGTCATCAGCATGTCCACCCGGATGCAGGGCGGTACCCGGACCCGCATCATTCTACCCCTGATGCCATCATCGACATGAGCACGCACGAAGAGAAAAACGAGAGTCCCCATCTGCTCCTTGTGGATGACGATCCCACCTATTGCGAGGTGCTGCGGCAGGCCTTGGCGCGGCGGAATTACACCGTGCATGCCGCCAACGACGTGGAAACGGGGCTCGATCTGGCCGCGCGGATCGAGCCGGAATACGCGGTCGTCGATCTGCGCATCGGCCACGAATCGGGGCTGACCCTGGTGAAGCGTCTGCACGAACTGGATTCCAACACCCGTATCGTCGTGCTGACCGGGTTTGCAAGCATCGCGACCGCGGTCGAAGCCATCAAGCTGGGGGCTACCCACTATCTCACCAAGCCGGCCGACACGGACGAAATTCTGGCAGCTCTCCACAAGGACGAGGGCGATGCCTCGGTCGAAATCAAGGAAAAGCCGCTTTCAGTGAAACGGCTCGAATGGGAACATCTGCAGAAGATCCTGATCGAGCACGACGGCAATATTTCGGCGGCGGCGCGCGCGCTCGGGATGCACCGCCGCACGCTGCAGCGCAAGCTCGAGAAGAGGCCCGTCAAAGAGTGATCAGCCCAGAAGATCGGCGATCAGGCGTCCCAGCCGCGGCGCCTGGCGCTGGACGGTGAGGCGCTGGGTTTGGACGATGGCGCGGAGCTGGTTCAGGGCGAGGTTGAAGTCGTCGTTGACGATCAGGTAATCGTATTCCGCATAATGCGACATTTCGGAAATGGCTGCCTCCATGCGGCGGGCGATCACCGCTTCGGAATCCTGCTGGCGGGTGCGCAGGCGTTGTTCCAGCGCCTGACGGGAGGGCGGCAGGATGAAGACCGACACGCATGCGGGCATCAGTCGGCGGACCTGGCGGGCGCCTTGCCAGTCGATTTCGAGGACGGCGTCTCGCCCGCTCGCCAGCACCTCCTCGACCGTCGTTTTCGCCGTGCCGTAATAGTTGTCGAAAACACGGGCGTATTCCAGAAATGCTTCGTTCGCGATCATTTTTTCGAACTCCGCCTTGTCCACGAACCAGTAGTCCTGGCCGGGCACTTCACCGGGCCGCTGGGGGCGGGTCGTGTGCGACACCGACACCGCGAGGTCCGGAGCACCAGCGCACAGCGCGCTGACCAGACTGGTTTTTCCTGCGCCCGAGGGGGCGGAGATGACGTAAAGGAGTCCCTGTGTCATGGGGCGGTCCGGGGGTGATGGCCTGAAATTCGCTGTAGGGATGGAGTTGAGGGTGCCGATCCGGGACGGCCGTATTCTATCAGGGGAGGGAACTTTCTTGGCGAGCGGGGTACCAACAGGAGACGCCGTGACGGCTATAGGCGTCGCGCCCGGCTCGGGCCCCGTCTGATCCGGGCAAGCGGGGGGCATTGGGGTTGATTGAGGGCCGATATGGTGTACTTTAGATAACATTGGCTGAGGACTTGTAAGCTTCGATGGTTGCAGGAACTGTCACGGGGCACCGGCGAGTAGGGGTAAGAATGCGGTCCCACGTATCCAATGGCAGTGCAGATGATTTGGGCAACGGGTGAGGACATGAATCCATTCAACGATAAATTCCATTTGAAATCATTGGCTATATCGATTATCGGCGCTTACGGCGCAGTTTCTTCGTCGGGAGTGATGGCGGCCGTCTACAGCGTCACTCCCATCACCTCACTCGCCGGTAATGTCGATGTCACGGACATCAATGATGGCGGACAGGTTGTCGGCTATTTCGATTCCGGGGACGACAAGCATTCGCCCCATGCCTTTCTCTTCGCCGATGGCGGCATGATCGATCTCGGGGTGTTGGCCGGCGGCAGGAGCAAATCCTGGAACATCAACAATGCATCTGCCGTGGTTGGGCAATCGGGTAACGAGCAGAATCCCATCGCGTTTTATTACAGTTATTACGGTAATAAAAAGATGGTCGATCTCGGCTTGCCTCAAGGGGGCACGGCCGTCGTTGCCTCGGCCATCAACAATAATGGCCAGATCGTGGGATGGGCCAAGATCGAAGACGTCAGACATGCTTTTCTGTACAGCAACGGCGCTTTTTCCGACCTCGGTACGCTGGGCGGGGATTCCAGCTTCGGCACGGGTGTCAATGACGCCGGCCAGGTTGTGGGGTATGCAGAAACGGGCGCCAAGACTCCTCACGCATTCCTGTACGACAACGGCAACAAGATCGATCTGGGGACACTGGGGGCCGACAGGAGCTACGCTACCGCTATCAACAACGTCGGCCAGGTGGTCGGGTATTCCGACGTCTCCGCCGGCGTGACCCACGCATTCGTGTATAGCAACGGCGCCATGGTGGACATCGGTACTTTGGGCGGGGGGAGCAGCCAGGCCCTGGGGATCAATGATGCCGGCAAGATCGTCGGTATGTCCACGACGCCCGGTGGTCAGCAGCATGGTTTCCTCTACAGCGATGGCAAGATGTATGACTTGCATGATCTGATTCCGGCGGAGGCGAACATCGTGTCGGCCACCGAGATTCAGGGTATCGCCATCAACAACGCCGGTCAGATCGCGCTCACGGCAAGAACCGGAGCGAACCGGCGTGGTCTGTTGCTCACGCCGAATCTCCCGTCGGCGGTGGTCGAGGGACCCGCCGGTAACATCGCCGAGAACGTAAAGGTGACGCTGGACGGTTCCCACAGCACCGCGCCGGCCTGTTCACGGCAGGGGGCTCCGAAGCCATGCCCGGTTTTCTCCTGGTCGCAGGTCGGAGGTCCGGGCGTCAGTCTGAAGGGAGCCGACACCGCTACCGCGAGTTTCACCACCCCCGTCCTGGGATCAGGCCAAAAAAGCAAGGTGCTGAGCTTCAAATTGAGGGTCAGTGACGGCCTGTTCAGTGACGAGGAACTCATCGACGTCACCGTGGTGTCCAGCAACGCCATCAATCAGCCGCCGGTCGCCGATGCCGGTGACGCGCAGACGGTGAGGGCGGGGGCAAGCGTGCATCTCGATGGCTCCGGCAGCTATGACCCGGAAGGGGGGAAGCTTACCTATGCATGGAGTAATGTTTCGGCAGGCGAGCCGTGCAACACGGTGGTGTTGGACAATAGCGCGACCTCCTCGCCGGGTTTCACGGCACCCCTGGTCGGCCAGACGCCGCAAACCTGTACGTTCTCTCTCACGGTGACCGACGAGGAGGGGTTGGCATCGACCCCTTCGAGTGTCAATGTGACCGTGGAAAACACCAATCATCCGCCGGTGGCGAACGCGGGCACCGATCTGACGGTGCATACCGGCGACACCGTGAACCTGAACGGCAGCGGCAGCACCGACCCGGACGGTGATCCTTTGACATATGCGTGGGTTCAAACCGGCGGACCCACGGTGGTTCTGAACGGCGCTGACACAGGGGCGCCGAGCTTCGTCGCTCCGGTGGTGACGGCCGGGAACGACACGCTGGCATTTCAGCTCACCGTCAGCGACGGTTTTCTGACGGCCAGTGCGTCGATGAACGTGAAAGTCCTGAGCGCGGGCGCCTCTCCGAGCCCGGCACCGACGGCCTCTCCGACCCCGGCGCCCACCACGTCCCCGAATCCGACACCGACACCGGCTCCGACGTCCAGTCCCAGCCCGACACCCGCACCGACGCCGAATCCCGTCTGTGATCGTGCCGTGGTTGATCCCTCGCGACTCTGGGCGCCGGATCACAAGATGCGGCGCATCCTTCTCAAGGAGCTCGGGGAAAGCGCTCAGTCTCCAGCGTCGAATGCGATGACGGTCAAGATTCTTTCGGTCATGCAGGACGAGCCGGTCCGCCGGATCAACAGTGCCGACAGCAGTCCCGACGCGGTCATCGTGCACAAGGCGACGGGTGACAAGGTGAGGTTGCGGGCCGAGCGCGCCGGCAAGAAGAAAAACGGCAACGGGCGGGTCTACACCATCGGCTTCAGCGTGACCGATACGCAGCAAAACGTCTGCGAAGGAACGGTCAAGGTGTGCGTGCCTTTGAAAAAGAAGGAAAGCTGTGTGGACGATGGTGCGCTTTACGACTCGCTGTCGAAGCGATAACGGTCGCCGCGGATTGATGTGCGCGGGTGGGGCTGGATACCCACTCGCGCACACTGCTGTCGGTCGATGATGACTTTCTCCGCCGGCCGCCCACTCGTTCCCGCTCCATCCTCAAGCCACTTTTTCGTGACGCCATTGGATTTGCCTCTCCGTCAATACCGGTGATGCCATCAGGCGACGGTGGGCGTGTCGTTTTTTCCCTTATAAATCCGTCTGTTCAGCGATTTTGGTTCCCGGTCCAGGGGACTCCGTCGTCGTGACACGACGTGGCCTGCCTGTGAGTACAGGAAAATCAGTGAGACGGAAGGGAAGAATCTGATCACGGTTCTTGCTTTACCATCGGAAGTCGGCACCGCGATGCCGACTTGATTCTTGCCAATCCTGGGTTTCGAATCGGTGGTGATGGCTATCACGGGAAATTTCCTTGCTCTCAGGCACCCGCTCGGACGGGCGTTGCTGTGCAGCGTTCGTTTCGGTCTGGGGGCCGTGGTCCTCTTGTCGGGTTGTGCGACTCATGTCGATCATGGCAAGTCCATGGCGCGATCCGAAGCAACGTCTCGTTTCACGGTTCGCCAGGGTGCTGCTTACAATCGGGCCTATCGTGTCAAGGGCCGGGTTTATCGTCCCCTGGCCAGTGCCAAGGGATATCGGGAGCGGGGCATTGCATCCTGGTACGGAGAGGAGTCCGGCCGGCGTACAGCGATGGGGACCCGTTTCGACCCCCATGGTTTGAGCGCAGCGCACAGAACCCTTCCCTTGCCTACGCGGGTCAGGGTCACCAATCTTGGCAACCGTCGGTCGATCATTCTCGTGGTGAACGATCGCGGACCTTTCATCGACGGGCGTCTGATCGATCTCTCCCGTGGTGCGGCAAAGGCATTGCGGCTGAACGGCTTGGGACGTGTCGAAGTCGAGGCATTGGACTGAACTCGGGTATTCGGCGTTCGCTTGAGTCCCCTGCGGTTTCATGGTTCCATTGCGTGACGCCCGTGCCGGCTCCCATCCTCTGAACTTCAAGGAAAGGTGGTTCCATGACCCTGCAGCAACCTCCTCAGGCGCTACCGTGCCATTTTGTCATTTTCGGAGCCACGGGCGATCTGGCTGCGCTCAAGCTGCTTCCCGCGCTCTATCGCCTGGATGTCGGGGGACACTTGCCGGCTGGCATGTCGATCATCGCCCTGGGGCGGCGGCCTTGGAGTGAGGCCGATTGGCTCCAGCATCTGGAGGAAAGCATCCGGCGGCGTACGGGCGAACAGTTCAACGCCCGCGTCTATCGGCGTTTCGCGGCACGTTTCGCCTATGTCGCGGGCGACCTGCATGATCTGACCATCTATCAGACCCTGAGCGACAGGCTCTGCGCCGACCAGAGCTGCGCCCACGCAGCGTTCTATTTGTCTCTCAAACCTTCCGATTTCGGGGAGGTCATCCAGCGGCTCGAGCAGGCCGGATTGAACCGGCCACGCGGTCTGCATCGGATCGTGGTGGAAAAGCCCTTCGGCGAAGACATCGACAGCGCCAGGCAACTGAACCGGTTGTTGCACGACGCCTTCGACGAGGAACAGATTTACCGGATTGATCATTATCTGGGTAAGGAAACGGTCCAGAATCTCCTGGTGTTCCGGTTCGCCAACACGCTCATCGAGCCGCTCTGGAACCGCAATTACATCGATCACGTGCAGATTTCCGTGGCGGAACAGGCGGGCGTTTCCACTCGTGCCGACTACTACGACAAAGCCGGTGCGCTCCGTGACATGCTGCAGAACCATTTACTGCAGTTGCTTACATTGGTGGCCATGGAGCCGCCGCCGGCACTGGAAGCCGATGCGCTGCGCGACGAGAAGGTCAAAGTGCTGCGATCGATCCGTCCCATCGAAGACCAGGTGATCAATGCCCATGCGTTCCGGGCGCAGTACGGTCCTGGCTCGATTGACGGTGTCCCCGTGCCGGGCTATCAGGACGAGGCCGGGGTGGCGCCTCATTCCATCGCCGAGACCTTCGTCGCCGCCAAGTTCTATGTCGACAACTGGCGCTGGCGCGGCGTGCCTTTCTATCTGCGCACCGGCAAGCGACTCGCGCAGCAGCTCTCGCTCGTCGCCATCCGCTTCCGCCATCCGCCCCAGCAGTTGTTCCGGGAGACTCCGCTGGAATTCATCGAGCCCAACTGGGTCTTGCTTTCCCTGCAGCCGTCGGAGAGCATGCATATCGAGCTGCATTCCAAGCAGCCGGGTCTTGGGATGGACACACGGATCATCCGGCTCGACGCGTCCTATCGGCGCGGCCGGGAGAAAACGCTGGAAGCTTACGAAACGCTGCTGCTGGATATCATGGAAGGCGACCGTTCGCTGTTCCTGCGTTTCGATGAGGTGGAATGGGCCTGGCGCGTGGTCGATCCCATACTCCGGCATTGGACGCGGCAGCGCGATTTCATCCACACCTATCCGGCCGGCTCGTGGGGGCCACTGGAAGCCGACCGTTTGTTCGACAAACTCGAGCAGAGCTGGCGCAACCAGTTATGAGGGCAAGCCCGATGTATCCGAGACAGCAGAAGCGCTGGCATGTCTACCCCACGGCAGAGGATTTCGAGATCAGGGTGGTGAAGGGGATATTGCGGATGGCCTGGGAGGCCATTGCGATCCGCGGGGCTTTCCACATCGTTTTGGCCGGCGGTAGGACCCCGGAGCCCATCTATCGGCGACTGGCGGCTGCGCGGGCCGAGGCCGAGTGGCGTCAATGGCATGTCTACTGGGGGGATGAATTCTGTTTGCCCGCGGGCAATCCGGGGCGGAATTCCATCCTCGCCCGGGACGTCTGGCTCGACCAGGGGGCGATTCCCCGTACCCAGATTCACCCCATTCCCGCGGAGCTGGGGCCGCAACGCGGCGCCGAGCTGTACGCGGAAGTGATCGCGGGTGTCGAAGAATTCGATCTCGTTCTGCTCGGCCTGGGCACGGACGGACATACCGCGGCGCTGTTTCCGGGCCGCGACTGGGGAGCCGAGCCGGACAGTCCTGACGTGCTGGCGGTGACGGACGCGCCGGGCTTTTGCGCCGAGCGTGTCAGCCTCAGCGCCGCCCGGTTGAGTCGGAGCCGTGAGGTGATCTTCCTGGCGACCGGTTTCGGCAAATTCAGCGCGGTTCAGCGTTGGCGCTGTGGAGAGCCGTTGCCGGCGGCGGCGATCACGCCGGCATGCGGCGTGGACATCTGCGTGACGCTGGAGGCTTTCGACTTTGCCTGAGCCTTACGGTTCGAGCAGGGAAGATTGACCGCGTGTGGCATCCCTCAGGCCCGCCCGGAAGTGTTCCACCAGGCTTTCCGGCAGGCTCGCCATGACCTTCAGGCCCTGTTCGGTGTACGTTTCCCGCCTTTCTTCCACGCCGAGCGAATCCAGCAGGCGGTAAAGTGCGCCCATGTGCTCGAACGGCACTTCCACCGTGATTCCGGTCCGCGGCAGTTCCTCCTGCCGTTCGGCGGTGCGTAACGCCTCGGCCGCCGTTCCGCCGTAGGCCCGCACCAGTCCGCCCGCTCCCAGCTTGGTACCGCCGAAATAGCGGACCACTCCGACCACCACGTGATCGAGCCCTTGGCCTTCGATGGCCCTGAGGATGGGTTGGCCGGCGGTACCGCCCGGTTCACCGGCGTCGCTGAAGCGGTACTGATCATCGATTCGGTAGGCCCAACACAGGTGGGAGGCATCGGGATGCCGGGCCGCCACGGTTCGGAGAAAGGCGAGCCCCTGCTCCGGCGTATCCGCCCGTCCGCCGTAGGCCACGAACAGCGAACCTTTCACTTCGGTCCGATGCTCGGCCGTCGTTTTCAGGGTGACGAAGCCCCTTCCGTTCATTCACTCCTCCTGCGCGTCATACGGTGTATCAATAGCCCTGCCGGGGATCGACCCGGTATGGCATCGGCTCGCCGCGGGCGGCGGCATTGAGCATGTTTGCAAGTTCGGCGATCCGCGCCGGCTCTTTTTCTTCCGACCAGCCCGCCCGGTGCGGGCTCATTACCACATTGTCCAGTGTGTGAAAAGGGAATGACGATGGCGGATGCGGCAACCCCTGTTTACGTTCCGTTGCGGAAGGATAGCGGTACCAGACGTCGATGCCGGCCGCATAGATTCGCCTGGCCTGCAATGTCCGATAAAGCGCCTCCTCGTTCACGATGCCCCCGCGCGCCACATTGACCAGGACGGCATTCGACGGTAGCCGCTCCAGTTCACGGCTTCCGATCAAACGGTCGGTCTGGTGGGTATGGGGGAGACAGACGATGAGCGCCGCCGCCTGCGGCAGGAGTCCCGAGAGATCGGCGAGGGCGTATTCCTCGTCGGATGTCCCGGGATTGCGCCGGACGCCGGCAATCCGCATGCCTAGCCCCCGGCAGGCCGCTGCGACGCGCCTGCCGATGCGGCCATAGCCGAGGATCACCGCCAAGCCACCGTCCAGCATCACCGAACCGGGTACTCCTGTATGCTCGCCCGACCAGTAGCCGCGCCGGAGCCGTTGGTCATAGGGTACGATCCGCTTGGCGGCGGCCAGGAGCAAGGCCACCGCCATTTCCGCCGTCGGCCCGATATTGTAGGGCAGGTTGTGCAGGGCGATGGACGGGAATTCCTTCATGCGGTCCAGCGTTGCCAGCGGCACGCCCACCCATGGCACGATCACCGCGCGCAAGCGGCCATTGCCCTCCAGTTCTTCTAACGTCGGTTCACCGCTTACTAGGATGTCGAAGCCGTTCGCTGGCCGGCATTCGCCCGAACTCAAGCGAATGCCGGGAGCGAGCCGGCTTTGCAGGTCCGCCCAGTGTTCCGGTCCGGTTTCGTAGTTCAAATGGACCTTCAGCATCGATCGCCCGTTATTGCGCCTCTTGTGCCACCCGCCGTTCGGCCCACTGGTGCAGCAACAAAGCCGCCAGGATCAGAGCAGTGCCGCCGACGATCCTGAACGAGAGCGGTTCATCGTTCAGGACATGGCCCAGGTACAAGGCGAGCACCGGTGAAATCAGGCTGATCATCGCCACCCGTGTAGCCGAAAGACGACTCAGCACATAGTAATAGAGGGCGAATCCCAGCGTCGTGGCGATCGCGCCCAGATAGGCGATGGCGGCGATACTGCTGGTGGGCAATAGCTCCGGCCATTCGCCATCGACCGCCGCCCAGGTCGCGAGATAAGCCGGCAGGGCGATCATCAATCCTCCGGCGACCGTCGTCAGTGCCGGGAGCTTGGCGTTCAGCCGCTTGATGCCGACCGCGCTGAGGCACTGCAGGAAGGCTGACAACAGCACGCCGGCAATGCCATAGACCCCTTGCGGCCCCAGCTCTAGGGCTGAACCGAAGATGGCCCCAAGTCCGCCCAATCCCAGCACGTAGCCGGACAGTTTTCCGGCGGTAAGGCTGCGCTCGCCCAGCAGGGCCGCCGCCATCAGCGCCGTGAGCAGGGGCGACAGCCCGAACACCACCGAAATCCAGCCGGAAGGAATGAACTGGGAGGCCCAGTACACCGCCAGCATGGCACCATAAACCTGGATCGATGCGAGCAGGTAGGTGTGGACCGCTTTCCGGTGCCAGGGCATGCGGCGCCGCAGCATGAGCATGACCAGCAGTACGCACAGGGTGCCGATGGCCATGCGGCTGGTGACGCCGAACAGATAGCCCGGCCCTTCTCCGCTCCACTTGATGGCCAGCGGAGTCGTGGCCCAGAGCAGGATGACGCTCAGGTAAGCGACGGTAACGCTCATCTCACAGCTCCCGACGGAAAAAGAAAGAGGCCGCAGATTCGTGGGAACCTGCGGCCTCCGTTGCGAAAACGCCCGTGATCGGACGACTCTCTAGGGAACCCCGCAGGCAAGCGCCTCCCATCGCATCGGCTTGTGCCAAAGATGCGTAAGGTTCACGAAGTCGAAGGGTTTCAGCGAAAGTATCATGGGTCCGATTCTCGCCGTTGCTTACCGGTCAAGTCAAGCGCACTGGCCAATGGGCTCAGGTCAGAACCTCCAGGATGAGGAACAGGACTGCGGTGAGGCCGAATCCGCAGCCGATCACGCCGGGCACACTGGCCATCGGGCCGAGAATGCCGGCGGGCGGCAGCTTGAACCTGTTGCATTGCGGGCAGCGGGCCAGTGCCTTGTAGACGGCGTTGTATTCCAGCACCATGACTACGGCGAAAACCGCCAGGAACGCGACCAGCCCGAAGCCGCCGTGCGGATAATGGCCGGATGCCCCCATGAAAAACAGCATCGGCACCGAGAACATCGCGTTGCTGCGCGAGGCCACGCCCGCCGCCGCCAGCGCATCGGCCGCTTCCGGCAGCGGCTCGCCGCCCGCCGCCACGCCTTCCGCGGAGGCGATGACGATCTTCTGGTTGGGCCAGATCACCAGCCACACGTTCAGGAACATCAGCGTGCCGAGCAGGGCGCCGACGTAGATGTCGATCGACATGCCGCCGCCCCGCACCCCCATGATGGCAATGCCGGTCAGGAAGGTCGCCATCGCCCCCCAGCGGAACCACCACAGCGCCCTGGGCGCCAGCTTGCGCAGCACGTCCGATTTGGCGCCGGCGTCCGCTTCCTTCATGTATTCGGTCTGGACGAAATTGAAATAATAGAGCAGCCCGATCCAGGTGATACCGCCCAGAAAATGCCCCCAACGCAACAGCATTTCGATGCCGGCTTTGGTCGTGATGATTTCCATGTTTTCCTCCTCAAAGGTCGTTATTGGCGTTGTAGTATGTTGCGGCAGACGGTGGCCGCCGGGTATGCGGCGGAGCGGTCTACAGGATTTGTCAAGACCTGTATTCCCGTCACGCTCAAGGTACTGCAGGCGCCGCAAGCTGTGAAGCGTTTCTTGGAAGGCATGTCAGCCGGCGCGTATCCGTTCCTGGTCGAATCCCCCATGAGGAGAGAATCGTGAAAACCCTGTTCTTTTGTGCGGCAGCCGTGGCAACGACCGCTGCGGTTCATGCCGATCCGCGTCCCAGCTTCGACTGCACCAAAGCCCAAGGATCGATCGAACGAGCCATCTGTTCCGACGAGAATCTCGCAGACCGTGACCGGAGCCTCGCCGAACGGTTCGCGCGGCTTGAAAAAGACCTGTCGCCGGAAAGTTTCGCGACGGTGCGAAACGCACAGCGTGACTGGGTGAGCTGGGTTCGAGCTTGGTGCGGCGGGAAAAAGTCCGCGGAGGACGCCTCCCATCCGTCGGGCGTCGCAGACTGCCTGAACACCGAGTACGGGGAGCGGGAAGGCGTGCTCGCACTTCCCAGCCGAACCAGCGGGACTCTGAAACTGGAAGGACGGCTGATCTTCAGGAACAGGAAAGTGGCATCAACCGCGGAAGTCGAGGATGACGGCTATCCCTGGCTTACCGGAACGCCGGCCGACAAGGCGCAGACCTTCAATCGCCACATCGAAAAGACTCTGGCCATCGCATCCCGCCTGTCCCGCTTCACTCCCGGTGACCTCAAGGCGATGGGCGAAGGAGTCGAGCACCTCGCGCGCACTTTCGAAGTTCACCATTTCGACGGCCATTTGATCAGTCTGGAGGTCATCCACACCAACGCGGGCCCGACCGGACATACCTGGATGTCCGAATATGCCCTCAACTGGGATCTCGATCGCGGCAGACCGCTCAAGCTCGACGACGTATTCCGGGTCGACCGGAAATTCTGGGAAACCGTCGTCGCGCAGGCGCGGAAATACCTCAAGGAAAATTCCGACACGGCCGACGTCGATGGCTGGCTCGATTCCGTATCGACCGAGGTGAAGGACGAGGCGAACTGGCTGTTCGATGATCGGGGTGTCGTCGTGTTGTTGGGACACGGGTCGCGTTCAGCTGCCGGTACCGCCGCCGAAGTGCCGGTAGGCTACGCCGAACTCAGGCCTTTTCTCAAAACCGACCGTCCATCGTGGGCCGGAACTACCGGCGAGTGACGGCCCGCGGGGCGGAGTCGGTCTCCCCTCCCTGCGGCCCGTTCGACGGCATCGAGGAGAGCGGAATCTTCTTCGGTCGGATTGCGCTATTGTCCAAGAACATTCGGCGTTTTACCCTTAAACTTCGACAACCGGATGTCGGCCGTCGCCGCTCGCGGCATATGAATCCCGACCGGCAATCGGTCCGACCAACAAGTATTCAAGGTAACCACGGAGATTCCATGCTCAACGTAAAACAAATCTGCGCGGCCGTGACCGGTCTGCTTCTTTCCTCGGGTACTGTCTGGTCGGCGACTTGCGCCGACCTGGAAAAACAGGGGCTGACGTACGAAAACATGAAGTCGACGCTCAGCAGCGTGGTGTCGCTGGATAACGGCGGGCTGGGGTTCCCGATGTGGCTGACCCTGGTGGACGGCAGCGGCATCATCTGCAACGTGACCAATTCCTTGAGCGCGTCGCAGGACGTGACGGCCGACATCTGGCTGGGCAGCCGCAACATTTCCGCCCAGAAGGCCAATGCGGCCAATGCTTTCAGCACCGGTGACCTCGCCCTGTCGACCGCCAACCTCTACACCGCGACCCAGCCCAGCGGCAGCCTCTACGGTCTGCAGGCCAGCAATCCGATCGACCCGACCTTGTCCTACGGCGGCAGCGCCGTCAGGTTCGGCGCCAAGAACGATCCGCTGAAGGGCAAGCGCATCGGCGGCATCAACGTGTTTGGTGGGGGGCTTGCACTCTACAACTCCGCCAAGCAGAAGGTCGGTGCGATCGGCGTTTCGGGCGACACCTCCTGCACAGACCACGTCGTGGCCTGGAAAGTGCGCGAATTGCTGGCGGGCGGTGCCTTCGCCGTCAAGAACGTCCCGGCCGGCGTTTCCCCCGGCAACAATGATGCGATGATCCAGGACATCGTCAAGGACAACGGTGTCGGCAATCAGGCCAGTCTGAGCGGATTTGGCCATCCCACCTGCCTGCACAATCCAGGGCCGGGAGTCAACGCCGGTTCGATCTATGGAGCGGTTCAATAATTCGGCGTCGAGAGCCGGTTGCACCGTTCCCGAAAGACGCCGACGAACGTCGGCGTCTTTCGTTGTCGTCGATTATCCGGGAAACGCCCGAGTCCAAGGGGGGAGATTGCGACGGTCAGTCGTGCCCGATTTCCATGGCGTCGGGCGAATGGAAAGCATCGCGGTCCCGGTGTGCTTCGGCCTTGAAAGTCCCCGGAGTTTCGCCGAACCGGCGCCGGAACAGTCGGTTGAAATAGGACAAATCGTTGAAGCCCGAAGTGAAAGCGACCTCGCCAATGCGAAGGTGCCGGTGCTTTGGGTCGCACAGAAGCCGCCGCGCCCGTTCCAGCCGCAGGCGGTTGACCATCTCAGTGAAGCTCTCGCCGGTTTCTGCAATCAGGTCATGCAGATACCGTTCGGAAATGTTCAAAGCCCGCGCCGCCATGGTCACCGACAGTTTGGGGTGGTGATGATGGTCGTGCAGGTATCGTTTCAATGCCGCCAACCGGGCTGCGCGCAGCCCGTGAAGTTTTGCCTCGTGTTCGGCGTCGAGGGTTGGCCCCAACAGTAAGGCGAGCAGGTCCAAGACATGGTTTCCAGCCAGTTGGTTAAGCTGGGAATCTTCCGCCGGGGTGTTGCCCAGCATGATCAGGTACTGTGACAGCAATCGCAGGGGAGGCTGGTCCGCGTGGAGTGTGCCAATACATCGCTCCGCGTGGGGCGCCTTATGCAGCATTTCCTCCCGGGGGATGACCAGGTTCAGACTCTCGCAGTACCGGCCGGGCGCCGGAACGAGCGCGGCTTCGAAGGGTTGGCCGTATGAATGGCCGGTTGCGCTGAAACCATCCAGAACCGTTCTGCTCCTGTGGCGCGAGGTTTCGCTGCGTCCGTTCAGATTGATGTGGAAACAGAAGCCGTCGAAGCCATCCCATTCGATCCAGCGGCGTGACCGGGTAAAGGTCGCCGCGCTGAATGATACCCTGTAGGCGTCGATTTTCCCCAAAGGAAGCCATTCCACCCGCCCAAAAAAAGGACGTCGATCGACATGGGCGACATCGACCGCTCCCGGTCCGACGGAGGCCGTTTCACGCCAAAGATCGAAGCGATCGCGCTCCGGCAGTTGGTGGCTGGAAAAAACGAGTAGGCTGCCCACGTTGACTCCTGGATTTGCCGGCCCGGACCCGAAGAAGGATTATCCCGTCTGGATCAGTCAATTGTCCATTATAAATGTGCCAGTACCGCATGGTCTTCGCGCCGGAGATGCTGGTGAGGATTCTCGTTGCCGATCGTGTCCCGATGGTTGGTACAGGTGTGAGAGATGGGCGGGAAGTCATCGCTCCGGAGGGTGGTAACGATGGTCAGCCTGCGACTGCGGGGAGGTTGACGTTGGGACCGTTGTAAGGTGGCGCGCGATTTGGCATAGTTTTGCGCGCGATTTGGCATAGCCCTAACCGCAGTTCCTGATGATCAACT
>NZ_JBPDXO010000014.1:0-14991 GCF_051295855.1 Methylococcus sp. S1M
GGCGAGCGCGGACGCGCCTGGCTGGCGACGATTCAATGCTGGCGGCGCTTCTATCGGGAAAAATTTGGCGACCAGAAGCGCAGCCAGGAAAAGGCGCTGATCGCCTTTATTAAAGCCTTCAATGCCGGGGCTCTCGATCTCGATGGGGAGGTCTACGCGCCCGTCCTGAAATCGTCCGGGCGCGGCAAAAACGCCCAAGGCAAGGGCCTGAGCCTGCGCACGCTGAAACGGAAGCTGGGCTTGATCAAGAAATCCAACATCGGCGCCCTGCTCGACAACCATAAAAGCCCGCGCCGCGGCGACAGTCTGATCCACCAGCAGCCGCGGCTGGAGCAGTACATGCTGGGGCTGCTGGCGCAGCAGCCCGATATCGCTGCGGTCCGCCTGCATGAGATGGCGGAAAACCGTTTCGCCGGGGACGCGACGATCAAGGTGCCCTCCTATAGCGCGGTGGACCGGTACGTCAAAAACTGGAAGGCCAAGAACGCCAGCGCCTATCTGCATCTGCGCAACCCGGACGCCTGGAAAAACAAGGCGATGCCGGCGGTGGGTCTGGCGGACGGCGACGTGGTGCGGCTCAACCAGCGCTGGGAGCTGGATTCCACCCTGGGCGATCTGCTGCTGTCCGACGGCAAGCGCCATGCCGTGATCGGCGTGATCGACGTTTACTCACGCCGTCTCAAGCTGCTGGTCGCGCCCACCTCCAAAGCGCGCGCGATTGCCGCCGTGGTGCGGCGGGCGATGCTGGACTGGGGCGTGCCCGAACAGGCCAAAACCGACAACGGCGCGGACTACGCCAGCGATTACTTGACGGGCATCTGGGATGCCTTCGGGGTAGAGCATGTGCTTTGCCCGCCCTTCTCCCCCGAATACAAGCCCCATATCGAGCGGGCGCTGGGCACTTTCAATCACGACCTGGTCGAGCTGCTGCCGGGCTACATCGGTCACGACGTCGCCGAGCGCAAGGCGATCGAGGCGCGGAAGAGCTTCGCCCGCCGCCTGATGGAAAAGGACGGCGTGCTCGAAGTGCGGCTATCGCCCGAGGAGCTGCAAAAATTCTGCGACGACTGGACCGAAAACCGCTATCACCACCGGCCGCATGCGGGTCTGGAAGGTGAGACACCGTTCCAGCGCGCCGCGTCTTACCGGGGGGAAATCCGGCGCATTCACAACGAGCGGGCATTGGACATCCTGCTGTCTCCGCCCGTGGACGGCAAAACCCGCAGCCTGGGCAAGAAGGGGCTGGAAATCCATGGCGGGTTCTATTCCCACCCCGAGCTGTGGCGCCACCACACCACGGGAGACACCTTCCGCGTCATGGTCGATGAAACCGATCTGGGTCGGGTGTACGCCTACGACGACAACGGCTTCGTCTGCGTCGCGATCTGCCCGGAGCGGCTGGGGCTGCCGCCGGAAGCAGTCAGCCGGCACGCCATGGAGTGCAAGCGCATGGCGGCCCAGCAGCGCAATCAGGGCATGAAGACGCTCAACCGGGCCAAGAAAGGCGTCGATCTGAACGCGGAGATCAACAGCTACCTGCGGTCCAAGGCGGAATCCGCCGGCAAATTGGCCACCTTTCCCCAGCTCTCCACCGGCTACACCACGCCAGCCCTGGAAGGCGCGGCGCGGGCGGCGGAAAGCACGGATCGGCCGCCCCGCTCGCCGGAAGCGGAAAAGCTGAGCGCCGAAGCCAAGGCCCATTTCGCCGCTTCGGGCCGGTCGGCCGAGATCATCAAGCTGCCAAAGCGTAAGGAGCACCCGTTGGAACGGATGAGCGATGAGGAGAAATACGAATTCTGGTGCTCGCTGGATGCCGCCGTGAAAGCCGGCGGCGGCGAGCTGCCTGACGACGCGCAGGTTCGGAGGTTTTACGCCGAATTTCCGCTTTCCGCCCGGTTCAAGGCGCAAGCCGCGATCCGCTAAAAGAACGGCCCGTAAGCGTTGCCGCGCTGACGGGCCGATGAGATCAACCACACGGAGAAAAGCATGACAGACAAACCCGAAAACGACAAATCCACCCCTGCCGGCATTGCCCCCCTGACCAATATCGCCATCGCGGAGCGCGCCATGGCCCTGGCCATGGGCCGCAGCATGCACCAGTCCGGTTTGGTGGTTTTGCACGGACCTTCCGGTTACGGCAAAAGCATGGCGGCCGCCTGGGTCAAGGCCAGGTCTCGCGCCTATTACCTGCAGCTGGATGATTTCACGCGCTCCAGGAAGGTGCTGCTCAAGCGTTTGGGTAAAGCGCTGGGGATGCAACTGGCGAAATCCGCCACGGTCGATGAGATGGCCGATGCAGTCATGGCCCAACTGGAGCAGTCCGGGCGGCCGCTGATCATAGACGAGGCCGACTACCTGGAGACGTTCAAGCTGGTGGACTCCATCCGCAGTATCTACGAAGGCAGCAAGGCCGCCATCCTGCTGATCGGCGAAGAGGCGCTGCCGTTCAAGCTGAAGGAGTGGGAACGCTTTGACGGCAGAATCCTGGATCGATTCCCGGCGCAGCCGGTGTCTCTGCCGGATGCCCGCGAGTTGGCCGGGCTGTACTGCCCCGGCAAGGTGATGGGCGAGGACCTGCTGGAAAGGCTGGTCGAGGTGGCCAAGGGGTCGGTGCGGCGCGTTTCCACCAACCTGGAGCGGATGTACGAAGAAGCCCTGGCCAACGGCTGGGACCGGATCGATCTGGCCACCTGGGGCAATCGGCCGATTCACACCGGCGAAGCGCCGAGGAGGGGTTGATGGCGCGCAAGCCCGTTACGATCGAGCTGGCCGGCGGCAAGAGTCCGCGCCAGCGGATCTGGGAAATGATCCGGAAGCTCCGGATCTTCACCGTGCCGGAACTGCGCGGCCATCTGCCCGGCCCGGTCCCGCTGGCCACGGTGCGCACCTACGTCGAAAGCCTGCATGCCGCCGGGATTTTGGAGAAGACGCCTGGCTTGTATGAATTGATCGACGACCGCGGCATCGAAGCCCCGCGGGTCAACAAGGCCGGCCAGCCCGTGACCCTGGGGCAAGGCAACGAACGGATGTGGGGTGCCATGGAAGCCTTGGGCGCGTTCAACTGCCGGGTGCTGGCGCGGATGGCCGACGTGCCGCTCGCCACCGTTAAAACCTACTGCGCCTATCTGCAGCGGGCCGGTTTTCTAACGGTGGAGCGTGCCGGCAAAGGCCGGGGCGCCGGCGGCGTGCCGACCACCTACCGCCTGTTGCACTCGCGGATCACTGGCCCCAGGCCGCCCATGATCACCCGCCTGAAGACCGTCTACGACCCCAATGTCGGCAAGATCGTCTGGCAGCAGGACCCGCAGGAGCAGCTCGATGACTGAAGAGCGGCGGGAAAGAGCGCTGAAGCTGTTGGAGGCGGCCGTCGCGGCGCACGGCAGCTTCGCCGCGGTGGCGAAGCTGCTCGGCCTCAACCGGGCCACCATCAGTACCGTAGCCCGGCGCTGTTATCCGGGCGACGACGCCAAAGTGCTGGCGCGTGTGCTGGAGCAATTTGACCAGATCGCCTGTCCGTATCTTCGGCGGCCGATGGCGCCGGAGGAATGCCGATCGGTGTGGTCCGGCGCCACGCCGAGCCACGACCCGGCCTTGCTCGCCCATCGGCGCGCCTGCCGGAGCTGTCCGCACAAAGGAGACGGCCATGCACATTCGTGACCGAATCATCCTGGCGCCCACACCGGCCTGGTTTGATGCCGCGCTCGATCGCGGCGAAACCCGAGCGCTTCGGGTCGACATCGCCCCTGCGGAAATCGCGGGTCATAGCGTCTTCCATTTGCCGTTCCGACCCGATCGTGCCGACTGGTACCGGACGTTCCAAGTGGCTCGGGCATTCCTGCGCGGAGCGGCTTTTCGCGGCGGAGCCGCTCCCACAGAAACCGGGAGGGAGGTGCATGGCTGAGATTTCAACCAAACGCTGCACGCGTTGCGGCCAGACCCTGCCCAAGGACCGGTTCTATCGGCAGGGCGTTCGCCTGGAGGCGACCTGCAAAGCCTGTGTCAATGCGGCCCGGACCGCGAAGCGGCGAGCGGCCGGCATCGCCCCCCGTCCGCCCGCGAAGCCGCGGCAGCCGGATTATTCGCCGGAAGTCTGGGACAGGGAGCTGCGGGCAGTCAACCGGGCTTTCAATCACACCCTGAAAACCATTTTCGGGTCGCTGCACCGTTGCAACCCTCACCCAACCCTCTCCCGGCGGGAGATGGCTTTAACCCAAGGAGAACACGCATGATCAAGATTCAACGATATCCCCGGCTCGGAGCCTACGGCTGGAAAGCGCTCGTCACCGTTGGCGGCAAGGCGCGCGAGGTGCTGACCGTCGGCACCTGGTTCGACATCCGCCGGCTGGCCAGGCGGGCCGAGGAGGAAATGGCCGAGAAGCCCCGCCGCTCGCCCTGTGTGGACGCAGCCCGCCAGCGGCAGCTCGACGTGCGGCGCGGGCTGCAGGGGGCTGCGCCGTGAAGGCGATCGTCCTCGCCTGCTTGGCGTTCATCTACCTCATTGGGCTCGGTACCGGCCTGCTGCTCGGCGCCGTCCTCGACATCAACCTGGTCGGTCGGGCCGAGCGCAAAGCGCAAGCGCGGCAGAGTGACACCGACGACATCAACCTTGGCATTTAGGAGGAATCATGGCACGCATCCGAATCGAAGGCACCCAATTCTCGAGCTGGGACGACGTCGACCAGGCGCTGCGCGAGATCGGTGAGATCGAGCGCGATCTGAGCCTGATCGATGGAGACGTCAATGATCAGATCGACAGGCTCAAGGCCGCCGCCAAAACCCAGGCGCAGCCGCTTCTCGACCGCAAAACCGCGCTGGAACTCGCGATGAAAGAGTTCTGCGAGGCCAACCGGGCAGAGTTCGCCAAGGTTAAAACCCGGCAGCTCGTGTTCGGCTCGGTCGGCTTCCGCCTCTCCACTCGCGTACTCATCAAGCGCGTGGCCGACACGCTCCAGGCGCTGAAAGACCTGGGGCTGCACGGCTGTATCAGGCTGAAGGAGGAGATCGACAAAGAGGCGCTCAAGACCTTGCCGGCCGAGACCCTGGCCGAAGTTGGCGCCGGACTCAAAACCGACAACGTGTTCGGCTACGAGATCGACCGCGCCCGGATCGCCGAAGCGGCGTAAACCCATTTTCCACAACCTCGAAGAGGACAAACCATGAACCAATCCCAACTCATCAACGCCATCCATGAAGACGCCAATGGATCGCTGACCAAAACCGTGATTCAGCGCGTCCTGATCGCCCTGGCGAATGTCGCTCAGGAAGCCCTGGCCAACGGCGACGAAGTGACGATCCCCGGCGTTGCCAAGCTCACCGTCAAGGAGCGCGCGGCGCGCACCGGCCGCAATCCGCAGACCGGTGAGACGGTGGAGATTCCAGCCAAGCGAGTGGCGCGCGCATCGTTCGTCAAGGCGCTCAAAGAGCGCGTTCAAGGCGGGGCTTGATCGCCATGGCGCGCACCGATCCCGTGCGGCGGCAGTTGGTCGCCATCCATGTGTTGAAGTCCAAGGCGGGGATGGATGATTCGTCCTATCGGGCCATGTTGCGCGAGATCGGTGGCGCGTCGTCGTCGAAAGACCTCACGGCGACCGGGCGCGCCAAAGTGCTCGATCACCTCCGGCGGATCACCCAGCCACCGGTGGCAAAGCCACGCAGCCGGCCCTATCCGGGCCGGCCGCACACGACGGACCAGCGGCCGCTGCTACAGAAGATCGAAGCCCAGCTCACCGAGGCTGGCCGGCCTTGGAATTACGCCGTAGGCATTCTCAAGCGAGTGAGCCGGGGCCGCGCCGAGCGCTTGGAGTTCGCCACCGACGAGGATCTGCGGAAAGTCGTCGCGGCGCTCACCTACGATGCTAGACGGCATGGGGGAACGACGTGAGTTTGAACCTGCTAGTCGTGATCGTATTCGTTGCGGGATTCGGCTGGGGCCAGTGGTGGGCGGAGAGGCAGATACGCATCGAGCGCGCGTCCTTAGAGATAGGGCGCTTGAGCGTTTCCATGCCGATGAATCCGGATGATGCGGCAGCGACTTTTGGACTCCTCAAAACGTTAATGGAACAGGTGGAGCGGGAACGGAAATGAGTCACACCAAGCGCTCCTTCATCCAGGCGTGCCTCATCCGCGCACTGCCTGCGCTGGACCGCGTCGACGCCGGCATTGCTCACGCCGAAGCACTGTGGGAGAGGCTGACCGCCAAAGGCTACGGCGCGCCGCGACAAACCGGCCCGCGTGAATCCGTTGACTGGTACGCCAGGCTGGTCGAGCCGTCCCGCGGCTGGTTCGACCAGTTCTGGACCGCCTACGGCCTCAAGCGGGACCGCAACGGCGCGGCCATGCGCTGGTACCAGCTCGGCGACCTCACCGAACATGAAGCGCGGCGGATCATCGACGCCGCCAAGCAGGACAACCGCCAGTGGCGGGAAACCGCCCAGCCTGGACAGGTGCGCAAAATGGCCCAGGGCTGGCTGCACGAAAAGCGCTGGATGGACTATGCGCCAACCCCCCAGCCCCCCTTGTCAGGGGGGTATTCCGCGGGGTTGGCCGGAGACGCTCAACTGCGCGAGCTGAAACAACAGCTCGCCTCACTCCAGCGGCTGAATGCCGCCGCCCCAAGCAAGGAGCTGCAGCGCCAGATCAACGAGCTGGTGCAGGAGATCGGCAACTTCCAGCGGCCGGGCCATGGCTGAGAAAAAAGGGCGGCAGGCTCGTGAACTCCTGAGCGACCTCGCGGCAAAGTCCGCCGCGCTTGCCTGCGAGTTGGGGGCGTTGCCCAAGGATGTGGCCGAGCGCTTCGGACTGGAGCTGTCGCGCGAAGTTGCAGCCCATTGGGGTGGGCAGCTCGTTTATATCCCGCGGAATCTGCCCGGCGAATTGGACCGGCGGGACCTGGAGATATTCGAGAAGTTCCGGGGCGACAACCATGCCGAGCTGGCTCTGGAGTACCGGTTGTCGGTACAGTGGATCTACCGCATCGTCAAGAGGGTGCGGCAATCTGAAATTGACCGGCGACAACGTCGCCTTTTTGATTAATGGAGAATCCGATGAGGAGAACATTTATCTGGGCGGTGCTGATGGGTGTGACGGTGGCTGCGCATGCAGACGATTGGAGTGGCAAAGTGGTCGGTGTCACTGATGGTGATACGCTCACGATCATGAAAGGCGGCCGCGGCGCCAAGGTGCGCCTGGCAGAAATCGACGCTCCGGAGTCCCATCAAGATTACGGCGCAAAATCCAAGCAATCATTGAGCGACTTGTGTTTCGGCAAAGAAGCCAAAGTTAACGATCAGGGCGCCGACAAATATGGCCGGAGACTGGGACGCGTGAGCTGCGCAGGTATTGACGTCAATCTGGAACAGCTCAAGCGCGGCCTAGCCTGGTTCTACGTCGAATACGGCCACGACCCCGCTTTGAGGGCTGCGGAAGAACAGTCTCGCGCCAGTAGAATCGGTCTGTGGAGTGATGCCAATCCGACGCCCCCATGGGATTTCCGGCACGGCACCCCAAAGAAGGCTGCGCGTTCTACGGATGAGGCCGACGGTTCCGCAAGCGACTGTGGCGGTAAGTCGACGTGCAAGCAGATGACCAGCTGCGCCGAAGCACGCCACTATCTCAACGACTGCGGTGTGAGCCGGCTTGATCGGGATCGCGACGGAATTCCATGTGAATCGATTTGTAGATAGCAAAGCGAGATTAGTATGAGACGTTTGATAGCTTTAGTGTCTTTGCTCAGGATGTTGAGTGTTGGTGATTGAAGCCACTCAATCAATCCATACCCTGTCGCCCCAAAGCCCGCCTTGTGCGGGCTTTGTTTTTAATCCGCTTTAAGCGACGCGGTGCCATCCGCGCCGTACTCTGTGCCCACATAGGTTCTTGGGTTCGGAGGGCTGCTTCATGGGCAAATTCTGGGCGTGGCTGATGACCGCCGCCGCCAAAGCGTGGCCGATCCTTTGGCGTTATATCGCGCCGATGCTGGCCGATGGCATGCGCCAGCAGTGGGAGATCCTGCTGCCGGTCGCGGAGCGGATGGTTCGGGCCGTCGAGGATTCGCTGAGCTGGGCGCCGAAGTCCGGCGAAGCCAAGAAGTCCGCGGCCATCGCGCTGATCCTCAAGGAGCTGAAAGAGCGCGAAATCGCCTGGGCGGACCGGATTCCGGACCGGATGATGAACCGCGCCATCGAAATGGCGGTCGGGCTGCTGCCCGAGAAGCAGTCTGCGGAGACTGCGCCGTGACCGGCTGGAAGACCAAGACCGCCGCGATCGTCTCGGTCGCCTATGGGCTGCTGGGATGGCTGCTCGGCCTGCACGGCGCGGACATTGCCATGCAGTTCATCGTGCAAGGCATCGGCATCGCGGGCGTCGGCCACAAGATCGAAAAGGCCGCCACCCCGGCTCCTCTTCCCCAAGGGCGAGGGGAGGATATGAGCGATGAGGAATTCGCGGCGTTCGTGCGGAGGCAGCAGAAATGAGCTTCCAGAAGCCAAGGGGCCTGCGCAACAACAACCCCGGCAATCTCGTCTACAGCCCGCGCAACGCCTGGGAAGGCCAGATCGGCCATGACGGCCGGTTCTGCCGGTTCGAGCAAATGTCCGACGGTGTGCGGGCGCTGGCTGTGGTGCTGCTCACCTACCACGGCAAGCACAAGCTCAGCACGGTCCGCCAGATCATTACACGCTGGGCGCCGCCGACCGAGAACGCGACTGCCGCCTACATCCGACGGGTTGCCGCCGCGCTCGACGTGGGGGCGGATGACCGGATCATCCTGTTCGACCGGAAAACGCTCACCTTGCTGGTCTGGGCCATCTGTACACACGAGAACGGCGCGATGTCCTGCGAGCGCTGGCTCCGGCGGGAGGATGTCGAAGCAGGTGTCGATCGGGCGTTAGAACGATGAAGAGAGCGGCGATTTTATCGATTTCGCTAACGCTGGCCGGTTGCGTCCAGGTCGGTCCGAAAACGCTGTTTCCGGTTCGCGACGAAGCCGCTCCTGCCGTGGGAGCGGCTCTACCGCGAAACGAAGCCGCCTGCGAGCTGCCCGACCTGCCGCCAATCGCGCAGAACGTTCGCCTGATCATCAAGCCGAACCAGCCGATCGACTCCAACGACGGCGGCAAAGCACTCGCGCTCGGTTACGGCGATGCGCGGGATGCCATCCGAGCCTGCAAAGGCGGGGCCGAAGGGCACTGATGCTGACGCCACAGGAAAAATTGGTGGGTGGCGGGGCGCTGCTGATGCTGGCCTTCTGCATCGGTGTGCTTGCCGGTTGCGACTGTCTGGCCTGCGAACCGACAGGTTACGCGAAATTTCCGGACACCCTGAGCGTCCTCTACGGCGAGCGTCCAATCGAGTTCGGCGCCGGCCTGCAATGCGAATTCACGGAACGCACCGATGCCAGATCTCGCTGACCTGTCCGACGAACCGATCGAGATCGAACGCGTGGCCGGTATTCGCGCCGTATTGGATTCGATGCGGCCGGATACGCCCCAGGTGGTGAGCCCCGATGAAAACGGCGTGCCCCAGGTGGTCTGTTACGACTGCCTGAACGAATACGAAGTGATCACGCCGATCCCGCCCGATCGGCTGGCGGCGAACGAATACGCGATCCGCTGCATCGACTGCCAGATCGCGTACGAGGAGGAGAAGCGGCGGCATGCATGAGTTCATGCGGGACAACTGGAACGTGATCAGCGACATCGCCCATTTCGCGGCGGAGATCGCCATCGGTGCGTGGCTGTACCTGAGCCGCAAAAACGACCGGACGCAAGGGCGTATCGAGGCGCTACAAAGCCATGTGGACCAGCGCCTCGACGAGCAAAGCCGGCGGCTGGCCCAGGTGGAAACCGACGTGCGCCACGCCCCCACCCACGACGACCTGGGAAAAATTTACGACCGGATCAACACGGTCGGCGGCGACGTGCGGGAGATGAAAGGCGTGCTGGAGAGTGCCGCCAAAACGGTCGACCGCCTGCAAAGTTACTTATTGGAACATGATCGGAAAGGCTCATGAACTACGAGGACTTCATAACCGAAGAGCGCCGCCTGGTGATTCTGCGCCGGCTGGTCCAGGCACCGGCCTACACCCTCGACCAGACCGTGCTGACCAAGGCGCTGGCGTTGGAAGGCTTGGCAGTCTCGCGCGACCGCCTGAAGACTGACCTAGCCTGGCTGGCCGAACAGGATTTGATCGTCGGCCAACAGCCCGGCGGCGTCTGGGTGGCGACATTGACCGTGCGCGGTCTGGACGTCGCCCAAGGGCTGACAGTGGTGCCGGGCGTGGCGCGGCCGGAGCCGGGCGAATAATGCCGCCCCGTTCGTTGGTCTATCAACTACCGCCGGAGGTCCAGGAGGAGCTCAATACCCGCCTGGTCGGCTCCGGCTTCGGCGGCTACCGGGATCTATCGGCCTGGCTGAAGGATCAGGGATACCACATCAGCAAGAGCGCCCTGCACAGCTACGGCCAGGAATTTGAACTGGAGTTCAACGCCTGTATGGCCGACGCCCGCAAGGCCCAGGAACTGGCGCGGGCCGCCGTGGCCCAGCGCGACGACTCCGGCGCGGCGCTGCTGGAAGCGACCTCCGACGTCGCCCAGGAAATCCTGCTCAAGCTGATGATCGGCCTGCGCAAGGCTGATCACGAACCGGACAAGGCCGCCAAGCTGGTATCGCTCACGGTGCGTTCCCTCGCTGATCTGGGCCGGATGACGATCGACCAGAAGAAGTGGCAGGAACAGATTCGCAGGCAAGCCAGCGAAGAGGCTGGCCAGATCGCTGAGAAAGCTGCCGCGCGTGCAGGTGTTTCGAAGGACGGTATCGCGGCGATCCGTGCCGCCATCCTCACGGAGATGGCATGAGCACGGCCGTCCTCCTGCCATACCAGCAGCGCTGGATCGAGGACAGGGCTTCCGTCAAGGTTTGCGAGAAGTCGCGCCGGATCGGCTTGTCCTATGGCGAGGCGGCGGATTCGGTACTCCATGCCTCGGCGGAGGAAGGCGGCGGCAACGTCTATTACATCTCTTTCGACAAGGAGATGACCCAGGGCTTCATTTCAGACTGCGCCGGCTGGGCAAAAGCCTTTCATGCCGGCGCTTCGGAAATCGGCGAGGAAGTGCTGGCCGATCCGAAGAATCCGGCCCGCTCCATCCTGAAATACAGCATCAGCTTTGCCTCGGGCAAGGTCATCCATGCCTTTTCCAGCAACCCTCGCAATCTTCGCTCCAAGGGGCGGCCCGGCGACCGGCTCGTCATCGACGAAGCGGCCTTCGTCGACGATCTCGGCGAGCTGCTGAAGGCCGCCATGGCCATGACGATGTGGGGTGGTGAAATCCACATCATCAGCACCCACAACGGCGACGACAACGAGTTCGCGGTCCTCATCAACGACATCCGCGCCGGCCGCTACGACTATAGCCTGCACCGGATCGACCTGGACGATGCGCTGGGCGACGGCTTGTACCGGCGCATTTGTCAGGTGTCCGGTCAAGTCTGGACGCCGGAGAAGGAAGCCGAGTGGCGGGCGGCACTGATCAAGCGCTACCGCCCCAACGAAGACGAGGAGCTGTTCTGCATTCCGGCGTTCGGCGGCGGCTCCTATCTGCCGCGCGCCTTGGTGGAGACCTGCATGGTCGACGCGCCGGTCGTGCGCTTCGCCGGTTCGAGAACCTTCAACATGGCACCCGAACCCGCCCGCCGAGCTGACATGCGGGAGTGGATCGATGCCGAGTTGCCTTCGCTATTGGAGGGTCTGGATCGGCGACGGCGCCATACCCTGGGAATGGACTTCGCGCGCTCGAGCGACACCACGGTGATCGCGCCCATGGAGATCGGCGACACCTTGCATCGTCGGGTTCCCTTTCTGGTCGAGCTCCATAACGTACCCCACAAGCAGCAGGAGCAGGTGCTGTTCGCCCTGGCCGATGCCTTGCCGCGATTCTGCGCCGGGGCGATCGATGCGAGCGGTAATGGCTCCTACATCGCCGAGTCCGCTGCGGATCGCTATGGCTCTCGGATCGAGCAATTGAAGTTCACGGAGGATTGGTACCGGGAGAACATGCCCAAGTACAAGGCGGCGTTCGAGGATCGGCTCATTTCCATTCCACGCCACGACGACGTGCTCGAAGATCACCGTGCGATCAAGGTGGTTCGTGGCGTGCCACGGGTCCCCGAAGGCAAGACGGACAAAAAGGGGCAGCGCCACGGCGACAGCGCCATCGCTGTGGCATTGGCGTATTACGCCTCCTATAGCGCTTCAGGTGAGATGCCAATGGTCGTCTCGCGCGCACGTACCGGTACGGTCCTGTCAGGCTACGGCGGCATCGACTGTGGCGCAAGCACAAGGGGTTACATGTGACCCGCCGCGCCCCGACCGGACTTTACCTCCCCTCTGGCGAGTTCGTCGCATTCGCCCAAGGTCCCGCGCTCGGCCAGCAACTGGTCACCCGCCAAACGGCGCTTGGCCAGTTCAGTGGGCTGACTTGGCTGCCCAACCCGGATCCGATCCTCAAGAAGATGGGGAAATCCATCGAGGTCTATCGCGATCTGCTCTCGGACGCGCACGTCGCCGGCTGTGTTCGCCGCCGGAAAGCGGCGGTACGAGCCATGGAACGGGGCGTCGAACGCAAGGACGCCAGCGCGCGGACCGTCAAGAACGTCGAGGCGATCCTGGCCGATCTGCCGCTGGCCCGGATCATCGGCGAGATCCTCGACGCCGTGCTATACGGTTACCAGCCCCTGGAGATCGTCTGGGAGCGAGTGGGGCATTTCGTGGTGCCGGGAGACGTCATTGGCCGGCCGCCCGAGTGGTTCGTCTACTCCCAGAATAACGAGCTGCTGTTCCGGAGTCAGTCCTGCCCGATGGGCGAGCCACTACCGCCCAATTCATTCCTGTGCGCCCGCCAGGAGCCGACCTATTTCAACCCGTACGGCGCGCCGGATCTGGCACTGGTGTTCTGGCCGACCACCTTCAAGCGCGGTGGGCTGGGATTCTGGATGCAGTTCGCCGAGAAGTACGGCATGCCCTGGCCCGTGGGCAAGTATCCTCGTGGCGCCGAACCGGGCGAGATCGATCAGCTGCTCGACAGCCTGGAACAAATGGTCCGCGATGGCGTAGCAGCGGTACCGGACGATTCCAGCGTCGAGTTCCTGACCCATGATCAAAGCCAAGGGGCCGACGCGTACGAGAAGCTGCTGCTGTTCTGCCGCTCCGAGGTCTCCATCGCCCTGCTCGGACAGAACCAGACCACCGAAGTCAGCGCCAACAAAGCGTCGGCGGAGGCCGGAATCATGGTCACGCGCGACATCCGGGAGAGCGACGCGGAGATCGTCGCCAGTACCCTGAGCGACTTGATCCGGATGGTCTGCGAACTCAATTTCCACGAACCGGCTCCGCCCGTCTATCAGCTGTGGGAACAGGAAGAGATCGACGAAACACGGGCCGTACGGGATAAGGCATTGCACGATGCCGGGGTGCGCCCGACCAATGTCTACTGGATGCGGGCCTATGGTTTCCAGGAGGGCGAACTGGCGCCCGAGGAAGGCAGCGGCGCTCCGGCCTTCGCAGGAATCGACCTTGAAGTGTTCCCCGATCAGGCCGCGCTCGATGCGGCAGTAGACGCGCTGGCCGAAGGTGGCGCCCTGCAGGCTCAGGCTGAACGGCTGCTCGCGCCGCTCATCGAGCGGATCGAAAGTGCGGGTGGCGAAGCCGAACTGCTCGGCGCACTGGCGGAAGCCTATCAGGACATGAATCCCGACCAGCTGGTGCAAACCCTGACCCGGCTGATCTTCGCCGCGAGCGTCGCCGGGCGGCTGGCGGCCGAGGAGAGCCTGCAAAATGGGTAAGTACCTGCCCGACATCCGCCAGGGCGATACCTACCGGGTCCGGATCCGGTATCCCAAGGGCACGAACATCGCTGGGTATGTGCACTGGCTCACATTGCGCACCGCATTTGGCGTCGAGCCAGCGGCTCTGGCGTTGCGCTCGGTGGCAGGGGATCACCCAGGAGACCAGGTGGAAGAAGGCATTGCCTATCTGGAGGCGACTCCAAGCCAGACGGCGGGGCTGGTGGCGGGTAAGCGCTATGTCTACGACGTGCAGGTGCGGGCTGCGACGGGCGAGGTCCGAACCATCCTTCCCCCTCTTCACGACCCGGTCGAAGACAGGCTGCTTGTAGTACCAGAGGTGACTACCGATGTCGCCTGAAGCGACGGTAATTATTGAGGGAGTCGATATCTGTCCGACCGTGGCAGTGGCTGGCATTGATGTCTGCCCTACCATCGCGATCGATGGTGCTCCCGGACCTCAAGGTCGGCCAGGGCCGCGAGGCGACCCTGGTCTGCAAGGGGAGCCCGGCACTCCAGGCGGCTTGATTCCGGAGGCGGTCATCGACGGCGGGAATTTTTGATTTGAACTTGAGAGAAACGCACCATGGCAAACGCAGTACGCATCAAACGCAGGGCAAGCGGCAACGCCGGCGCGCCGGCCGCTCTCCTCAACGCCGAGCTCGCCTACAACGAAGTCGACGACGTCCTTTATTACGGCAAAGGCGACTCGGCGGGCAACGCAACCTCGATTCCGGCGATCGGAGGTCCAGGCGCCTTCGTCACCAAGTCGACTGCGCAGACCATCGACGGCGCCAAGACCTTTACCGGCGCGAATGATCTCGGCGCTCAAACCACGGCGACGACGCCGGCGGCGGCCGACAACAGCACCAGGGTCGCCACCACCGCTTTCGTCAAAGCGCAAGGCTACCTGACGGGCAACCAGGTCGTCACCCTGACGGGCGATGCGACGGGATCCGGTGCGACCTCGATCGCCGTGACCATTCCGAACGATACGGTCACCAACGCCAAGCTTGCCAACATGGCGGCCGGCACGCTGAAGGGCAACAATACGGGCAGCGCGGCGGATCCGGCCGATCTCACCGTGGCTCAGGTCAAGACCCTGCTGGCATATCAGGCCACCGACATCACCGGTTTCGATACCCAGGTGCGAACCTC
>NZ_JBPDXO010000015.1:0-11084 GCF_051295855.1 Methylococcus sp. S1M
ACACCCGCAGCCCTAAAAACCGCCCGCGCCCCGAAAGAGATGCGCATTTTACACCACCCGGAATGAAGGTCAAGGGGTAAGACGAATTTTGGCAAATTTTCTTTTTCCCACCTGAATGATGTGAGTTCCCCCTGCAGTCATCCTGCATTTCGGATTCTCCAGGCGCTCGCCGTCGATCTTAATGCCACCCTGCTTGATAAGCCGGAGCGCTTCGGACGTCGAGGCGGTGAGTGCCAGGTCATGAACGAGGTTCGCTATGGGGTAGCCGCCGTCCGGAACGGCGATGACCTGTTCGACCAGATCGTCTGGCACCGCGTTGTCCCGGTGACGGGCTTCGAAATTTTCGAGGGCCTTTCGTGCCGCCGACGCCCCATGAAAACGCTCGACGATTTCCTGCCCCAGCCTTACCTTGACATCGCGCGGGTTGGCACCCTCGGAGCACTCCCTCCGCCAGCGCGCGACCTCGGCCAGGGGGGCGAAACTGAGGAGGTCGTAATAGCGCCACATGAGGTCGTCCGATATCGACATGATCTTTCCGAACATGTCGTCTGGTGGATCGGCGATGCCGATGTAGTTGCCGAGGGACTTCGACATCTTCTGAATGCCGTCGAGCCCTTCGAGGATGGGCATGGTCATGACCACCTGAGGCGTCTGACCGTAGATTTCCTGCAGATGACGCCCGACCAGCAGATTGAACTTCTGATCCGTTCCGCCGAGCTCGACGTCGGCCTTGAGAGCGACAGAGTCATAGCCCTGGATAAGCGGATAAAGGAACTCATGGATCGAGATCGGCTGACCACCGGCATAGCGTTTGGCGAAATCGTCCCGCTCGAGCATCCGGGCGACCGTGTGCTTCGCGGCCAGCTGGATCAAATCGGCGGAAGTCATCGCGTTCATCCAACTGGAATTGAACATGACCAGCGTCCGCTCCGGACACAAGACCTTGTAGATCTGTTCTTCATAGGTCTTGGCATTCTCGATCACCTCGTCCCGAGTCAGGGGTCTGCGCGTGACGTTCTTTCCGGTCGGGTCACCGATCATGCCGGTGAAGTCGCCGATGAGAAAGATCGTCTCATGCCCCAGATCCTGGAACTGCTTGAGTTTGTTCAACAGCACGGTATGGCCGAGATGCAGATCCGGGGCGGTGGGGTCGAATCCCGCTTTGATGCGCAGAGGCTTTCCGCTTTCGATGCGCTTCTGCAGCTCTTCCAGACGCAGCACCTCATGGGTACCACGCAGCAATTGGGTGATCACATCATTCATGGAACGTCTTCGGAAGGTCGCTCGGTTGGTCCGGCGCGGCCGGCGTCGGCCTGGCTGCAGCCCTGTGCAGGGCTCGCCGGAAGCCGCTTAGGATAAGGGAAAACGAGGGCCGGCGGGAGGGAATCTCGAACCAGAGGGGGCCGGCCCGGCGAACAGCTGGACGCTGCCGGGAACCGGGAGAGGGGGATGTGTCCTCAGACAGAAAACGACGACCCGCAGCCGCAGGTCGTGGTCGCATTGGGATTCCGGATCACGAACTGGGAACCGGAAACGTTCTCGGTATAGTCGATCTCGGCACCCTGGAGGTATTGAAGGCTCATCGGGTCGACCAGCACGCTGACCCCATTCTTTTCAACGACCGTGTCGTCTTCATTGACGACTTCATCGAATGTAAAGCCATATTGAAACCCCGAACATCCGCCACCGGTTACATAGACGCGCAGCTTGAGGTTTTGATCGCCTTCTTCGGCCAGAAGCTCGCTCACTCGCTGAGCCGCGCTGTCAGTAAATTTGATGGTCTCTGCGCTCATATCGCACCACGCTCTATCGAAATCAGAACGATAGAATATTCCCAGTTCGGACGTCAAGAATTAGACGCCCCCCGTTCCGACCGGAGCCGAGCCATCAGGCAAACACGTGAAGCGGTTTCGACTAACCCGCGCCCAATTCGACGACTTCGAGCTTGACGAGCGCCAGTCCCGCCCCGAGAAAGCCCAATTCCCTGGCAGCGCGCTTGGAGAGATCGAGAAGCCGGCCATGACGGCGCGACGACCGGTCATTGACGCGAACCAGCACACTGCGATGGTTTCTGAGATTCGTGACGCGAAGGAGAGTACCGAAAGGAAAGGAATTGTGCACCGCCGTCAGGGCGTCGCGGTTATAGCGTTCACCGCTCGCGGTCCGCCGCCCGTGGAACCGGTCGCTGTAGTAGGAAGCCATACCTACGCTACGGTCTCTTTTTTCATGCTTCTCATGAAGCGGTTTGGCCTGAACCAAATGGCAGCTGGCCGCCAGCACGAGCGATAAAACACCCTGCGCTATCTTGCCGTTCACTTGCATCAGTCGACCTCCTGCAAGAGCTTCGTTGGGATATTGCGGCCGCATGATAAACAACACCCGCGACCGCAGGCAACCTTCGAGGCAATCCCTTATGACTGCCTTGGCAGACGGAACGCCCCGGCGGGTCACCGGCAGACGATCAAGGATATGGCATAATTCCTGGTGCACACAGCAATCATCACCATCCATGGGGAACCCACAGTATCCGGCGCTCGACGAACGTACCCTCTGTGCGCTCGCCGTCAACGTCATCAATACGGAGGCGGCCGCGATAAGCGCTTTGGCCGACCGCATCGACTCGAACTTCGCCGCCGGTTGCCGGCTGATTCTTGGCTGCCACGGCCGCGTGGTCGTCACGGGCATGGGCAAATCCGGCCATATCGGCGGGAAAATAGCGTCGACCCTCGCCAGCACCGGCACGCCGGCATTCTTCGTCAATCCCGGAGAAGCCTGCCACGGCGATCTGGGCATGATCACCCGCAATGACGTCGTGCTGGCTCTGTCCAATTCCGGCGAAACGGCAGAGCTTCTGACCATCCTGCCGCTGATCAAACGGCTCGGAATCCCGCTGATCGCCATGACGGGCAACCGACTTTCAACGCTGGCCCGCCAGTCCAGCATCCACCTCGACACCGGCGTCCAACAGGAGGCCTGTCCGCTGGGACTGGCGCCGACCTCGAGCACGACCGCCGCGCTGGCCATGGGCGACGCACTGGCCGTCGCACTGCTCGAGGCGCGAGGCTTCACGCGGGAGGATTTCGCGTTTTCCCATCCCGGCGGCAGTCTCGGCAGACGCCTCTTGACTTTCGTCCGTGACATCATGCATACGGGAGACGATACCCCCGTCATCGGCCTGGAGGCCAGCGTGCGGGATGCCCTGCTGGAAATGACGGCGAAGAAGCTCGGCATGACGGCGATCGTCGATGGCGCCGGTACGATTCAAGGCGTATTCACGGATGGCGATCTGCGCCGCCTGCTGGAAAAAGCCCAGGACATCCACGCAACCCCGATCACCGCGGTGATGACCCGATCCTGCGTGACCGTCGAAGGCAGCCTGCTCGCCGCCGAAGCCGTCCGGATCATGGAACAGAAACGGATCAACGCCCTGCCGGTCGTGGAAAACGGGCGGCTGATCGGGGCGATCAACATGCATGATCTCCTGCGTGCGGGGGTATTGTGAGCAATCCGGACACACACCGTTGCCCCAGCGGGGAACGCCCTTTCGAAGCAAGCCGGGAGGTTCTGGCCCGCGCCGCGGCCATCCGGCTGGTGATTTTCGATGTCGATGGCGTGCTGACCGACGGTACCTTGTTCTTCGACCTCCAGCGAATCGAATACAAGGCCTTCCACACCCGGGACGGTCTCGGCATCAGGCTGCTGCGGGAAAGCGGGGTCGAGGTCGCGGTGATTTCCGGCCGCGAATCCGAAATCGTCCGGCGCCGCATGGAGAGCCTGGGCGTCAGGCACTGCTTCCAGGGCTGCGAGGACAAACTCGAGGCCTTCGGCCGGCTGCAGACGGAATTGGGACTGACTGATGCCCAGATCGCCCACGTGGGCGACGACCTACCGGATGTCCCGCTCTTCCGGCGGGCGGGCCTTGCCGTGGCGGTGGCGGATGCCCATCCCGTGGCCGCCAAACGGGCCCATTGGCTGACAGCCCGCAACGGTGGCAATGGTGCCGCGCGCGAAGTCTGCGACCTGATCATGCATGCTCAAGGCACGCTCGATCTGGCGATGGCGAGGTTCCTCTGATTACCCCGACGCGCCAGCAGATCGCCGCGACCGCTCTGCTCGCTCTGGTGGCACTGGGCAGTACCTGGTATGCGCAAAGGATCAAGCCCAAAGAAGACGGCGAAGCGAGTGCCGAACAAGGCACCGTCGACTATTTCTCCATCAACATCCGGCGAACTTCGCTGGATGAAAGCGGCAAGGCGAGGAATTTACTGGTGGCGCCGGTCCTCACGCACTACATCGACGACGACCGCACCGACTTGAAGGCGCCGGTATACACGATGTTTTCGAAAGAGGACAATCCCCCATGGGTCGTTTCCTCCGAACATGGCACCCTCCGTCCGGACGGGACCATCGCCCTGGAAGGCGCGGTGCTGATCCAGCGGGAGGCAGACCGGAATGGCCGGGCGATCCGGGTGATGACCAGCAACGCCGTGGTCGATCCCAAGCGGGACTACGCCGAGACCGCCGACCATGTCGAAGTCGTCAGCGACCCGGATTTCCTCTCCGGCGACGGTGCCCAGGTTCATTTCGGCGATCAACTCAAAATCACCATTCTCTCCAATGTCCGCAGAAAACATGACGTGCGCTAGAACCAGAACGCTCGGCACCCTTGCGCTGGCCTGCCTCTGGCCAGGCCTGACGTTCGGACTTTCCAGCGACGCCAAGCAGCCGATCTACATCGAGGCCGATACCGCCACCTACGACGAGGCCACCGGACAGACGGTATACGTCGGCCACGTGCGTTCGACCCAGGGTAGCCTGATCGTGGACTCGGACAAGATGATCGTCTACCAGAAGGAAGGAAAAACCGAAAAGGTCGTAGCCTGGGCGAACCCGGTCCGTCTGAAGCAGACGCCGGACGGCGGGAAGGAGGACATCCACGGCACCGGCCAGCGTGCCGAATATTTCCCGGAAACCGGCATTCTCATCCTGTACGACAAGGCCGTGGTCTGGCAGGGTGGCGACTCCACCGAAAGCGACAGGATCGAGTACGACAGCCACAAGAATTTCGTGAAGGCGGGCGATCCGCAGTCGAACAAATCACGCGTGCGCGTCAAACTGGCACCGAAGGCCGAAGCCGGGAAACCGAAGTAAGCCGATGAGCACCCTGATTGCAGAAAACCTCGGCAAACGCTATTACCGGCGCACCGTCGTCGATGGCGTCAATCTCTCGATCGATACAGGCGAAATCGTCGGCTTGCTCGGTCCGAACGGCGCCGGCAAGACGACCAGTTTCTATATGATCGTCGGACTGATACGGCCGGACCAGGGAACCATTTCGATCGACGGGCGCCCTATCACTCACATGCCGATGCATGCGCGGGCGAGACTGGGTCTGGGCTACCTTCCTCAGGAGCCGTCGATTTTTCGCAAGTTGACGGTTGCCGACAACCTGCGGGCAGTGCTGGAGTTCCGTCCGGATCTGACGCGCGGACAGCAGGAGTTGATCATCGAAGAGCTGCTGGAAGAATTCAGTATTTCCCACTTGCGGGACCAGCGCGCCGCAGGACTGTCCGGTGGCGAACGGCGGCGGGTGGAGATCGCTCGCGCTCTCGCCTGCGAACCTCGCTTCATGCTGCTCGACGAGCCTTTCGCGGGTGTCGACCCGATCAGCATCATCGACATACGCAACATCATCGAACACCTGAAAAACCGGGGAATCGGAATTCTGATCACCGAACACAACGTGCGCGAAACCTTGGGGATCTGCGACCGCGCCTACATCCTGGCCGCGGGAAAGGTCATCGCCGAAGGAAATGCCACCGAAATCGTGAACAATCGCGAGGTCCGACAGGTCTATCTGGGAGACAATTTTTCACTTTGAAACGGCTTTAATGTCGCAGCCGCAATGCGTTAACATAAGCAATAATCGCACCACACAGAAAGACAGCGCGTTAGACCAATCATGAAACAATCACTGCAACTTCGGCTGGGGCAGCAACTGGCCATGACCCCCCAGCTGCAGCAGGCCATCAAGCTGCTGCAGATGTCCACGCTCGAATTGCAACAGGAAATCCAGCAGGCCCTGGATTCCAACATGATGCTGGAAATCACCGACGAGGAAGAGCCCGTCCTGAACGCTGTGACCGAGGAGCCGCCGCTTGCCGCTGCCGAACCCGCCTACGCCGAGCTCCCCGATCTCGACACCCAGACCACCATCCCCGACGAACTGCCGGTCGACTCCTCCTGGGAGGACGTTTTCGACGGCATGCACAATTACACGCCCAGCAACGCGGCAGAGCCGGAGAACGAAGATTTCCTGGGACAGCGGGGCAAGGGACAAAGTCTCCAGGATTACCTGCTCTGGCAGATGGAGCTCACCCCCTTCACCGAGCGCGACCATGCGATCGCAACCGCCATCATCGATGCGGTGGACGATGACGGCTATCTGGATGCCACCGTGGAAGAGATCACCCAGGGGCTGAGCTCGCAACTCGAAAACCTCGAACAGGACGAAGTCCGGGCGGTTCTGCACCGCATCCAAAACTTCGATCCACCCGGCATCGCTGCGGAAAACCCGGCCGACTGCCTGCGCATCCAACTGCAGCAGATGCCCGAGAACACCCCCTACCGCGCCCAGGCCCTCGAGCTGGTCCGCCATCACGTCGACCTGCTCGCGAAGAAGGATCTCGTCAGGCTCAAGAAAGCGCTGGAGCTCGACGACGACGAGCTGGCCGAAGTGATCCGTCTGGTCCGGTCCCTCGACCCGAAACCGGGCCGCGCGGTGGAACCGGACGACTACCAGTACATCATCCCGGACGTCTTCGTCTATCGGCAGGGAACCGAATGGGCCGTCGCCCTCAACCCTGAAATCGCTCCCAGACTGCGCGTCAACCCCTATTACAGCGGCCTGATTCGGCGAGCGGACAGCAGCTCCGACAACGTGACCATGCGCAATCATCTGCAGGAAGCGCGCTGGTTCATCAAGAGCCTGCAGAGCCGCAACGAAACCCTGCTCAAAGTGGCGCGCGCCATCGTAGACCGCCAGCGCGAGTTTCTCGAGATCGGTGAAACCGCGATGAAACCCCTGGTGCTGCGTGACATTGCCGAAGAAGTCTCCATGCACGAATCGACGATTTCGCGGGTAACGACCCAGAAATACATGCACACGCCCAATGGCATCTACGAATTCAAGTATTTCTTTTCGAGCCACGTTTCCACGGATTCCGGCGGAGAATGCTCGGCCACCGCGATCAAGGCGTTCCTCAGGGAAATCGTGAGCAAGGAAGAGGCGACCCGGCCCTTGAGCGACCATGCCATCGCCGGCATGCTGAAAGACAAGGGCATCAACGTCGCGCGGCGGACCATCGCCAAATACCGCGAAGCGATGGGCATTCCGCCGTCCAACGAAAGAAAGCAGTTGTTCTAAGCGCTACGCAGTTCCGACACAGGGAGAATCTCATGCAGCTCAGCATCAGCGGACACCACATCGACGTCACCGACGCCCTGAAAAACTACACCACCGGGAAGTTCCAGAAACTGGAACGCCATTTCGACCAACTGTTCGACGTCCACGTCATCCTGTCGGTGGAAAAACTGCTGCAGAAGGCCGAAGCCACGGTGCAGGTGACGGGTGCGAACCTGTTTGCCGAGGACGCCCAGGAAGACCTCTACGCCGCCATCGACGGCCTCGTCGACAAGCTGGACCGCCAAATCCTCAAGCACAAGGAAAAACTCAACGACCACGGCCGCCCGTAACCGGACCGTCACCGCCCGGTGATACCGTTTGCGGAGAATCAGCACAATAAGGCGCCGGAAAGTCTCCAGATGCGGCTCATCATCGTCAGCGGTTTCTCTGGCTCGGGCAAGAGTATCGCCCTGGACACGCTCGAGGATTGTGGCTACTACTGCATCGACAACCTGCCCGCTCCCCTGATCGAGCCGTTCCTCCAGCAGGCCATCGCCTCCCGGTCGAGCGCGTTCGATAAGATCGCCATCGGCATCGACGCCCGCAACCAGAGCGCGAATCTCACCGGCTTTCCGGACATCCTGGACAGGGCCCGCCGGCTGGGGGTCGACTGCCGGCTCCTGTTTCTCCAGGCCGAGCCGGAAACCCTGCTCAAGCGTTTCAGCGAAACCCGCCGCAAGCATCCGCTCACCGACGCATCGGTGCCACTGGCCGAGGCCATCGATCTGGAGAGGCGCCTGCTGGAACCGGTGCTGAGCCGGGCCGACCTGAACATCGACACCACCTATACCACCATCCACCAACTGCGCGAACTGGTCCGCCAACGCGTCGGCACCCCCAGCGGCGGCCTGATGTCGCTCTGCCTCCAGTCCTTCGGCTTCAAGCACGGCGTGCCGATGGATACCGATTTCGTGTTCGACGCCCGCTGTCTGCCCAATCCGCACTGGACAGCCAGCCTGAGGCCGAAGACGGGCAAAGACCCGGAAGTCGTCGCTTTCCTGGCGGAAAGCGCGGACGTACATGATTACCTGAACCACCTCACGGCGTTCCTGGAACGCTGGATACCCTGCTTCCTGGCGGAAAACCGCAGCTATCTCAACGTATCGATCGGCTGCACCGGCGGCCAGCACCGCTCCGTTTATCTGGTCGAAGCACTGGCCGGACGGCTGAACAGCGACCGCTACAACCTGCTGGTGCGGCATCGGGAGCTCCCCGAACCGGCCGAGGAGAGCCACGGCACCAAGTAAGCGCTCCTCGCTCGCATAAACCCTCCCGCGCCGTCGGCGCAGTAGCCAGAAATCCGTCCATGTGAGACGATCCGAGCTTGCGCCGTCGGACATCGTCTCTGACGGCGTCTTCATCGATAAACCTCAAAAAACTATGGAAGGAAGGAGCCGAGATCCCATGAAGGTCTTCTGCGTACACCCCAGTCCTCTCATGTACACCAAGGTCTTCCTGCGCCTCGAACCGCTGGGCCTGGAACTGGTGGCTGAATCCTTGAGGCGCGCCGGACACGACATCCGGCTGATGGACCTGCAGGTGGAGTCACACGCCGACTTCCTGCGTGAACTGGACACCTGGCGCCCGGACGTCGTCTGCTTCTCCCTCAACTACCTGGCCAACGTTCCCGAAGTCATTGACCTGGCCAAGACCGCCAAGAGCCGGTTGCCGGAATGCTTCACCTTCGTCGGCGGCCACAGTGCCTCATTCGTTGCCAAAGACTTGCTGGACCATGGGGAGGGCCTACTCGACTGCGTGCTGCGGGGCGAAGGCGAAGCCGGCGCACCCAAACTGCTGGAAACCCTCGCCCGGCGCGGCAACATCGACGAGGTGCCCGGCGTGGTCAGCCTGACAGGCGAGGGGCCGCCGCCCGGCTTCACCGATAACCTGGACGAGCACCTCCCGGCCCGTGACCTGCTGAAGTACCGCCGCAAATATTTCCTCGGCACCCTGGACCCTTGCGCTTCCATCGAATTCAGCCGGGGTTGCCCCTGGGACTGCAGCTTCTGCAGCGCCTGGACCTTCTACGGCCGCAGCTATCGTGTAATGAGCACCGAGCGCATCATGGAAGATCTTCGACGCATCAAAGAGCCCGGCATCTTCATCGTCGACGACGTTGCCTTCATCCAGGCCCAGCACGGCATGGAAATCGGCGAAGCCATCGCCCGCGAAGGCATCAGGAAGCAGTACTACCTGGAGACCCGCGGCGATGTCCTGCTGCGCAACAAGGAAGTCTTCAAGCTCTGGAAAAGACTGGGCATGGAATATATGTTCCTCGGCGTCGAAGCCATCGACGCCGAAGGTCTGCAGAAATTCCGCAAGCGCGTCAGCCTCGGTAAGAACTTCGAGGCACTGGAATTCGCCCGTTCCTTGGGAATCACCGTCGCCATCAACCTCATCGCCGACCCCGACTGGGACAGGGAACGCTTCGAGGTGATCCGCCAGTGGTGCATGGAAATCCCGGAGATCGTCAACATCAGCGTCAACACGCCCTACCCTGGCACAGAAAGCTGGCACACCGAATCCCGCCAGCTCACGACCCGCGACTACCGCCTGTTCGACATCCAGCATGCCGTTCTCCCCACCCGGCTTCCTCTGCCCGAGTTCTACGGCGAACTGGTGAAAACCCAACAGGTGCTCTACAAGAAGCACATGGGCTGGGCCGCGGCGCGCGACACCCTGAAAATCCTCGGCGGCCATTTGCTACGAGGGCAGACCAACTTCCTCCGGAGCCTCTGGAAATTCAACAGCGTCTTCAACCCGGAGTTGCAGCTGGCGGACCACCGTCAACCGGTGAAATACCCGATGACTCTGCCCCCCGCCCCCACCGAACAAAAAATCGAGGCAAAGACCCTGTACGTCCACCGCAGCCAGGGCCGCAAGAGCCGCGCCCTGGACGATGCCACGGAAAAATTCGTGGACGAGGGGCGGATGGGAGCGGCGACCGGTTGACGACGCACGCCCGGAGATATGCCGGTCGCCCGTCGCCACCGCACCAGCCCCTAACATCGATCCGCCCGGCGGCGCCCCTCGTCTTCAGCCGTTCTGATGAGGAAACGGACGGTCCGGCACCGTTTTGTGTTCCGGCTAAATTCCCGTTGGGGCGGAACAAGTTTATTCTTTGCAATCACAACCAGATCTGAATACTCTTCAGAATGATTCCGATACGAAAGTGTATCGGCGATGCTGCAACCCGAATCCGCCCCCGCTACAGACCGCACCCGGGTTCTCACCCAGGCGATCGTCGAATCGGCCCGCCGCTGTCGGCCAACCGTGCCGCCTGGACGCATCCCTCCGACTACTCGGCGACCCAGGCCCTTGCCGAGAACGCCCGGCAAGCCGGCATCGAAACCATCCGCTACGAATCGGTCCGCGATCCCGGCGGATTCTGCCTGGCCTTGCTGACGCCCGAAGTTTTCAAGTCGGCACCCGATCCCTTCCGGAACAACCAGCAGACCTGGAACCTGAATCGCCCCGGGTTTTGAGGAGGCTTTGACTCTAGAGAGAATGAAGCCATGAGCAAAGCCAACAAGTATTCCCCCGGTAATCCTCCCGGAATTAGGGGAGATCAGAAGTAGAGCTATGCGGCCCTGGCCAACCGCTGTTTTGGCGTGATGCC
>NZ_JBPDXO010000016.1:0-10847 GCF_051295855.1 Methylococcus sp. S1M
GTGTAGCGGATGGTCGTCAAGCCGGTCGGCGGATCGCCGTCAGCGGCTTCGATCACGTTCAGCAGCAACTCGTCCATGCGACTGCGGGCGGTGTGTCTGGGCCAGGTGCGGAGTAGGCGCAGCAGCTCGGCGCGGATCGTCTTGGCCTTCGAGTAGGGCGTTGATGTCTCCGGCAGCAGGTCGGCAGCCTGGACGATGGCGCGGCGGATTCTGGCGTGCTTCAGGGCGTCCCTGAGCCCGCGGCTGTACGTGTCGAAGCCGAACGCCCTAGTCAGTGACTCGCCGGCTAGGTGGGCGCGGAAGGCTCGTTGAACCCAGTGCAGGGCCTCGGGGCTGGGCTCGCCAGCGTCGAATTCGGCGACGAACTTGGCAGGGTCGGCGGGGCTGGGCATTTTGCTTATAACCTTTAGGAATGAAAAATAGGAAGTAAACAACAACAACCCATATGGGCCGAAAATTAAGCGAAAACCGCGAGTTTGACGACCCGTGGCGAGCAATCTGTCTGGGAAGAACCTACGCATTCCGCCGGTCGCCCGTGTTGCGTTTGCGCCACATCCGACTGGTCGGCCGAATGCTCAGCGCCGCACCATAAGCAAGCCTTGATGCCAGGCCGCAGCTTGACGCCTGCGGGGTATGCGCATTGTGGGCAGGGTGATGGTGCTGCGTATCTGGTCGTCATGGCGCGCCCTCAAAAAATGATTTCGTCGCTGAAGCCGTCCACGGGTCACCAGTCGGCATCTTGAATCTGTGGAAGATGGCCGCCTTCGCGCAGCTCGGCCAGGTACAGCAGCACGGAATCAAGAGCGGCCAGGGTTTTGGCAAGCTCCAGTTCGAGCCGTTCGACGCGTTCTTCGAGGGCGACTTCGTTGCGGCGCCCCAGCGATAGCATTAGGGCTTTGCGTTCTGGGTTCATCTGGGCAATCCTCAGTCAAAAGGAATGGGATCGTCGAAATCGGGCTCAGCCTCGTGTGCTGGCCCAGGCCGGCCGTAAGCCTGCCTCGCATCGAACGCCCTGCCGTCCACCTTGCTCTGCCGCTGCTGCTTCGGTCGGGGCTTCGGTCGCAGAGCGGTGACGCTGTTCGCCACGATGTCCAGGCTGGCCCGGTGTTCGCCAGCCTTCTCGAACACAGAGACTTTCAGCTTGCCCTGGACTGAGACGGCATCGCCGGCATGGCAGCGCAGCAGCTCATCTTGCGCCGTCTGGTCGAAGACGATCAGTGAACACCATGTGGTTGAGCCATCCGCCTCGATGCGGACGTTTGCCGTGGTGAAGGTCTTGCCCGATGCCGATTGCCGGAGTTGCGGGTCTTTGTGCAAGGTGCCTTGGGCGAGGATGTGAAGGCTCATGGTGTTGCTCCTGATTCGGTGCTGGCTGTTTGGCCGCGGGTGTCGGTGCGGCTGGTCGGTGCCCATCCTCTGCACATGCGTTCGTCGGTGCCCCAATGACCTCCAGCTCCGGGGTAGAAGTGGTCGCCCTCGGGGCTTGAGCATGTGACCAATGCTGGATGACTGGTCCGTTTCTGGTGTCGGCAATCTGAACAACGCCGCGGCTCGCCCAGCTTCCACCACGATGCGCAGTTGAGCTTGGCAATCTGCCCGCTGAAGGCGGCTTCGTCCCAGCGGTCGAGCGGCACGAGCATGTCGAACCGCTTCCTGCCCGCGCCGATGTCGGCCTCAACGCGGACGGTGATGCTCTGCTCCGGGTCGTCTACGTCCGGCGCTGGCGGCCGCTCGCTCTCGGCGATGCGCACCCAGTTCGCCCTCTGCGCCGGGTCTTGGCATGCGTCCCAAAGGGTTTGCCAGTCCGCCGGTGAGTAGCCCCAGTGCAAGCCCATCTGCACCAGCAAGCTATGCTCGTCGTCGGTCAGGTCGGTGCCGCCGGCGTCGTTCGCAACCTCGATGTCAGCGCCGGGTTGGCATGGCTCCAGGACGGCTTCCGATGCTCGGACGGCCTGAAGCTCGGTCAGGAGGTCGGTCTTGTGCTCGCGAATGAAAGTGCGCTGCTCGGCGGTGAGTTTCGATGCCGGAGTGATGGCGAGGGCGTCACCTTCCGCCGAGATTGAAATTCCAGCGGCGGAAATTTGCTCGATGAATTTGGCTGCTGCGTTCATTGTCAGAACCACTCGATGTCTGGGTCAGGGTTGAGGTCGACGGGTGTGAAGTGGGCGGCTGAATCGCCAGCGGCTTGCGGCGATTCAGCAGAATCATAATTAGCGGTTCCACCGGTTCCACTTGGTCCACCGGTAGCACCTTCGCCGTCAAAGCCGCGTGATTCCTTGGCTCCGCTGGATTGGCGGTGGAACTGGTCGTTTTCGCAAGCAGTTCCACCGGTTCCACCTTTCGAGTCGAAACTATCTTCTTTCTCGTCGGTGGAACCGGTGGAACCGGTGGAACTGGTGCCACCGGTGGAACTGGTGGAACCGCTCTTTGCGATTACATATCCGCCGGCAGCTCTATCTATAAGGCCCTGGTCTTCTAAAGCGCTCAAGTGTTTACGAACGGCTCGCCATTCCTTCGCGTCCTTCGCGATTACGACGCCAGGGTGAATAGCCGAAGTAACGTCCTTACCAGTGATGGGCCCGTGGTTGCGTATGATTTCGATGATGCGCTTACGCTCTGGACTCAATAGGGCCTCTGGTCCGGCTCCGGTGATGCGCCACTGGCATGATGTCTTGTCCCACGCCAGGGCATACTCGGATTCGTTCTCGATGTCGCGCCCAGTGACAAAGAGGGCAGCATCGCCGGTTCCGCGGTTACGTTTCATGATAAGGATGCCGTCGACACCACCCGTCAGTCCTTGAGTGCCGCTTACAGTTTGGAGCGGGTCTTCGGCGTCCATCTTCCTCGAGTGATGCACAAGGATGATGGCGATTTTGTACTTTGCCGCTACAGCCAGCAGCGCCGCGCCGATCTCATAGTCTTGGCTGTAGGCGTCGCGGTTGGCGTTTTGCTGCGGTCTAAACTTCGCCAGCGTGTCGATAACCACCAGCCGACATTGAGGGTGCTGGTCGAGCCATTTGCGGAGTGCGTCAACGCCACCGGCGCCGGCCCGCGGCCAGTCAGTACGCAAGTGCATCGCCGCTGGGGCATCTGTGCCGCACAGCCGGGAAAGTAATCGCCGCTTCAATCGGCGTTCGTTGTCCTCAAGAGCCAGGTAGAGACTTTCGCCCTGGTCCACGTCGCGGATTGTGCCGAACACTGTTCCGCCAGACGCAACTGCGATGCACATATCCAGCGCCGCCCAGCTCTTCCCAATTTTCGGACTTCCGACCAGCAGGGCGACGCCTTCAGGTAGGATTCCGGGGATCACCCATCGTAGGGGCTCGAATTCCTTTTGGCACAAGATCGCCGCTGATATGGTCTCCGGCGGTCCATCGTTCGCGGCCTTCGACTTCCCATTGGCCTTGCTGTCGTCGCTGCCATTCTTGCCACCTTTCAGCAATTCGTCTGCTAGGTCATCGAGCCTGGCATTTTCCCGCTGCGCTCGCTCGCTACGCATACCGCCCTACCTCCTTGACGATACTGGACAACGTCTCAGCCGCGCGGAGCGCGCGCTGGCAGTCGTCTACACTGGTCCCGTTGCCGCTCAAGATGTCCTGAATGACGATTGCGACAATGCCGGCTTCTCGGGCTGCAAGCCGAATAAGGTCGCGGGCCTGGTGCTCGGGAACGCCTCGACGCGGGCGGAAGCCCTCGAGCGGCGGGTCTCGCGGCGGGAACAGGTCTCTGACGGTCAGCCCGACAGCATCAAGAACGCTCTCGGTCGAATCCCCTCCGAAATCGTGAAGCAACACACGCCCGTCGTCGCATTCGCGAATGGATAGACTGGCAGTTCGCTCTTGCCTGGTCGGGGCCTTTGCTAACCAGCGGCCGGGCCCAACTTGTTTAACGCCGTTGAGGCGCGACAGAAGTTCATGGATGGGTTGCGCGGAACTGGCGTTTTGCGGAGAATTGGCGGTGCAGGTATTTCCTCTCGCCGCTTCCCGGTGCCAGCCGGGGGCGGCTCCAACTGTCCTAGTCATGCCGGCACCTCACCAGCCACGACCGAACGTCACCGGCTCGGTACCGAACGTTGCGGCCGATTTTCAGCCAGGGCGGGCCGCCACCCGTCACTCGCCAATAGTTCAAGGTTGCCTTTGTCGTCCTTAGCCATTTTGCGTTCTCGGTCGGCGTCAATAGCGCGTCATCTGGCAGTGATCCAAAATCGGTTTTATCCATCTGGTACCTCACAAGCTAAACCATTCCCAGCCGATTAAATCAAACCGAAAGCAACGTGTGCTGGAGAATTCAAACTGTATTCCGGAGAATACTTATTTTCCTGGAAGCGGAATCGTAAGTCATTGAAACAAATTAAGTTTAATTCGTCGTTCCGCATAGCCGCACATCTCAATAACGCGACTTGCCATTCGTATCATCTGCCCAGCGGATGACGTCATGAATTGTCTTCTCGTCGGGTGGATTGAGCGGAAGCGCGGACTGAATTCTCTTGATAACGCCAGGCCGTTGCCTTTTTTGCCCCGTGTCGTACCCGCAAGCCTTGGCAAGCCACAAAATGACACGCGCCTTTGAGTTATCCGTAGGGCCTTTTGGCTTTCCTGCCTTCCTCACGCTGGAATTCCCATCGTCCGAATAATTGCATCCGTCCTTCACCTCGTCGTACCAATCAAGGCACGCCTGCGATACATCTATCCAATCACGTGATATTGCCCACATAATAGCGTCAATCGGAGCAATAACGTCATATTCATATTTCTCCTTCCCTAGATACTTATATTGTTGGATTCCATACATTTGATACGCCATAGCAAGATCACGCGCAGCGGCTTCAACCGGTGTTTGGGGTTGGATGTCGCGGTATCCTGTTTCCTTTTGCGCAGGGATTGCGCCCGCAAGAATCGCCGCGGATAGCGCATTACAGACCTTGCGGCGTTGCTCGTCGCAATCGTCCGACGAATCATCAATTAGGTATGTGGCCGCGTCTTCAGCGGTCCATCGTCTGTGAAAGGGTATTTCAACCATTCCGCTCTTCTCCGGAATATCTTCATAAAGGAACCGCGCCGGGGTCGGTGAAGATGCCGACCGTTCGCCCCGTCGAGCTAGGCGCGGTTTAACTCGTTGTCAGCCCTGCCGCTTACGCCACTTCTTCTTGGGTCGCCGGCTTCGGCTGGGTTTCTCGTAAGGGTTACTCGGCCTGGTCAAAATTCTGGCCGCCATCCCTCAACCTCCCTTCTGGCCGCCTCAAAAGCAAGACGCTGTCGCTCGCCGGCTGGCAGGTCCTGCGGTGCTTTCGCTTCGGCCTCCAGTTGCTCAAGCGCGTGAAGAATCATGCGCTTGATAACCTCCTCCATCGGAAGGCCAAATTCACGAGACAGCGCTCGCACCTTGTCGGACTCGGCTTTGTCGAGCCGGACAAAAAGCGTTCGTGATTTGTCACTCATCGCGCCACCTCCGCGATCAACTCGGCTAGGACCTGGACCAAACGATCAACTCCAATTACAGCCAGCGCTGTAAGCAAAATCTCTGAAGCGCTCATTTCAGCCCCTCCAGTTGACAGTTATCGACCAACTTCTTGCGGATACTGATTGATACCTCGTCCACGGCTTCCCAAATTCTATTGGTCTGGTCCCTCAGCAGCTCGGCCACGTCAGTAATGACTGCCTCGTCGATTTTATTTTCGTTGGTACAGTCCACGCTGATAATCGCCGACAACGCCGAATACAGTAGCCGGCAATCCCGCATGCAGCCTTCCAACTTGTCCAGGTCGGCGCGGGTGATGGGCAGGGTTTGAGTGTCGGGCGGGTGGTATTGCTAGGCATGGTATGCCTCCTGAAGTTTGCTAAGTTGAGAGCGCCCATATAGGGCGACTGCGGCGCTTAGCATCTGTTCAGGACAGACTCCGGGTATTGGGTATTTCCCGGAACACCGCAGCCGCGTAACAAACGAACTCGATACGCGATGCGGGAATATGCCGGACGGATTCCGGGCATAAAAAATCGCCATGTCTGACGGGTGGCGTTTCCGCCTGAAGGAGTTGCTAAGCTCCGTGGCAACCATGATGCCAGCATCAACGCCGATGTCAACACCGTAGCTCATCACGGCGCCGAGAAGGGAGTGGGCCATCATGCCTTCACGCCCCGCGCGTTCTTTTCGACGAACCGCGTCAGGTCTTCGACGCGATAGAACGGCTTCCTGCCGATCTTTGTGTAAGGAAGATTGTGCCGGCCGGTGCAGCGCCAAGTAGCAAGGGTCCGGACGCTCTGTCCTAGATATTGCGCTGCCTCGACGTCAGTCAGCAGCCGTGGAAGCTCAAGGTTTTGCGTGGGTGTTGCCATGAAATTGTCCTCGCATGTTGAAGTGCGAGAACAGTTTCCATGAACCGATTGCAGCGGGCGCGGACAACTCGCGGTCGTGTTTGTGGTCGAGTTGTCCGGTCGTCAGGTGTCAGGCTTGAGCCGTTTCTTCAGCTTTCGCGGGCTGGCGGAATCTGGGTTGATCTCCTGTTCCAGGCCGAGCAAGACGGTCCCGAGCTGAGCAAGATCGGTGTTGGTGATGGACTTGAACACGGCCTCGGCTGCGGGTGTCATGGCGTTGTATAGCCTCTGCTCATTGAAACGCTCCTCGAGCGCCTTATCGAGGGCAGCCATATAATCCTTCGTCGAGTGCTGCCGTGTCGCTACAGCGGATTCAACAAATCCCCATTTTGGATTGGTGTGATCCATTGACGATTGCCCGAGTTGTTCCAGCATTTCTTGCAGGCTCGGCCTTGTTTCAAACATCGGAGCATCATCATCCAGGTGTGAACGAATCTGCATTTGCAACAGCATCCTATTTTTATATCTGACGGAGTTTCTCTTGGTTTCCTCAGATAGATATTCTCCTGCTCCATACATCCACAACGGAAGATCAAGCTCCGCTCTCTCTGCGGCCCTGCGAACCTCTATCAATAGCTCTGACAGCTCCGCCGATTTCGCCCTGAATTTCTCTATAAGCCCTGGAAGCCGCTTTCTTGCGTCTCTTATTGTTTTGGTTCTGTCCGGGTTGGCAAATACCGTGGCGATGATAAAACAATCCATGATTTTTTTCCGGTCATACTCATGAAGCGCCGGAGAAAATATCTTGTCAAACACATTGCCGAGATAATCAGCATTCTCTATGAGTCTTTCTATAATAGGCTCCATTTGGCGTATTAGCCCCTGCGATCTAACACGCTGCAGCTCCTGGTTAAGGTAAGCTACAGCCTCCTCCCTCGGCGACATAGCTATTTCCTCCTCATCTTGACCACGTCGGCGGAAGGCTTCGCTCCGGCTGCCTCCAGCATCGCGGCCGTGGCGGATTCCACGGACTGACGCACTGGGTCTAAGTCCAGCCTGGCATAGATGGCCGTGGCCTGTTGGCTCTTGTGGCCCAGGCTCTTGCCGATGATCGCGAGGCTTGCCCCCTGGCGGGCCTGCCAGCTTCCCAGTGTTCGGCGTAGGTCGTGGATGCGAAGATCATCGATGCCTGCCCGATCCAGCACGCGACGCCATGCCTTCTTGGGCTCAACCATGTGTCCGGTCTTTCCGGTCCCAGGGAAAACCCATTCCCCAACACAGAACGACAGACGCTCCTGTAGGATGGCTACCGCTTCCGGGACCAGCGGCACGGTGATGGGCTGCTTGTTCTTGGAATGCTCGGAAGGGATTCGCCACACGCCGGAACTGATGTCGATTTGATCCCAGCGCATAGCCAAGAGATTCCCTCTGCGCTGTCCGGTCAGCAGGGCCAAAACGATGAAGTCGCGGATGTTGATATCGACCTCCTCCGCGAGCGCCTGCCATAGCTTCGGCATCTCCCCCGGCTGGATGAAGCGGTCGCGGGACTCCATGCGATTGCTCTTGATGCCCTCGGCCGGATTCACGCCGGGCAGGTGCCCCCAGGCTTTCGCGACGTTCAAGGCGGCGCGGAGCACTGCGATAACCCGGTTCGCCGTGGGTCCGGCTCCCTTGGCACTGATTTCGTGGTGAAGCCGCTGCACGTCTGCCCGGTGGATCGATGAAAGCTTCTTCGTGGCGAATCGGGATAGATACAGTCGATAGGTCTTTTCGTCCTCCCGCACCGTGCTGGCACTCTTGTGGACCCTGGCGTATTTGTTCAAGTATTCGAGCCAGAAGGTTCCGAAGGTAGCTTCCTGCTTGGCGGTTCGCTTCAGCTCGGCCGGGTTCCTGCCTTTCGAGATTTCCGCTTGCAGTTCGACAGCGCGGCGGCGGGCCTGCTCGACCGTGACTTCCGGAAACGGCCCGAGCTTGATGTACTCCACCTTGCCCTGGACCTTCTTGACCACATAGAAGGTTTTGGAGCCAGCGCCGACTCGGAGTGCCAGCCCCTTGGATTCGGTGTCGCGGGCATAGTAAGACTTCCCCTCGAAGGGCAGGGATTCAAGTTCGCGCTTGGTGAATTTGAAGGGTTTCATCGGACCCACACACGTCCGCACATGGACCCGCACATTTTGTTGCTCATCGTCGTTCCAACCTATTTCCAACCTCCGAAATCAAATCGAAGCGTTTGGCATGAATCGAGCTAAAACAAATCCTACCGCTAAACGATTGAAAAATAAACGGCAGCAATCGAGGTTGAACGCGGGAAAATGAGAGAAAAAGCCGGACCGAATTTTCGTAATGTGCGGGTCGTAGGTTCAAATCCTATCACCGGCTCCAAGAAATCAGGCACTTATGCGAAAGCAAGGTGCTTTTTTTGTGTCTGTGGGGCACTAACCCCCAACGAATCACGACAATCCGCCCCGATGTGGGGAGGCTATTGATTTGGCACTCTGGACTAGCCCGGACAACGGCGGACTTCTTAGGACAAATCAATGAGTTGAACGAATTTCGCGCGAAAATTCGTTTTGGCATAAATTAGCGAGGAAAAAGCGAAAACGAGAGAATTTCGCGCAGGATTTGACACAACTCGATAGTTAATCGATAAAGCTTATCGGCCAGGCTTGAACAGCAGAGCAGCCCGAGAAAAAATCTCCCTGGCCATCTTTGCCCCCATCCTTCGAGTTTTCGAATCGTGGGCAACTTCTACAATATCGGCGTAAGTCCGCGCCACCATTTCCGCCCTGTCTTCCACTGGCGCAATCCTTCCCGCCGCCAAGAACGCTTCATCCAACGCCATAAGCAGCTCTGCCAGCAGCTTGGTGTCAATTACCTCCGCAGTCTCTTCTGCGGCGTTGACGTCTGGTGTCAGCCTCTCCGCCGCGCCCGAATGGCTCAACAGTCCGGCGGCGGTCTCCTCCGTGCTCAGGCGCTTTGCTTTCCGCATTTCTCCCTCGCCCGTTAGCAGCCAGGCGGGCTCCACGCCGTACTGGTCGCAGATGGCTGTCACGAAGTCTGCTGGCGGTTGTCGTACGTCTTTCTCATAATTCTGGTACGTACGTGCGTGTACCGACAAACTGCCAGCAAACTCAACTTGCCCCAGTTCCAGGCTTTCTCTGACCGCCCTGAGTCGGCCTCCAAGCGTCTTCAACGAAGGTTCGTTTCTCATGCTAGAAACGAACCTAGCCAGCGCGAACAAACGAACGCGTTCGATTCTTCGCAAGTAATTGATTTCATTTCAAAAATGTACATATGTCCCGCAAAAAATAAGAAAACAGAAACGAACGTATGATTTTTGGGTTGACGAAAACATACGATTGTTCATAGACTAACAACTCCTAACAAATTGACGGCCCAGCAAAGGAGACCTAAATGTCCAAAACCAGCACCCAAAAAAAGCCAGTCCCGGAAGACTGGCATCCGGCCGACATCGTGGCCGCGCTGCACAAGACCGGCCAGTCGCTGCGCCAGCTAGCGCTGGAGCACGGCTACAAGTCGGGCGGCACGCTGTCGGCGGCGATGATCAAGCCCTATCCCAAAGCCGAGGCGATCATCGCCAAAGCCATCGGCGTGAAGCCGGAACAAATCTGGCCCAGCCGCTACGGCGACGGCGGCAAGCGCCCGTATCGCGGCTGGGCCGCACGCTGCATGCACCGTGCGCGTCAGCATAGCGAATCCGAGCCGGCGCGCAATGCCGAAGTGAGCGAGGAGGTTTGACGTGGCCCGTGCCCGCGACCTGGTGTCCCTGGACATGTTCGAGGCCGTACCCCGGCCCGTGCCCCTGGCGCCGGGCAGCTACGCCTTCACGCGGGAAATCGCCGCGGTGATGAGCGGCGCCATCAAGGCCTGTCAGCACGACCGGCCGGAAATCGCGGCGCGCATGACGCGGCTGCTGGGCAAGGAAGTCAACCTGTACAAGCTCAACGGCTACACCGCGGAAAGCCATGACACCCGCAACATCAGCCTGGAAAACGCCATCGCCTTCGACGCGGCGACGGATGGCTACGCCCTGCTGAACTTCTTCGCGGAAAAACGCGGCTGCACCGTGCTGGTCGGCGAGAACGCGTTGCTCGCCGAGCTGGGAGAGATCGAGCGCATGGAAGCCGAACTGGCGCAGCAAAAGAAAGCCATCAAACAGTATTTAGGGAGGGGCAGGAATGGTCGTCGTTGACGGGAGGCGCTGGTATTCGGCAGTAGAGCTGGCCGGCACGCCAGGAATGCAGACCACGCTGCAAGGAGTAAATCGATGGGGGAAAGACCGGCCGCGCAAATCCAAGAAGGACTTGGGGCTGTCCGGAAAGGGATGGATGTACCCCGAATCCTGTCTGCCGAAGGAGACGCAAAAAGCGCTGCAGCAAGAGCGCGAAGACACTGCCCGCCAAGCCAGCCTCGCCGCCGAGCTGGCCGCGCTGGAGAACTCCCCCGAATACCGCGCCGGCCAAGCCATCGCCCGGCAGATGGCCGAAGCCTCGGCCCGAGAAGCTGAGGCCCGGC
>NZ_JBPDXO010000017.1:0-5919 GCF_051295855.1 Methylococcus sp. S1M
GCCGCCGACCTCAAGGCGATTTTCAATCTCGAGCCCAAGGCCGCGATCGCCTACCTCCAGCACAAGGGCTACAAGCTTACCTGGAACTGGCAGGAGATGCTGGACGATGCCCACGCACGGGCCTTTACCATTGCGAAGGCGGCGCGGCTGGACGTGGTGCAGGACATTCGGAATGCCCTCGACGTCGCGCTCCGCCACGGCCAAACGCTCAAGGACTTCCAAAAAAACTTGAAGCCCACGCTGCAAGCCAAGGGCTGGTGGGGCAAACAGATCATCGTTGACGGCGCCGGGAATGCCGAGGTCGCCCGGCTGGGCAGCCCATGGCGGCTGGCTACGATCTACCGGACGAACCTGCAATCCGCCTTCATGGCGGCGAATTACCAAGAAATGGCCGAAGCCACGGACAGCCACCCCTATTGGCAATACGTCGCGGTGCTGGACGGCCGCACCCGGCCCAGCCACCGGGCCATGAACGGCCGAGTGTTCCGCCATGACGATCCCATCTGGAACACGATCTGGCCGCCCAATGGCTTCAACTGCTTCCCGGCGGAAACGCCGGTCCGGGCCGCCGCCCGGCTGGGGCTAAAAACCTGGTATGCGGGCAAAGTGGTGGAGCTGCAAACGCGGCTCGGGCACCGGCTCACCCTGACCGCCAACCACCCCGTATTGACCGTCCGGGGCTGGATCGCGGCCTGCCAACTCCAGAAAGGCGATCAGCTGATCGGCGACGCAAGCGGTGTCAATCCCCGTCTGGCTGGGGTCGTAAACGACGAACAGCCGCCAGCCCGCGCCGAAGATCTCTTCCAGACGCTGGCGGCGCAGGGATTTCGCATCGTTCCAATGGCGCCGCACGATTTCCACGGCGACGCGGGCTTGCGCAAACCCGAAATCCACATTGCGGGTCCCGATGTCCATCTGATGGACGAAGTCCAGGCCGCGCCGGGTCAATTCGTCGGCCAGCAGCAACTCCGCCGGGCTGACGCTTGCGCGATCATGGACGCCGACCGCCCCGACGGCCCGCCGCCGGCCCGTATGATCCTGGCGGATGCCGTTGCTCCGCAGAATCCGGCTGACGTTGCCGAGGCTGGTGCCGAGCTGGCGGCCGATGGCGCGTTTGGAGATCAGCCCGTTGCGGTACAGGGACAACACCCGGCGTTCGAGATGGGAGTCGCGGTTGCGGGCGCGCTCCCAGGCGGCGGCGCATTGGCGAGCAATGGCGGCGGGGTCCTGTTTGATGGATCGCCATTTGACGCGCTCGGCTTCCGAGCGCCCCCGCAGGGGGATGTCGCGGGTACGGAACAGCCGGCCCAGGGCGTCACGGCTGCATCCGGCCTGGTCCGCCAGTTGCTTGAGGCTAACGCCGGCCTGATAGCGCTGGATGAGATCGTCCAGATTCGGCAATTCGATTGGGCGGGCCATGTCTATGATTTCGAAACGGAGACGGGCCTGATTATGGCCGGCGGTGTGATTGTGCACAACTGCCGTTGCCGGGTCCGGCCGAGATCCGAACGAAGCCTCGCGCGTGACGGGATCGCCTGGCAGTCTTCCGCAGGGAAGCTCCGAACCCTCGAAACCGATGCCGGCGTGGACAAACGTACCGGGGAGATAACACACGCTCGGCGCACCGGGATCGACGTGGTCGACGCCGACGGGAAAAAGCATTTCTTCGCGCCGGATGCCGGGTTCAACTTCAATCCCGGCCAAGGCTGGAGCAAGCCTTTCACCCCGCCGCCGCTGGATACCCTGCCGAAGACGTTTTCGCCGGGGCAGGTCCTGCCCGATCTGCCGAAGCCGGAAAAATTCGCCGCGTCGATGATCGTGCCGGATGGTTTGGGCGAGGAGGATTACGCGAAGGCGTTCTTAGCGGAGTTCGGTGCCGACCTCGGCAAGCCGGTGGTGTTTCAGGACGTCACTGGAGATCCGATGCTGATCGACGAGGCTTTGTTCAAATCCGGCGCCGGCGAGTGGAAAGCAACCAAAGACGGTCGAGGGCCCTACATGCGCCTTCTTGCGCATGCGATCAGATCACCCGATGAAATTTGGATGCGCTGGGAAGAGTCGAGAGAGCGGCCTGGGACATGGCTGCTTAAGCGCCGCTATCTCAAGACCTTCGAGATCGACGGACATGGAAGCGAATCGCCCCAATATGGATTGTCCGTTTTTGAGTATGGAAGCGAAGGATGGTCTGGATCGACAGCGATGATTTCTCAAGCCAGTCGAGGGCCTGGGGCACGTCGTCGTTATATTGAGCGGCAGCGCGATGGCTTCTTGTTATTTCGAAGATAGCCTTGCCACGCCGCCTCATGACAAGGACCGTGCGGCTCCTTTGGATGCGTCAGGCGGGAGCTTGTACGGCCGCAATCGGTTGCAGGAGAGTATACCGCGATGAGTAACCCGATCGAAGTCACCCTCGACGACACCGAAGTCCGTCAAATGCTGGACCGCATCCAGCGGGCCGGACTAAACCTCGGGCCGCTGATGAAAACCCTGGCGATGACCCTGAAGGACGAAACCGAACACCGGTTCGAGAACGAAGGGCCGGGATGGCCTGCGCTTTCGGATTCCACGAAGCAGGCGCGGACCCGCCTGGGCCACTGGCCGGGACAGATGCTCCAGGTGTCTGGCCAGCTCGCGGCATCGATCTCGACCGAATCCGGCGCGGACTTCGCACGGATCGGCTCCTCAAAAGTCTATGCCGCTATTCATCAGTTCGGCGGGTCCGCGGGACGTAGCCAACGAACGACGATTCCAGCACGTCCCTATCTGCCGATGACGGCCAAAGGCGAGCTGACGCCCCAGGCCAGAGAAGCGGTGCTCGATGATACGATGGCATACCTTAAGCGGGCTGCGGGCGTCTGAGGCGCGTTCCCCCGGGCAGACGCGCCGCTGCGAATCTCCGGCCCGTGACGGCGCGTAAAGCCCCCATGCGCTACCTTGGATCGTCTTTTCTGCCTGCGCGATTTCTAACGGGGGTTTAACGCGCCACAGCGGCATGTTCTTGCTCAACCGGTACCCCTGCTGCGATCATCGACCGGGATTTCCTCCGATTACGCTGCGCTAATCGGAGCTACCAGGCTTCATCAGGTTCCGCCGGTCCCGCACGTTTTTAATCCACGCTAAAAGAAACCCCGCTTCCGGCCGCCTAATCTGGCGGCATGACGAACCGCATCCACTGTTTCAAGCCGGGCCGCCACCTGCCGATGGGCGGGTCCCAGCCGATCGAGTTCTCCGAGCGGGATCTGCGCGACGCGGCCGCTTGCTACGACCCGGCTTTGCATCGGGCACCGCTGGTGATCGGCCACCCGACCAGGCTCGATCCGGCCTATGGCCACGTCAAGGCGTTGAGCTACGGCCCGGACGGCCTCGAGGCCGAGCCGGAGGAGGTCGAGCCGGCCTTCGCCGAGCTGGTGAACAAACAGGCGTTCCCGAACGTCTCGGTCGGCTGGTACGCCCCCGATCATCCCCGCAACCCCGTTCCCGGCAAGTGGTACGTCCGCGAGGTCTCCTTTCTCGGCGCGGTGCCGCCGGCGGTGCGCGGCCTGCGCCGGCCCACGCTCAACCCGGCATTCGCCGCGGACGAGGACGGCATCATCCGCTTCAGCGGAGAACGCGACGACAGCGTGAACGCCGGCCTCTGGCGGCGATTCCGGGAATGGCTGCTGGTCAGGTTCGGAACCGAGGATGCCGACCAGGTCGTGCCCAGTGCCGACCTGCAGTATCTGGAAGATGCCGCTCGCGAGGAAATCCGCGATGAAGCGGGCGATCCGGCAACCGCATCCCAACCCGTTTTTTCCCAATCCACTCCGGAGGACAACACCGTGGATCAAGCTCAAGCCGCCGCCTTGACGGCGGAAAACGAACGGCTCAAAGCCGAGCTGGCCGCAGCGCGTCAGCGCGAGTCCGCGGCAGCGGAAGCCCGGCGCCGGGACGACGCGGTCCAGTTCGCCGAGGAGCTCACCCGCCCCGACGGCAACGGCCGGGTTCGGCTGGCGCCCAAGCACAAGAACCTCCTGGTCGAGTTGCTCATGCTGGCCGGTAAAGGCGCCGATGAGGGTGGTCTGCCCCAGTTCGCCGGCGAGGACGGTTCGACCCGTCCCCTGGTCGACGCCGTGAAGGCCATGTTCGCCGAAGGCGGTGCGGTGGTGCGGTTCGGCCAATTCGCCACCGCGGACCGGGCCGACCGGGCTCCGCTCAAGAACCCCCTTGTCGCCGACGCGGAACGCCGCGCCGGAAACGCTTAAGAGGAGGCCGCAATGCCAAGCCATACCGACCCGAAGGTCATTTCCGACGTCCTGCTGTACGAGGTCGGCGAGCAATGGTCCCGCGACCGCGTGACGATCGCCGCTGGCGCCGATCTCGCTCTCGGTAGCGTACTCGGCAGGATCAGCGCCAGCGGCAAATACAAACTGCATGATCCCGCGGCTGCCGACGGCTCCCAGAATGCCGTGGCGGTCCTGCTGGCCAATGCTGCCGCCGCCGGCGCGGATGTCGCGGCGCCCGTCATCGCGCGCGGCGCCGTGCTCGACGCCAATGGCCTGGTCTGGAAAAGCGGTATCACCGATCCCCAGAAAGCCACTGCCCGCGCCGCGCTGCTGGCGCTGGGACTCAAGGTCATCGACTCCGTCTGAGGCACGCCATGAATCTAGCCGATCTGTTCACAGTCACTACCCTGACCGCCGCGGTCAACAAACTGCCGTATGCGACCTACAAGATCCGTGACCTCGGCATCTTCGCCGAAGCAGGCGTGCGCACCACGACCGTAGCGATCGAAGAAGACCAGGGACGGCTGCACCTGGTGCCCAACCGGTCCCGCAACGACGCGCCCGAGGTGGTGCGGCGCAAGCGGCGGACACGCCGGGTATTCGAGACCTTCCACCTGGCTGAGGCAGGCGTGATCCTGCCGGAGGACATCCAGAACATCGCTCCGTTCGGTGAAGACATGACCGGATCTTCACTGGAGCCGCAGGCGCGGGTCATCAACGACAAGCTGCAGATCATGCGGGATTCCATCGAGATCACCCGCGAATGGCAGCGGGTCGGCGCGCTGGGCGGGCAGATCCTCGACGCGGACGGCACGGTGGTCTACGACCTCTACAACGAGTTCGGGGTCACCAAGAAAACGGTGGACATCGCTTTCGGCACCAACAACCTGGACGTCCGCGCGAAGATCGTGGAAGGCAAGCGCCATGCGGAACAGAAGCTGACGGGGGCAACCGTGACGGGGTTTGCCTGCGCGGCCTCGAAGGAGTTCATGGACCTCCTGACCGACCACCCCAAGGTACAGGCCGCCTACGCCAACTGGCAGGCGGCGCAGGACCGGCTGGGAGGCGACATGCGCAACGACTTCACGTTCGGCGGCGTCCGCTTCTTCGAACTGGACGTCACGGTGTCCGGCCAGCGTTTCATCCCGGCCGGCAAAGCCCGCCTGTTCCCGCTTGGCGCCGGTGTATTCCAGATGCACAACGCGCCGGCCAATTACAACGAGACGGTGAATACCCAGGGGCAACCCTATTATTCCAAAGGCGAACCGCGGAAGTTCAACAAGGGCTGGGACCTGGAAGTACAGGCCAACCCGCTGGCGCTGTGTCTCTTCCCGGAAGCCCTGGTCGAGTTCGGGGCGGTCTGACGTCCTGCCATGCGCTACTGCACCCTCGACGATCTGCAGAAGAAGATCCCGCCCCGTACGTTGGCGCAGCTGACCAACGATACGCCGCCGGCGACGGCGCCGAACCTGGATCTGGTCGAGGAGATCGTGGCTGGCCAGGAAGAACTGGTCGACGGGTACCTGCGGCAGCGCAATCTGCTGCCGCTGGCGGAGGTGCCGACCATCGTACGGGACGTCGTGGTGCAGCTGGTGCGTTACGAGATCTACGACCGGCGGCCCGAAGGCAAGGACGATCTGCCGCCCGCCGTGGTACG
>NZ_JBPDXO010000017.1:6019-8158 GCF_051295855.1 Methylococcus sp. S1M
ATCAGCCTGGGCGTGGCGGACGATCCCGCCCAGGCTCAGCCCGAGGCCGGCGCCCGGATGCGGACCCGGATCCGGGGTGAGCGGCTGTTCACGCCGGACGTGCTGGACCAGTACCGAGGCTCGCGGTGAGCGGAGTCGAACCGAACGTGGCGGCCAACACCATCGAGGCGCTGGAGGCGGCGATTGTCGCCCGGCTCGGTGCGGTACTGACGGATGTCGAAGTGATGCCGTATCCGGCCGATCCCGCTAACTACCAGTTTCTGCATCCGGTCGGCGCTCTCCTAGTCCGGTATCACGGCAGCCGCTACGGCGCGCTGATGGACACGGATGCGGTGGTCCAGGAGCGCCTCCTGGCAGTCGAGATCACTCTCCTGTTCCGGGCGCTCGACGGCCAGGACGGGCTCTACGCCTATCTGGAGCGAGCGCGGCGGGTGTTGACCGGGTTCAAGCCGGCGGGGTTCGGCAAAGTTTACCCGCTCCGCGACGCGTTCCTGGAGGAGCACGGCGGGGAGTGGCGCTACGCAGTCGACTTCTGCGCCCCGACCCTGGCGATCGAGGACGGCTGCGAGGAGGACGGACCGCTCTTGAAACATGTCACCACGTTGGACGGCTATGAGCGGGCCGAAACGGTCCGTCAGCCAGACGGGAGCACGACTTACGAGGAGTATGCGCAATGACACGATACCGCTACGACGGCCCGGTGAGCAGCGTCACGCTGCCGGGGGGCCTTGATGTCAACCTGCACCCGGGCGCCGAGGTCGAGCTGCCGGAAGACAACGACTATGTCGGGGTCCTGGTGGCCAAGGGTTTCCTGACGGCCATCGTCTCCAACCGCAAACCCAAGGGTGCCGACGCGCCCGCCCAGGAGGGATAGAACATGCCGGCTAATTTTCTACACGGCGTCGAAACCATCGAGCTGGACAAGGGGCCGCGCCCGATCCGGGGTGTGAAAACGGCCGTGATCGGCTTGGTCGGCACCGCGCCGATGCTGGACGTCGATGCGGCCGATCGCTCGTTGAACCGTATCCGGCTGGTCACCAACGATCGCGATGCCGCCCGGTACTTCGGCCAGAACCGTGCCGGCTTCACCATTCCGAGCGCGCTCAACGCCATCTTCGACCAGGGCAACGGCCCGATCTGCGTGGTGGTGAACGTGCTCGATCCGGCGAGCGACACCACCGCCGTGGCGGACGAGGCGAAGACTTTCGATGCCGCGACCGACAAGCTGACGCTGGCGCATCCCCAGGTATCGAACGTGGTGGTCAAGCACACTGCCGGCACGCCGACCTATGTGCTCAACACCGATTACACCCTGGATGCCGCCAACGGCACGATCACCCGCAAGGCCGGCGGCGCCATCGCTAGCGGCCAGTCGGTGAAAGTGAGCTATTCCTGGCTGGACCCCTCCAAGGCCGTGAACAGCGACATCATCGGTGCAGTCGATGGCGCGGGCAACCGGACCGGCATGCAGGCGTGGCTCAATGCCTACCAGGAACTGGGATTCTTCCCGAAGATCCTGATCGCGCCCGGATTCTCGACCGTGAACGCCGTCGCGACCGAACTCAACGTATTGGCGGGGAAGCTGCGCGCCATTGCCCTGGTGGATGCGCCGATCGGCACGACCGTGCAACAAGCGTTAACCGGCCGAGGTCCCTCCGGCGCCATTAACTTCAATTACAGCTCGGACCGGGTGGGGCTGTGCTATCCGCATCTGAAGGTGTACGACAGCGCCTCCGACACAGAAATCCTGGAGCCGTTCTCGCCACGCCTGGCGGGGAGGATCGCCGCGACCGACCAGGACAAGGGTTACTGGTGGAGTGCGTCGAATCAGGAGATCAAGGGCATCACCGGCGTCGAACTGCCGTTGACGGCGATGATCAACGATCCGGCCTCGGAAACCAATCTGCTGAACGAGGCCGGCATCATCACGGTGTTCAACGCGTTCGGATCGGGAATCCGCACCTGGGGCAACCGCTCGGCGGCCTGGCCGTCGAACACGCATCCGCGCAATTTCATCAACATCCGCCGGACCGCCGACGTGATCCACGAAAGCATCGAGTATTCGATGCTGCAATTCCTGGATCAGCCGATCACCGATGCCCTGATCGACGCCATCACCGAGAGCGTGAACCTGTTCCT
>NZ_JBPDXO010000017.1:8258-10240 GCF_051295855.1 Methylococcus sp. S1M
GACAAGGCCAAGAACCCGGTGACCGAGATCGCCCTCGGGCACCTGACCTTCGACATCACGTTCATGCCGCCGCCCCCGCTGGAGCGGGTGAGCTTCGAGAGCTTCATCGACATCAACCTGCTGTCGCAGTTGGGAGGTAACGGCTGATGGCCAAGATCGAAATCAATCGCTTGACGAACGCCAACGTCTACATCGACGGCGCGTCCTTCCTCGGCCGGGCCGAGGAGGTCGAGCTGCCGGACATCAAGCACAAGATGGAAGAGCACATGGCGCTGGGGATGATCGGCACCCTGGAGGCCTGGTCCGGCATCGAGAAGATGACCGCCAAGTTCAAGTGGTCGTCGTTCTACAAGGAGGTTATGGCCAAGTCGGCGAATCCGTTCAAGTCGGTGCAGATCCAGGTGCGCAGCTCGCTGGAAACGTATGCGACTGCCGGCCGGATCGCCGAAACGCCGGTGGTGGCGCACCTGATCGGACAGTTCAAGTCGATTCCCCTGGGCAACTACAAGCAGCACAAGAACGTCGAGCAGACCAACGAAATGGCCGTGCATTACGCCAAGCTCGTAGTCGACGGCGCCGAGGTGTTCGAGTTCGACGCCCTGGCCAACATCTACAAGGTCAACGGCCAGGACATGCTGGCCAACTACCGCGCCAACATCGGAGGCTAAGCCATGCAGATCATTTCTTTACGTGAGCCGCTCAAGACCGGCGATGGCCGCACCCTGACGGAGCTGACCATGCGGGTGCCCAAGGTCAAGGACCTGAAGGCGGCCCAGCGTTTCGGCGGTTCGGATGCCGACGTCGAAGTGGCGTTGATCGCGTCCCTGGTCGGGGTCGTACCGGAGGACCTGGATGAACTGGGGCTGGCGGACTACAGGCGCCTGCAGGACAGCTTTCGCCGGTTCTCTGATCCGGCCGGCGGAGCTGTGGAAGGGGATGGCGCTGCTGGCACGGTGGTTCCGGTTCCAGCCCAGTGAGATCGATGCACTGGAGCTGGAGGATTTCCTGACCTGGTGGGGATTGGCAAACGAGCAGATCAGGCAAGAGGCCGGACCATCAGGCGCGTAATGCCGTCGAACAGCCGCAGGATGACCCACAAGACGAACAGAGCACCGGCTATCAAATAGCCGATCAGCCAGGAAAGCAGCAGCGTCAACAACACCGCGGCGATGATGGACTTGCCCGCGACCCAGAACACGACAACGGCTCCAAAGAGTGCGAAATACGCAATCCAAGGGGCGCATTGTTCGATGTTCTCAATCCTTTCGGCAAGCGCGGCAAACGGATTCGGTGAGTTCACGTTTCAATCCACTCTCGGCTGTACGCCGGGCGAAGCAAGGTTAACACATGGCTAAAGAGCTTGTCGTCGGGGTCGTGATTGGGGCGGCGTTGTCAGCCACCTTTACCGCCGCCTTCGGCAATGCCAAGAAGACCGTCGACACGCTGGGTGCCAGCGTGCGCGACCTGACTGACAAGCAGAAGACGCTGGGCGCCACGATTCAGAAGTCCGGCAGGCTGGCGCCGGAATCCATGGCACCGCTTCATCGCGACTACGAACGGCTGGGGCGCCTGATCGACGAGACACGACGGCGACAGGAGGCGCTTACCGCCAGTCTGGCGCGCGGAGCGGCGCTCAAACAGGAACGCGCCGATTTGCGGGGGCAGGCGTTGGAAACCGTCGGAACCGGCGCGGCGCTGGGCGCGCCGGTCGTGGCGTCCGTCCGGCTGGCGGGCAATTTCCAGGACCAGCTCCGCGATATCGCCATCACCGGCGAGTTCACGGCCGCGCAGGAAAACCGCTTGGGCGCCGCCGTGCGTGAGAGCGCCCTGAAGTGGAACCAGACCCAGGCCGAGATCGCTTCCGGCATCGGGGTACTGGTGGCCGGGGGCGTCCAGGATGCCCAGGCGCTGGACCGGTATACGCCGGTCCTTGCGAAAGCGGCCACGGCGACGCGGGCCAGCATGGCCGATCTTGGCAGCGT
>NZ_JBPDXO010000018.1:0-5799 GCF_051295855.1 Methylococcus sp. S1M
CGCCGCCGCCCGCCGCCTGGCCTGATCTTCCACAGCGACCGGGGCATCCAATACGGCAGCCATGAGTTCCAGCAGGCCCTGCGGGACTGGGGCATGCGCTCATCGATGAGCCGCAAGGGCAACTGCCGGGACAATGCCCCGACCGAGAGCTTCTGGGGACGGCTGAAGACGGCCAGCGTGCACGGGCACAAGTTCGCCACCCGCGAGCAGGCCCGGCAGGCCATACTGGACTGGGTGGCTTTCTACAATCACCGCCGGCTGCACTCGTCGCTGGGCTATCTCAGCCCGATGCAGTTCGAGCAACGCTGGTACGAGGCACAGCGCAAAAATGCCGCGTGAGCCGGGGGTTAAGAACTCCACGAAACAGGGGCAAGGTCACATCTTCCAGCGATTCGTCGAACTCGGCTCCAGTACCGCACTGGTCAAGGAGCTGAAACTGGATGGCGTAACGTCGAAGGCGTGGACCACGCAAGACGGCAAGACCCGCGATGGCAGGCCGATCGACAAGGGCCACATTTACAAGCTCCTGAGCAACCGGACCTACCTTGGCGAGTTGCGGCACAAGGACCAGTGGTACCAGGCCGAACACCAGCCCATCATCAGCCGCGAACTGTGGGACAGCGTCCACGCGATCCTGGAGACGAATGGCCGGGTGCGGGGCAACACGACGCGGGCCAAGGTTCCCTATCTGCTCAGGGGCATCGTGTTCGGCAATGACGGCCGTGCACTGTCCCCGTGGCACACCACCAAGAAGAATGGCCGGCGCTACCGTTACTACGTACCCCAGCGCGACGCCAAGGAACACGCGGGCGCCTCGGGGTTGTCGCGATTGCCGGCCGCGGAACTCGAATCGGCGGTGCTTGACCAACTGCGCGCGATCCTGCGTGCGCCGAATCTGCTCGGCGACATGCTGCCGCAAGCGATCAAGCTCGACCCGACCTTGGACGAAGCCAAGATCACCGTGGCCATGACCCGACTCGACGCGATTTGGGATCAACTGTTCCCGGCGGAGCAGACCCGGATCGTGAAACTGCTGGTGGAGAAGGTGATCGTGTCGCCCAACGACCTCGAAGTGCGACTGCGCGCCAACGGCATCGAACGGCTGGTGCTGGAGCTGCGTCCCGAGCCCGTCGAGCAACAAGCGGAGGCGCTGGTATGAGCGACATCCGCATCCAGAAGACCGGCGAGCCGGACATCCTGCAGACCAGCGACGGCAGGCTGACCCTGTCCGTGCCGATTCAGATCAAACGGCGCAGCGGCCGCAAGCTGGTTACCTTACCGAACGGCGAAACTGCGCCGGTCAGACTGTGGGATGTGGCACCAACATCGATCCAACTGGCGCTGGCCAGGGGGCATCGGTGGCTGGCCATGCTGGAATCAGGAGAGGCAAAGTCCTTGAAGGAGATCGCCACACGGGAAGGGATCGACAACAGCTACATCAGCCGGATGGTCAACCTGACCACGCTGGCGCCCGATATTGTGGCGGCCATCCTGGACGATACGCTGCCGAACCATGTCACGCTGTTTGACCTGGCGGTGGACCCGCCGGCGTTGTGGGATGAGCAGCGGACCAGACTGAAGCTTGTGGCAGCGTAGCAGAACTAGCAAGTGGTCAGATCAGCTTCGCCAGCTCGACCAGAGCCCTTTCCATGCGCGCGTCCCAGACACGTGCGCTGCAAAGGCGAATGAAATGACCGAACTTGCCGCTCGCAGAAAAGAGCGGGCCGGGGGCGATGCTCACCCCTTTGCGTAGCGCCCGGCGTGCCAGGGTGAAGCTGTCCACGCTTTCCGGTAGTTCCAGCCAGAGAACGAATCCGCCTTGCGGTTGAGAAATGCGGGTTTCTTCCGGAAAGGTCTTCATGACGGCGTCACTCATGTGCGCCACGGCGCTGGCGTAGCGCCCGCGCACTTCGCGCAGGTAACGTTCATAACGACCCGTTCTCAGCAGATCCGCCACTGCGAGCTGCGGCACAGTGGGGCTCGCGACGCTGGTCACATACTTCAGGTACTCGATGCGTTCACGTCGCTCCCCGGTTGCGGCGATCCATCCGATGCGTAATCCGGGTGCCAGCGTCTTAGAAAATGAGCTGCAATACAAGATGTCGGCATGCGGCGCCAGTCCCTTGCAGGTCGACGGCCGTTGCGAGGCGAATCCCAGATCGCCATAGACATCGTCTTCGATGAGCGGAATCCGGTGCTTGTCCAGCAGGCGCACCAGCGCACGCTTATTTTCATCCGGCATACAGGAGCCGAGCGGATTGCTGAAGTTCGGGGAAACTACACAGGCCGCGACCTTCCAGCGTTCCAGGGCGAAGGCCAGGGCGTCGAGCGCCAAGCCGTCGCGCGGATGGGTGGGAATTTCCAGAGCCTCCAACCCAAGTGATTCCATGACGTGCAGCAACCCGTAGAATGCAGGGGATTCAACCGCCACGATGTCACCCGGTACCGTCACCGCGCGCAAAGCCAGACTCAGCGCTTCCTGGCAACCGGTGGTGATGACGATGTCGTCGGCGGACACTGCGCCGCCCGTTTCGCTCATGCGCCGCGCAATCTGGCGGCGCAACTCCAGTGCGCCCGGCGGCATCATGTAGCCGGCGGTCTCGGCGCGTCGGGTGCGCACAACCTGCGCCAACGCACGGCTGATTGCCTGAGTGGGAAGAAAGGTCGGATCGGGCACGGCGGCGCCGAGCTGCACGATGGCAGGATCGTTCGCCGCCTTGATCAAAGCCATCGCCATGGACTGACCGGTCACGAGCCGCGGCGGGGTTGCCTTGGCTGCGGGTTCGGCTTCAAGGACTTGAATGGGCTGGCGAGCCCGAACGTAAAAGCCAGAACGCGGCCTTGATTCGATGTAGCCCCGATCCGCGAGCGCCTGATAGGCGGCAACCACTGTGGCCACGCTCACCTTGCGGTTTTGCGCATGGCTGCGTACGCCGGGCAGACGCTCGCCCGGCACATACCGGCCTGCAGTAATGCCCTGTGCGATCTCTTCGGCGACCTGTTGGTACAGCAGACTCATGATCGATCCCCTCCGGTACAGTTCGACCGCACTGGAGCGGTACAGTATTTATTAAAGTACAAACTGTACCGGTATAAAAAACATTTACTGAAACTGTAATGTGCGCAGGTTCCTCCTTAAACTGCCTCGTGTCAAGCGCAGAAATGGAGACAACCCAATGACCGACACCCAATTTCCCGCCCTGCATGCGGCTGAAGCGCCGCTGCGTGCCAAACCCACGGTCTATCCGCCGATGCTGGCGGCGCGGGTGAAGGGGCGCGAAAAACGCCCGCTGGGTGATGTGTTCGGGCTGATCCAGTTCGGCGTCAACCTGACGCGCTTGCCGCCCGGCGCGGCCTCGTCGCTGCGGCATGCGCACACCAAACAGGACGAGTTCATCTATGTCCTCAAGGGGTGCCCGACGCTGCATACCGACGAGGGCAAACAGCCGCTTTCGCCCGGCATGTGCGCGGGGTTCAAGGCCGGTAGCGGAAACGCCCATTCCTTGATCAACGAGACCACCGAGGACGTCGTCTATCTGGAAGTCGGCGATCGAACGGATGGCGATGAAGTGACTTATCCGGATGACGACCTCTGTGCCCGTTTCGTCGGCGGTGCTTGGGTGTTCAAACACAAAGATGGCACGTCGTACTGAGAGCCGACTTATACCCGATTCCGCAGCGCACGCGTTCCCACCGACCGCGGCACCGGAAGCCGATAAGTCGCCTTGGCCGGAAATCCGTCGAGTCGGCAACGGCGCCATCGATATCGAGTACTACGAACAACGCGGGCGCCTGTTGCGCTCTCGGTTCATTCACCGTTGGCTGCGTATTTTGATTCGTCAACTTGCACGGTTATGGCGGCGCGTCTCGACGGAGACGGAACTGAATGCATTGGACGATCGCGCCCTGCACGACATCGGTATTTCGCGCAGCGATATTCCAGCCATCGTCAGCGGAAAGTACTTTCGGGACGATAGCCGCCGACAGCCAGGTCGGGCTGACCGTATCGCGTTGGAAGATAAAAGATTTTCTGACCGATCGTCTTGCCCTGGGTATCTTCAACGAAAGAAAGGGGAAAGCGCAATGACTTCATTTGGCACACAACACCCTCGGCACTTCGCTGAGAGCTGGATCAGCGCCTGGAATCGCCAAGATCTCGATGCCGTGCTTGCGCACTACAGCGACGACTTCGAATTCTTATCGCCGCTGATTCGCCGTTTCGCTGGTGAAGCCTCCGGCCGGATCGTGGGCAAGGAGGCCGTGCGCGCGTATTGGAGCGCCGCGCTCGCGCGTCTGCCGGATTTACGCTTCGAACTCGTCGAGGTGCTGGCCGGCATCGATGGCGTGCTCATCCTGTACCGGGGGCATCGTGGCCTGGCGGCGGAGGTCTTCGAATTCGATGCGAATGGTCAAGTGCGGCGCGGCCAGGCGCTGTACGCAGGCTGAACAGGCGACGAGCGGGTATGGAAGCGAGCACGTACAAATCCTGGCTGAGTGCGGTGGCGGTCATCCTCACCTGCATTGCCTTCCTGCCGTACATCCTGTCGATCTTTCGCGGCCAGACACGGCCGCATGTCTTCTCCTGGGTGATCTGGGGCATGAACACCAGGGTGGCATTTCTCGCGACGCTGCACGCAGGCGGAGGAATCCTTGGCTCTGGGGTCATCCTCTTTTCCGCGGGCGTCACGCTGTTCATTGCCGTACTGGCCTATCTGAAACGCGCGGACGTGAGCGTCACGACCACCGACCGGCTGTTTTTCATCGCGGCGCTTGCCGCCATGCCGTTGTGGCACTGGGCGGACGATCCGCTATGGGCGGTCTGGCTAATCACGGTGATCGAGCTGCTGGGTTTCGGACCAACGTTCCGCAAGACCTGGTCGCAGCCCTTCTCGGAATCAATGGTCTTTCTGGTGTTACTGGTGGTGCGCAATGTCCTGGTCATTGCCGCGCTGGACCGCCATACGACCACCACCGTGCTGTTCCCGGCCGCGATGGCGGCGGCCTCTCTCGCGCTCATCGCCGTCATGGCGTGGCGCAGACCGCAGGTCGCCTTGATCACCCCGGATCGTTGAGGAGGCGCTCATGTTGTCGCTAGACATGCTGTTTTCGCTGGCCGCCTATGCCTTTGTGATGACCATCACGCCGGGGCCGAACAACGTCTTGTTGTTGTCTTCGGGGCTCGCTTTCGGGCTGCGTCGCACCGGATGGCATGTGGCCGGTGTGCTGGCGGGCACCTGGTTGATGATCTGTCTGGTCGGTGCCGGACTGGGGGCTCTGTTCGTCACAGTCCCTTCTGCGCAGACGGTTTTGAAACTCGCGGGCAGCGGCTACATGCTCTGGCTCGCGCGCCAACTTTGGAACGCGGACGCGTTGCTGGCCGCCAATGCCCAACGGCCGATCCGGTTCTTAGAGGCGGCCGTGTTCCAGATCGTGAACCCCAAGGTCTGGATGATGGCTACGACCGTGATCGCCGCCTTCGTCCCCGGCGGCGATCAGTATGCGCAACGTGTCGTTACGGCCGCGTTGCTGTTCATCGCCGTGGCCGTCCCCTGCATCACGCTGTGGGCGGCCAGCGGCAGTCTGATACGAAGCTGGATACACAACCCTGTCACCCTGCGGCGAATCAATCGCCTCATGGCGTTGCTCGCCGCTACTACCGTCGTGCTGTTCTGGTTATGAGGGTGGATTGAAATTGACCTTGCCCCTGTTTCGTGGAGTTCTTAACCCCCGGTTCACGCGGCATTTTTGCGCTGTGCCTCGTACCAGCGTTGCTCGAACTGCATCGGGCTGAGGTAGCCC
>NZ_JBPDXO010000019.1:2500-5511 GCF_051295855.1 Methylococcus sp. S1M
GCCGACTGAATCCATAGGTCGGCGAGGCGAACCCAGGGAACTGAAACATCTAAGTACCTGGAGGAAAAGAAATCAACCGAGATTCCCTTAGTAGTGGCGAGCGAACGGGGAGCAGCCCTTAAGCATCAATGTTTTTAGTAGAAGCGTCTGGAAAGTCGCACCATAGAGGGTGATAGTCCCGTATACGAAAGGAACGCTGGTGTGAAGACGAGTAGGGCGAGGCACGTGAAACCTTGTCTGAACATGGGGGGACCATCCTCCAAGGCTAAATACTCCTTACCGACCGATAGTGAACCAGTACCGTGAGGGAAAGGCGAAAAGAACCGCGGTGAGCGGAGTGAAATAGAACCTGAAACCGTATGCGTACAAGCAGTGGGAGCCTCGCAAGGGGTGACTGCGTACCTTTTGTATAATGGGTCAGCGAGTTATTCTCAGTGGCAAGCTTAACCGAATAGGGGAGGCGTAGCGAAAGCGAGTCTGAATAGGGCGAATGAGTCGCTGGGAATAGACCCGAAACCGGGCGAGCTATCCATGGCCAGGCTGAAGGTGAGGTAAAACTTACTGGAGGGCCGAACCGGGATCTGTTGAAAAAGATTCGGATGAGCTGTGGATAGGAGTGAAAGGCTAAACAAGCTCGGAGATAGCTGGTTCTCCTCGAAAGCTATTTAGGTAGCGCCTCGTGTCTCACTCTCGGGGGTAGAGCACTGTTTCGGCTAGGGGGTCGTCTAGATTTACCAAACCGATGCAAACTCCGAATACCGGGAAGTGCAATCACGGGAGACACACGGCGGGTGATAAGGTCCGTCGTGAAAAGGGAAAGAGCCCAGACCGCCAGCTAAGGTCCCCAAATCAGGCTTAAGTGGAAAACGATGTGGGAAGGCACAGACAGCCAGGAGGTTGGCTTAGAAGCAGCCACCCTTTAAAGAAAGCGTAATAGCTCACTGGTCGAGTCGGCCTGCGCGGAAGATTCAACGGGGCTTAAAGCCTGTACCGAAGCTGCGGATTCACGCGTTGCGTGAGTGGTAGAGGAGCGTTCCGTAGGCCTGTGAAGGTCAACTGAGAAGTTGGCTGGAGGTATCGGAAGTGCGAATGCTGACATAAGTAACGACAAAACGGGTGAAAAACCCGTTCGCCGAAAGCCCAAGGTTTCCTGCGCAACGCTAATCGGCGCAGGGTTAGTCGGCACCTAAGGCGAGGCCGAAAGGCGTAGTCGATGGAAAACCGGTTAATATTCCGGTACCGGCTGCAACTGCGATGGGGTGACGGAGAAGGCTAGGTCAGCCGGGTGTTGGACGTCCCGGTTTAAGCGTGTAGGCAGACTCTTTAGGCAAATCCGGAGGGTCAATGCTGAGGCGTGATGACGGTGCTGAAGGCGACTTCAGCCGAAGTGATTGATGCCAGGCTTCCAAGAAAAACCTCTAAGCTTCAGGTTGCAGGCGGCCGTACCAAAACCGACACAGGTGGGCAGGATGAAAATTCTCAGGCGCTTGAGAGAACTCGGGTGAAGGAACTAGGCAAAATGGTACCGTAACTTCGGGAGAAGGTACGCCCTTGGTAGGTGAAGTGGCATGCCCATGGAGCCGAAGGGGGTTGCAGTGAAACGGTGGCTGCGACTGTTTATTAAAAACACAGCACTCTGCAAAGACGAAAGTCGACGTATAGGGTGTGACGCCTGCCCGGTGCCGGAAGGTTAATTGATGGGGTCAGCGCAAGCGAAGCTCTTGATCGAAGCCCCGGTAAACGGCGGCCGTAACTATAACGGTCCTAAGGTAGCGAAATTCCTTGTCGGGTAAGTTCCGACCTGCACGAATGGCGTAACGATGGCCACACTGTCTCCACCCGGGACTCAGTGAAATTGAACTTGCTGTGAAGATGCAGTGTACCCGCGGCTAGACGGAAAGACCCCGTGAACCTTTACTATAGCTTTGCACTGGACTTTGAATTGACTTGTGTAGGATAGGTGGGAGGCTGAGAAGCCCGGACGCCAGTTCGGGTGGAGCCGACCTTGAAATACCACCCTGGTGAATTTGGAGTTCTAACCCAGGTCCGTGATCCGGATCGGGGACCGTGCATGGTGGGTAGTTTGACTGGGGCGGTCTCCTCCCAAAGCGTAACGGAGGAGCACGAAGGTGCGCTCAGCGTGGTCGGAAATCACGCAAAGAGTGTAAGGGCAAAAGCGCGCTTGACTGCGAGACGAACGAGTCGAGCAGGTACGAAAGTAGGTCCTAGTGATCCGGTGGTTCTGTATGGAAGGGCCATCGCTCAACGGATAAAAGGTACTCCGGGGATAACAGGCTGATACCGCCCAAGAGTTCATATCGACGGCGGTGTTTGGCACCTCGATGTCGGCTCATCACATCCTGGGGCTGTAGCCGGTCCCAAGGGTATGGCTGTTCGCCATTTAAAGTGGTACGCGAGCTGGGTTTAGAACGTCGTGAGACAGTTCGGTCCCTATCTGCCGTGGGCGTTGGAGATTTGAGGGAAGTTGCTCCTAGTACGAGAGGACCGGAGTGAACGAACCGCTGGTGTTCCGGTTGTCATGCCAATGGCATTGCCGGGTAGCTATGTTCGGACAGGATAACCGCTGAAAGCATCTAAGCGGGAAGCCCCTCCCAAGATGAGATCTCCCTGGGACCGTGAGTCCCCTGAAGGGCCCTGGAAGACCACCAGGTTGATAGGTCGGGTGTGGAAGCCCAGTAATGGGTGAAGCTAACCGATACTAATGGCCCGTGAGGCTTGACCATATAACACCCAAGGCGTTTGGGTGTGTCCGGGACAGACCGTGGACGCAAGTGTACGTTGACCAGATTCCTCAGAGCTTGAGCTCGACAACCAGTTTTGCCTGGCGGCCAGAGCGAGCGGGAACCACCCGATCCCATCCCGACCTCGGAAGTGAAACCGCTTAGCGCCGATGATAGTGCAGAATACCTGTGCGAAAGTAGGGAACTGCCAGGCTCTCATCCCAATCAACCCCGAGTCCCTCCACAGGAACTCGGGGTTTTTATTTAGGG
>NZ_JBPDXO010000020.1:0-4334 GCF_051295855.1 Methylococcus sp. S1M
GATGGCGCGATCTTCAAGAAATCCGGCACCGCGCTGGTCGCGGCAACGGCGGGCAGCGACTATCTGAACAACGCCTCGACCATCGACGGAGGAACGTTTTGACGAGCTTCCGCCATGAATAGCATCCAGTTAAAACGATCGAACACAGCGGGGTCCAAGCCTGTGGCTCTTGCGTCTGGTGAGCCTGCCGTCAACTTGGCTGATCATCGCTTGTTCCTGGGCGGAGCCGCCGCCGATGGGTATCCGCTTGGGTGCCAGTCTAGGCCTTCGCCGCGGTTGTCCGGGAAGCCCAAAGTCGCGGGCGCGGGCGGCGGGACAAAGTTGGCCAGCGCCACGGTAACGGCGCAACAGCAATATTTCGTGCCGTTCGTGGTGCCGCGGCCGATGATTCTGTCGCAACTTGGCGCCTATGTGGCCGTGAACCAGTTCAGCACCGTCCTCCATGTCGGGATATACGGCAACCTGTTCTATTCGGGCGAGGATCATCCCGGCCCAATCATAGCAGCGGTGACGAATTTGAGTTCGGCGACGACCGGACTTAAAAGCGGCTCAGTGAGTGCGACGCTGGAGCCTGGACGGTTGTACTGGGCGAGCGTGCTGAGCAGTGGTAGTCCTGGCCTGATTGGCATTGTGACGGCCGCCGCCAACGGTGACTATGCCATCAGCGACAGCGACTACATGACCGCAATCACTCACCAGTATTTGTCTGGCGTGTCATCGATGGCAGATTACGCCAGCGGCGCTCTGGGTGCTGTCGTTTCCGGTACAGGGACGGCCCCGGCGGTGTACCTGTATGAGTAACGCTATGTATTTGATGTAGCGCAGAGGTCTGAAATGTTTAATACAGTTTTTTCTCTTAGTAAGCCACTTATCCAGTCCGGGCAGGTCGGAACCACTCCGGTCGAAATTGACCTGCTTCAGCATCGCCCCCCATTTCGGATAACGCTGATTCCTGGCTCTGGAAACACTTCGTTGTGTGAAATCAAACACGCCGGGGAATGGTTTCCGTGGCCTCTTGGGAATATCACATCCAAAGCCACCGATGTCCAGCATGGACCGATCGAGGCTGTGAGGTTTACGCGCGTGTCTGGGTCATCGACAGACACTTACGGAGTGATGGCATGAGCGGCTGGGAAAGCGAGCGCATTGCTCGCCGATGGTTCGCAAAATCCAATTCCTTGGCGCCTGTTTGGATTGCTCCTGGCGGGTGGGCGTTGGCGGTCGGGCAGGAATTCTATGCGGAGGTGGGGGGGCGGAATCTGATCATTCCCGCCAACCGCGACATCATCCTGCCGGAATCGCCGGCGCCAGGGACGGACTATGCGATCTGGTTGAGTCCAAACGGGGTTGTGCAGGCTTCGTCCAATTTCGTGACGCCACCGAATACACCAGTCGACCGAAAGATCGGCGGATTCCATTATGCGCCAGGCGGCAATGCGCCCGCGCGGGCTGGCGGCGATACCACGCCGAAGATCAATCCGTACTCGATGTGGGACCTCAATTTCCGCCCGGCCTGCCCCGATCCGCGCGGTATGACACTGGTGGCGGACAGTTTCTGGATGGACATCTACCTGCTCGGCGTGGATTACCTCGTCAACGGCACGAGTAAATACAACGTCACGATCGCGGATGGAGGATCGCCTCCGAAGATCAGCACGAAGTTTGGCGGCAACGGCACTTCCGTCTATGCGGACGGCTCGTGGCATAACCTGGGTGAAGCGCTCAGGCATTATGGCAAGCGCCATCCCACGCCAGCCGAGGCCGAGGCGGCATTTTTTGGCACGACGGAGGCCTCATCGCTGGGGAGCGATCCAGTATCGACCGTGCTCAATGCGGCGTACACGTCCAAGTGGGGTGTGATCCAGTCGACGGGGGTAATGCACATATGGGGGTCAGCTTTTGGTGGCGGTGCTGCTGGCGCGTCATGGGTCGCTAATACGGGCGGCCGAGGCAGTACATACCAAGCCGAGAACGCCGTGTTGCTGGCGGGCGGCTGGAGCAATGGGGGCAACGCCGGTTCCGGCTGCGCGTACTGGAGCAACTCGCCCGCGTACTCGCTCAACAACATCGGGGCGCGGGGCGTCTGTGACCACATGAGACGTGATTGAGCTGGGCGATAGCCCAGTTCGACGCGGTTTTTTTGGATGGAAGGCTAGATGAAACCCGTCACGGACGCTGTTCAGTCCTATGACCAAATGGCCATCGTCGAAAAATACGAGGCCGTCATCGCCTATCTTTACCCGATCGCACAGTCGATGCCTCGTAAGCACGGCGTGGCGAGGGATATGTTTTTGCGATGCTTGCTCGGACAGCCCGATCTCTTTTACCAGGCCGGGAAATCCAATCAGGTATCGAGGATTTATGCCGCAGATGCAGGCCTTGCGAATCTGCGGTTCTGGTTGCGGTTTTTGGTCGGCCCAGGTCTCCGGGGCATAACTCCCCACCAGCACAAAGTGGCTTTAATCATGCTTTCGGAGGTGGGGGCTATGGTAGGTGCGTGGCTGGCCAAACAGCGCAAGGGGCAAACCGGGCAATGACGCCGTGTTGCTGGCGGGCAACTGGAACAATGGGGGCAACTCCGGTTCCGGCTGCGCGAACTGGAACAACTCGCCCGCGAACTCGAACAACAACATCGGGGCGCGGGGCGTCTGTGACGACATCGCTTCACCGTTCTGCCGGTGTCACGGCCCGGCAGGCAGGCCATCAAAGTGTGGTCAGCCGGTTTGTCCTCCTTCGGGAAATACGCTTCGGGGTTCGGCACAGCGCCGAGTAGTGAAACATCGAAAGGCGCGGCCGGCATTTATGGCGACGAAGCATCGCAATCTGATTGAGAAGGTCACGGCGATCGAGAATCTCCGAGACGCATACGACAAGACAGCCCGAGCGAAGCGCATGACCTGGGGGTATTTGGAGTTCAAGGAGTACGCTGAAATCAACCTCCTGCGGCTACAGGAAGAGTTGCGCGACGGCGGTTACAGAATCGGACCGTATCGGCAGTTCATGGTCTTCGAGCCCAAGACGCGGGTGATTTCAGCGCTCGACTTCAAGGATCGGCTGGTCCAACACGCAATCGTCAACGTGATCGGGCCGATATTCGAGCGGACGTTATTGCCCAACACCTTCGCATGCCGCGTCGGCAAGGGGACGCATGCGGGTGTCCGGCATGTGCAGTCATCCCTGCGGAGAACCGGGGCGACCCACTTCCTGAAATCGGACTTTTCAAAATTCTTCCCCAGCATCAATCGCCAAGTGCTGCACGCGATGATCGAGCGCAAGATCTCTTGTCGAGGCACTTTGGAAGTTTTGCGAGAGATCGTCCCGCCGACCGGAAAAGGGCTTCCAATCGGCAGTTTGACGAGCCAGCTATTCGCCAACGTCTACGGCGGCGCTTGCGATCGGTTTCTGCATGTTGCCCTGGGTGAGCGGAATTGGGCGCGCTACATGGATGACATCGTTGTGCTGGGCCATGATCCGGCTCATCTCCGAGCCGTATTCGAGCGGTTGCGCGATTTCTCGGCAGAGGTCTTAGCGCTTTCCGTCAGCAAATGGCAGGTGGCGCCAGTAAGTCATGGCATCAACTTCTTGGGATATCGGATCTGGCCTCGCCACAAGCTGCTCCGGAAGGATTCCGTAACCCGCGCCAAGCGCAGGGTCGCTACTCTCCTCAAACGTAACGACATCGCGTCGCTCGACCGCTTCATCGCGTCATGGTCGGGCCATGCTCGATGGGCCGACACCCATCACTTATTCGAATTATTGGAGATCTGCTATGCCAAAAACCATCATTAGCACGCGCGCAGACCTGGATGCCATTGCCGGCTCACCGGAGCACGCCGAGTGGATGACGTTTCTCGCTGGATCGCTGTGGCGACTAGAGAGAGACGACACGAATCAGACGTGGGTCGCTGTGGAGGACAATTCGACGATCGAGCGCTACGGGTTCGTTCGAGCTGATTTTCCTGATGCAGTTCCGCCCGAGTTGCCGGCTTGGGAGCCGGGCGTTCCGCATGTGCCGCAAACCGTCTCGCGTTTTCAAGCCAAGGCGGCATTGAGCAACGCCGGGCTTCTGGAGCAGGTTGACGCCCTGATGTCGGACCCGGCAACCGATCCGATTGCGCGGCTGGCGTGGTTGGATGCACAAGAGTTTCACCGCACCAGTCCAACGGTTGTTGTTATGGCGCAGGCGCTCGGGTTGGACGCCGCCGCGCTTGACGAATTATTTACGACGGCAGCATCGATTATCGCATGAGTTTGTCAGCCGCCGACCTCAAGGCGATTTTCAATCTCGAGCCCAAGGCCGCGATCGCCTACCTCCAGCACAAGGGCTACAAGCT
>NZ_JBPDXO010000021.1:0-4235 GCF_051295855.1 Methylococcus sp. S1M
CAAGGTCAGCAGCCATGAGTTCCAGCAGGCCCTGAAGGACTGGGGCATGCGCTCATCGATGAGCCGAAAGGGCAACTGCTGGGGCAATGCCCCGACCGAGAGCTTTTGGGGGCGGCTGAAAACGGCCAGCGTGCACGGGCACAAGTTCGCCACCCGCGAGCAGGCCCGGCAGGCGGGACTGGACTGGATGGCTTTCTACAATCACCGCAGGCTGCATTCGTCGCTGGGCTACCTCAGTCCGATGCAGTTCGAGCAACGCTGGTACGAGGCACAGCGCAAAAATGCCGCGTGAACCGGGGGCTAAGAGCTACACGAAACAGGGGCAAGGTCACACATCGACGGCATTCGCCACAGGTATTTTCTGGGCGACCGCAGCATAGAGATCAACCTCTGTCTGTGGCGTCTGAATGGATACGACGAGGCTATATCTCGCTGGTAGACCATAACGCTCCAACGCGGGTCGCGTTCGCCACCAGCCTGCCGAAGGATAGACAGCAATGAACCCACGGCTGGCCAGTTCGGCGGCCGTGCCTTTCCACACATCCTGATGTAGCGAACCACGATGCCGCCTCCTGCTTCCCAGTAGCCAGTTTGGATCAGAGGAATTGACCGGATCGCCGTCACCTTCGTCTTCACGCTGTGCAGCAGCGTTCAACCTTTCAATGAAGCTATCGGTAGAAATATCCAGCGGGCGCTGCACGTCGAAGCGTAGGCGGTGCGAAGGGTAGTGATACTTCGACGCGACGCCCCTTGCCGAAGGATTAGGCTCGACGAAATACGACAGCGTGACACGCATCTCGACAGGTGTGTCCTGCAATGCCTCCAACTCGTCCTTCGGCCATGGCAAGGAATGCAGCTTCATGTCGCGGGTGACGACCCCTCTGCGCTGGACCTTCGCATACGGATACACCAAGTCTTCAACCACCAGCGTTAAGGAGTTGCTCACGCTCCACAGTGCACGGTTCAGGTCCGGTATCCCCCAGCCGCAGTGACGGATCAGGTTGATGAAGTGATCCTTGTTCGGAGCAGCCGGCAAGAACATCGCACGCATGGCATCGCTCCATTGCGCCGAATGAACGAGCAATGCACGCACGGTCTCCGGACGAAGATGCGGATAAGCGGCCATGATCCGGGCCGCCATGCCAGCACACAGCGCCGATGCTGCGCTGGTAGCATTGCTGGTGGTGAACAAGCGCGCCTGCGGCTGGCTGTGTGTGGTCAGCAGGCTCAGACTCGCCATCCACGATGCACCCAGATCATCCTTGGCCGCGTTGCCGCCCTCCAGCACCACATCGGGCTTGAGCGGCCACGCGCGATCCCAGGCCTGTGTCGTGGTGGTAAACGGGCTGAGCCCCCCCGCTTCGGCAATGGGGCTCAAGGACGGATGTCCCTGTGTGTCGATCTTCTCGGTGTAAGCGCCCACGGTGATGGCATTCCATGCCTGCCCTGGATCATGCACAAGGTTGGTGGCTAGGCAGTCGGGATACGTGGCCCACGCATTGACATCACGATTGTTTCCGGCAGAGAGCACGAACAGACGCGGGCTCTCACCCGCACCGTCCGCATCCGCCGCGAGACCATCCACGGCGGCCGACCATGACGAAGGTCGACCCCGGTCCCGATAGTCCGAAGCAGTCACGGCAGATGTGAACAAACGGGCGCGAGCCGGCGCAGAGATTTCGGGGCGCGTAACGGCTTCCGCGAACAAGTAGGCGTGGTGCCGCGCATCGCCATTGTTCGCACCGTCTGCTGGTATCAGCTTGACCGATTCCAGCCGATGCGGAACGCTGATCGTGTCCATAGAAGATAAGGCATCGGTAAGGTCGCCGTAAGCTGCCAGGCCAGCTAGGCCTGTACCGTGATCTGCTTCATCATCCACACCCCAGGCCGGGTTCACTGTGTGCAGGTCCGAAGTGTTCATCAATGGCTCCAGCAGTGGATGCGCGCGATTCACGCCTGAATCCAGCAGGCAAACCCGGGGGGCACCGTCTGCGGGCGGCAACTGCACACGTTGAAGTAGATCATCTACCCATTGGCGCTGCTCATCCACCTCCATGCCGTCGAACAACTCAGCGGTCTCTTTGGCATAGCGAAGCTCGGCCACGCAGTTCAGTGCCATTACCGAGCGCGAGAGTTGCTGCTGTGAACCATACATCAGCAGCACCGTGCGCTCCGGGAAGTTGACTTGATTTTCACTGACCACACAATCCGCCATGCGGGCGAGTTTCTTGAAATCCTCCACCACGGCTTGTCGCTGTCTCGCACCTCCAACTGGAAGCCACACTTCCCACCAGAAAGCCCTGGCGGGATCAGTCGGTAGTAGTTCGGGCGCATCAGTCCATAGAGCTCTGATTCCTGCTGCCCGGATAGATTCGATGGCGTCGAGCAGCTTCCGGTGATCGAGCGCCCGACCGCCGCTGCTTTTCCTCTCTGCCAAGTAGTCAGCAATATATTGCTCGAAGTGCGCGAGTCCACCATCCGGAACGAAGACGTTGGCGAGCGTGCGGTTGCCTTCTTCGCGGACGCTCAGGAGTTCGATTTCTTTGGTCGCGTTTGCCAGACTCTCAAAAGCCAGTACGACATCCGGCTGGCTGGTGAACTGGATTTGCAGGCCCAGCCCGCTTTCCAGTTGCAGTTCCTGCTGGACACGCACAGCCTCGGCCGCTGCGGGCTTCAAGTCCTCGATCTGCCTTTGAAGGGAGGCGGCATGCTGCTGTCTAGGTTGAGCTGGAATGTTCTTCTGCTTTACGGGCGAGGATTTCGCCGTGAATTTAACTGCTCGTGATGTGTTTCGAAGAATGAGGTGTGGATGCTTAGCGTGCGGTTGATCCGGCATGGTTCTAGACAGCCTTCTTATCGTTCATTCTGATGCTGAATTTTCGGCGCTCCTCGAAGGCCCGCACCAGTGCCTCAGACGTTACGCGGTCCTCATCGCGCATCACGGCCTCTTTGATGGACTCGTCCACAGCACGCCTGATCTCCGCGTAGCTCAACCCAGCAGCCTTCGCAATGAGCGCCTTAAGATGGAATGGCCTGGGTGCAAACTTCCCAAGCCGCGCCTGCAGCAGCTTGGCGGCTTGTGATGCGCTTGGCAGCCGGTACTCGATCACATCATCGAATCGACGGAAGAGTGCATAATCAAGAATTTCCACATGGTTGGTCGCAGCGACAATCAGGCTGTGAGACTGGTCATTCTCAATCATTTGCAGAAAGCTGTTGAGAACGCGCCGAATCTCGCCCACATCGTTGGCGAGTCCTCGCTGCGACCCTATGGCATCAAACTCGTCGAAAAAGTAGACGCCGCGAACCTCACTGATGGCGTCGAATATCTGGCGCAGCTTGGCGGCCGTTTCCCCCATGAATTTTGTGATAAGCGCATCGAGCCTCACGGAAAACAAGGGAATGCCAAGCTCGCCCGCCAGCACGGAGGCCGTCATCGTCTTGCCCGTACCAGGCGGCCCCACCAGCAGCAGTTTGCGCCGTGGCGACAGACCATGTTCGCGGATGCGCGAATGGTGCTTCTGCTCCTTCAGGATGCGGCCAAGCTGCTCCGCCACATCCGTATCGAGCACCATGTCCACCAGTCGATTCTTCGGATAGGCCACCGTCAGCAGGTTCGCTAGCTCGCCGCGGGGGCGCGCTAGTGGCACCAGATTACCTGTCCCATCAGCGGGCAAGGCTCGAGCCTTGGCTGCGTCGATCATATCGCGCAGTTCCTGGGCGAGCTTGCCGTGGCCCACTTTGGCCTCGCGGGCGGCGACCTGCATGGCCACAGAGTAAAAGTGCTGGTCATCCCTTTCGATATGGGATTTAACCAACGCCTTAAGTTGTTCTGCGCTGGCCATAGTGGCCTCCCACCTCTGCTGTCATGTTGTCTGGTACTCCAAGCGACGCCATCGCAGAATGCATCAGCTGATCCGCGACTTGCTCGTCAAGGTCACCCAGCTCGTTCGGGTCTGCGGCCAGCACAAACAACAGCCCGACAGGCACATGCAATGCCTCGGCAATCTTGGCGACCGTCGAAAGTGTCGGATCACGCTTGTTGTTCTCCAGCATCGACAGGTACGACACGGAGCAATTGGCCCGGTTCGCAATGGCACTTTGCGATGCACCCCGTTGCATTCGGCACAGTCGAATGGCTTGACCTACATTCATAGAGTTTGTCTTCTTACGAAGTTGCGATGGGTCTGAATAGCGCCGCAATTTTACCACCAGTGAAGTCTGTTTGACCTTGC
>NZ_JBPDXO010000022.1:0-4077 GCF_051295855.1 Methylococcus sp. S1M
CGCCGCGGCTGCCAGCGGTGACGCGCTGGCACCGAAGCCCTCGAGGACGCTGGCGAAGTGAGTATCCGGGATGGCTCCGACCTGCACGGCATTCGGGAAGGGGTGCACGTGATCCGAGCGGGCGACGGTCGAGGCCGATCCGGCGGACTGGGATGACCCAAGACCATAGATGAAGTTCCCGAAGCCGCTGATCGCATTGGCCGGGTGCGTGATCGCCATGGCACCTACTTGGGCGGCGGTGGTGGCGTGCGGGTTGTTGGTGGCATCCACGTGCGCCTTGGTGGCCGCCAGCGTGATGTCCGGCGCGGCCGTGGCCGAGGCTTTACCGGTCACGGCCTTGAGCGCCGCTTCGGTGTCATGCAGCGAGATGGCCGGCGGTGCCGTTGACGTGGTTTCGCCGAGTACCGCCTTCAAGCTGGCATCCGCCTGGTGCAGGTCGATGTCCGGCGCGGCGAACTGATCCGCTTTGCCCAGCAATGCCTTGATCTGGCTGGTCACCTGTTCCAGATGCATCGACGGCGCGTCCAGCCAGCCGGGTTTGCCGGTCACGACCGGGAGCATGGCCTTGGCGTTGGCGATGAATTGCTTCAGGCTGGCCATCAGATGTCGATGTCCCCGTCGACGTTAACGAGGCCGGTCAAATCAATCGCCGGGGCGGTGACGCTAACGTGGGTCCCGCTGATGCTGGCAGTCTGGGTGTCGGCGGAGAGGGTCGATGCCCTCACGGCGACCGTGTCCGCGTCGACCCGAGCGGTCTCGGCTTGGACTTCTACGGCCTGGGCTTCGACGGTGACCGTCTGCGCCTTCAGCAGCACGGTGCCCTGCATGCGGCTCAGGTCGATCAGCAGCTGATGGGTGTCCTTGCGGTAGTACAGGACGGAACCGTCCTCGAACCAGACGCCGTACCAGTGCTCGTCGACCCCTTCCGGCACCGGATCCGGGCCGCTGTAGATCGCCCCGATCACGGTGCCGTCCTCGAGGTGCTCATCCATGATGCAGGCCACCTGTTCCCCCACCTCGGGCATCCAGAACGCCTTGTCCTTCAGGCTCTTCTGGCAGGACACGTTGAGCCAGTGCGACACCAGGCCATCCTGGTCGGGGAACTTCGCCTTGAGCCGAGACTTTGCCGGGTCGATGGCCGTGACGATGCCGTAGCGCAGATGAGCGATCTTAGGATTGGACACGGTAGACCTCCGCTTCTGAGGCATAGCCGCCGCTGCGATCCAGCCGGTGGGTCGAAGTGGTGACGTGATACTTGCCGTCGAGCTTGAACAAGCCGGTCAGATCGAGATTGATCCCGGCCACCAGCCGGGTGTCACCGACCAGGCCGAGGGTGCCGGACAACTGTTTCTTGTCGGCCTGGTGCAGATGGGAGGACGCCTTGCGCTTGGCGATGCCGCGGTGCTTGGCGCGCTTCAACAGCGCATGGGTATCCCCGGTCTTGATGTTGCCCTTCTCGTCCCAGTCGTAGACCAGGGCTTTCTGGTCGGGGTCGTGGTGGCTGACCTTGCCGTCGGGATAGGTGGCTTCCGATTTCTCCGAGAGGGTGCAGTGTTTGAGCTGCCGGCGATGCAGGCTGAACGCGGACGGCGCCGCCTCGAGCGTCGCGATCGAATGGAAGTCCAGCGCATCGCCGCGCACGGCGAAGGCATAGCCGTAGTCTTCCGCCAGCCGGGTGAGGAAGGCCAGGTCCTTCTCATGATTCTGGGTCACGCGATCCAGCGCGATGCCCTCGATGTCGCCGCGCACGGTCAAGCCGTTGCGGGCCGCCACCTGTTGCACGATCGCGCGGAGCGAGGTGTCGTCGTAACCGTAGGATCGAGGCGTCCGCAGCTTGGGTGTGATCACCGTGGCCAGCGCCTTGATGCGCACGGTGTCCGGCATGACGTCGAATTCGATCTCGTCCAGCTCGAAGTCGCCACAATCGAGCCGTCGGCCGTCGGCATAGCCGATCGAGACGGACAGGCGCGCGGAGATGTCCGGATACCATTCGTTTTTCCAGCGCTGCTCGCGATCCTCGATCTTGAGTTCGACGCTGTCCGATTCGCCGTGCTCGTGATCGGTGTAGATCAGCTCGGTCACCAGACCCGAGATGTCCGCCGTGATGTTCACGTTGTCGTAGATGACCGAATAGACTGGGTCCTCGACCGGCGTTTCAACTCCGTTGCTCTTCGAGTCCAGGCGGGGGGTCATGCCACGCCTCCCGCCGGAACGCCGCGCTTCCACGGAGGCAGGCTTTCCACCGAGGGCGTGCTGTCCGACTTCGCGAGCACCGGTACCGCCAGCGTCAAACCCGAGGGCAGCACGGGAACGATCGGGACGTGTGGATTAGCGACGACCAGCGGCTCGTAGCGGAACGGATCGCCATAGAAGCGGTAGGCCAGCCCGTCCCAGCGGTCGCCTTCCTGTGTGATGTAGGACAGGTAGGTGGTCATCGGATCAATCCGGGAACGGGCTGGCGGGTGAAGGTATCGTATTTGGCCGCAAGCTCCTTGAGCCGGACCTGGCTGGCCGTCGGCCCGAAGGAGGGATCCTTGAGCTGCCGGGCCGGTGCGTTCTCGGCGATCGCTTCAGCCTGCGCCCGGGCGTTGGCGTTCAGGCTGCCGGCCAGCGACGAGGACGTGGGCTCGGCCCATTCCTTGAGCTGGATGCGTACCTGCATCAGGTAGACGTTTCCGAACCGGTCGGTCCGCTCCAGCGTGCGCTGGAGCTCCTCGATGACGAACCGGCCTTCGTAGGTGCCGTTGGCGAAGAACATCGCAAGCGCGTTGTGGCGCGAGGCCGCTGTTTTCAGCTTCTCGAACTCGGCCCTCGGGTCGCAGAAGCGCGCATGCAATTGCGCCGACAGCGCCCGCGTTTCCAGCTGATCGCCGGTCCATTGCAGATGGCTCTTGCCTTCGATGATGTCGTGGCTGGCGTAGGCATAGCCGTATCCCGCCTCGAATCCGCCGAGCCAGGTGATCAGATCGAGCTGTACGTTGCCCAGTTGCAGGTAGCTCATGCCTAACCCTGTAAATCCAGGAGTCAGGGTAAGCCGTCCGAGGGGCCGAGTCGCTTAAACCGGATTAAAACAACCCGGCGGAAGCGGCTTCTGTGGGAGCGACTATGCCGCGATCATCACGCAGCCACTCCCGCACCGTTTCAGCTACGCTGCTCTTCGAGTCCTCACCGGTAGCCCGTCCTCGCCCTGGCATGGCTGGCCTGCGCAGCCACGCGTTCGAAGTCGCGCAGCGACAACTCGAGCGCTTCGGTGACGGCTGCCTTGGCCTTGCCGGCATCCTCCGCGCCGCTGACGTGGATCGTCGGGTTGAAGTGGATCACCACCTGTTCACCGCTGCGCCCCTGGGGCTGGTGCACGGAGCGGAAGGTGCGAGCGTGTCCGTCCGCGCCACTGGCGACATCGCTGCCCTGACGGACTCGAAGAGCGGCGTCGCCGAATTTACGCCCCAAGAGACGCGCAGGGGTGTCGGTGGTCGCGGCGGGCGATTCAACTCCATTGCCCTTCGAGTCGGCGCCGTTGCCCTTCGAGTCGGGTTTGGCGAACGGCAATACACGCCCCAGCTCCCGGCCCAGGCCGGCATCGAGGGATACCGGCGCCAGTCCGCTGCGCTCCGGGCCTGTCGAAGAACCGAGTTCGGTGTGGACCCGAATGACAGGCGGCTGGGGAAACCGCACCAGCTTGCCAAGGGTCTCCGCCACGGCGTCTTTCTGCCCGGTCACGCCCTCAATCAATCCCTGTCCGATGTCGGCGCCGTAGCCGGCGAATACGCGCGAAGGCGAATGAATCCCCAGCGCGCTCTTGAAGGTGTCCTTGATGCCGGAAGCAATGCTCGACAACCCTGCCTTGACCGACTCCCATTTGGCCATGATGCCGGACCTCAGTCCTTCCAGCAGATTCGAGCCGATGGCTTTGAAAACGTCTGGCAGCGTCTTGAACCAGCTCAGCGCCCGGCCAAAGATGCCCTTGACCTGATCCCACAAAGGCGCGAACCTGGCTTTCAATGCATCCCAGTTTTTCCAGATCAGGAACGCCGCTCCGGCGATGATGGCAACGGCTGCGCCAATGGGCGTGAACAG
>NZ_JBPDXO010000023.1:0-3820 GCF_051295855.1 Methylococcus sp. S1M
CGCGGCACGGGAACGGCCGGATCGAACAGATGGAAGCGGCGGTACAGCCGGTCGCGGGCGCCGTTGTCGGCCAAGTGTCCGGCGACGAAACGGCCCAGCATCGCGCCGTGCTCGATGCCTTGTTCGGCGATGGTCGTGTAGCGGATGTCGATCGGGTCCAATCCCGGCCGCACCGCGTGGGTGTGCACGGACTCGTCGAAATCGAGGTAAGGCGTGGACAGGCGCACGTTGAACAAACGGCCGCCTCCGTCCTGCCGGACCAGGTAGGAACGGGGTACGAGCCGGCCGGGATAGGTTCCCAGGCCCGCCGCGCCCGGCTTCCGGATCGCCAGCGACAGTTCCGCCTCGGCGCCGGCACGCTGGATTTCCCGCACCAGTGTCGTCACCGGTGTTTCAACTCCGTTGCTCTTCGAGTCAGCTCCGCTGCTCTTCGAGTCGTTCCCCGACCTGTGCCAAAGGAAGGCGCGCCAGCCGAGCCGGAGGATCGCGTCGGTGACGACCGGATAGTGGCGGCCTTTCACGAATGCCGCGCTGCAGTACCAGCCCGACCCGATCCGCACGCCGCGCGTCCGGTAGCGGTAGAGGCGCAGCTGGGGATAGCCGGAAAGGAACGCGTCGCGCTCGGCGCGGGTCAGCGCTGGCGCCAGATAGGTCTTCGCCGGCGGCGTGATGGCGCGCAGGATCGACAGCCCCACCCGCGAACCGGCCCAGGTCAGACCGGCCAGCGTGCCCTTGAGGCGGTGATAGGCGATCGCCGACTTGATCAGCGCACGCCGTTCGGTATCCGTGGAAACGGTATCCCAGCCTTCGAGTCCCATGACGTGGAACTGGTCGGCCAGGTGTGGCAGGGCCGACGGGTGTACCTGGTCGACCAGGTACACCAGGAGCGCCGACTGATCCAGCCGGGAGATGCGCTCGATCAGCGCGTCCAGGGCCAGGCCGCGTGCGTCGCGGAGTGAGGGCTGCAGCAGCTCAGCCATCGGCTTTGCCTGATGCTGACCCAGCAGGGCGGCGAGCATTTAATACTCCGTGATCCGGGCGCGGCCCAGATCAGCCAGGCCCGACAGCATCGACCATTGACCGGTCAGCCGCCCGCCATATCCCGCCGGCACCTGCCAAACCTCGAACGGCCCCAGACACACGGTAAAGGCGGATGCCGACGCGAACCCGCCACACTTGACGTACAAGCGCTCGACCGATTCGTTAAAGATCAACGCCCCGCGCCGGCCAGGGTTTGCCGGCAGCAACGTCGTCGTATGGACCGAATGCTCCACCACGGTCGCCGCTGCATCGCCCCCGCTCAATGGTACCGGCACAGGCCGCACCACCAACCCTGGATCACTTGCCGCCGGCGCTCCATCACGAACTGCCGCGGCCATGCCGGTATCCGGATCAGCCACCCCCACCGACTCCGAAAATCCCAACTGACCGCCCGCGCTGGGCACCGCCCATCCTGCGAGCCAGTCTTCGCCGTTTGGAATCTTTACCCTCTGCTGAGTCATACGAACCCCTGCGTCTCGCCAACGCCTTCAAAAATTACGCTCACCTCCTCGCAATCCGGCCACTCATGCGCCTTCAGCACCCGGTAACCGGGCGCGTCCAGCTCCACGCGATAGACCCCCGGCACCTTCTGCGCCCGTTCGATCCATTGCGAAGGCACCAGGTCGCGGCCCAGCGTCGACCGCAGTTCGGCGGCGAATCCTTCCAGGCTGGCGCGAACCCCGGCCACGACGGCGGCTTCCGACACGGCGCCGAAGGCGCGCACCCGCGCCGAGACTGCAAACGGCGCCCGGCTGGGCGGGAGCACCGTGACCCAGTCGGTCAAGGGACGAACCTTGTCCTGGCTCAGGACCGCCCGCACCGCATCCAGCAGGGCTGGGTCCGGCAGGCCGGAAGCCGTCAGGGGATACACGTTCACGCGGCCCGGCGCCGGCGAGGTGATCCCGACGTCGACGATCGCCTGGCTTACCGACAGCACGTGCCAGCGGTAGGCCAACGCGGGACCGGCCGCGGCGAAACGCTCCGGCGCCAGCTTGATGCGCATCCGCAATCGCTCGTCGTCCTCGGCCGCGAGCCCGCCGTAGCTCGTCCCGAGGTTGGTGACGGATAGCCCGTTGGCCGGCACGTCGATCAGATCCCGGATCCCGCCCGGCAGGATGCCGTTGGCGGACGGTCCGGCACCGGCCGCAGTGGCGTTCACCTCCACGGCAATCGCCCCGGCGGGAATCGTCACCTCGGTGTCGGTGGCGAATTCGGCTACGCGGCTCCTCGAGTCGGTGCCGCCGGCGGCCACGCGGGTGCCTTTGGGGATGACGACGGACGTTGCAGCGGGACGCTCCAGACTGAACCGCAGCACGGTGCGGGCCGATTGCGCCGGCAGCCGGGTCACCCCGACCAGCTCGCCCAGGTAATCCAGCATCGGCGCGCGGCTGAAGTGGACCAGGTTGAGCTTGGCCGCTTCCTGGATGCCGATCCGCGCCAGGGTCTCGCGGTAGGCGATGAGATCGATCAGGAGCCGCTCGACCTGGGCCGGGTAAAGCGTCTTTCCGGTCATCTGTTCCCAGCCGGCGATCAGCGCCTGGGTCACGGCTTGGCCGTCGCGGTCGATGAAATCGGGCTCGGGCAGGCTCACAAGGTCACCTCGGTGGTCCGGGTCTGGGAGTCGCCTCCGCTGCTCTTCGAGTCGACGCCGCGGAAGCGCCAGGTGATGGCGAGCGTCACCTGGGCCAGGCCGAAGCTGGGCCGGATCGAAATCAGTTCGATCCGCGGCTCCCACAGCAGGATGGCATCGGCGATTTCGGCGATGAGATACGGCGTGGCCTCGATCTCCGGCCGGTCGACGTACTGCAGGATGTCCGCGCCGAATTCGGGCCGGTGAGGGTCCGAGCCCTTCGGCGTGGTCAGAATGATGCGGATGGCCTGGTCGATGTCGGCCGCATCCTGCACGATGTCGCCGGGCTGGCCGAGCCGGGGCTGCCAGTTGACCGAGGCGATTGTGCCGATTACGGACGTCATCGCGCCGCCTCCAGGGCTTCCACCCGTGCCTCCAATTCCCGGATCGCGGCGAGGGCCAGCACGGCCAGGCGTCCGTAATCGATGCTCAAGCTGGCGCCGTCGGGGCCGTTCGCCCCGTCGGTCACGGGATAGACCACTTCCGGCAGCACCTCCCGCGCATCCTCGGCGATGAGACCGAGCTCGATCCGCCCCTGCGGGCCATCGGCTTCGAGGCGGTACCGGATCGGCTGCAGGGCGCGGACCCGCTCCAGCGCATGCCTCACCTCGCCCAGGACTCGCTTGAGGCGCCGATTGGACGACACGGTGAACGCGCTGGCGTAACAAGGCGCGTAGGCCAGGGAGGTATTGCGGACGTGGAACCCGCCCCCGACCGGCACCCGGACCCCGCCGTCGGTCGACGTCATGGCATAGCTGCCGGGGGAGTTGGCGAACCGGTACCCCACGTCCTGGGTCGCCTGGAAAAAGTCGGCATTGAACTGATTCGCCGCGTCGCCGTAGGTCGCTGCGGCGCCGACCTGGGCGGCGGTCGGATAGGGGTGACGGTGATCGCTGCGGGCGACCGTCGTCGCCGCGCCTGCCGACTGGGTGGCTGCCAGGGCTTGTGCCGAGCTCCCGAAGCCGGTGATGGCATTGGCGGGATGCGTGGTCGCCATCGCGCCGACCTGGGCTGCGGTAGGGAACGGATGGACGTGGTCTTCCCTTGCGATCTTGTACGAAATACCGGGGGACGCCGCGGCTGCCAGCGGTGACGCGCTGGCACCGAAGCCCTCGAGGACGCTGGCGAAGTGAGTATCCGGGATGGCTC
>NZ_JBPDXO010000024.1:0-3812 GCF_051295855.1 Methylococcus sp. S1M
TTTCGGCCACCGAAGTCGAGGTCCAGCCGGGCCGCTTTTACAGCGGCGGCGCGGTCTACGTGGCCGAGCAGCCGGTCGCGATCAACCTGTTCCAGTACATCCCCCTGGTCACGAAGAAGATCGTCGCCATCGTGCTGTGGGGTCAGGAAGTGGATACCAGCGTCGAACCGCGCGACTTCCTGGTCGATCTGCAGACAGGCGCCACGGAGCCCCAGGCCGTGGCCATGCAGCGGATCCGCAAATGCGAGGTGAATCCCCTGAGCGGACAGGAGTCGGCCGATCCGCAGCCCCCGGTGATCCAGACCGGCACGCTGGCCGTGGCCCACGTCTACCTGACGCCGGCCGGCATCGAGCGGATCGAGATGCAGACCCAGTCGCTGCTGCCGAACGGCTACGACCAGGAGCAGCGCCTGGACGGGATCGAGGCCTGGAAGGCGGCGGCCGAGCCCCGGATCGCTTCGATCGCCACGGACTTGGCGGCGCTGGCGAAGAAGTCCTCGGACAAGGCCGATCGCGCGATGTTCGTGGAGATCGCCCAGGATCTGGCGAGCGTCAAGGAGCGGCTGCAACTGCCGTCCAGCTACAGCAGCTACCAGTCCGATGCGTTCGCCGACACCGCCAAGAGCAACGCTGGCCACGTCGGCTTTGCGGCCCGGATCGACCACGGCCTGCTGTTTCCCTTCGCAGCCTCCATCCAGGCCAACCTGGCATTGTTCAACCCGATCGACGCCGGCGTCAGCGTCTCCGGCCAGAACGTGGTACTGCCAGCCTATACCCACGCCGCCCGCATCCAGACCCAGGGTTACGCGGGGGATCTGTCGATCAGCCAGTACCAGGTGCAGACCCACACGGTGCGGGAGCAGAAGATCGTCTCCTGGGAGAAGAAGTACGGCTGGCACGGCAACTTCCTGACCCGCTGGTACGCCCGCAACGTCTGGGCGAAGCTGGGCACCAAGTATCAGTGGACGCTGCCCTGGCACGGCTACTTCGAGCAGCACGAGACCACCCAGTACGTCGACGAGGTCACCACCACCGGCTACAACGGCGCGATGGTGGCGCAGTCATTCCTGGTCGCCAATGCCCTATGGCTGACCCGGCTCGGCCTGTTCTTCACCCAGATCGGCCCCAGCGGAGACGTCCAGGTCATCGTCTGCGAAACCGACGGCGGCAAGCCCAATCTGGAAAAGACGGTGGCCTCGATCGCGCTGCCGCGGGCCAGTCTCAAGGCCTATCCCGCCGAGACCGTGATCGACGTGCCGCACGTCCTGCTGGAAGGCGGCAAGCGCTACGCCATCGTCCTGATCACTCAGGGTGATCACCGGGTGGCGACCGTCTCCGGCAATGCCTATACCCAGGGCACGCTGTTCTACGGCTCGGACGGCGACTACTTCGTCGGCGACCTGACCCGCGATCTGATGTTCACGGTCTACGGCGCTAAGTTCGCCCGTGTCCGCACCGAGGTGCAGCTCCAGTCGGTGTCGCTGTCCGGCGGACTGACCGACCTGGCCATCGCTGCGCAGCACGTGGTGCCGGAGGGTACCGAGCTTCGCTACGAGATCCAGCCCTCCGGCTCGGGTGCCTGGTACCCGCTGGGCGATCCGTCGCTGGTGCTGTCCACCAGCCCGAACCTGGTCAACCTGCGCGCGGTGCTGCTCGGGACTTCCGACCTGGCGCCGGCCTTCGTGCTGACCAACAACGCGATCCAGGCCAGCCGGCCAGACACCAGCTTCGTGCATTGGTCCGCTGCCCGCGCCGTCGCCTCCACCACCTCGGTGACCCTCAAGCTGCTGGTGGCGCACTGGGACGCCGCCAACCATACCTTGACGCCCCGGATCGTGACCGGCGGCAGCAACGAGGTGGCGCCATCGACCACGGTGATCACCGACGAGGACGGCGCCAAGCGGTTCAGCTACACCTTCACCATTCCCGCCTCGACCGCCTACGAAATCAAGCTGAGCGGCACCCGCAACGCCGCCAGCCAGCCGTTCGCGGTGGTCGAGCGCATCGACGTGGCAGCGTAAGGAGAACACCATGGCCAAGCAGACGACAGTGAATGCGATCGACCCGGACCGCATCGACGACGACGGCCAATACCGCGTGGTCCTACGGGACAGGATCGTGGTGGACGGCGTCACCCTGTATCCGGGCTGGGACATCGTCCTGAAAGGGGACGTGGTGAAGTCCAATCGGGAGGCGATCGAGCATGCCGACCCGGTTTGACCGATACCGCTTCAAGGATGGCGTGACGCCGCTGTCCGAGGACACCTTCAACGCGATCCTCCAGGACATCGATCTGCGGATCGCGGCCCTGGAGGAGGTGCGGATCTCCTGGCAGGCGGCCGTGACCCTGCTCACCGACCAGGGACTGCTCCGCATCAACGAAGCCCTGGCGCCGGCGATCGAAACCCTGCAATACCAGATCGACCACATCGTCGAGCTGGCGTCGCAAGTGCAGGTGGACCGCATCCTCGACGCGCCGGACCAAGTGACCGACGTCCACATCGGCAACCGCACCGCCGATCCGGCTCTGGTACCCGCCAACAACACCGGGACCCTGACCCAGTGGCTCGGCCGCCTGGCGAACCGCCTCAAGGCGATCACCGGTGCCACCAACTGGTACGACGCGCCGGCCACGAACCTGGCAGCGGTCGCGGCGACGCTGGCTTCGCAGGCTGCACAGCTGGCCACGGCCGCTGCACATGCCTCCAACGTGTCCAATCCGCACGCTACCACGGCTGCGCAGGTCGGCGCCTTGCCGGTCGGGGGCGGCAACCTGCTGGGTGCGCTGGGGCTGTCCGGCTTTCCGATCTCCGGGGTGAAGACGCTTGGGTTCCAGGCCGAATACGACAACGGCAACAGCGGCACGGCCAAGACCCTAAGCCTGGTGAACGGCCAGAAACAGAAGCTCAAGCTGACGGCTTCGACGACCCTGACCGTGTCCAGCACCGGCGCGCCGGTCGGAAACTATGTGATTCGCTTGATTCAGGACGCCACCGGTGGCCGTGCGGTGAGCTGGGCCGGCCTGTCCGGCTCGCGCTGGCTCGGCCGGGCCGCGGCGCCGGCCGTCAACACCACCGCGAACGGTGAATCGCTGCTGTCGATCTACTGGGACGGCGCCAACATGATCCAGTCCCTGGCCAAGGTGGGCGCCGCCTGATGGGCATTCAGGTCGGTCCCTACACGACGGCCTCGTCGACCGGCGCTTCGCTGTCGATCGCCAAGCCGGCCGGGATCGCCGCCGGCGATCTCCTCCTGCTGGCTGTCGCGCTAGATGCCGGCAGTTTCGGATCCGGCGCCGGGATCGCCACGCCGGCGGGATTCACGCCGGTGCCGGCAGGCAGCGTCAGCTTCGGCTCGAACGGCCGGTCGCAGCTTGCGGCTTTCTATAAGGTGGCATCGGACAGCGAGCCGGCCTCGTACACCTTGAACTTCTCGGCGGGTGGTTTCCCGTCCTATGACTCTAACGCAGTGGTCCGCGCCTTCGGCGGTGTGAATACGGAAGCGCCGGTCGACGCGTCGGCGGGAGTCTCCGGGGGATCGTCATCGTCCCTGGTGGCACCTTCCGTCACCCCGAGCGAGGGGGAAAGCGACGACCTTCTGGTCTGCCTGTGGGGCGGGACCGCCATTGTGGGCGCTTCCGCTTGGCCCGCTGGAATGGGCGACACGCTGGTCGCTAATGCGGGCGGCGGCAGTCTCTTGATGGCGGATCAGCAACTCGTATCGGCGGTGGCGACAGGAACCAGGACCCTGACCGCATCGGCGGCCACAACCTGGGGCTCGGTGTCCGTGCTGCTCTTGCCCGATCGCAGCTC
>NZ_JBPDXO010000025.1:0-3147 GCF_051295855.1 Methylococcus sp. S1M
GGGTGTGCACGGACTCGTCGAAATCGAGGTAAGGCGTGGACAGGCGCACGTTGAACAAACGGCCGCCTCCGTCCTGCTGGACCAGGTAGGAACGGGGTACCAGCCGGCCGGGGTAGGTTCCCAGGCCCGCCGAACCCGGCTTCCGGATCGCCAGTGACAGTTCCGCCTCGGCGCCGGCACGCTGGATTTCCCGCACCAGCGTCGTCACCGGTGTCTCCTCCCCGGACGTGTGCCACAGGAAGGCGCGCCAGCCGAGCCGGAGGATCGCGTCGGTGACGACCGGATAGTGGTGGCCCCTCACGAACGCCGCGCCGCAGTACCAGCCGGACCCGATCCGCACACCGCGCGTCCGGTAGCGGTAAAGGCGCAGCTGGGGATAGCCGGACAGGAACGCGTCGCGCTCGGCGCGGGTCAGCGTCGGCGCCAGATAGGTCTTCGCTGGCGGCGTGATGGCGCGCAGGATCGACAGTCCCACCCGTGAGCCAGCCCAGGCAAGCCCGGCCAGCGTGCCCTTGAGGCGGTGATAGGCGATCGCCGACTTGATCAGCGCACGCCGTTCGGTATCCGTGGAAACGGTGTCCCAGCCTTCGAGTCCCATGACGTGGAACTGGTCGGCCAGGTGCGGCAGGGCCGACGAGTCGGCCTGGTCGACCAGGTACACCAGGAGCGCTGACTGATCCAGCCTGGAGATGCGCTCGATCAGTGCATCCAGCGCCAGGCCGCGTGCGTCGCGGAGTGAGGGCTGCAGCAGCTCAGCCATCGGCGTTGCCCTCGAAAGTCACGGTGACGCTTTCAGCGTCGGGCCACTCGTGCGGTTGCAGCTCCCGGAAACCGGGCGCGTCCAGCTCCACGCGATAGACCCCCGGAACCTTCTGCGCCCGTTCGATCCATTGCGAGGGCACCAGGTCGCGGCCCAACGTCGACCGCAATTCGGCGGCGAATCCCTCGAGGCTCGTGCGAACCCCGGCCACGACGGCGGCTTCCGAAACGGCGCCGAAGGCGCGCACCCGTGCCGAAACGGCAAACGGTACCCGGCTGGGCGGGAGCACCGTGACCCAGTCGGTCAAGGGACGAACTTTGTCCTGGTTCAGGACCGCCCGCACGGCATCCAGCAGGGCCGCGTCCGGCAGGCCGGAAGCCGTCAGGGGATACACGTTCACGCGACCCGGCGCTGGCGAGGTGATCCCGACGTCGACGAGCGTCTGGCTCACTGAGAGCACGTGCCAGCGGTAGGCCAGTGCGGGACCGGCCACGGCGAAACGCTCTGGCGCCAGCTTGATGCGCATCCGCAGTCGCTCGTCGTCCTCGGCCGCGAGCCCGCCGTAGCTCGTACCGAGGTTGGTGACCGATAGCCCGTTGGCCGGCACGTCGATCAGATCCCGAATCCAGCCAGGCAGGATGCCGTTGGCGGACGGTCCGGCACCGGCCGCGGTGGCATTCACCTCCACGGAAATCGCCCCGGCGGGAATTGTCACCCCGGTGTCGGTGGCAAATTCAGCTACGCTGCTCCTCGAGTCGGTGCCGCCGGCGGCCACGCGGGTGCCCTTGGGGATGACGACGGACGTTGCGGCGGGATGTTCCAGACTGAACCGCAGCACGGTGCGGGCCGATTGCGCCGGTAGCCGGCTCACGCCGACCAGTTCACCCAGGTAATCCAGCATCGGCGCGCGGCTGAAGTTGACCAGGTTGAGCTTGGCCGCTTCCTGGATGCCGATCCGCGCCAGGGTCTCGCGGTAGGCGATGAGATCGATCAAGAGCCGCTCGACCTGGGCCGGGTAAAGCGTCTTTCCGGTCATCTGTTCCCAGCCGGCAATCAGCGCCTGGGTCACGGCTTGGCCGTCGCGGTCGATGAAATCGGGCTCGGGCAGGCTCACAGCGTCACCTCGGTGGTCCGGGTCTGGGATTCGGCTCCGCCGCGCTTCGAGCCAACTCCGTTGCTCTTCGAGTCGATACCGCGGAAGCGCCAGGTGACGACGAGCGTCACCTGGGCCAGGCCGAAGCTGGGCTGGATCGAAACCAGTTCGATCCGCGGTTCCCACAGCAGGATGGCATCGGCGATTTCAGCGATGAGATACGGCGTGGCCTCGATCTCCGGCCGGTCGACATACTGCAGGATGTCCGCACCGAACTCGGGCCGGTGCGGATCCGAGCCCTTCGGCGTGGTCAGAATGATGCGGATGGCTTGGTCGATGTCGGCCGCATCCTGTACGACGCCGCCGGGCTGATCGAGCTGGGGTTGCCAGTTGACCGAGGCGATTGTGCCGACTACGGACGTCATCGCGTCGCCTCCAGGGCTTCTACCCGTACTTCCAGTTCCTGGATCGCAGCGAGGGCCAGCACGGCCAGGCGTCCGTAATCGATGCTCAAGCTGGCGCCGTCGGGGCCGTTCGCTGCGTCGGTCACGGGATAGACCACTTCCGGCAGTACCGCCAGCGCCTCCTCGGCGATGAGACCGAGCTCGATCCGCCCCTGCGGGCCGTTGGCTTTGAGGCGGTACCAAATCGGCTGCAGGGCGCGGACCCGCTCCATCGCACGCCTCACATTGCCCAGAACGCGCTTGAGGCGCCGATTGGACGAGACGGTGAATGCGCTGGCGTAACAAGGCACGTAGGCCAGGGAGGTATTGCGGACGTGGAACCCGCCACCGACTGGCACCCGGACCCCGCCGTCGGTCGACGACATGGCATAGCTGCCGGTTGAGTTGGCGAACCGGTACCCAACGTCCTGGGTCGCTTGGAAAAAGTCGGCGTTGAACTGATTCGACGCCGCGCCATAGGTCGCTGCTGCGCCGACCTGGGCGGCAGTCGGATAGGGATGACGGTGATCGCTGCGGGCGACCGTCGTTGCCGTGCCGGCCGACTGGGTGGCTGCCAGGGCTTGTGCTGAGGTCCCGAACCCGGTGATGGCATTGGCGGCATGCGTGGTCGCCATTGCACCGATCTGGACTGCGGTCGGCCAGGGGTGGACATGGTCCGAACGCGCAACTGTACTTGCCGATCCCCCTGATCCGCTCGCGGCAAGGGCCTGTGCCGACGTTCCGAACCCGGCGATGGCATTGGCGGGATGTGTCGTCGCCATCGCGCCGACCTGGGCTGCGGTAGGGAACGGATGGACGTGGTCTTCCCTTGCGATCTTGTACGAAATACC
>NZ_JBPDXO010000026.1:0-1589 GCF_051295855.1 Methylococcus sp. S1M
GCGCTGGACCGGTATACGCCGGTCCTTGCGAAAGCGGCCACGGCGACGCGGGCCAGCATGGCCGATCTTGGCAGCGTGCTGCTGGCATTCGACAACAATCTCAAGGTTTCCGCGGACCAATCCGAGTCGGCGCTCAACATGCTGGCTTACGCGGGCAAGCGCGGGCAGTTCGAGATCCGCGATTCCGCCAAATGGCTTCCGGCGCTGGCACCGATGTTCCAGACCCTGGGCGTGACGGGCAAGGAAGCCGTGGCCGAGATCGGCGCAGCACTGCAGATCGCCCGGAAGGGTGCGGGCACCAACGACGAAGCCGCCAACAACTTTCGCAATTTTCTGGCGAAACTGACTTCGCCGGACACGTTGAAGGACTTCGACAAGGCCGGTATCGATCTGCAGAGCAGCTTGAAGAATGCCGCCAAGCGCGGCATCAGTCCCATGGAGGCGATGATGGATACCATCACCGCCTATATCGGCAGCAAAGGCCCGCAGGCGGCCGCGGCATTCAAGCAGGCGCTGTCCCTGGAAGACGCGCAGAAACGTGCCGAGGCCCTCCAGGCGTTGTCCGGTTCGTTCAGGCTGGGTGAATTGTTCCAGGACATGCAGGCGATGTCCTTCATCCGCCCGATGCTGGCGAACCGGGCCGAGTACAAGGACATCAAGCAAGGCGCGCTCGGCGCGGCGAATCAGGACTTGATAGGCGCCGACTTCCAAAAGCGCACCCAGGGTTTCAATGAAAGCCTGAAAGCCTTCCGTATTGGGATGAGTGAGGTTGGCCTGGTGGTCGGCGAAGCCCTGCTGCCGCCGCTCACGGATCTGTTGCAGACCGTCCGTCCCGTCATCCGGGAATTCGGGCAGTTCGCCTCGGCACATCCGGGCGTGATTCGGGGTGTGGTCGGGTTAACCGCCGGCTTGCTGGGTGGGAAGCTTGCCGTTTTGGCGGTGAGATATGCCGTCAACCTGCTGGTGTCGCCCTTCAATGCGTTGGCTACGGCGACTCAATTGGTATTGGGTAAATGGACACTGCTCAAGACCGCTTTGCAGTTCGGGCCGCTGGCTCGAGCCGGCGGGGCTTTGAGCGCCGCAGGTTCGGCGGCGCTGGGCGCCGGTCGCGCCCTGGGCGGGATTTTGCTTTCCGGCTTTCGACTCGCAGGCGCTGCAACGCTGGGGTTTGGACGCAGCATTGCCAGCCCCTTGCTTTCTGGCCTTCGTTTGGCCGGCGCGGCCGCGGCTGGATTTGGTCGTATCCTGATCGGTTCCTTCCTTGCCGGCCTTCGACTGGCGGGCGTGGCGGCGCTGGAACTCGGACGTTTCTCCGCCGGGGCCTTGCTTTCTGGCCTTCGTTTGGCAAGTACGGCTGCGGCGGGGCTCGGTCGCATTCTGATCGGCTCAGCTCTCGCCGGCCTTCGGTTGGCCTGGCTGGCCGCGCTAGAGCTCGGACGGATTCTTGGTGGCGCATTGATTTCCGGTCTCAAGCTGGCGGCTCAGGCCGTCATGTTCCTCGGCCGCGCACTGCTGTTCACGCCCATTGGCGCAGCCGTTGCCATCATCGCCGGAGCGGCGTTCCTGATCTGGAAAAACTGGGATGCATT
>NZ_JBPDXO010000027.1:0-1446 GCF_051295855.1 Methylococcus sp. S1M
GATGGCGCGATCTTCAAGAAATCCGGCACCGCGCTGGTCGCGGCAACGGCGGGCAGCGACTATCTGAACAACGCCTCTACGATTGATGGCGGTACGTTCTGATGTCCAACAAAATTCAGCACAAGCGCAATGCCACCTGGGGCAATATTCCCGCCCCCGAGCAGCTGGAGGACGGAGAGCTGGCGATCAATACCTTTGAGGGCAAGCTCTTTCTGAAAAGGTCAGCCAGCGACAACAAGGTGGTCGAGGTGGGAACGCTCGCGCCCCGTGTGGTAACGCTCTTGTACCCGACCGGTGTCGATGTCGTGCCGTTGTTTTACACGCCAACGTATTTTCCAGTTGGCTATTTGAAGGCGGTGCTCGTGGGAAGCGGCACGCCGTCGGTCACGTTCACGATCAAATATGGAACCAGTCTGGCTTCCGGCACTGAAATGGTTGTCGGCGGAGTGACATGCACGAACACCACCACGGGGATGACCTTATACAGCACCAGCTTTGACAATGACACCGTCCCGGCCGGGAACTGGGTATGGCTGGAGACCACGGCGATTGCCGGCTCGGTGATCGCGCTTCAGGTCACGCTCGTGGCAGGCTGACGCATGCCTACGGTTATCCTGACGAGTGGCACGACCTGGACCGTTCCGCATGGCGTCGCGATGCTGGACTCGGTCGAATGCTGGGGCGGCGGCGCACCGGGGAACAACGGCAACAACATTGGGTCCGGCGGCGGCGGCGCGTATTCGAAAACGATCAATCTGGCCGTCATACCGAATCAGACCTGCTATCTCCAAATCCCTGGAACGACGGCAATTTCCGGGGGTAGTCCAGCAGATTGCTGGTTTTCCAAGACGTCAAACTCGGCCCCCGCCGCCACGTCGGACGGCTGTCTGGCCAAGAGCGGCGCCAAATCCACCGGCACCGTCGGGGGTCAAGGCGGACAAGCCTCTGGCTGCGTCGGCGATGTCAAATATTCCGGCGGCAATGGCGGCTACAGGCCCGGCTTTGGCATGGGTGGTTCAGGCGGCGGCGCCTCGGCGTCTCCGTTCGGCGCCGGCGGCGACGGTAACACGCCTACCTCGGGATCAACAGGCGGCAACGGTGGTAACTCCCCAAGCGCGGGGAGCGGTGGGACGGCTGGTTCTGCTGGCGATAGCATTGCCGATGGTGGTGGCGGTGGCGGCGGGGGTAACGGGACGACCTTTGGATCCCCGGCCAGCGGAGCCGCCGGGGGCGCTCCTGGCGGCGGCGGCGGCCAGTCCGGCGCAAACGTTGGCGGCACCCACGCGGCCAGTGGCGGTCCAGGTGCGCGGGGGCAGATACGAATCACCTATCGCTATGCGACGCGGGCAATCGTGCGATGACCCTGCCCGCCGCCGACCTCAAGGCGATTTTCAATCTCGAGCCCAAGGCCGCGATCGCCTACCTCCAGCACAAGGGCTACAAGCT
>NZ_JBPDXO010000028.1:0-1272 GCF_051295855.1 Methylococcus sp. S1M
TGCCGCTCCGAGGTCTCCATCGCCCTGCTCGGACAGAACCAGACCACCGAAGTCAGCGCCAACAAAGCGTCGGCGGAAGCCGGAATCGAAGTGACGCGCGACATCCGAGAGAGCGACGCGGAGATCGTCGCCAGTACCCTGAGCGATTTGATCCGGATGGTCTGCGAACTCAATTTCCACGAACCGGCTCCGCCCGTCTACCAGCTGTGGGAACAGGAAGAGATCGACGAAACGCGGGCCGTGCGGGATAAAGCCTTGTACGATGCCGGGGTGCGGCCGACCAATGTCTACTGGACGCGGGTCTATGGCTTCAAGGATGGCGAACTGGCGCCCGAAGCCCCGCCCGAGGAGGGTGAAGCCGCTCCGGCCTTCGCAGGAATCGACCTTGATCTGTTCCCCGATCAGGCCGCGCTCGATGCGGCAGTAGACGCGCTGGCCAAAGGTGGCGCCCTACAGGCTCAGGCTGAACGGCTGCTCGCGCCGCTCATCGAGCGGATCGAAAGTGCGGGCGGCGAAGCCGAACTGCTCGGCGCGCTGGCGGAAGCCTATCCGGACATGAATCCTGACCAGCTGGTGCAAACCCTGACCCGGCTGCTGTTTTCCGCGAGCGTCGCCGGGCGGCTGGCGACCGAGGAAAGCTTGCGGGATGGGTAAGTACCTGCCCGACATCCGCCAGGGCGATACCTATCGGGTCCGGATCCGGTACCCCAAGGGGTCCAACATCGCCGGTTATATCCACTGGCTGGCCTTGCGGACCGCTATCGGTGCCGACCCTCCGCTGCTGTTGCTGAGATCCGTGGTCGGCGAACACCCCTCGGATCAGCCAGAGGAAGGGATCGCCTACCTGGAGGCCACGCCCGAGCAGACGGCCGCATTGCCGGCGAACAAGCGTTGTGTCTATGGGCTGCTGGCGAAAACACCTTCGGGCGAGATCAAGACCCTTCGTCCCCCCCTGAAGGATCCTCTCGACGACCGCATTCTGATCGTTCCACGGGGCGGCGCCGATGGGGTGTGAAGCAACCGTTGAGGTCGATTGTGTCGATGTCGCTCCAACCGTGGATGTCGAGAACGCGCCGGGGCCGCGCGGCCCCGTCGGTCCCCAAGGTCCGCCTGGTCCGGAGGGACCGGCTGGCGGGATCGATCCGGATACCGTCATCGACGGCGGGAATTTTTGACCTGAACTCGAGAGAAACGAACCATGGCAAACGCAGTACGCATCAAACGCAGGGCAAGCGGCAACGCCGGCGCGCCGGCCGCTCTCCTCAACGCCGA
>NZ_JBPDXO010000029.1:0-1188 GCF_051295855.1 Methylococcus sp. S1M
TGTCCAAAGAGAAATTTACGCGCACGAAACCGCATGTGAATGTGGGAACGATAGGTCACGTGGATCATGGGAAGACGACGCTGACGGCGGCCCTGACCAAGTGCATGGCGGCGAAGTTTGGGGGTGAATTCAAGGCCTACGACCAGATCGACGCGGCGCCGGAAGAGCGTGCGCGTGGCATCACCATCGCCACGGCTCACGTGGAATACGAATCGGCGGCGCGTCACTACGCTCACGTCGACTGCCCTGGGCATGCCGACTACGTCAAGAACATGATCACCGGAGCGGCCCAGATGGACGGTGCCATCCTGGTCGTGTCCGCAGCCGACGGCCCGATGCCGCAGACCCGGGAACACATCCTGCTGGCGCGGCAGGTGGGTGTGCCCTACATCGTCGTGTTCCTGAACAAGGCCGACATGGTGGACGATCCCGAGCTGCTCGAACTGGTGGAGATGGAGGTGCGTGAACTGCTCTCCAAGTACGATTTCCCGGGGGACGACATTCCGATCATCAAGGGCTCGGCGCTGAAGGCGCTGGAAGGCGATGGCAGCGAAATCGGCGTGCCGGCGGTGGAAGCGCTGGTGCAGGCGCTGGACGACTACATTCCCGAGCCCGAGCGGGCGATCGACCGGCCGTTCCTCATGCCGATCGAAGACGTGTTCTCGATATCCGGGCGCGGCACCGTAGTCACCGGGCGGGTCGAGCGCGGCATCATCAAGGTGGGAGAGGAAATCGAAATCGTCGGCATCCGTCCGACGGCCAAGACCACCTGCACCGGCGTGGAAATGTTCCGGAAGCTGCTGGATCAAGGGCAGGCCGGCGACAACATCGGCGTGCTGTTGCGCGGCACCAAGCGGGAAGACGTCGAGCGCGGACAGGTGCTGGCCAAGCCCGGCAGCATCACCCCGCACACGCACTTCGAAGCCGAGATCTACGTTCTGTCCAAGGAAGAAGGAGGGCGTCACACGCCGTTCTTCAACGGCTACCGGCCGCAGTTCTACTTTCGGACCACTGATGTCACCGGCGCGGTGACGCTGCCGGAAGGGGTCGAGATGGTCATGCCGGGTGACAACGTCAAGATCGAAGTGAAGCTGATTGCGCCGATTGCAATGGACGAAGGCTTGCGGTTTGCCGTGCGCGAGGGCGGTCGTACCGTCGGCGCAGGCGTTGTCTCCAAGATCATCGAGT
>NZ_JBPDXO010000030.1:0-1129 GCF_051295855.1 Methylococcus sp. S1M
GGCGCGCCGGTGCTGGACACGGTCAGGGTCGTCGAAGCCGTCAGCTTGAGCTTCTGTTTCTGGCCGTTCACCAGGCTGAGGGTCTTGGCCGTGCCGCTGTTGCCATTGTCGTACTCGGCCTGAAAGCCCAGCGTCTTCACCCCGGAGATCGGATAGCCGGACAGCCCCAACGCACCCAGCAGGTTGCCGCCCCCGACCGGCAAGGCGCCGACCTGCGCCGCCGTGGTGTTGTGCGGGTTGGATACGTTGGAGGCATGCGCGGCGGCCGTGGCCAGCTGTGCCGCCTGTGAAGCCAGCGTCGCCGCGACCGCCGCCAGGGTCGTGGCCGGCGCGTCGTACCAGTTGGCGGCGCCGGTGATCGCCTTGAGGCGGTTCGCCAGGCGGCCGAGCCACTGGGTCAGGGTCCCGGTGTTGTTGACGGGCACCAGGGCCGGATCGGCGGTGCGATTGCCGATGTGGACGTCGGTCACTTGGTCCGGGGCATCGAGGATGCGATCCACCTGCACCTGTGATGCCAGCTCGACGATGTGGTCGATCTGGTATTGCAGGGTCTCGATCGCCGGCGCCAAGGCTTCGTTGATGCGGAGCAGGCCCTGGTCGGTGAGCAGGGTCACGGCCGCCTGCCAGGAGATCCGCACTTCCTCCAGGGCCGCGATCCGCAGGTCGATATCCTGAAGGATCGCATTGAAGGTGTCCTCGGACAGCGGCGTCACGCCATCCTTGAAGCGGTATCGGTCAAATCGGGTCGGCATGCTCGATCGCCTCCCGGTTGGACTTCACCACGTCCCCTTTTAGGATGATGTCCCAGCCCGGATACAGGACGACGCCATCCACCACGATCCTTTCCGCCAAGACCACGCGGTATTGGCCGTCGTCGTCGATGAGGGTGGGATCGATTGCGTTAACCGTTGTCTGCTTGGCCATGGTTTTCTCCTTACGCTGCCACGTCGATCCGCTCGACTACCGCGAACGGCTGGCTGGCGGCGTTGCGGGTGCCGCTCAGCTTGATTTCGTAGGCGGTCGAGGCGGGGATGGTGAAGGTGTAGCTGAAGCGCTTGGCGCCGTCCTCGTCGGTGATCACCGTGGTCGATGGCGCCACCTCGTTGCTGCCGCCGGTCACGATCCGGGG
>NZ_JBPDXO010000031.1:0-881 GCF_051295855.1 Methylococcus sp. S1M
ACCGTGGCTCAGGTCAAGACCCTGCTGGCATATCAGGCCACCGACATCACCGGTTTCGATACCCAGGTGCGAACCTCCCGTCTGGATCAGATGGCGGCGCCGACCGCGGCGGTATCCATGAACAGCCAACGGATCACCAACCTGGCCGATCCCACCGGCGCCCAGGATGCGGCCACCAAGGCGTACGTGGACTCGGTCGCGTCGGGGCTGGACTGGAAACAATCGGTCCGCGCCGCGACCACCGCCAACATCACCCTATCCGGTACCCAGACAGTCGATGGTGTGGCATTGGTAGCCGGTGACCGGGTGCTGGTGAAGAATCAGACCACGGCCTCGCAGAACGGCGTCTACGTGGTCGCCGCTGGAGCCTGGGGCCGCGCGACCGACTTCGATTCGAATGCGGAGGTGACTGCCGGCGCCTGCATGTTCGTCTCGGAAGGTACGGTCAACGGCGACCAAACCTGGGTGCTGACGACCAACGACGCTATCGCCTTGGGCACGACCTCCCTGACGTTTGCCCAGATGTCGGGGGGCGCTTCGGGCGAGGCGAACACCGCCTCGAACCAGGGGGCTGCAGGTGTCGGCGTGTTCGACGGCAAGTCCGGCGTGGATCTGCAATTCCGCAACCTGGTGGCGGCTTCCAGCAAAATCACCGTCACCCTCAATGCCGGCAACAAGACCATCGAGATCGACTTGGTCCAAGCCAACATCACCGCTGTCGGTACGGTGACGGCGGGTGTTTGGCAGGGCACCGCCATTGGTCTGCAATACGGCGGCACCGGTGCCAACCTGTCCGCCGCCGCCGATGGCGCGATCTTCAAGAAATCCGGCACCGCGCTGGTCGCGGCAACGGCGGGCAGCGACTATCTGAACAACGCCTC
>NZ_JBPDXO010000032.1:0-837 GCF_051295855.1 Methylococcus sp. S1M
ATGTGGCACTTCATCGGTCGCTGGTTCTCCAACGAACGGTTCCTGCAGAGCACCTGATCGTGAGCGATCGGTGCGAGCAAGAGCATTGAGTGAAAGACCGTCGTCCGGCTTGGCGACAGGCCGGCGAGTGACCCAACAGCAAGAACTCGAAAGAGGAGAGATCATGAAAACAATAAAGGACCGGATTGCAAAATGGTCTGCAATCGGACTGCTGTCCGCCGTGGCAGCGACCGCCTTCTATGCGCCGAGCGCCAGCGCCCACGGTGAGAAATCGCAGGCCGCGTTCATGCGTATGCGTACCATCCACTGGTACGACCTGAGCTGGTCGAAAGAGAAAGTCAAGATCAACGAGACCGTGGAAATCAAAGGCAAGTTCCACGTGTTCGAAGGCTGGCCGGAAACGGTCGACGAACCGGATGTGGCGTTCCTGAACGTCGGCATGCCGGGTCCGGTGTTCATCCGCAAGGAATCGTACATCGGCGGTCAGCTGGTGCCGCGTTCCGTACGTCTGGAAATCGGCAAGACCTATGACTTCCGGGTTGTCCTCAAAGCCCGTCGTCCGGGTGACTGGCACGTTCACACCATGATGAACGTCCAGGGCGGTGGACCGATCATCGGCCCCGGCAAATGGATCACCGTGGAAGGCTCCATGAGTGAATTCCGCAACCCCGTCACCACCCTGACCGGTCAGACGGTGGACCTGGAGAACTACAACGAAGGCAACACCTATTTCTGGCACGCCTTCTGGTTCGCCATCGGAGTTGCCTGGATCGGCTACTGGTCGCGTCGACCGATCTTCATCCCCCGTCTGCTGATGGTGGATGCCGGTCGTGCGGA
>NZ_JBPDXO010000033.1:0-775 GCF_051295855.1 Methylococcus sp. S1M
CCGGCGGCCGGAAGGGACTCGCGGCGACGGGGTGGATTGATCCGGCTCCCGTCGAAAATAAGAAAACGACAAATTTGGAGGTAACTTTAATGAGTGCTGCGCAATCTGCGGTTCGTTCGCACGCCGAAGCGGTCCAGGTATCCCGGACCATCGACTGGATGGCGTTGTTCGTGGTGTTTTTCGTGATCGTGGGCTCGTACCACATTCACGCCATGCTCACCATGGGTGACTGGGACTTCTGGTCGGACTGGAAAGACCGTCGACTGTGGGTCACGGTGACCCCGATCGTACTGGTCACCTTCCCGGCGGCCGTACAATCCTACCTGTGGGAGCGGTATCGTCTGCCCTGGGGAGCCACCGTGTGCGTCCTGGGTCTGCTGCTGGGCGAGTGGATCAACCGTTATTTCAACTTCTGGGGCTGGACCTACTTCCCGATCAACTTCGTGTTCCCTGCCTCGCTGGTGCCGGGCGCCATCATCCTGGACACCGTGCTGATGCTGTCGGGCAGCTACCTGTTCACCGCGATCGTCGGTGCGATGGGCTGGGGTCTGATCTTCTACCCGGGCAACTGGCCGATCATCGCGCCGCTGCACGTGCCGGTGGAATACAACGGCATGCTGATGTCGATCGCCGACATCCAGGGTTACAACTATGTGCGTACGGGTACGCCTGAGTACATCCGCATGGTAGAGAAGGGCACCCTGCGTACCTTCGGTAAGGACGTGGCGCCGGTATCGGCATTCTTCTCCGCGTTCATGTCGATCCTGATCTACTT
>NZ_JBPDXO010000034.1:0-717 GCF_051295855.1 Methylococcus sp. S1M
TGTAAGGTGGCGCGCGATTTGGCATAGTTTTGCGCGCGATTTGGCATAGCCCTAACCGCAGTTCCTGATGATCAACTCCCCGGATAGCGCTCTGTCTTTGCCAACGGAGTAGCGGATGCCGGTGCGCCCCAGGGGCAGCCCTTCGAATGCCGACCGCATTTCGGGGATATCGTTCACCGAGATGACCATCGTGCCCTGGATCGTCCGGGCGAGCTCAGCCATCCGTCGGTAGTTCTCCAGCCCGAACTCCACTCCGTAACCTTCCGTGCCCCAATAGGGCGGGTCGAGATAGAACAGCGTGTACTGCCGGTCGTAGCGGCGGATGCATTCCTCCCATGGCAGATGCTCAATGGTGGTCCGAGACAGCCGCAGGTGCGCTGCCGACAGCTCCTCCTCGAGCCGCAGCAGGTTGAGCCGGGGCGCCGACGTGGTCGACGTGCCGAAGGTCCTGGACTCCACCTTGCCGCCGAACGCCAGCTTCTGCAGGTAGAAGAACCGGGCGGCCCGCTGAATGTCGGTCAGCGTCTCCTCCGGCGTCGCCTTCATCCATTGATAGATCTGCCGGGAGGTGAGCGCCCATTTGAACTGACGGACGAACTCCTCGATGTGGTGCTGCACCACCCGGTACAGGTTGACCAGCTCGCCGTTGATGTCGTTGATGACCTCGCACTTGGCCGGCTCCTCGAGGAAGTACAACGCGGCCGCGCCGCAGAACGG
>NZ_JBPDXO010000035.1:0-612 GCF_051295855.1 Methylococcus sp. S1M
GACCGGCTGCTCGGCCACGTAGACCGCGCCGCCGCTGTAAAAGCGGCCCGGCTGGACCTCGACTTCGGTGGCCGAAACCGCGCTGACCCCGAACCCGGTGTAGTGCTTCTGTGCGCTGATCCCGTCGGCGACCACGTGATCGATGGAATCGCGCGCATAGGTCTGCAGGGCATTCGGGTCGGCCGCCTGGAACTCCTGGCGGTCGCGGAAGATGACGGTTTTTTCCATGGGTGTCCTCGTGGGTCAAACGGTGATGAACTGTCCGGACAGGATCTCGCCGCTACGCACCGCATAGCCGGCCCGCACCTGCTTGCGGGTATGGGTGTCCAGCCACACCCGGTCGCGGAAGGCTGCCGCCAACGCCATGGCCTCCCGCCCACGCTCCAGCCGGGACACGCTGGCCGGCGCCCAGTACCCCGTAGCAAATCGGCCGATCAAACGGGGCGAGCGGCGCGCCGGCATGGAGACGGCAAGCTCCGCCGTGTAGGCCGGCATCCCCAGCTTCATGGCGCCGACGTGGGTCGAACGGCCACGGCGCGGCACGGGAACGGCCGGATCGAACAGATGGAAGCGGCGGTACAGCCGGTCGCGGGCGCCGTTGTCGGCCAAGTG
>NZ_JBPDXO010000036.1:0-603 GCF_051295855.1 Methylococcus sp. S1M
GGCTGGTCGGAGACGTAGCAGACCGCTCGCAGCGGATCATCCTGGTTTCCGGGTGGCGTTGAGGCTGCGACCAGTGCGCCGAGCGCGGATTCGTCTACGCGGGCGGCCAACGTTTTGACGACATCGGCGACGCGGGCTGGCAGGTCATCGGGGTGGATCGGCATCACGCGAAGGGCGGACAGCTCGCTTTTGAGCTGGGCAATCTGGGCGCGAACGGTTTCGATTCCTTTGAGCAAGTTTTTGTTCATGCAGCGGTGCCTCCGGTGTGGATTTTTCCGTCGTGCTGGCGCGCGAATTCGTGGAGTCGTGCCAGCGGGACCGCCGATGCGTCGAAGCGAGCGCGCTCGCGTCTGGCTTCGTCCTGGAGTTCAGCGAGGGTGGCTTGGGCCTCGATCAGTTCTTCGGCGATGGCTGCCAGTCCAGGCGCGTTGTGTTTCTCGGCAGCCTGTAAAGCCGCTTCTGGGTCGAAGCGCAGTTCGTGCCAAATTTCGGCGATTTCCTTAGGGCAGGGAGCGCCGCTCGAAAAGAAGGACTCGAAGCGGTGGCGCAGTAAGTCGACGTTTCTGCGCTGCTCTGCGGCCTCGGTGGTCGCCAAGTTCATCG
>NZ_JBPDXO010000037.1:0-536 GCF_051295855.1 Methylococcus sp. S1M
ACGGCGACTCAATTGGTATTGGGTAAATGGACACTGCTCAAGACCGCTTTGCAGTTCGGGCCGCTGGCTCGAGCCGGAGGGGCTTTGCGCGCCGTTGGTTCGGCGGCGCTTGGCGCCGGTCGCACCCTGGGCGGGATTTTGTTTTCCGGTCTTCGGCTCGCAGGCATCGCCGCACTGGGGTTTGGGCGCAGCATTGCTAGCCCCTTGCTTTCTGGCCTTCGTTTGGTCGGTTCGGCCGCGGCTGGATTTGGTCGTATCCTGATCGGTTCGTTCCTTTCCGGCCTTCGCTTGGCAAGTACGGCTGCGGTGGGGGCCGGTCGCATTCTGGTCGGCTCATTGCTCTTTGGGCTTCGACAGACAGGTGCCGGCGCGCTGGGGCTCGGACGGATTCTTGGTGGCACATTGATTTCCGGTCTCAAGCTGGCGGCTCAGGCCGTTATGTTCCTCGGCCGCGCACTACTGTTCACGCCCATTGGCGCAGCCGTTGCCATCATCGCCGGAGCGGCGTTCCTGATCTGGAAAAACTGGGATGCATT
>NZ_JBPDXO010000038.1:0-497 GCF_051295855.1 Methylococcus sp. S1M
ACGCTGTTCTACGGCTCGGACGGCGACTACTTCGTCGGCGACCTGACCCGCGATCTGATGTTCACGGTCTACGGCGCCAAGTTCGCCCGTGTCCGCACCGAGGTCCAGCTGCAGTCGGTGTCGCTGTCCGGCGGACTGACCGACCTGGCCATCGCGGCGCAGCACGTGGTGCCGGAAGGCACCGAGCTGCGCTACGAGATCCAGCCCTCCGGCTCGGGTGCCTGGTACCCGCTGGGCGATCCGTCGCTGGTGCTGTCCACCGGCCCGAACCTGGTCAACCTGCGCGCGGTGCTGCTCGGGACTTCAGACCTGGCGCCGGCCTTCGTGCTGACCAACAACGCGATCCAGGCGAGCCGGCCGGACACCAGCTTCGTGCATTGGTCCACTGCCCGCAGCGTGGCGTCCACCACCTCGGTGACGCTCAAGCTGCTGGTGGCGCACTGGGACGCCGCCAACCATACCTTGACGCCCCGGATCGTGACCGGCGGCAGCAACGA
>NZ_JBPDXO010000039.1:0-492 GCF_051295855.1 Methylococcus sp. S1M
AAAAACCGGCCCGCCAGCCTGACAAGCTCCTTATTTCGCGATCAAGCCTTCGTCCACGGCTTCACAGAGCGACTGCCCCAGCCCGCCCTGAGCGAAGCTGTAGAAGGTCTGGGTCAGGGTGCCCATGACGGCCAGTGCCAGCCAGCCGAAGATCACGAAGCCGTAGTGCAGCGGCGCCACGAACAGCTCCTCCATGAACCAGAAGGTGTGGCCCCATTCGTTCAGACCCACGTTCGGCAGAATCATGAACGGACCCACCACCAGCACCAGGTACGGCAGCGAGATGCCCTTCGCGAAGAACGGCAGACGCGTCTTGGCGTAGATGAACGCCGCAAAACCGGTGATGATGTAGATCGGGTAGCTCAGATAGAACTCGATGATGTGCGACGGCGTGAAGTCGGTGTCGCGCACGATCGTCTGATGCCAGGTGCCGTCCTGCTCGGTGAAGTAGGATGCGCCCCAGTAGATGGCCCAGGCGTAGGCCACCAGCCA
>NZ_JBPDXO010000040.1:0-469 GCF_051295855.1 Methylococcus sp. S1M
GCTCTGGAGCGGCGACATCACCTACATTGCCACCGACGAAGGCTGGCTGTACCTGGCTGCGGTCATCGACCTCTTTGGCCGCCAGGTGGTGGGCTGGAGCCTGCAGGAGCGCATGCACACGGGCTTGGTCAAGGATGCCCTGGCCATGGCGTGGTGGCGCCGGCGTCCGCCGCCTGGGCTGATCTTCCACAGCGACCGGGGCAGTCAATACTGCAGCCATGAGTTCCAGCAGGCCCTGCGGGACTGGGGCATGCGCTCATCGATGAGCCGCAAGGGCAACTGCTGGGACAATGTCCCGACCGAGAGCTTTTGGGGGCGGCTGAAGGCCGCCAGCGTGCACGGGTGCAAGTTTGCCACCCGAGAGCAGGCCCGGCAGGCGGTACTGGACTGGGTGGCTTTCTACAATCACCGCCGGCTGCATTCGTCGCTGGGCTACCTCAGCCCGATGCAGTTCGAGCAACGCTGGTAC
>NZ_JBPDXO010000041.1:0-431 GCF_051295855.1 Methylococcus sp. S1M
TCGATGACCGCAGCCAGGTACAGCCAGCCTTCGTCGGTGGCAATGTAGGTGATGTCGCCGCTCCAGAGCCGATGGGGTGCCTCGGGGGTAAAGCGCCGCTGCACCAGGTCGGGCGCTACCGGCAGGCTGTGGCGGCTGTCGGTGGTCACGACGAACCGGCGGGGCGTCTTGGCCCGGATGCCGTGGCGCTGCATGAGCCGGCGAACCCGCTCCTTGCCCACCCGAATGCCGCGTGCCACAAGCTCTTTGTGCATGCGCGGCCAGCCGTATTCGCCTTTGACCTCGGCATGGATGGCGCGAATGTGCGCCAGCAGGGCTTCGTCGCTGTAGCGCGCTGCAGCGCGGCCGCCCCCGCCGCAGCCGCCACCCTGGCGGCGCAGCCAGTTGAAATACCCGCTGGCGCTGACCTGCAGTACCTCGCAGGAGAGGCT
>NZ_JBPDXO010000042.1:0-389 GCF_051295855.1 Methylococcus sp. S1M
TATTTCAACTGGCTGCGCCGGCAAGAGGATGGACAGGGCCGCAGCGACCCTACCCAACGTCACAGCGACGAAGCCCTGCTGGCGCACATGCGCGCCATCCACGCCGAGGTCAAGGGCGAATACGGCTGGCCGCGCATGCACAAGGAGCTTGTGGCCCGCGGCATCCGGGTGGGCAAGGAGCGGGTTCGCCGGCTCATGCAGCAGCATGGCATCCACGCCAGGAACAAGCCCAAGTTTGTGGTGACCACCGACAGCGCTCACAGCCTGCCGGTGGCCCCCGACCTGATGCAGCGGCGCTTTACCCCCGAGGCGCCCCATCGGCTCTGGAGCGGCGACATCACCTACATTGCCACCGACGAAGGCTGGCTGTACCTGGCTGCGGTCATCGA
>NZ_JBPDXO010000043.1:0-347 GCF_051295855.1 Methylococcus sp. S1M
ATCACATTGAACAACCTGAACTTCCTTCCATCGGCGAGCTGATCATGCATGAAGTCCATCGACCAGACTTGGTTGATCCGTGTCCGGCACCGTGAGCGGTTCCGGCTTGTCCCGTTTCAGCCGTTTCCTCGGCTTGATGCGAAGATTCAGTTCCAGTTCGCGGCATATCCGGTACACCCGTTTGTGGTTCCATCCGAATCCTTTCACGTTGCGCAAATACAGGAAGCACAGCCCGAATCCCCAGTTGCGGTGGTTGTCGGTCAGCCGCATCAGCCAGTCGGCGATTTCTTCGTTCTCGGCATTGCGCTTGGCGCTGTACCGATAACAGGTTTCGCTGACCTGAAATG
>NZ_JBPDXO010000044.1:0-344 GCF_051295855.1 Methylococcus sp. S1M
CCGGTTCACGCGGCATTTTTGCGCTGTGCCTCGTACCAGCGTTGCTCGAACTGCATCGGGCTGAGGTAGCCCAGCGACGAATGCAGCCGGCGGTGATTGTAGAAAGCCATCCAGTCCAGTATGGCCTGCCGGGCCTGCTCGCGGGTGGCGAACTTTTGCCCGTGCACGCTGGCGGCCTTCAGCCGCCCCCAAAAGCTCTCGGTCGGGGCATTGTCCCAGCAGTTGCCCTTGCGGCTCATCGATGAGCGCATGCCCCAGTCCCGTAGTGCCTGCTGGAACTCATGGCTGCCGTATTGGATGCCCCGGTCGCTGTGGAAGATCAGGCCAGGCGGCGGGCGGCGGCG
>NZ_JBPDXO010000045.1:0-344 GCF_051295855.1 Methylococcus sp. S1M
GATGGAATGGCGGGGGCGACCACGGGTGATCCGCTGCGACAACGGGCCGGAGAATATCAGTGCGAAGGTCCAGGCCTGGGCGGCACGGCAAGGCATCCGGATTGAATACATCCAGCCGGGCAAGCCGCAGCAGAATGCGTATGTGGAGCGATTCAACCGCACGGTGCGCCATGAATGGCTGTCGCAGTATGACTGGGAGTCACTGGAGGAAGTGCAGGCATTCGCAACACGCTGGATGTGGACGTACAATCACGAACGCCCAAACATGGCCTTGGGCGGCATCACGCCAAAACAGCGGTTGGCCAGGGCCGCATAGCTCTACTTCTGATCTCCCCTAATTCCGG
>NZ_JBPDXO010000046.1:0-339 GCF_051295855.1 Methylococcus sp. S1M
GGAACCAGGACCCTGACCGCATCGGCGGCCACAACCTGGGGCTCGGTGTCCGTGCTGCTCTTGCCCGATCGCAGCTCGGCGCTGCCGCTTTGGGAGAACTTCTGACCCGGACGGCGCGGCGATGACTTATTGAAGGGGTTAAAGACAGCGACTGGCCGAGTGCGGGAACACTCGGCCAGCCAGCTGACCCGCAGATGCACCTGCAAGCCAACCCAAGGCTGCCACCGAATGGCCACTCGGTGTGGCAAGCCTAGTGGATTTTTAACGTTTGAAAAAGAGGCTTGCGACACATGCAATGTAAACCCATCGTGCCCTGGATCGGCGGCAAGCGCCGTCTGG
>NZ_JBPDXO010000047.1:0-324 GCF_051295855.1 Methylococcus sp. S1M
GGAGATCGCCCAGGATCTGGCGAGCGTCAAGGAGCGGCTGCAACTGCCGTCCAGCTACAGCAGCTACCAGTCCGATGTGTTCGCCGACACCGCCAAGAGCAACGCTGGGCACGTCGGCTACGCGGCCCGGATCGACCATGGCCTGCTGTTCCCTTTCGCCGCCTCCATCCAGGCCAATCTGGCATTGTTCAATCCGATCGACGCCGGCGTCAGCGTCTCCGGCCAGAACGTGGTGCTGCCGGCCTACACCCACGCCGCCCGCATCCAGACCCAGGGTTACGCGGGGGATCTGTCGATCAGCCAGTACCAGGTGCAGACCCACAC
>NZ_JBPDXO010000048.1:0-316 GCF_051295855.1 Methylococcus sp. S1M
TCAGGCTGGGTGAATTGTTCCAGGACATGCAGGCGATGTCCTTCATCCGCCCGATGCTGGCGAACCGGGCCGAGTACCAGGACATTAAGCAAGGTGCGCTCGGCGCGGCGAATCAGGATCTGATAGGCACCGATTTCCAAAAGCGCACCCAGGGTTTCAATGAAAGCCTGAAAGCCTTCCGTATTGGGATGAGTGAGGTTGGCTTGGTGGTCGGCGAAGCCCTGCTGCCGCCGCTCACAGATCTGTTGCAGACCGTCCGTCCCGTCATCCGGGAATTCGGGCAGTTCGCCTCGGCACATCCGGGCGTGATTCGGGG
>NZ_JBPDXO010000049.1:0-314 GCF_051295855.1 Methylococcus sp. S1M
GTCTGATGCCAGGTGCCGTCCTGCTCGGTGAAGTAGGATGCGCCCCAGTAGATGGCCCAGGCGTAGGCCACCAGCCACACCAGGTGGGTGAAGTTGCGGCGCAGCTCTTCACGCGGGGTCAGCGCGGCCAGGTTGCGGTCGCGGGTCTTCCAGAGATAGCCCCACAGGATCGAAGCCGTCACGATCTCCAGGACGATCTCGGTGTACAGGAAATTCATCCAGTAGGTCTCGAACTCCGGCGCGAACGAGTCCAGTCCGGCGGACCAGCCATAGACACCTTCGTACCACCGCACCCACAGGTAGAACACGGTGTA
>NZ_JBPDXO010000050.1:0-311 GCF_051295855.1 Methylococcus sp. S1M
TATTCCAGCCGGTCCAGCGCCAACTCAAAGGGCGTCAGATCGAGATCCTCCGTCATTGCTGTAAGCTCCGGCAAACGTTCCGCCGGCACCGCCCCCATGAATGCCAGAGTGAGATGGAGCTTGTCCGGCTCGCCCCAGCGCCCTTTGACCGAACGGCGGAGGGAGCGGACCAGCCTACCCAAGGTCTCACGAACACCCGCGTCCGGCCTAAGCGCGAAAAACAGACGCTTCGGTGGCGGTTCTGGAAGCAGAGCAGACATCGGTCTGTCCTTCCTGAGCCGCAATCACGGCTTGCCTCCGCACCGCATCCC
>NZ_JBPDXO010000051.1:0-289 GCF_051295855.1 Methylococcus sp. S1M
GCTGCCGCGCCAGCCGCTGCGCTTCGTGCTGGCCGTCGACCCCGGCGCCGGCAAGACGATCATGGCCGGCCTCTACATCCGCGAGCTCTTGATACGGGCGGACTCCAAGCGCGTGCTGATCGTCGCCCCCGGCAGCCTGGTCGAGCAGTGGCAGTACGAGATGTTCGAGAAGTTCGGCCTGTCGTTCTCGCTGTTCTCGCGCGAGCTGGTCGAGGAGTCCCGCAGCGGCTACCCGTTCGACGACATCGACCTGCTGGTCGCCCGAGTCGACCAACTGGCTCGCGCCGAA
>NZ_JBPDXO010000052.1:0-282 GCF_051295855.1 Methylococcus sp. S1M
AGTTCGAGCAACGCTGGTACGAGGCACAGCGCAAAAATGCCGCGTGAACCGGAGGTTAAGAACTACACGAAACAGGGGCAGGGTCAGTTTTGATTTTCGTGATTCGCCGCCGTAATGCTGGCCGGCGGTCCATTTTCCTTCCCATTGGGACAAGAGCCAAGGGCCTTGCATCCGTCGAAGCGTGCCGTCGGCGCAAGGATGGCGCCGATCAAGAACGCGGCCTTTGTGACGGTCGTCGTCGCGAAGGCGGGTCGTGGGGCTGCGATTTTCGGGCATCGTGGC
>NZ_JBPDXO010000053.1:0-273 GCF_051295855.1 Methylococcus sp. S1M
GTGGCGCTGTCGCTGAGCCCGATGATGTGCTCACGCCTGTTGATGCCGGGCGCTACCGTCAGGTGGGGGCTGGCCGAAAGCGGCCTTGCCTCCGGTTTCTCGGAGCTCTACCGAAAGGGGCTAGAGGCCGCCTTTCGGCACCGGTGGGCCGTTATCGGGGAGATGCTGGGTATAGCCGTAGGCCATGTAGGGCAGTACCGTGCGATCAACGCGTAACTGTCTCCGCTGGACGACCGCCGCAACATCATCAACAAAAACGCGGCCCCCGAAGGA
>NZ_JBPDXO010000054.1:0-266 GCF_051295855.1 Methylococcus sp. S1M
TCTGATATTTGCAATGCAATCTCCTTCAATGTGCACTATTTTTGCGATCGCGAACGGACAACCATCCGAGCGTAAACCCCAGAGTCATGACGTTCCCAGGAAATAGGTCGTATATGTCGGGGGCTTCGTCGTTCTGCCCAGACCGATCCCACCCCCGCGGCTCAGCACTTTCGAGCATGAGCAGGGTAAAGACGAGATCCTTCGCGACTTAGCTGTGCTTGAATTCGCGGTGCTTCATGTAGGGCGCTTCTTCCGCACGCCAGTTC
>NZ_JBPDXO010000055.1:0-265 GCF_051295855.1 Methylococcus sp. S1M
ATCTCACCCAGCCGCTGGTCATGCCGATGATCCGCGAGCGCTGGGGCCGGATCGTCATCATCTCCTCGGTGGCGGCTCTGACCGGCAACCGGGGCCAGGTCAACTATTCCGCCGCCAAGGGCGCAGTGCATTCGGCCACCAGATCGCTGGCGCTGGAACTGGCCAGCCGGGGCGTGACCGTCAACGCCGTGGCGCCGGGCCTCATCGAAACCGGCATGGCGGAAAGCGCGTTCGACCGGGCTGCCATTGCACGGCTGGGGCCCAT
>NZ_JBPDXO010000056.1:0-260 GCF_051295855.1 Methylococcus sp. S1M
GATTCATCGTGGGCGCGGCCATTGCCGGCCAGCCCTTCTACACCTTCACCCGGGAAAACATCCGCCAGTTCGGCGTGCTGAAAGCCCTGGGGGCGGGCAACGGCACCCTGCTGGGCATGATCCTGCTGCAGGCGACGCTGGTGGGTATGGTCGGATACGGGCTGGGGGTCGGGCTGACCTCGCTGTTCGGCTGGTCCATGCGCAATACCATTCTGTCTTTCAAGTTTCCCTGGCAGCTGCTGGTGTTCAGCGGACTGGGA
>NZ_JBPDXO010000057.1:0-259 GCF_051295855.1 Methylococcus sp. S1M
AGATTTCATCACTTACAAAGGTGAACAAGGCGCGAAAGAAGCAGGCAAAATGCGTGCAGAAGGTAAAGATTACATCGTGAAAGATGGCGATGTGATGAACTTCCTTTTCAACGTCTAATTAATTTATTGTCTCATGAGGTTTCGCTAAATCTCATGAAGAGCTCAAAAGTATATAAAATCCACGCAATTGCGTGGATTTTTCATTTCACCGAGTCCTAATCATTCTTGTAACATCCTACACTTTTGTGCTTATTGCCTA
>NZ_JBPDXO010000058.1:0-259 GCF_051295855.1 Methylococcus sp. S1M
CGGGCGAGGCGCCCTTAGTCCTGGCTGACCGTGGAAGAGCCGTTGGCGTTGGCCGGCAGATTGGATGAGAGCGCCGGCCCCGTCCGGTTCGTGCTGGTGTACTGCCTGACCCTCTGGCTGTGCAATCTGCTGGCCGAAGGCGAGGATGTTTTCGGGCGGGTATGGGAGGGGCTGCTGCGGTTGCTGCCGGCTCTGTCGTGTCCGGGCTGCGTCGTGAGCAATGTTGTCGGACAGGGCATCGGGCACGTCAATCCGCTGG
>NZ_JBPDXO010000059.1:0-254 GCF_051295855.1 Methylococcus sp. S1M
GCTTGCAGGTCTCGGGAGTGGCATTCTGTCGGCCGGGCCTCTGGCGGACGCAGTCCCGAAACTCAGCGGAAATCCCGAACCCTTGGGCGTGGCGGAAACCGCGTTTGCCTTGGGATCGCTGGGGTTGGTTTTGTTGCTCGCCGGTTGCCTTGCCATGCGGCTGTCGCCGTCGGATGGCAAGCCGGCCCCCGCTCGGGACTGGCGGTCGCCGCGGTTTTACCTGCTTTGGCCGATGTTTTTTCTCAGCGCCGCCG
>NZ_JBPDXO010000060.1:0-253 GCF_051295855.1 Methylococcus sp. S1M
TGACGACCATCCGCTACACCATCGCAAACGGTCATTGACAACGGCTTGCAGACTATTCAACCCGTTGTTTTTTAATGTGAAACTGTGTTTCATCGACCACAGATGGAGCCGACCAATGCAACTCAACCTCCAAAAACTACGCTCCCTTGAGCGCCGCCATGCCGAGATCGAAGCGTCGATGAACTTGGCGACCACCGAGGCCGCAGAGCAGCGCAGAAACGTCGACTTACTGCGCCACCGCTTCGAGTCCTTC
>NZ_JBPDXO010000061.1:0-251 GCF_051295855.1 Methylococcus sp. S1M
TCGCCCGGCCATGGGAATACGCGGGGGCGGGAATCCGCCGCTACGGCTTCCATGGGTTGTCCTACTAATACGTCGCCGCGCGTTTGGCCTAAATCGACCCCGGCGCGGCGGACGGCCGCACCATCGTCTGCCATCTCGGCAACGGCGCCAGCCTGTGCGCCATGAAAAACGGCCGCAGTGTCGCCACCACCATGTCCTTCACGGCCCTGGACGGCATCCCCATGGGCACCCGCTGTGGCGCCATCGACCCC
>NZ_JBPDXO010000062.1:0-250 GCF_051295855.1 Methylococcus sp. S1M
ACATCGGCACCCGCACGCCGAGCGCTTCCCGATCCGTCAGCCGTCTATTCATCAAGGCGCTCAAGTTAGGGGACCGCGTACCTCGCGCGGCGCGGCGCAAGGTGTCACCCACTCAAAGGCCATGCGGGCCAGACGCCGGAGTCTTACCTCCTCCGGCTAAGGCTTCTTCCTTCATCACTACCAGGACACCCCCATGAGCAACGACCCGATTTCATCCCATGAGCAATCCATACTCGCCGCAGTCGCAGAC
>NZ_JBPDXO010000063.1:0-245 GCF_051295855.1 Methylococcus sp. S1M
GGCGGCCGTTTGTTCAACGTGCGCCTGTCCACGCCTTACCTCGATTTCGACGAGTCCGTGCACACCCACGCGGTGCGTCCGGGATTGGACCCGATCGACATCCGCTACACGACCATCGCCGAACAGGGCATCGAGCACGGCGTGATGCTGGGCCGTTTCGTCGCCGGGCACTTGGCCGACAACGGCGCCCGCGACCGGCTGTACCGCCGCTTCCATCTGTTCGATCCGGCCGTTCCCGTGCCGCG
>NZ_JBPDXO010000064.1:0-245 GCF_051295855.1 Methylococcus sp. S1M
TGGCGCCCGTTGGTGATCGTCGCAGAGGACGTCGAAGGCGAGTCCCTGGCCACCCTGGTGGACAACAACATGCGCGGCATACTGAAGGTCGCAGCGGTGAAAGCGCCGGGCTACGGTGACCGTCGTAAAGCCAAGCTTGAAGACATCGACGTACTGACCTGCGGCACCGACATCTCCGAAGACAACGGCATCAGCCTGGAGAAGGAGACCATGTCCGATCTGGGTACCGCGAAGAAGGTCCAGAT
>NZ_JBPDXO010000065.1:0-241 GCF_051295855.1 Methylococcus sp. S1M
CGCAGTGCGGTTTTCTCGGCAGTGTCAGCCGGCCTTTCGAACTCGAGGTCCACACCGTATTGGCGGAACTCTCTCCTTAAAACCCAGGCGAGTTCATGAACGTCAAGGTATATTAGCTGCCCATCCCAGTCACGCCGTCGTTGTCGTACTGGGAATCTGTCGCGGGCGGTCATGCCTGCCGTATCCGGATATCGTCTGCAAAGGCGGTGGGGCTCCGGCTGCAGCTGGTTTTCGGAAGTGT
>NZ_JBPDXO010000066.1:0-237 GCF_051295855.1 Methylococcus sp. S1M
GGTAGGCATTGAGCCTCGCCTGCATGCCGGTCCGGTTGCCCGCGCCATCGACTGCACCGATGAGGTCGCTGTTCTCGGCCTTGGAGGGGTCCAGCCATGAATAGCTCACTTTCACCGACTGGCCGCTAGCGATGGCGCCGCCGGCCTTGCTGGTGATCGTGCCGTAGGCGGCATCCAGGGTGTAATCGGTGTTGAGCACATAGTTCGGCGTGCCGGCAGTGTGCTTGACCACCACGT
>NZ_JBPDXO010000067.1:0-237 GCF_051295855.1 Methylococcus sp. S1M
CTAGACGGACCTGTTTGCGGACTCGCATCGTCGGGAGAAGCTCGACAAGCCGGGGGGCCCGCACATCGCAATCGAAGCCTGTATCGTCTTTGCCGCGCTGGCGTCGGAAGTCGACCGGATATCGCCCCGCCCGGTCGGTCACGAAGGATATCGGTCGCCGCTTCCCACCGATTCCTTGGTGCGCATTCGGGTTCGGAAGCGCCCGTACGACCTGTCCGTCGTGCAGTTGGAGTTTCA
>NZ_JBPDXO010000068.1:0-236 GCF_051295855.1 Methylococcus sp. S1M
TTCTCAGCTCCCCGTCGCCGACATACGCGCCACCACTCCCTCCCAGGGGAACTCCGGGACGGGCGCGCTGTGGCAGGAGCTCTATACCAGCACCAGCTGGACCCGGCGGCGCGGACTGGACACCCCGCCGGACTACGCCGAACAGATCTCCGCGGCCAAGGACGAGGCACTGACGCTCCTGCAGCGCTTCGGCCTGGCCGAAGATGCCATCACCGCCGTGTGGGAGAACATCGGTG
>NZ_JBPDXO010000069.1:0-236 GCF_051295855.1 Methylococcus sp. S1M
GCCATACTGCGGGGGAGAGCGGTGACGGACCGCTGCTAAGCACCCGTTCGGTGAAGCGCGTTCGTCGCAGCGCTTGGAGCCGTTGGGTCATGCCTTCGGCGCGGGTAATGTCCAGGTCGGCTTCTTTCAGGCTGCCTTCCATGTTCGCCAGGCGTTCGGAAATGGCTTTGCGCTTGGCGGCGAGTCCCGCTGCCTCCGGTGGTTCCCCCTCGGCTGGGGGCGGTCCGAGCGCCGCC
>NZ_JBPDXO010000070.1:0-236 GCF_051295855.1 Methylococcus sp. S1M
TTTCCGAGAATTCCAGCAGGTCGAACGGCTTGTAGCCGAACTGGCGGGCGATGAGGAGGTCGGGAATCTGGTCGAGCCGTACGTTGTTGGCGTTGGCGTGATTGTTGTAGAACTCGCGGCGGTCGGGGATCGAGCTTTCCAGCTCGGTGATGCGACTCTCCAGCATCCGGCACGTCTGGTCGGCTTTCAGTTCGGGGTAGTTATCGGATACGGCGAAAAGGCTCATCAAGCCTTGA
>NZ_JBPDXO010000071.1:0-234 GCF_051295855.1 Methylococcus sp. S1M
GCCTGCTGGAACTCATGGCTGCCGTATTGGATGCCCCGGTCGCTGTGGAAGATCAGGCCAGGCGGCGGGCGGCGGCGCCATCACGCCATGGCCAGGGCATCCTTGACCAAGCCCCTGTGCATGCGCTCCTGCAGGTTCCAGCCCACCACCTGGCGAGCAAAGAGGTCGATGACCGCAGCCAGGTACAGCCAGCCTTCGTCGGTGGCAATGTAGGTGATGTCGCCGCTCCAGAGC
>NZ_JBPDXO010000072.1:0-234 GCF_051295855.1 Methylococcus sp. S1M
CGCTCAAATATGGAGCGGCTTCCGCCGCCTGTTCGAGCAAGCCACACAAAAAGGCATGTTTGGCGCGGAATTTTTCCTGCTCCTTCTCGTCGAGGTCGTCTTTCCAACACAAGGCGACGGTAGGCAATCCGTCCGATAGGAAATGGGCGCGCGCGCCTTCGCCACCGACCAAGTCCGGTTGGCTAAGAGTGGGGCAGCACGCGAAGATTTGGCCCTTGTCCTCGCCCAAGGGTA
>NZ_JBPDXO010000073.1:0-234 GCF_051295855.1 Methylococcus sp. S1M
AGCCTCAACGCCCGGCTCGCGGGTGGGCGCCGGGGCGGGTCTATCCCCGCGTGTGCGGGGGAGCCGTCGAGCAAGAGGCGTTCGAGTGGGCTCAATAGGGTCTATCCCCGCGTGTGCGGGGGAGCCAGGCACTGTCTTCATGCCGGACGACAATCCGAAGGTCTATCCCCGCGGGTGCGGGGGAGCCCTTGCCAAAGTTCAGATGTGGATGGATGGCAAGGGTCTATCCGCGCG
>NZ_JBPDXO010000074.1:0-234 GCF_051295855.1 Methylococcus sp. S1M
GAGGATCTCGACCAGGTCGGATTCGTCGACGTTGGAGACGAAGTGAGCGCGCAGCCGCGGGTCTGCGTAAGGCTGCAGTGCCTTGACCACCATCTACGGGCCCAGGTCGGACCCGCCGATGCCGATGTTGACCACATCGGTGATGGCCATTCCGGACGCGCCGCGACATTCTCCCGTGCGGACCGACTCAGAGAAGCGGCGCATGCGGTCGAGAACGCGGTTGACATCCGGCAA
>NZ_JBPDXO010000075.1:0-234 GCF_051295855.1 Methylococcus sp. S1M
GGAACAGAACGAGGCCGACGTGCAATGCGCCAAATTCGAGCGCACAATCGAAGCCGGCATAGAGCCTCTGATCGAGGTCATGGAGCAGCTGGAAGACTTCTGCTCGGCCGCGGGCGTACCCGAGCCGGTCACGGTCCAGTTGAATCTTGTGCTGGAAGAACTGGCGACCAATGCCATCAAATACGGATACGGAGCCGGTGATCAGGGACAAATCGGCGTTTTCCTCACCCTGAA
>NZ_JBPDXO010000076.1:0-234 GCF_051295855.1 Methylococcus sp. S1M
CGATCCGAAGCGGTACGGACGGTCGTGTTGCTTTATCCATCTTGCCAAGTGTGTGTTCACCGAGGGCTTGTTTGCAGGTAAACCGGGTGTAAAGATAGTCCCGGCCTCCCCCGTTCATCCGCCCCCCTTCCGTATCCCCGCCGGGGATTGCTCGACAGATCCGCCCGCTTTATTCCGTATATTTATAAATATATATGAAAAAATTCCTGATCAATATATGGCTCATCCGATAGA
>NZ_JBPDXO010000077.1:0-233 GCF_051295855.1 Methylococcus sp. S1M
CTCATTTGTTGAAGGACCAGAAGGGCTTCTTCCCGGCCGGTTCATCTCCGCCGGCATCCCCCTCCACCACTGATTCGGCGGGCGCTTCGAGGGTACCGAGATAAGGCGCTTCGGGACTCACCTCATCGAAGGCTGGCACCGGTTTCTCGCCGCTGCGCACCGCGAATTCGACCTTCCAGCGCTCACCGCTGTCCCGCGCCACGGCTTCAAGCTGAAGCGTGCCGACCTCGGTC
>NZ_JBPDXO010000078.1:0-233 GCF_051295855.1 Methylococcus sp. S1M
TGACTCTTCAGAAAGTACCGGAAATTGGGGTATCAGACGAGCCAGTCCGGATACACTCAACTCATGCGATGACAGATCCGCAGCCGTCAGTGGTGATTGGTCGGATTTCTGCGTGACGCTGAACTCCGAGTCATAGCTCGCGAGGATAGCCCGGCCGGCCTCCTTGGCCAGCGCGACCACGGTTTCGAGCAGGCGGGAAGGCTCCTTCATGATGGGCATGGACTGATTTCCTT
>NZ_JBPDXO010000079.1:0-233 GCF_051295855.1 Methylococcus sp. S1M
GTTCGTCTACCAGCCGCTTGTCAGATTGGTCGAATTGATACAAGGCGTGTTTGCTTTGGGTGTTCGCTACGGCGATATCATGAGTATTTTGCTATGAAATAGACGATAACACCATCGCATGTCGCTGACGACGCCTGCAGCAGGTGCAGTGTGGTGGGGCTGAAACTGCATGCCCGCCGCTGGCGCGCCGGCGCCCGGTGGATTAGTCAGTCCGGATGTTCTTCTTATATAAT
>NZ_JBPDXO010000080.1:0-233 GCF_051295855.1 Methylococcus sp. S1M
CTGACCTGGATTTTCAGATAGAGCAGACGCTACAGAAGACCTCCCATTGACAGCATCCGATGCAATCTGGAACCGATCCAGACCATTCGAGACTTCCTTTGTGACCGGCGACACGAAACTGGTTTTCTTGAACTCCTCCGAAGTCTCCTTCAGGGCGATCTGACTGGACGCCGACGTCGACTTTCCATGGACGACGAGTTGCCCCTGCTTGTACTGATTGCAATTAAGACAGT
>NZ_JBPDXO010000081.1:0-231 GCF_051295855.1 Methylococcus sp. S1M
CGGCGTACCGGCGTACCAGGAGACCCCCTTCACCGATCCGGATGGCTCCATCGATCTTTAACAGATGCTTCAGTGCGTTTTCATGAATCTGTCTCTGCCCGAGCTGATCGATACCGGCATCGGCGCGCCGGTATCGGCGGCAGTGGCCTGGTCGGTTACTCTGCAGTACTTCGTGACTCTTGAGACCGATCCTGCGACCGGCGACTGGGTCCCGTCGGACATCAGCCTGAT
>NZ_JBPDXO010000082.1:0-230 GCF_051295855.1 Methylococcus sp. S1M
TTCCGCGGCGGTACGGGAGGCGGCGGGAATCCGGGCACCTGGAGCGCGGCGGCCAGTTGTCCGGGACCGCTGTCGCCGCGGCCGATGGCGAGCAGGACGTCATCGGGCCGCGGCAGGTTGAAATGGCGGGCCAGGGCGTCGAGGTCGACGTCCCTGGTCTGGAGCTTGTGCTTTTCCTTTTCGAGTATGGCCTTGCCGGCGCGCAGGTGCTTGTCGTGGTCCTGCTGTTT
>NZ_JBPDXO010000083.1:0-230 GCF_051295855.1 Methylococcus sp. S1M
GTTCGACCGGGCCGTAGAGGGGGCGTACGCGCTGTCCGACCGTCTGTTCCAGAAACCGGTCGAGCCGGGCCTGCGAGTAACGAATCTCGGAACTGGTTTTCTTGCGGTAGGCGAGCAGGGGCTGCAGCCCCGGCTGGCCGATCCGTGCGAACCACCTGAGAATGGCATTGCGCTTCTGCTGGTAGAGGCTGAGGAACTCGTGATTCAGGCGTTTCTGGCGGGGATATTCG
>NZ_JBPDXO010000084.1:0-230 GCF_051295855.1 Methylococcus sp. S1M
GGCCATGTGCTGAGGGTGGCGTGGATGAACCGCGAGGCCCTGGCTTTGACCGCAGCGGTAGGCTACGCGGTGTACTGGTCGCGCTCGAGCGGCCGGCTGTGGCGCAAGGGCGAGGAGTCCGGCCTCCGCCAGAAGGTGCTGGAAATCCGCATCGACTGCGTCGATGACGTGGTGCTGCTGAAGGTCGAACAGGCCGGCGGCATTGCCTGCCACACCGGCCGCCACCACTG
>NZ_JBPDXO010000085.1:0-229 GCF_051295855.1 Methylococcus sp. S1M
CGGGGGTCGCCTGGTGGCTGGCCGCGTGGTTGCCGGGCGCGGGCCGGGCGGGGTGAATCGCGGCCCACCGCAGCCAGCGTCCATAAAGCGGTTGCAGCCAGCGGATCAGAGGCGGCGTTTCCGCCGCCTCTTTCGAAAATGTCAGCAGGGCGACGCAAAGCGCAGTCGTGACCGTCAGTGCGGTCGACAGCGAGATCAGGATGGCGATGATGTAGGCGTAGACGAGCGT
>NZ_JBPDXO010000086.1:0-228 GCF_051295855.1 Methylococcus sp. S1M
GCGACGATGACGAAACCGGCGCCGGTGCGGCCGGCGAGCTTTCTGGCGTCGTCCCGATAGCGTCGTTAGAGAAACGTGGCATCGAGGATGACGGACAGCCCGGCACGCAATGCGGGTGTTGCCAGTTCCAGCAGTTTGGCGTCGGTAGCGCGGGTGAACGCGGGGAGGTCCCTCCGGACCGGATCGGTCTGGAGTCGCGACGCCAGCCGTGTGCGTTCGACGTCTGAA
>NZ_JBPDXO010000087.1:0-228 GCF_051295855.1 Methylococcus sp. S1M
TCTGCCAACGCGCAATTGGGCATCGGCCAGGTCCGGGTTGTCCGGGAGGTCGCTCCCATCGGGGCTCTGCCCTCTCTGGTCGGCTATCTGGCCAGCCGGGCCGGGTCCGGCCGGCCCGAGCTCGCCGGGCTCGGTCGGTGGGAGGCGTTCGGCGGGCTGGGCTTGGTCGGCGTGGCCTATGGGGCTGTCACCCTCGGTCTCGTGTGCGCCCGTCTGGCCCGGCGCGAC
>NZ_JBPDXO010000088.1:0-227 GCF_051295855.1 Methylococcus sp. S1M
TCCCAGTAGATCGACAGCAGCGATTCACCGTTCGCGGTGGTGTTGACGGCCGGCGCCGCGGCCCGGCCGAGCCAGCGGGAGCCGGACAGGCCGGCCCAGGTCACAGCACGGCCGCCGGTGGCGTCCTGAATCAGGCGGATCACGTAATTACCGACCGGCGCGCCGGTGCTGGACACGGTCAGGGTCGTCGAAGCCGTCAGCTTGAGCTTCTGTTTCTGGCCGTTCAC
>NZ_JBPDXO010000089.1:0-224 GCF_051295855.1 Methylococcus sp. S1M
CACGTCTACCTGACGCCGGCCGGCATCGAGCGGATCGAGATGCAGACCCAGTCGCTGCTGCCGAACGGCTACGACCAAGAGCAGCGCCTGGACGGGATCGAGATCTGGAAGGCGGCGGCCGAGCCCCGGATCGCATCGATCGCCACCGACTTGGCGGCGCTGGCGAAGAAGTCCTCGGACAAGGCCGATCGCGCGATGTTCGTGGAGATCGCCCAGGATCTGGC
>NZ_JBPDXO010000090.1:0-222 GCF_051295855.1 Methylococcus sp. S1M
CGATCAAGAACGCGGCCTTTGTGACGGTCGTCGTCGCGAAGGCGGGTCGTGGGGCTGCGATTTTCGGGCATCGTGGCTCACGTCGCTGTGCCCGGTTGATGGACCACCGGGCGGGTTGCGACACGAAGCCCTGAAAATGCCCTTGCCCTGTTTCGTGTAGTTCTTAACCTCCGGTTCACGCGGCATTTTTGCGCTGTGCCTCGTACCAGCGTTGCTCGAACT
>NZ_JBPDXO010000091.1:0-215 GCF_051295855.1 Methylococcus sp. S1M
AGCAGCTTGAAGAATGCCGCCAAGCGCGGCATCAGTCCCATGGAGGCGATGATGGATACCATCACCGCCTATATCGGTAGCAAAGGCCCGCAGGCGGCCGCGGCATTCAAGCAGGCGCTGTCCCTGGAAGACGCGCAAAAACGTGCCGAGGCCCTCCAGGCGTTGTCCGGTTCGTTCAGGCTGGGTGAATTGTTCCAGGACATGCAGGCGATGTC
>NZ_JBPDXO010000092.1:0-211 GCF_051295855.1 Methylococcus sp. S1M
TGCGAAGGCGGGCGTTTTCGGCGCGCAGCCGGGCGATTTCCATCTGCTCGGGCGAGACCCGATCGGCTTTGTCTGCGCCGCCCACACCGCCGAGCCCGCCCTTGCCAGCCAGCCGCACCCCGTTGCCCAGACTCGCCTTGGGGATGCCCAAGACCTTGGCCACCACCTCTATCGCCTGCCCGGCGCGCACCTGCCGCACCGCCTCCAGCTT
>NZ_JBPDXO010000093.1:0-205 GCF_051295855.1 Methylococcus sp. S1M
AGGGCTTCGTCGCTGTGACGTTGGGTAGGGTCGCTGCGGCCCTGTCCATCCTCTTGCCGGCGCAGCCAGTTGAAATACCCGCTGGCGCTGACTTGCAGCACCTCGCAGGAGACGCTCACCGGGTAGCGGCGCTTCATTGGGTCAATCCAGGCGTACCTCGCAGCGTGTCCTGCGCGAAGTACGCCGCGGCTTTTTTTGCGATGTC
>NZ_JBPDXO010000094.1:0-204 GCF_051295855.1 Methylococcus sp. S1M
ACGGCGGCGCCGGTCGACCACACTACGTTGAAGGTGCGTTTGGCGGAATCGGTGGTATCCGGAGTGATGGTGGCGCTCCGGTGTTGCATGGGGAGTGCTTTCATTGTGCGGCCTCCAAGACGATTGCCGGGTCGATGTCCGGTCGGCGGAAGATTTCGACGCCTTGGGATTCGGCCTGCACGACCAGCGCTTCCTCGGCGGTTT
>NZ_JBPDXO010000095.1:0-203 GCF_051295855.1 Methylococcus sp. S1M
CCCCGGATCCGGGTCCGCATCCGGGCGCCGGCCTCGGGCTGAGCCTGGGCGGGATCGTCCGCCACGCCCAGGCTGATACGGCCGGCGCGGATGTCGTCCAGCGTCTGCAGCGCGTCCTTTCGGCCGCGTACCACGGCGGGCGGCAGATCGTCCTTGCCTTCGGGCCGCCGGTCGTAGATCTCGTAACGCACCAGCTGCACCAC
>NZ_JBPDXO010000096.1:0-203 GCF_051295855.1 Methylococcus sp. S1M
CCCCGGATCCGGGTCCGCATCCGGGCGCCGGCCTCGGGCTGAGCCTGGGCGGGATCGTCCGCCACGCCCAGGCTGATGCGGCCGGCGCGAATGTCGTCCAGCGTCTGCAGGGCGTCCTTTCGGCCCCGTACCACGGCGGGCGGCAGATCGTCCTTGCCTTCGGGCCGCCGGTCGTAGATCTCGTAACGCACCAGCTGCACCAC
>NZ_JBPDXO010000097.1:0-203 GCF_051295855.1 Methylococcus sp. S1M
TCGATGCTGCAATTCCTGGATCAGCCGATCACCGATGCCCTGATCGACGCCATCACCGAGAGCGTGAACCTGTTCCTGCGCACCCTGGTGATGCGCGGGGCGTTGATCGACGGCCACTGCGGCTATGACAAGGCCAAGAACCCGGTGACCGAGATCGCCCTCGGGCACCTGACCTTCGACATCACGTTCATGCCGCCGCCCCC
>NZ_JBPDXO010000098.1:0-203 GCF_051295855.1 Methylococcus sp. S1M
TCGATGCTGCAATTCCTGGATCAGCCGATCACCGATGCCCTGATCGACGCCATCACCGAGAGCGTGAACCTGTTCCTACGCACCCTGGTGATGCGCGGGGCGTTGATCGACGGCCACTGCGGCTACGACAAGGCCAAGAACCCGGTGACCGAGATCGCCCTCGGGCACCTGACCTTCGACATCACGTTCATGCCGCCGCCCCC
>NZ_JBPDXO010000099.1:0-203 GCF_051295855.1 Methylococcus sp. S1M
TCGCCCGTCAGGGTGACGACCTGGTTGCCCGTCAGGTAGCCTTGCGCTTTGACGAAAGCGGTGGTGGCGACCCTGGTACTGTTGTCGGCCGCCGCCGGCGTCGTCGCCGTGGTTTGAGCGCCGAGGTCATTCGCGCCGGTAAAGGTCTTGGCGCCGTCGATGGTCTGCGCAGTCGACTTGGTGACGAAGGCGCCTGGACCTCC
>NZ_JBPDXO010000100.1:0-202 GCF_051295855.1 Methylococcus sp. S1M
CGCTGACCTGAAATGTCGCGCAGGCAAGGCGGATTGACACCCTGTGCCCGCTGACGGCACGCTTGGCCATCTCACGGCGGTGAGATGGCCTCACCACTTTTTTGAAATCGCCTCCTGAAGAATGCCGGCCTTCAGGCGCTCCTCCGCGTACATCTTCTTCAGCCGGGCATTCTCGGCTTCCAGTTCCTTCATCCGGGCCATC